>CAZJKE010000006.1:58256-74386 GCA_964546585.1 uncultured Isosphaeraceae bacterium | reverse complement strand
GGGTAGGATGGGGGGTTGCATGGGGCTGGCGGCGATAGAGGATGTGCTTTCGGATCTGCGGCATGGCCGCGTTGTTGTGCTGGTCGATGATGAAGATCGCGAGAACGAAGGCGATTTCGTGGTCGCCGCCGAACACATCACAGTTGACCTGATCAACTTCTTCACCCGCGTCGGCGGAGGCTACCTCTGCGTCGCCATGACCGGTGAAGACTGTGACCGACTGGATCTCAGCCCCCAAGCCGCCTTGAATACCAGCGTTCGGGGCACCCCCTTCACGATCAGCGTGGACGGCAACCAACGGCACGGGGTCGGGACGGGCATCTCCGCCGCCGACCGGGTCACCACCATTCAGTTGTTGGCATCACCGTCGTCTCGCCCGGATGACTTCGTTCGGCCTGGCCACATCAACCCCCTTCGCGCCCGCGAAGGTGGCGTTCTCGCACGCACCGGCCAGACTGAGGGGTCCGTTGACCTTTGCCGCCTCGCCGGCCTCCGACCGGCGGCCGCAATCATCGAGATCGTGCGGGATGACGGAGAGATGGCACGCATGCCGGACCTCGAATCGATGTGCCAAGAACACAACATCACAATGTGTTCAGTTGAGCAAGTCATCGAATACCGGCTCGATCGCGAGAGCCTTGTTCGGCGGCTCGATCCGCCGGAGGGAACCATCGTCGAGACCCCATACGGCACATTCAACCTCATCGCTTATCACAGTACAGTCGACGCCCTCCCCCATCTGGCCATGACGGTCGGCGGCATCGGCGATCTTGACGAATATGGGAGTTCCGCCTCGGTCGACACGCCAACCATGGTTCGGGTACACCGCCGAAACCTGCTCGGAGACATCTTCGATGCAACAGATCATCCCTCCGGCGAGGAACTCCGATCATCGCTGCGCATGATTGCCACGGAGGGCCGCGGCGCACTCATTTACCTGCGGCCAGAACACTATGGCGACGCCTTCATCGACCTCCTGCAACGAGTAAACCGCCCCGCACGCGATGTCAATGTGCCGGACCTCACGCACCCCATGGATCGCCGCGACTACGGCGTCGGTGTTCAGATCCTTCGCGACCTCGGCCTGCGACGGTTGAAACTCCTCACCAATCACCCGAAACATCTCGCCGCGCTGCATGGATTTGGGCTGGAGATCGTCGATCAAATCCCGATCGAACAGACTCAGTCTCGCTGATTCATGAGCATCGCGATTCGGAACACCAGTTTCACCGCCTCCAGGTAGATCCACACAAGGGTCACCATGAGCGCAAACCCGCAGAACCACTCCATCGCCCGCGGCGCACCGGCCCGCACCTGTTGTTCCACCATGCCGAAATCGATGATCAACCACAACGATGCAACGCCGAGAATCAACGCATTGATGCCAAGTCCGATCCAAGCCGCCTGCCCACCTTCCATGGCAGATCCGAGCGAGATGAACGGCATCTGCGTGCCGAACATCGACATGATGAATGACACGAGATAGGTAACAAAGATGCCCAGAGTTAGTACGCTCACGACGGAAACGAACATCCGCGTTGGCTTCAAGACCCTGAAGTAATACAACGCAAGCATCGCAATCAGAATGCTGAATGTGATGACAAATGCTTGAAGCGCCAGCCCTCCTGTCACAGTCACGCCCTGCGCCAACAGAACCCGATCAAGGCTGTCGGTCAAGACACCAAGAAACGCCCCCTGCACCAACGCATACACCCACGCGGTATATCGAGCCCGCAACGGATTCGAAAAGATCATGAAGTACACGACGATTGTTGCGACGAGGCCGGCGACTCCAAGTGGCAGCGCAAGGGCGGGCCGGTTCTGCACGATCCACAGCCCAAGCATGCCACCAGCAACGCAGATTGCAGCCAGCATTGCCGTCTTGTTGACAACACCCTGAATAGTCGCAACGCCGGTGCCCCCTGCGGAGCGGCCTTCTTGCCACGGTTCCGATCGCCGAAGTGCCGGGTTACTGGTCTGCAATAGGGATCCACCAAAACGCATGTCAACTACTCCCTTTTCAAGCATGTAGAATACCACGCTCTTCTCATGAAGACACAGGATCTCATTACCGCCATCGAGACGATCGCACCAGCGCATCTCGCCAACGATTGGGACAATGTCGGCCTTCTCGTGGGCTCACCGAGTTGGCCGGCTGACCGCATCCTGCTCACAATTGATCTCACCGAAGCGGTCATGCAAGAGGCGGTTGACGGCGGTTTTCAGGCGGTCATTTCCTATCACCCGCCGATCTTTCATCCGTTGAAGCGAGTCACCGATTCGACCTTCAAAGAGCGAGTTGTGCTGGATGCCATATCGAGCCACATCGCGATATATGCGCCGCATACTGCGCTGGATGTTGCACAGGGCGGCATCAACGACTGGATTGCCGAAGGCGTGGGCGAGGGAGATGTGCGAGCGCTGCGACCCTTCGGCAACCTCCCGCCGGACGAGGAAATCAAACTCGTGACCTTCTGTCCGGAGGACGCTGTGGACGATTTGCGCGATGCGCTCTCAAGTGTCGGATGCGGACGAATCGGCGAATACGATCAGTGCACATTCATTACGCCGGGGACCGGTTCTTTCCGTGGAGGCGAAGGATCGAATCCAACAATTGGTTCTGCCGGCGAACTGCAGCAGGTGGCAGAAGTGCGGTTCGAGACTGTGACATCTCGCGCGTCATTACCGCTGGCGATACAGGCCCTGCGACAGTTTCATCCCTATGAAGAACCACCCATTGAGGTACATGAACTGGGCGAGCGGCCTCGCCGCGAACTTGGAGTCGGGCGGCGTGTCCATCTTGATTCGCCGGTGCGGATCGACGAACTTGCTCGGCGACTGAAGAAACACCTTGGCATCGGATATGTCCGTGTTGCGCCAGGTGTCAAACATGATCCAGATGCAGAGATCCAGACAGTCGGTCTATGCGCCGGCGCAGGCGGGTCCCTGTGCGAAACCGCGATCAGTGACGGCTGCGACGCCTTCCTGACAGGCGAGATGACACATCACGATGTAGTAGCTGCGCAGGCCCGTGGTTGCACCGTGTTTCTTACTGGCCATACCAACTCAGAGCGAGGCTATCTTCCTCGGCTCAAACAACAACTTGCCGAGTTGTTACCCGCAGCATCGATGACCGTCAGCACAGCCGACGCAGCGCCCTGGACCTACTTCTGATCCGCCAGTTCAGCATGTCTTGGGCATGACAGCACATGGTCGTTGACCATGCCCGTCGCCTGCATGAACGCATAGCAAACCGTCGGCCCGACGAACTTGAAGCCATGCTTCTTGAGATCCTTCGCCATCGCTGCGCTTCTTGGCGTTGACGGCGGTATTTGCCCGTCGGTCTTCCACCGATTCACGATTGGTGCACCATCGACATGCTTCCAAAGGAACTGATCAAAGGCCCCCTTCTCCGTCAAGTCGATCCATGCTCTTGCATTGCCGATCGCACCTGCAATCTTGGCTCTGCTGCGAATGATGCCAGCATCACCGAGCAAGCGATCCATGTCTCTCCTGCCGAAACGGGCGACCTTCTCTGGATCGAAACCACGAAACGCCTTGCGGAAGTTCTCCCGCTTTCGAAGAACCGTGATCCATGACAGACCCGCCTGAAACCCGTCCAGACACAGTTTTTCATAGAGCGCACGGTCGTCATGCTCAGGGACGCCCCACTCATTGTCGTGATACTCGACATACAGAGGATCGCTTCCACACCAAACGCAACGCGGCATGTCAGCGACCCTTGAGCAGTTCTTCAATGAGGTCCATTGGATCAGGAATGCCCTTACCGCTGCCGCTGATTGCATCACCGATGGCATTGACGGCACTGTCCTGAAGAAGTTTCGCGAGGTCGAACGAAGGATCCACCGAAACCGTTGGGTTTTCGATCGTTCCGCGAATGAGAAGCGGTACTTCAATGTCCTTGGCAAGCCCGCGGAGTTCCTTGATGCTGTAGCCCAATCCCTGGAGCGGCGCCACGGAGGCGATGCGCAATTCATGGGTAATCAGGTTGATGCGGCCGCCGAATGGCATGGTGTACTTGTCGTCGATGACGATCCGGAATGTGTCGTACATGACGATGCCCTTCCGGATCCGCAATTCGATCGTCTCTACAAAGGCTGGCACACTTGCGGCATGACTCGAATTGAACAGCGTCAGCAGTCGCATGGTTGCAGAACCACTGTCGAGCGTAACACTGCCAATGTCCAGACTGATATCCGCATTCAATTGCGCAAGGTCACCATTGGTTGGAATGGACGCATTCCGAATGGTGGCGTAGATCGGATGGTTGATTGACCGGATGTCGGCAAGAACCGGCCCGAGGTTGCGCAGGAGTTGCGAGGTCAACTGCGGAGTCAACCGCAATTCCGCCATCGTCTGGCTCTTTTCCTGCGTTCGAATGCTCTCCTTCTCGATAATGAAGGAGGATTGAATCGTTCCGTTGGTGGAAGCCGCTTCGGCGATGCAGGTGATGGCGTCGGATTCCAGGTGTTGGAGGGCGATGTTGGCATCCAATCGCTGCCCGATCGCATCAACCAACAACCCTTCGAGATTCGCGAGCGTATCCAGTGTCGAAGTGCTGCCGCTTTCGATTGTGACTGTCGCGTCCACACTTCCTGTCCCAGTTGTTGTCACAGTGCCGTTGACACTTGCGGAAGTACCGTCTGTGGCGACATGGCCCTGAAAAACAAGTCCGTCCCCCGCCAATGAACCGAGCAGCGTGCAGTCGAGCGACGCGAGCGTGGCGAACTCCGTTGCCCGCTTCGTCGCGACTATGAGCGGCCCGACAATCGATAGCGTCGCGTCGATGTGATCAGTGGCGTCCATGTCAATGCGGGGGCTGCTGATCGTTGCAGTCGAGGACTGTTTGATCTGGAGGCCGGTGATGTCAGACAACAGTGCAGGTGCGACCTTCACTGTGGCCGTGACCTCCTCAAGGGACACAACTTCGCCGTCCTGAAGTTGAATCAAACAATCCGCAGTCATGCGATCGGCCGCGAGCGTAGTCTCAATCGCATCTCCGCGCACATCCATTGTCAGGTCGATGAAGTCACCGATGTCACGGGCGCGCTGCAGAGGTGAGTCGGCAAGCCAAGGCTGCAACAACGCACTCGGTATCTGCGTCAACTCGAGCGTTCCAATTCCCTGGGGCAGCGGCTCCACAGCCTGCTTCCACAGGTCGTCAAGTCCATCGAGTGATGCGCTTGACTTGACTCCAAGGTTCAACTCAAGCGGCACAACCCGCCCATCTGCGGAGAGATCGCCCTGCACCAGCACTTGGCGGTCCTCAACTGATCCAAGGACAGTGAATGAACCACCGTCGATCGTAACCTGCCGCTCATCAAGGGCAATCTGCAGCGGTCCTTCGACTTCCACCTCACCCTCCAGAATCGCATGATTACCACTCGGTACGAACGATCCGATGCGAACGGTTGCTGCAACATCACCATCCAGAACATTGTCGGTGAATCGGCGCAACAGCGCCGGGCGAATATCTGCTTCGACCTGCAACTGTTCAATCCGTTCGACATTTCCACTGTCATCCACCAGCACACGAGCGGACCCCGACACATGCTCCGCCGACAGCGACGCATTCAACGGGTCGGTAGCAATTGTTCGTTCCAGCCGAAGCGCAACCATCGGGCCGATGTCATCAACCAGATCAATGTCCACGAGTTGAACGAGCGGTGCGATCGGGGCCGTTGGCACATCCTTGATTTCGGCATGTCCGATCAACGAAGCAGGATCGAGGGTGAAGGCACCGTTTCGAATTGGCCGGTCAATCTGAAGTTTGGCAAGGAGGCGGCCCCGTGCAACGCCCTTCTCGCTCAAAGTGCCTTCCAGAAGAAGCGAAGCAGTTTGCTCCAGACCAGGCGAGCTGATCTTGGCGGTCAGGTTTCTGACGATCCAGTCTTCTACTCGGGGAAGGGGAAAACTCGCGGCGACAATGTCGGCAGTGACTGCCGCATCGCGTCTCATCATGCCCTGCGAGTCAAACAGGTTTGGAGCCGAAGCATCGATCTCCAGGTAACCGCCGTCGGTCGTCGCTGCACGAATGAATGCCGTCACATGCCTTCCCGGGTCATAGTCGAATGAACCGGAGACCTGTTGCAGGTTGATGGATCGCCCACCATCCGGATCGTTAATGACTGCCGATCTGAGATCCAGCGTGACGGATACGGGTGGAACACCATGCAGGTTGAAATCATCCCGCGGAGCTCGTGCGTCAGTAGAACTGGATCCAACTGTGGCCACAGGCGTTGTCGTCGTAGTTGCCATCGTCGCGTTCACATTGCCGCCCACAAAGACATGCAGCGTGCGATCGCGAAGGAGGATCGGAATGAGACCATTGTCGATCCGAACATCAAGTTCGGCGGAGGCACTGTCGGACGCCAGCGAGATGCCGTCGATGTGCTGTGGTCCCCACCAACTGAGCGACACGCCTTTGACCGGTAGGCCGATCGCGTTCTTCGCCAGGACTGCGGCCATGGGCGGCCCGCCGAAGAAGACTCCCGCCGCCAGAGAGACCAGAACAAAGAGGGCTATCCACGGCCACCGTCGGCGTTTCTTCTCCGTCTTCATGGCGGCATCATAGCCCTGCTATCCTGAGCCCGAATGACAGATGCCATCACCATGAACGCACCGGCCAAGGTGAATCTGGCCTTGTCCGTCGGATCCCTGAACGATGCCGGCATGCATCCGATCGTGTCCAGGATGACTACGGTCGGCTACGGCGACGATTTGGAGGTCAAGCGTCTGGCCGAAGATGGGCTCTCTCGGTACGCGATTCTCTGGCACGATGAGGCCACACGGACTTCCCCCATCAACTGGCCGATGACATCGGATCTGGCCGTGCGGGCCCACAGAGCCATGGAGGCACATGCCGGGAGGGCACTTCCGGTGCAGATGAAACTCGAAAAGCGGCTTCCCGTCGGCAGCGGCCTTGGGGGCGGATCGTCGGATGCGGCGGCCATGCTCCGCGCCGTCAACGAACTGTTCGCGCTGGATCTCGACTCAGCGGCACTGATTGACATCGCCAGCGGCCTCGGCTCCGACATCCCATTCCTTGTTTGCGGCGGCACCGCGATCATCTCCGGGCTGGGCGAAGTCGTGGAACCGCTTGATGACACGGACACGCACATGGTCCTCGTCATGCCGGACTACGGTTGTGCGACGGGCGAGGTGTACGACGCCTTTGACGAACTTGGTGGCGGGATGCTGGACGAATCTCATGTGCGAAACGGCGGGGTGTTCAACGACCTCTCCGCAGCGGCGTGCGAGGTCGCATCGTCGCTGGCCGCGGACATGGCGGCGATTTCCACCATTGCCGAGGACCAGGTCCATCTATCGGGAAGCGGCTCGGCGATGTTCGTGCTGTGCGACAATGCAGAACATGCCTCGGCACTGGCCGCGGCCATAGAGAAGGAAACGCAACTTTCTGCCGTCGCGACAGCGACGACCTGCAATGCGAAGAAGAAGGAAGTGACCCAATGACGATTATTGCAACCGACTTCGTTCCCGCCGATCTGGACGCGGCCCAATGGGAGAACCTGGCGCCCTACTACCAACAACTGCTCGATCGAGAGTTGAAGTGCGTCGGCTGCCTTGAGCAGTTGCTGCTCGATCGCAGCGAGTTGGATGCATCTGCAAGCGAGGCGGAGGCGAATCTCTACATCGCGATGACATGTGATACCGAGGATGAGGCGATCAAGGCGGCGTATCTCGCATTCGTGGAAATCGTCGAACCTGAACTCAAGAAAATCGGATTCGAACTTGATCGCAAGGTTGTCACATCACCGCACGCGTCTCAACTGGACCCCGTCCGTCACGAGGTACTCCTTCGAAACTGGCAGGCCGACGTCGATCTCTTTCGCGAGGAGAATGTGCCGCTGCAGACCGAGGACACCAAACTTGGACAGCAATACGCTGAGATTTGCGGCGCAATGATGGTCGAGTTCGACGGCGAATTACAGACGATGCCACAGATGGCGAGGTACCAACAGGAGACCGATCGCGATCGCCGCGAGGCTGCATGGCGGGCTGTGGCGCAGAGGCGGTTGCAGGATCGTGATGCGATCGACACCCTCTTCGACAGCATGATCAGTTTGCGCGGCACCATGGCAGGAAACGCTGGTTGCAGCGATTTCCGCGAGTACATGTTCAGGAAGAAGCACCGGTTCGACTACACGCCCGAGGACTGCATCGCATTCCACGACTCGATCGAACAGCACTGCATGCCACTCTCTGCCCAACTGTGTAACGAACGGCGTGCGTCGCTCGAAGTTGACCAGTTGCGACCCTGGGACATGGATGTGGACCCGCTGGGTCGCGACCCTCTCCGTCCGTTTGATTCCGCCGAGGACATGGTGGAAAAGACCTCCCGCCTGTTTGCCAGGATGGATGAAGGGCTGCACGAGTTGTTCGAATCGATGCGGGGCGGCGACTCACTCGATCTGGCCTCGCGCAAGGGCAAGGCGCCTGGTGGATATCAATACGAGCGAGACCGATCGCGTCGACCCTTTATCTTCATGAACGCCGCCGGGCTTCCCCGCGATGTTGACACCATGGTGCATGAGGCTGGTCACGCATTCAATTCCATGCTCTGTCGCGAGGATCCTTTTCTCTGGTATCGACATCCGCCGCTTGAGTTCGCGGAGGTCGCCTCGATGAGCATGGAGTCCATGGCGTACGACTTCCTCGATGAGTTCTACGGCGAAGAAGACCGCCAGCGGTCCATACGCAAACACCTCGAGGGCATCGTGAAGGTTCTACCTTGGGTCGCGACGATCGATGCCTTCCAACACTGGATCTATACGCATCCGACCCATGGCCGCGACGAGCGAACTTCGGCTTGGCTTGCGTTGGAGGAACGGTTCGGCACCGCAGTTTCATGGGATGGACTTGAGCAGGAGCACGCCGCGATGTGGCATCGCCAGTTGCATCCCTTCGAGGTCCCCTTCTACTATGTCGAGTACGGCATCGCTCAACTCGGCGCCCTCCAGATGTGGATCCAGTATCGGCAGGACCCCCCCCGGGCTCTCGCTGCGTACAAGCGAGCATTGTCGCTGGGCGGTAGTCGCCCTCTTCCCGAACTTTTCGAGGCAGGAGAACTGTCGCTCGACTTCACATCTTCGAATGTGGAGCGGCTCATGGAAGCCGTTTCGAGCGAACTGGAGGCGTTGCCGCAATAGCGTGAACGATGGTTTCCTGCCCATGTCGGCCGATGAGTTTCGGCGCCGAGGCACCGAGGTCGTCCATTGGATCGCCGATTACATGGAGTCGGTTGGTGAGTTTCCGGTACAGTCGCCGGCAGATCCGGGCAGTGTGCTCGCAGCGCTTCCGAACGTGGCTCCTGAGCACGGCGAACCGTTCGAAGACATGCTTGCGGATGTAGACCGCGTTGTCATGCCCGGCATCACGCACTGGCAATCGCCCCGGTTCTTCGCGTACTTTCCAAGCAACGCATCGGGACCCTCCATTCTCGGCGACCTGTTGTCGAGCGGGCTTGGCGTGCAAGGGATGCTCTGGTCAACCAGTCCTGCCTGCACGGAACTGGAGATCCGCATGCTGGACTGGATGGCCGAGGCACTTGGCTTGCCCGAGCGATTTCATTCGACATCACAGGGCGGTGGTGTCATTCAGGACACCGCGAGCAGCGCGACCCTCTGCGCGATCGCAGCAGCGCGGGACCGTACGGCGGCACCCATCGAAAAACTGGTCGCATATGCCAGCGACGAATCCCATTCCAGCGTGGAAAAAGGCATGCGCATAGCGGGGATTCCAGGTGATCGACTACGGAGAATCGACACAGACGACCAAAGAGCGATGTGTGGTAATCGGCTTGCTACAGCCATGGATGAGGATGCAAGGCGAGGTCTTGTTCCGTTCATGGTCGTTGCAACCTGCGGCACAACGGGAACAGGCGCATTCGATTCGATCGCTGCGTGCGCTCACGCCGCGTCTTCGCACCATGCATGGCTGCATGTGGACGCGGCGATGTTCGGGACAGCAAGCCTCTGCGAGGAGCACCGCTGGATCCACGACGGCATCGAGCATGCGGATTCCTACTGCGTCAACCCGCACAAGTGGATGCTGACCAACTTTGACTGCACCTGCTTCTTCGTCGCCGACCGCGAACCTCTGCTCGCGGCGCTCTCGATCATGCCCGATTACTTGCGGAACAACGCAACGGACAGCGGCGGCGTCATCGACTATCGCGACTGGCAGGTTCCCCTTGGCCGGCGATTTCGGGCGCTGAAACTGTGGTTCGTTCTGCGTTGGCACGGGCTTGCGGGCATACGCACCATGATCCGCGATCATGTTGCCATGGCACAAGCATTCGCCGCAGCGATCTCGAACGATGATCGCTTCGAGATTGCCGCGCCGCACCCGCTCAACCTCGTCTGCTTTCGGGTCGCTGCTGGTGATGAATCGACACGGCACCTGGTGTCGGCCATCAACGAAAGCGGCCGCGCGATGTTGACACACTGCAGTATTGACGGTCGATTTGTTGCTCGGTGCTGCATCGGTCACGCGACGACCACGATGCGTGATGTTGACGAGCTGATTGCGATGCTCCGCGAGAAAGTGGACCAATGTCTCGAGTGAAGAGCGGCGGTGGATGGCCGGCGATCCATTATGTACTGCGCGAGGCTCGACGCAGTGGGGGACTGCTGCGCATGTACCGCGCGCTGCGGTCAAAGAATGCCTGCAAGACCTGTGCGCTTGGCATGGGCGGGCAGCGAGGCGGGATGGTCAATGAACACGGAAGATTTCCTGAGGTGTGCAAGAAATCGGTGCAGGCGATGGCAGCGGACATGCAGGGCCGAATCGATTCGACCTTCTTCGAACGGTTTTCCATCGCCGAACTGGCGGCTCTGTCGCCGCGCGAGTTGGAAAGGTGCGGCCGCCTCGTTGATCCACTGATCGCCGGCCCGTTGGACTCACACTATCGCACTGCATCCTGGGATGAAGCCATGGATGTACTGTCGAATGCCGTGCGGGAAACCGAACCGGATCGGTCGTTCTACTATTTCAGTGGTCGCAGTTCCAACGAGGCTGGATTCCTGCTGCAACTTGCGGCGCGAGTCCGCGGCACCAACAATGTCAACAACTGTTCCTACTACTGCCATCAGGCGAGTGGTGTCGGGCTCGCGTCGGTGACCGGGTCTGGAACGGCGACCGTGACGCTCGATGATCTCAACTCGTGCGACCTGATCTTTCTGATCGGCTGCAACCCCGCATCCAATCACCCCCGCCTCATGAAGGAACTTGTGCGATTGCGGCGCCGAGGCGGGAAGGTCATCGTGATCAATCCGCTGCGCGAGCGGGGTCTTGAGCGATTCCGCGTCCCAAGCGATGTTCGATCAATGCTGCGGGCCAGCCGCATCGCGGATCTCTTCATCCAGGTGCACCTCGGCGGGGACAGCGCAGTGCTGCTCGGCATTATCAAGGCGCTTGCGGAGCGGGACGCGATCGACCGCGACTTCATCAAGTCCAGCGCCGAGGGGTTTGATGCCGTCGAGACCCGGGCAACCGGGACGGAATGGTCCTGGATCGAAGAGACAAGCGGTGTCTCCCGCGGGGAGATCGAACGGATGGCTGCCTTGTACGCCGAGTCCAAGGGGGCGATCTTCTGTTGGGCAATGGGCATTACGCACCACGCGGACGGCGTGGGCAGCGTGCGGATGATCGCCAACTGCGCAATTGCTCGCAGCATGCTCGGACGGCAAGGTGCTGGACTCCTGCCGCTGCGGGGACACTCAAATGTACAAGGCATGGGAAGCGTCGGTGTTGTGCCGCAACTCAAGGGCGCGGTTGTGGCTGGAATCGAACAGGAACTGGGTATTTCGTTGCCGCAGTCGGCGGGCCTCGACACGATGGCCTGCATGGAAGCGGCCGCCGAGGACAACATGGATCTGGCCATTTGTCTCGGAGGCAACCTTCTCAGTTCCAATCCCGACTCAACCTTCGCCTCGGCGGCCATGGCTCGAATCGGCACCGTTGCGTATCTGTCCACAACGCTGAATCTCGGACACATCAGGGGACGCGGCCGCACAACTCTCATTGTGCCGGTGCTTGCCCGTGACGAGGAGCCGCAGAGTACGACGCAGGAATCAATGTTCAACCATGTGCGGCAGAGCAGCGGCGGCACATCGCGACATGAAGGTCCACGGAGCGAGGTGGCCATTATCGCCGATCTTGCGGAGGCCTCCATGCCGGGAATCGACTGGCGTGCGTTTCGCGACCACGCCGCCATTCGATCGCTGATCGCGGCGGTCATCCCTGGATACCGCGCCGAAGGTGAATACCAGATAGAGGGGCGGACTTTCCATCAGCCGCACTTTGCAACGGAGTCTGGCCGTGCATGCGCCCACGATGTTGACATTGCGCCCCCACCGCCGATTGCCGGCAACCAACTTCGACTGGCGACCCTCCGGAGCGAAGGACAGTTCAACACTGTGGTGTACGAGGAGGAGGATATGTACCGCGGGCAGGATCGGCGGGATGTCGTCTTGATGCACGAGGACGACATCGAACGATTCGGGTTTCGGCCAAACCAACGCGTGACAGTGTGTGGACCTGGCGGCTCGTGGGAGGTGCTTGTGCGGCCGTTTGACATTCGAGCGGGCAACTGCGCCATGTATTTTCCCGAGGCCAACATCCTTCTCGACCGGACCGTCGACCCGGCATCCCGAACACCGGCCTACAAGAGCGCGGTCGTAGAGATCACAGGCTGCTGAGGTCACCCGGCGTGTTGACACTTTGGATCTGGTCAGCCCGCTCCGGATCAAGCGGAATGGCACTGTGAGGGACCTGTTCCAGTAGCCCGCGTATCGATCGCCCCCCCGCATCCAGGTACTCCGTTACCGCCTCAGCGGCATCACGGCGGATCACCATTGGAAGTGGCGAGATGGTGTCGCTGCCTGGGGTACTGAATACCACCACGGGGGTGATGTGCGGGATCAGGATCGGTGCAAGCCCCTCAGGGGTCAGCCTCGGCATGTCGCAGGCGAGGATCAGGCACCGCGTACTGCAATGTGAGCGAAGGAGCGATTCGATGCCGGCCACCGGGCCTTCTCCGGGGCGGTGATCGGCGATCGAGCGGTATCCGTCGACGGGTGGGCCGAGCAGCACGACATCATCGGCTACTTTGGCGGCGACCTCCGCAACGGTGTCGAGCATGGTTCGCCCGTTACGTAGTGCGACCGCATGCTTGGGATGTCCCATGCGGCGACTTTGGCCGCCCATGAGAACCGCGGCGGTGAGCCCAGTGTTCATTCAGGGGTTTTCCGAACCTCGATCGTTTCGCCTGGGGCGAGTACGCCGGTGTTGGTAACCGATGCCAGGAATCCAGCGCGGCCGACCAGTTCCGTCTTGAGACGAGGGTCGATGGCGTCGAGGACGAAACAAGGCGAGCGAGGATCGGTGAGTTCGATCTCGACGCCGCCTGAGAAACACAGCCGGTCGCCAACCTTCATGTCGTTGACACACAGGTTCTCGACGGTGATGTTCTCGCCGATTGTGCCTGGCTCAAGCGCGTAGCCTTCCGCATTGAGTTCGTCGAGGACTTCCCGGTCGAGCAGGCTGATAGCGCGATCGGGGTTGATGTGCTTCTGGTGATCGTGCCCATCTCCGATAAGGCCGTCGATCGTGACATCACATGAGGTCTGTGGCGATTTTGGAACGCCGCCTGCGGAAATGTTGACGGAGATCACAACTGCATCTATTTCTGCCATACCGGACTATACTCAAGTCGTGGCTTGCGTGCCATGTCTGCCGCTGTTTGTTGCTCTGTTGCTCGAGCCCGTTCAACTCGTGCCGGTGGACGCTGGTGTCGAAGATCGCGGCGTGCTCAGCGATTCGCTTCGGCTCGTGCCGAAGGACATGCGGGTGCAGCAATCCTTTGAGCAGTTGTTTCGCGTGGAAGGAACGGAAGATGTGTATGTGCGGAGGGCCGGCGGGCTGTACGCGGTCTTTCGGGATCCGGTCTACGCTGATACGGCTGCAGGTTCCGTGCCGTTTGTTCCCACAACCACGGTGTATTGCATTGGCGAAGTGCCGGCCAGCGCGTTGCAACAGGTCGGCGCACTGGCGTCGCCTCGTGGAACGATCAAACTGCCGGAGGGGGAAGCAGATTCGGAGCCGTTGCCCGCAAGGGTTCCGCTGACCCTCGCGCCGGTGCGAGCATCGGGGCCGCCTTCAGCCGGGAGGGGGAGCACGATTCGCTTTGTCGAAGAAGAGGACTACCGCCGACAACGGCTGGCGTCCTTCGTACTTGAGACACTGCTCAGGTGAATTCAGGCCGCTGACGGACGATCGTCGTCGGGCAAGAGCCCCATGATCGCAGCCAATCTCCGCAGGTGTTCCTCCGCGAGATCGGCCGCGGCCGCGGAATCAATCTGCGGGGCCCGGTGCTCGCCAAGCCAGCGGGCAGCATCCACGGGGAACGACAGCGGCTCAGTGCGGGATTGTGAGGGTGAAAAAGTCGGTTGCATTGCTCCTGTGGCATCGGCCGCATTGTGGGGGAACATCGCCCTGTTCATTGAGCGCCTCATGTGAAGGGCCACACAAGCCACCCTTCTTCCCCATTGTGACATGCCTCATTCCGGCTACGATGCGAGGCTCGCCATGGCTGTCTCCATACCGGATGCAAGACTCGAAGGCATCGCCGAGAAGGTTGCCGCTGGCCAGCGTTTGACGCGGCAGGACGGCATGCTGTTGTATGAGACGCCAGACATCTGGCGGGTGTGCGAACTTGCCAATCAAGTTCGAAGACGATTGCACGGCGACATTGCCTACTACAACATCAATCGCCATGTCAACTACACCAACATCTGCGCGCTGAGTTGCAAGTTCTGTGCGTTCTACCGAAAGCGTGGAGAGGACGGTGCATATGAACTATCGATCGATGATGTTGCATCGCGGGCCAGAGATGCGGCGGAGGCAGGCGCAACGGAACTGCACATCGTCGGCGGGCTGCACCCGTGGCTGCCGTTCTCGTACTACACCGACATGCTCCGCGCGATTCGCGACACTGCGCCGTCGCTGCACATAAAGGCCTTTACTGCAGTCGAAATCGTGCACCTTGCGCGCATCTCCAAACGACCGACAGAGATCCGCGATGTTCTGGCCGAACTTCTGGACGCGGGGCTGGGATCACTTCCCGGTGGCGGTGCGGAGGTGTTTGACGACCGAGTGCATGACGAAGCGTTCCGTGGGAAGATTCGCGGACGCACCTGGCTTGATGTGCATCGAACAGCCCATGACCTTGGCATCAACAGTAACGCGACCATGCTGTACGGGCATGTTGAATCGCGTGCAGACCGCATTGAACATCTCGCGATACTGAGGGAAGAACAGGATCGAACGCTTGCTGAAGGTGGCGGTTGCTTCCAGGCCATCATCCCCCTGCCGTTCATTCCAGACGGCAGCGAACTGTCGCATCTTCCTGGGCCGGGTGGGTTGGAGAACCTGCGAACGCTGGCGATCTGCCGCCTCATGCTCGACAATGTTCCTCATGTCAAAGCGTTCTGGATCATGCAGACGCTGCCCCTTGCAGAGCACATGCTGCAATGCGGGGCCGATGATTTGGACGGCACCGTCGTCTGGTACGACATTACGAAGGTCGGTGGTGATTCGACGCATCAGGAGCAGTCAGTCTTCGATCTTCGGCGGGCCATCTTGGACGCCGGTTTGCAGGCGGTGGAACGGGACACGCTCTACCGCTCAATTGAGCGTGCCGAAACTGCCAGTAACGTCCGATAACTTGCCTACGCCTTTGGGACGAATGCGAGCCGTTTGAGAATCCCCTCGAACTGAGCGTTGTCGAAGAAGTCGATGACCAGGCGGCCGCCGCCCTTCTTGCCGCTGGCGACGACCTGCACTTTGGTACCGAGATGCTCACCGAGTTGGCGGCTGAGATCCGCCAGGTTGGCCGCGGCAGGGTTGAGGTCGCCACCCTGTTGAGCATCTCCCTTGGCGGACTTGCCGGACTTCTTGAGGCGCCGCTCCAACTCCCGAACCGACCACTGCTCCTTGGCACACCGCCTGGCCATGGCGCGGCAAGTGGAAGCGTCTGGTACCCCAAGGAGCACCTTGGCATGGCCCATGGAGAGGCGACCGTCGCG
>CAZJKE010000006.1:15343-58156 GCA_964546585.1 uncultured Isosphaeraceae bacterium | reverse complement strand
CGAGGCTGTTTGGGGTTGGGGACGATCCGGGCGATCGCGAGGTGCTGGAGCCCCTCGCCGGCGGCGGGTGGCGATGAAGGCGCTGCAGCCACCGGAACCGGCCCATCGCCCGTGGGGACTTCAACAGGTCTGGCTAGAAGATGTCCAAGGCCCTTGCCGAGCCGCCGCTTTCGCTTGCCTGTGGTTGATGGCATTCCTTTGCTCCTTCCACAGATGTTCCATGTGGAACACCAATTGAATCACGCCATGCCTTATCGCAGGTTTGCCTCGGCATGTCAAATCGAATCACCGCCTGGACCGTCGGGACCCAGTGCCTGCGGAATCGCGGAATTGCAGCAGGGACATCCTTCGGCCACAGCAGAGGACCGCCCCAGCCCACCAGTTGGAACCTGTTCGCAGCAGAAGGCTGCACGATCGACGCATTTAGCCACAAAACGGCATGTTTGCCGCGATCAGTCGGCAACAAGCACGATATCACCGGGATCTATTGATAAGTAGAGGGTATCTCCCTCTCCGCCCATGTGCCGAGGATTCCCCTCCATGATCCGGAGGGTTTGATCTTGGCCGACTGCCACCTCGTGCTGGGCGATCTCGCCGAGATAGGTGCTGTGCAGTCGCGTGCCTTCAAAGCCGTTGTTGGCACCTGGGCCGTCATGGACTTTGATGGCCTCAGGCCGAATGGAACAGTTGACGGGTCCTTCGGCGGAGGACGCAACCTGCAGCGTGCCCAGCGGGGTCGACACCTCATGGCCCGAGGCGGTTCCTCGCACGAAGTTGGTTTCCCCAATGAATCCGGCCACGAATGCCGAGCACGGCTGCCGGTAGACCGACCGCGGCTCGCCAACCTGCTGAATCTGTCCGTCGCGGAGCACCGCGAGGCGATCTGCGATCGATAGAGCCTCCTTCTGATCATGGGTGACATACACGGTCGTCATGCCTACGGCAGTGCAGATGCGGCGGATTTCGCTTCGCATCTCCAATCGAAGCTTGGCGTCCAAGTTGCTCAGGGGCTCATCAAGCAGCAACAGATCGGGCTTCACCACGATGGCCCTGGCCAAGGCGACCCGCTGCTGCTGACCACCCGAGAGTTCGTTGGGCTTTCGACCTGCACATTGGTCCATATGGACTACGGCCAAGGCCTCCCGAGCCTGCTTTTCTCGCTCGCCTGTGGGGATTTTTCGCAGTGTAAGCCCATATTTGACATTCTCGATGACGCTCATATGTGGCCAGAGCGCGTAACTCTGGAACACCATGCCGGTATTTCGTTTATTTGGCGGCAGGTGGGTGACATCGCGTTCCCCGAAGCGAATCGACCCGGCCGTCGGGTCAATGAAACCAGCAAGCATGCGGAGCAGGGTGGTCTTGCCGCAGCCCGATGGCCCGAGGAGAAAAAAGAGTTCGCCCGTGGCGATGTCGAGGTCAACACCATCCACAGCGGTGGTGGTACCGAATCGTTTGGTCAAACCCTTCAGGGATATCGCTGTCATTGGACGAAACAATAGCAGTACCATGCGACACATGCCTGCAGCCGAGATGGAACTCGAGAAACTTCGAGCCTGGCGGACACGGCCCAACCGATCGCACGCGATTGCCGGGACGCTGACGGCGATTCGCACATCGCTTCGCCGGCAGAGCCGCCGCTTTGATGGCCTTGTCAATGCGTGGGAGGACCTCCTGCCGCAGGAACTTGCTCGGCATACCGAGATTGTCGCCTTCCGCAGTGGCGTGCTTGAGGTGGTGGCCGACGGTTCACCGGTGGCGTATCAGGTGAATCGGCTGTTGCGGTCGGGATTGCTGAGCGCAATGCAACGATCGTGCAAGGGAACGCTGCGGAAGATTCGGGTGCGCGCGCGTTGAGACATTGACGGTGTTGGACACCGTTACTTGCCAACACAAAATGATGCAAAGACCTCTCCGAGAACATCGTCTGGCGTCATCGCGCCAGTGATCGATCCCAAACAATTCAGGGCGAGGCGCATATCTGCTGCGATGAGTTCCGCCGCATCGCAGTCGCCGATGTGTTTGCGCGCGCCGCGGAGGTGGTTGCCTGCGCTTTGGAGGGCAGTTGCGTGCCGCGGTCGAAGCGCAATCGCGTCGGCAGATGGGCGGGGTTGTTGCGCGACGAGGTTGGCAATGGTTGTGCGCAACTCGGCGATGCCGTACCCGCGCAGCGCACTGACGCCGCGACCTCCCCAGTCGGACTTTGTAAACACGACCAGCGTGCCGGCCTTCTGCGGAGGTGGCTCCTGCCCCGGCGGGACGCAGGCCAGAACGAGGTCGGCGGTGGTCTTCGCGTGCTGTGTAGAGCGTCTCATCTGCTCGGACATCTCGTCCGTGCCATCAGCCTCTCCTGCAATGTCAACAAGAAGCACTTCAGTGTTCCCGATGCATAAGGGTTCCACGATGGCATCGCGTGTTGTTCCTCCGGTACTTGATGTAACCACACGACTTCTACCGACCAGCGCATTGAAGAGCATGGATTTTCCCGCGTTGGGAGGCCCCGACAACACGACTCGAGGAAGATCGCGCAATTCCTCCTTCGAAATGCTCGCTGCGAGCACCTCCTCAAGTGTCCCGATGATGGTGTCCAGACCGGTACGAAGATCGTCTTCAGAAACTGTCGTGACATCCTCCTGGTCAACAAAGTCAATTCCTGCTTCCACCAGGGCGAGGAGGCTCGCAAGTGCAGCGGACTGCGCACTGATGAGGCGCGACAGGCCACCGGTTCGAAGCAATTCGGCGGCGGCAAGTTCGGCATCATTCTCGGCTGCGATTGTCGCCGCGATTCCTTCGGCTTCGCTGAGGTCGATGCGACCGGTGAAAAACGCCCTCGCCGTGAATTCGCCTGCCTCCGCCCATCGACCGCCGCTGGCGGTCATGACCGCACCTGCAAGTCGATGCAGGAGAGCGGGATTCCCGGGCGCCTGGATTTCCAGGACATCCTCGCCGGTATAGGAGTTGCCCCCGGGGAAGAGCGCGACGAGGACGGGCAGCGTGTGTTCACCCAGTTGCAGGCGATCGGCAACCATGCGACCAGGCTGCGGCGTCAGCCCAAGTGGCGCAGCGGCCGTGTGCACCTTCGGACCGCTGGCGCGGACGATGCCACGCTGCGACCGGCCCGGCGGCGAACTGACGGCGACGATGGTCGAGGCGAGATCCACAGCACCTCGCTACTTGCGTTTCTTGTAACTGCGTTTGGGAGCCTTGTTCTTGACCTTCTTGCGACGGGCCTCCATGGCTTCCGCCCAGGCGCGAGCCTGTTTGTCCTTGGGTTTACGGCGCTTTTCTGGGGGCGCCTTGCCCGGATCCAGATCCATCTTGTCGACATGCGCGCGAATGTGGCGGCTCTCGAGAATGCCGATGCAACTGGATGTGAGGATGTAGAGCGTCAGTCCCGAAGGTGCGCTGTACAGCATGAGCGGGAACAGCACGACCATCATCACCCGCATCATCTTCTGTTGTGTCTGCTGCTCGGAAGTCATCGTCGCGAGGTTCTGGGGCGACATGTATTTCTGTTGCACAAAGAAGATGATGCCCATCAGAAGGGGCAGAACATTGATACCGGTGATGTTCCAGAGCAGGAAGTGCCGAGCTTCGGCGAACTGACCGAAGAAGTGGTCGGCCGAACCAAGATCCGCAAGGAATGGCCAGTCCCAGAACAGTTGGAAGAAGCCGAAGAACGCCGGCTGCTGCCGCAGGTCGAATGTGAAGTAGAGCACTGCGTAGAGCGCAACCCAAATGGGCATCTGCAGGAACATCGGCAGGCAACCGAGCATCTGCAACGGGTTCACACCGTGTTGCTGCATCAGTGCCATCTGTTCCTTCTGCATCCGCTTGGGGTCATCGCCGTACTTGCCCCGCAGCGTGTCGAGCTCCGGCTTGAGTTTCTGCATGACCTTGCTGAACTTCTGCATGTTGACCTGCGATTTTTTCGTGATCGGATGCAGAAGCGTGCGGACGATGAGTACAAGGAGAATGATCGCCAGCCCCCAGTCGAAGACGACATGGTTGACCAGTTCGGTCAGTACCCAGGCCAGGAAGTCGGCCAGCCACTGGAAGGTGCAAAAAGCGCACATGCTCGACATCTGGTACAGCACGAGTCCTCGCATGCTGAGCGACACATATGGTTCTTCGTTGTCGAGGATGCGCCGCTCAAGCGGCCCGGCGTACACACCCATGTCCAGAGATAGCGTTTCGCCGGCGGCAATCATGGCGGGGGTGCTGTAGAGGGCTGTCAGGATGAATTGCTCATCGCCCTCACCGACAATCTGGCTGCCGATGCGAGAGACGGTGGTGCCCAGAAGCCGTGCCCCCTGCCCCTGATCGTTGATGGGCGGGAAGACCGTCAACCCGAAGTAGCGATTCGTCGATGCGAACCAAGAAAGGGCTAAGCCCTCTTCCTCAGTGAACTCAGTCGGCCAGAGCGTGTTATCCCCGTCCTTGGTGACATCGGCGTACTCGTAGAGAAATTCCGCAGATGCCTGAATTGGAGCGACATGGGCGGGATCTCGATTCTCCCCGAGTTCCCAGCCGAATCGAAAGCGTCGGCGGTCCATGTAGCGGGACCGGTCCAGGCGCAGACTGGGGGGGCCATATTGCAGCCACTGCACCGAAATCGGGCCACTCGACAGGTTGGCCAGGCGCTGTTCCAGCCCCAGCCCGAACCGGTCATCAATTGACCAACGGCGAGTGATGCGCAATACAGGATTGGCCTGATCATCCACGACCACCGCTTCGAAGCCACCGTTTCCAGTGAGGTGCCAGCATTCAGGTGCGGTCAAATGCAACGGGACTTCGTTGACGATGATCATGTTGGCCCCGAGCACTGCCGGGGTGACGGTCTGCGGGCCTGCTGGCGTCGCATAGGTCAGTTGCCTTGCCTCGATCAACAGATAAAGATCATCAATGGGTGGTTCCACCGCGTCTTTGCCATCGCGGAACCGCGACCATGCGAACTTGCCATCGACCGTCTCGAAAATATCGGAGAACCGAATACTGGAAACCCCAGCGCCGGCTCGGCTGAGTTCCACTCGCATGGCGACTTCGTCCGGTGTCTCCAGACTGCCGAGCGGAAGGGGCGCGGCCCGATCGTGAAACAACTGAAGCGCCACTTTTCCAATGGGCGCGGCCTCGGTCGGAGGGGCCGCAACTGTGGGTTCGGGTGTTGGCGGTGGGGCAGGATCGGTTGCCGGCTTCTCCGCGGCTGTCTCCGCAGCCGGCGGAATGGGCGGTGCAGTTCGCTGGGGACCGAAGATGATGGCAGACAACACGCCCGCGGAAGCCGCGAGGACGAGAATCGGAACCATTCGGCGTCGAGCCTTCGGCGTCATGCGTGTATTCCGGCGGTTTCAGTCGGTGCTTCAGCGGCCTTCGCGGAGGCGATCACCCAGCCAGTTGCTGAGTTCCGGAATGGCGTAAATCTTTTCTGCGACGGCGTCGATGTCATAGTCGAGACGATAGAAATCCACTGTCTTGTCGTCATCATTGATGATGGCATAACTGCTCCGCGGATCGAGGTCCCGTGGTTGACCCACGGAGCCGGGATTGATGATGATGTGTTCCTCTTTCCCAAAGTTGAACGACCCCTCGACATCGTCCGGCGGGTAGAAGTCGGGCTCTGCGGTGAACACGCCAGGAACATGCGTATGGCCTGACATGCAGTGTGTGGGAATTCGATCAAAGATCTGTTGCATTTTTACCGGCGAGTTGATGGCGTCGTCGGGAAACAGATATTCATTGATGGGCCGGCGCGGTGTTCCGTGCACACAAAGAAAATCGCCAATGGATGTCCGCACACGCAGACTTCCGAGGAAGTCCCAGTGCCGCGCCGCGATCGACTTGTCCGCCTGTTGATCGAATTGCGCGCGCGTCCAATACGCCGCCTGTTCAGCTGCTGCGTTGAAGTTCGTGGGTTCGTACAGTGCGCCGTAGTCGTGATTGCCAAGCAGCGACCACTCGCAATGCTCAGCGACGAGATCCACGCATTCGACCGGATTCGGGCCGTACCCGAGGATGTCGCCAAGGCACACAATGCGATCAACGCCCTTTGAATCGATGTCTGCCAACACCGTAGTCAGGGCCTCGAGATTGCCGTGAATGTCGCTGATGATCGCTGTACGCACGCCTTGAACCTCCCTTTCCGGAGGGCGTGCGAGTCTAGCAGGTCGCCATCCCCAAGTGGACCACGACCGGCAGCGGCCGCCGCTGTCTTATCGCAAGTAAGTAATTTGCAGTGGGTTAGTCTGTACTTGGGGACGTCGGGAACGTGGGCCACTGGTCAGTTATCCACAGGCATCCGCCTCCGGGCCTGGCAGTGGGGCCGCGTATCTCGTTGCAATTTCGCAGGTTAGGTGATTGACCGCCTGTCTTCAGGTGGCGGGTAGAATGCCGCTCCCTTTGGGAGAAATGAGGACCGTCTTCGTGAGCAGCGATCGGCAATTTGACCTCATCGTGATCGGCTCTGGGCCCGGTGGGTATGTCGGGGCCATCCGCGCAGCCCAACTTGGCATGAAGGTGGCGTGCGTCGACCGCGACAAACTCGGTGGTGTGTGTCTCAACTGGGGTTGCATTCCATCCAAGGCGCTCCTGCACGGTGCGGAGTTGTACAGCGAAATGAAGCACGCATCGGAGTGGGGCATCACCTGCGAGCACGTGTCAGTGGATTGGGACGCTTTCATAGCGCGCAGCCGGGGTATCACTGAACAGTTGAACAAGGGGGTCGCGTATCTCTTCAAGAAGCATGGCATCGAACATGTGCAGGGACACGCGCGCATCACCAGTGGTTCACCTTGCCGTGTTGAAGTGCAAACGCCTCAGGGCGAGTACTACAACGGCGGCGGCGGCGAAGTCATCGAGACACTTCAAGCGGATCGCGTGTTGATCGCAACGGGGGCCAAGCCCAGGAATCTCCCGTTCGCTCCATGTGACGGCGAGACGATAATCAACTCTTCGACCGCCATGACGCTCCCGGCGAGGCCCGAGTCCATCGCCATCATCGGCTCCGGCGCGATCGGGATGGAATTTGCCTACATCTACAACGCTCTTGGAACGAAAGTGACAATCATCGAAATGCTCGACCGCATTCTGCCTGTCGAGGATGAGGAGATCAGCACACTTGCGATGCGGGTCTTCAGGAAACAGGGCATGGCGATCCATGTGGATGCTGCGGTACAGTCGATCGACGTGAACGACGACGGTGCCACGCTCACCTTTGCTGCGGGCGGGGACGCTACTTCGCTCGAGCGAATCGACGCGGAGAAAGTACTCGTTGCGATCGGCGTGCAGGCGAGGCATGACGGGTTGTTCGATCCAGCTCTCGATGTGGCGACCGATGGTGGTTTCATCGAAACCGATGCCATGACATCCGAGGCGCCAACCTACGCAACCAATGTACCGGGCGTGCATGCGATTGGCGACGTCGCGGGCGGGCCGCTGTTGGCGCATGTGGCATCCGAGGAGGCGGTCGCCTGCGTGGAACGCATGGCGGGGCATGAAACGCTCGGTGTCGATTACAACGCGATTCCGAGTTGCGTCTACACGAACCCGCAGATCGCCTCGATCGGCATGACCGAGCAACAGGTGGGCGAGGCGGGCATCAAGTATCAGAGCGGGACCTATTCCCTGAAGGCACACGGCAAAGCCATTGCCGTTGGCGCGGTGGACGGCATCGTCAAGATCCTCGCGAGCAAGCCTCATGGAGAGATCCTTGGGGCGCACATCATCGGGAAAGATGCGAGCGAACTGATTGCCGAGATTGGGCTGGCGATGCGGCTTGAAGCGACAACGGAAGACATCATTTCGACCATGCACGCTCACCCGACGATGGCGGAAGCCATTCATGAGGCTGCGATGGGAACCGAAGATCGGATGATCCACAACTGATGTTCCGGGAGGAAACGCTCGACAACGGGCTGCGGATCGTGGCCGAGATCGAAGAATCCGCCGTGACAGCGGGCATGGGGTTCTTCGTGCGAACCGGCGCACGCGATGAGCCGAGTGAAATCATGGGCGTCAGCCACTTTCTTGAGCACATGATGTTCAAGGGCACGGAACGCCGCTCTGCGGAAGAAATTGATCGAGCATTCGACGATCTCGGCGCCGAACACAACGCGTTCACGACTGGCGAGATGACCGCGTTCTGGACGGCCGGTCTTCCAGAGGTGCTACCTGAGTGCCAGGACATTCTTTCGGACATTCTTCGTCCGTCGCTGCGGCAGGAAGACTTCGATGCGGAGAAGGGCGTGATCCTCGAAGAGATTGCGATGTACGACGACCAACCGTTCTGGGTCTTGTACGAGCGGACGATGGAGCAGTGTTTTTCGAGCAGTGGACTTGGGCATCGTGTGCTGGGAACAGCCGAAACGATCACAGCGATGCAGCGGGACGACATGGTTACGTACTTTGAGGACCGGTACAGCGCAGACAACACCATCGTTGCCATGTCGGGGAAACTCGACTTTGACGAGATGGTTGACAGAGTGGCGGCCTTGTGCGGGGCGTGGCCCACGACCGGTGCCAGTCGTGATGACACAACAGTCCTGCCCCAGTCGATTGACCTGCGAGATACCAGTGACGATGTACACCAGCACTACCTGCTCTGGCTCATGCCGGGTGTGCCCGTAGCGGACGATCGCCGGTACGCCGCTGCCGCATTGGCGTCCATTCTTGGGAGCGGCGACAACTCAAGGTTTCACTGGGCACTCGTGAACCCCGGCCTTGCCGAACAGGCGAGTGCATCGATCGAGCCACTTGACGGCAGCGGCCTGCAGGCCATCACTGCCGTCTGCGCCCCCCAGCAAGCCGAGGAGGTCGAGTCACTCTTGGCATCAACCATGCGGGATCTTGTGGAGTCTCTGACCGAAGACGATCTTCTGCGGGTGAGAAACAAGGCGGCGACTGCCATGGCGATAAGCAGCGAGCGATCTGCGGGACGCATGCAGCGGCTGGGGGGATTGGTGGCTTCAACGGGCACCTATCGATCCCTCGAAGATGAACTGGCCCGGATCGACGCACTTCAACTCGGCGACCTCAAGAGCGTTGCAGATGCATTTCCCTGGAACGCCACCGTTCGCGCCAGCCTTTCACCCGCCTGATCGCGTACAACACGGTCACCATGAGCCTCCTCGCCGACACGGCCATCTGCCTGCGATGCTGGGACTTCTCCGAAACCAGCCAGACTGTCAGCCTTCTTACGCGCGAGCACGGCATCATTCGCGGCCTCGCCAAAGGGTCCCGCCGAGAAGGCGGCATGTTTTCCGGTGGCTTTGACCCACTCACTCGCGGACACCTGCTCGCTCGACTCAAGGTCGGCCGCGACTTGGCGACATTGACCGAATGGCAACTCGAGCGAGTCTGGTGGTCTGCCCGGTCCAATCTCGAAGTCAATCGAAGAGCGATCTACATGGCTGATCTTGTGCAGCGCCTGATCACCGATCACGACCCGCATCCGTGTGTCTTTGATTCGCTTGCGGAGGCGCTCGATCGCATGGATGCGGGGCACGGCGAGGATTGGCCCTTGCTGCGGTTTCAATGGGCGGTACTGTGCGAGACCGGGTACCGACCGGAACTCGACATCGATGTCGAAACGAAGGAAGCCCTGAACGGCGAGGTTACGGTCCTCGCATTCAGTTCGACGCAGGGGGGAGTTGTCACGGACACGGGCATGCCGGACCGCGTGCGCGTGCGGCGGGAAACAATCGAGATGCTCCGAATGCTGCAGGATGATCAACCCATGCAGGCCATCGATCCACAGACGCTGCACCGCGCAGGGAGGCTGCTCGCCCACTACCTCCGCGACATCATCGGCACGGAGTCAGCGGCGATGCGTTGGATGTGGTCTTCCTGATCCAGCACCTATACTCCGGGCATGCGGTCCATCGCCATGTTGAACCAGAAGGGAGGCGTCGGCAAGACGACAACGACGGTGAATCTTGCAGCGGCACTCGCGGATTCCGGCAACAAAGTGCTCGTTGTGGATCTCGATCCGCAGACTCATCTGGGCCTCCACTTCGGCATCGAGGAAGGCGGCACCTCGGTCTATGACCTGTTGATGGAGGATGATGCGGACATCTCCAGTGCCATCGTCAAGGCCCGTGATCGCATCGATCTCATCACCAGCGAGGTCGATCTGGCCGCCGCGGAATCCGAACTTGCAGCACGCACCGACCGGCACGATCTGCTGAGTCGAACGCTGCGTCCGGTGGCGGAGCGATACGACTATGTCTTCGTTGACTGTCCTCCAAGTCTAGGACTGTTGACCATCAACGCATTGGCAGCATGCCAGGAACTTGTCGTGCCGATGCAGGCGCACTTTCTGGCATTGCAAGGGCTCAGCAGGTTATTGGAGACCGTCGGCATGATGGTCACCGGCATCAATCCATCGCTTCGCGTCACCGGCATCGTCCTGTGCATGCATGAGGCCCATACGAACCTCGCCCGTGAGGTGGTGGCGGATCTTGAAGAGTTCTTTGCGGCATCCCGTGACAGCGGTCTTCCCTGGGCGGACTGCCGCATTCTGCAACCGGCGATTCGCCGCAATGTAAAGCTCGCCGAGGCGCCGAGTTTCGGAAAGACGATCTTTGATTACGAGCCCGACTGCGCAGGTGCGAACGACTACCGCGCTCTGGGGAGAGATCTAGCGAATCTTGGCATGTCGCCGCAGGTGGATGAATCTCTCAGCCATGAACCTTCGTGAAGCCGCTCGCCGCAACTGGCGTGTTGCCTTCGTTGTGTGGTTTGTTGCCATCACCGTGGCGACGCACTGGCCACAGATGGCGATCGACACCGGTGAGCACAAAGCCCCGGACAAACTTCTTCACTTCGCCTGTTTCGGGATCATGGCTTTTTCGCTCTGGAGTTCCGGCTGGTTTCGCCATCCCGTTGCCGTATGGGCCGTCGTTTCCCTGTGGGCCCTCTTCGACGAAGTGACGCAGGCGTTTCTGCCGCTGGGTCGACCGTTCAGCCCCGCCGATCTTCTCTCGGGCGAATTGGGCATTCTGGCAGCGAGTGCCTGGATGGGCGCCCTGGGTAGTCCCGCCATGTCGAGCACGCGAGACCGTGTGGATCGCCTGCTCGCCAAGGGGACGAACTGGGTTCCCCTTGTGATGTTGTCGGTCATCATGACGCTGGTCGTGGCTGCCGTCGTGTGGTCGTTGGTGCGGGCGATGTCCGGAGCGAGCAACACACCGCTGTCGTTGGCGGCAGGGCTGGTTTCGACATCTCTGGCACTCGTCGCCGTCGCAATTGCTCCGCCGAAGTGGCCGGGGTCGTTGTCGTGGCTCGCCGCCGTCGGAGCATGCATAGCCGGCCTGCTTCTCTTTCCCGTCATCGGCCTGGGGTCCTGGGTCGGCGGTCTTTTTCTCATGACGCTGAGCGCGCGGGTCTCGTGGAGCCGCGTGATTCGAGCCGTTTCCCCACAACCGCCGATGGGTGTCTGACACCGTGCCGCAACACCTTGAGCGCAACACGCGAACGATCTCGCTGCTGACGCTGGTCAGCAGATGCACGGGACTGGTGCGGGATGGCGCAATCAGCCGAATTTTCGGGGCGGGCGGGCTTTCGTCCTCGCTCTACTTTGCGATCATGATTCCGAACCTCTTTCGCCGCCTCTTTGGCGAAGGAGCGTTGTCGGCCGCCTTCCTTCCGGTCTACACGGAGTTGGAGCGTGATGACCCGGCCGTTGCGAAATCGCTGGCGTCACTGTTGATGGCATCGCTGGCGATCGTGCTGGGGATCATCGTGATCCTCGGTGAAATTGTGCTCGCATCGCTGGTGGCAATGCAGGATGAACCCTCCGAGGCACTCTGGCTTGCCATGATCACGCTGCCCTATGCGCCGCTGATTTGCATAGTGGCGATGTTGTCGGCAATGCTGCATGTGCACAATCGCTTTGGCGCACCCGCGGCCGCTCCCATCATTCTGAACGGCAGCATGATCACTGCGGTCCTCGGATGGCACTTGTACGACGGTGCGCCAACCCGCCTCGCCATCGGCATCGTTGCGGCATCGGTTGTGGTCGGCGGTGTGTTGCAAGTTCTGTGGTGCCTGCATGCACTTCGGGGCACCTCCTGGTGGACCCGAACCATGGCACCTGCTTCCGCTGCAATGCGTAAGGTCGTGCGGCGAACCCTTCCAATGATCGTCGGCATCGGGACGCTGCAACTCAACACGCTGATTGATGGAGGCATTGCAAGTTGGCCCTTGCTCTTCGGCGACACAATTGGCGGCGTGCTGTACCCGTTGCAGGATGGCGCAATGGCTTCGCTGTCCTTTGCCCAGCGGCTCTACCAGTTCCCCTTGGGCGTATTTGGCATCGCCGTTGCGACGGCCGCATTTCCGATGCTTGCCCGCCAAGCGAAAAACCCCGACGCCTTTGCGGACACTTTGCGACGCGGTCTGCGACTGGTCGTATTCATCGGGCTGCCCGCGGGTGCCGGCTTGATTCTTGTGCGGGAGCCGCTGGCTGCCGCCGTGTTTCAGGGCGGGTTCTTTTCAGCGGCGGACACGGCGGAAGTCGGGTGGATTCTGCTCGGATATGCACCGGCCATCTGGGCCTACTCGATGACCCAGATTCTGGTGCGGGCCTTCTACGCCAAGGATGATGCAGCCAGACCGGTTCGGGTGGCCATGGGCGTGGTCGCGCTCAATCTCCTTCTCAACATGACGCTCATCTGGACACCACTTCGGACAGCGGGGCTGGCCTGGTCGACAGCGATCTGCGCGGTGGTGCAAGTTTCGATTCTGCTGCGTATGGTGCGGAGGCATGTTGATGATCCCGTGGATGCTTCGGTTCTTGGATCGTGGGCTCGATCGGCCATTGCGACCGCGATCATGGGCGGCATGGTGGCAATCGTTGGGCTGTTTGTCTGGAACGATGGGGGAACATGGGGCCAGTCCGTCGTTGCTCTCCTGATCATGGCAGCGACGGGGATGGCCAGTTTCGCGATCGTGGGGGCATTGCTCGGTATGCGGGAACTGGGCTGGCTGATCCGCGGTCGTTGAAAAAGTGTCAGACACCGCGAACTGTCCTATGCTCTTGCCATGCCATGCTTCTTCAAGACAAGTAGACGGGCGTTTTCGCTCATGGAACTCCTGGTGGTCATTGCCATCATTCTGCTTCTTCTGGCGCTGTTGATTCCAGCGTTGTCCGGAGGACTGCAGACGGCGAGGAGTAAGAAGGACATGTCGCAGGCCCGCGGGATTCATCAGGCGATGACGCTGCATGCGTCGGGCGATGAAGGGCGTTTTCCTTTGCCAAGCCGAATCGCCGATGAAAACAACGAAGATTGGACGCTCAACACGACCGGCAATCTCATGTCGGCGATGATCGCCCAGCAGTACTTTACGCCGGACCAGTGCGTCAGCCCAGTTGAAGTGAATCCTCAGATTCGGGAACTTCTGGTCTATGACTACGCTGCATACGATGGGGACGATATCTTCTGGGATCCGGCGTTCAACGGCGACTTTTCCGCCGGCGAAGCCCATAACTCATACGCCCACCAGGCGCTGTGCGGCCAGCGCATCCGCATGAAGTGGAATACGAATGCGGGAACCGGCGATCTGACGATCGGCAACCGTGGTGTTCGCGATGGCGATTCGAGAAACTTCGCTGAAAGCATGACGCTGAAGTTCCACGGTGGCGAGAAAGTGTGGCACGGCGTGGTCATCGGCGGCGACGGCGCATCGCATTTGGTCGAGTCTTTCTATCCAGACTTTGTGGCGTATCAACCCGTCACTGGTGAGAGCCTTGGCCCGGACAACATCTGCAACACCGACTGGATCGATGTCGACCCGGCCAACCCCGAGGCTTCGGGCGATACCTGGATGACGATTACCAACGAAGCCGTTGACAAGAACGATGTTGAAGTGATCTGGGACTAGCAGGCCGCTAAGGCGCAGCGAAGAGTCTATGTGACCAATTCCCCCACCGTCTTCCATTCGAAGTCGGCGAGTAGACGCGACCACCGCGCTTCACACTTCTTCAGGTTGAGATAGTGACGAAAGGCGTAGCGGCGACCGAGCCCCTTGAGCCGAGGCTGACCGGGATCGATCTCCCATGGGTGGATGTAGAAAACATACGGAGGATCACTTCGGAGAATCTTCGAAACGCCTCGGCGAAAGATGCCGTAGGGAAGCAGTCGAAAGTACCCGCCGCCAGCCCAGGGCAGGTTGCGGCCGGCCGCTGAGAGGCATGAAACACACACCTCGTGGAATCCCGGTCGAAGTTCCTGAATGATCACACCTTCCTTCATTCCGCTGAGATGCCCGTACCGATCATGGGCGATCGTCGGAAACTGCGAACTGTCGTAGGTGTATCCCTCCTCAGCGAGAATATCGATCGACCAGTCGGTGATGGAAAAACAGGGGGCTCGGTACCCCTTGACCTCACAGCCAGTGAGATCCTCCAGAATCGCCTTCGTGCTGCGGATGTCCTCGCGGAACTCGTCCTCGGAGAGGTTGTAGATGAGTTCGTGGCCATACCCGTGGCTGGCGATTTCGTGCCCACCCTCCGCGATGCGCCGGATGAGGTCGGGATGACGATCTGCGATCCAGCCAAGGATGAAGCAGGTACACCGCACGCCCCGATCGGCCATCAGTTCAAGCATGCGGTCGGTGTTCCGCTCGACGCGTCGTTCCTGCGTCTCCCACTTTTCCCGGTCGACGGCGAGATTCTGAACCTGAAACCAGTCCTCGACATCGATGGACATGGCGGCGGCGGGTTGTGGGGCCATGTCATTCATATCAGAGCATTCCATGGCCGCGCTTCCGCAACGCGCGGACATCTGCGGTTGTGGGGAACGAAAAATATTTCGCATCGTCCATGTTGAGAGGTTCTGCGACGATGTCCGCCGTTGCGAGTTTTCGCAGTACATCGATCATGAGACGGGCGCCTTCCTGCTTTGTTCCAACGATGACTCGATCGAGTGTATCGCGTTCGCGAAGCGGGAACTCGCGGGTTGAGACAATGCCGCCGGCGTCGAGTTTCTCTGCCATCTCGTGGATGGTAATGACGGCGTTCCGCTCGCCGTGAAGCAGTTGCCAGAAGTTGGGCATCATGCCGCGATATACCGGCAGCTGGCCAGAGTGAATGTTGATGCATCCTTTGGCGGGTATCGCGAGGATATCCTTGCGAAAGATCTCCGGTGCCGCGACCGAGACAATGACATCGGGCTGCAAAGCGGAAACTCGCTCGAGGTACGCCGTGTCGTTGACGGAGGACGTTGGCAGAAGGGGAATGCCCGTCTTGCGAGCAAGTGCAGCGATGGATCTTCCTCGGAGTTTCGCACCAGTGAATCTGCCGGCGAGCCTTACGAAGTCCACGGGACCGTAGAAGCGAAACATGCGCCATGCAGTCTTCCAGATCGGTTCGTGAAACGCATCGGCGACAGTGATGCCAACGATCTCAATTTCGTCTCGCGGATATTCAGTCAGAAAGACATCAAAAAACTGGATGACATAGAGCGGATCGTCTTCCGTGACGAACAACACGCGGAGCGGCGCATGCATCAACCGGTCTCCGGACGCGCGCGGACAAGCACATCGTGATATTCACCTGCGCACTTCATAATTGTGTATTCCGCTTCGAACAACGCTCTGGCATTACGACCCATCTCAGCGGACAGTTCTGGGCTTTCCATGAGCCGCCGGATGCCGGCGGCCAGTCCGTCAGCATCGCCGAGTTCTACCCAGACACCGGCGTTTCCGCCTTCAATGATGTCTCGCAGATCGGAGCGAGCAGCGGAGATGGCAAGGATCGGCCGGCCGACGGCGAGTGATGAATAGAGTTTGGATGGAAAACTGATGCCTTCGATCCCTTCCGCGATGGTGACGAAGGATGCGTCCGAGGCGTTGAGGGAGTCATTCAATGTTGCGAACGGTTGGTAGGGAAGCAGCATTGTGTTCGACAACGACCGATCTCTAATCTGCTGTTCGATGAAGAATCGGCGACCACCAGCGCCGATAAATACCAGCCGGAAGTTGTCGTCAAGGAGCCGCTCTGCGGCTCCGAGAATAGTCTCGAACTCGTAGTACAACCCCAGATTGCCCGAATAGAGCGCAACAAACGGTTCGACAAGGCCGTGTTTGTGCGCAAACCGGCTGTCACTCTTTGGAATGGGATGAATGCCCTCCGCATCGGCCCAGTTGGGGATCACATGAACCTTCGATTCAGGCACGTCGTATGTGTCGCAGACCAGATGCTGGGCGCTTGGACAGAGGACGATGGTTTCCTTGGCGCGGTGGTACATGAGTCGATTGGCCCGATGCCAGAGCCGGTCGATGATGCCACCTTTGCGAATCTTGCCGACCCAAACGGCAAGTTGAGGGTAACTGTCATGGAGGAGGATGACATAGGGATGTCTTCGAATCAGAGAGACAACGGCACCAATGATGCCCAGGTATGGCGGGTTCGTCGTATAGAGGTAGACATGGTCATTGCGTCGCCGGAACAGCATCCGAAAGAACAGAGGCACAAGAAATGTAATGGAGTTCAGTACCCGGCCTGGAATACTGTCTTTGCTGAACCGCGTGGTGCGCATTCGACGCACATGTACGCCCTCGGCGAATTCTTTTCGCGGTGCTGGCTGCCACGTGTCGGGTGGTCCGTAGGAGGGAATGCACGCGATCACATGGACATCGTCACCTCGTTTGGCCAGATGATTGGCCAGTTCGTGCAGAAGGTGGCCGGTGGACGCCACATCCGGCACGTAGTACTGATTGAGAATGGTGACGCGAATGGCGTCCTTTTTCGTGGTCATGGTGTGGGGAATCGTCTGCTGAGGCGTGCCTTTGGGGCCCCGTGCTGCGGCGAGGGAGCATCATAGGATGGCCGTGGCGATTCTGTGCAGCCTGCTGCAGGTAGTGGTCCGATACAACAGAGCAGGATCGATATGGCACCAGTGAACGACACATCTCCTACGCCCGACGCCAGCCCCGGCAAAGCGATGGCAGAGGCGCCGCCCCAGCGGCGGACCGCGTGGACGCTTCGGCAGCGGTTGGTACGGTTGCTTTGGGGGACGATTGGGCGGGTGCTCTGGTTCTGTCTTCCGCGTTATCGCCCGTCGCTGCTCCGTCTCTTCGGTGGGAAAGTCGGTCGAGACTGCGTACTTGCGGGGCGAGTGGAGATCACCATTCCTTGGAACATCGATATGGGTGATCACTGCCAGGTTGCGGAGCGTGTGATCTTGTACTCGCTCGGACCGATCACGCTCGGGACCGGTGTTCGCGTGGACATTCGAGCGCACCTCTGCGCGGGTTCTCATGACATGCGGGACACACGGTTTCCGTTGGAACGCCCACCGATTTCGATAGGCGATGGGTCGTTCATTGGCGTGGACGCATACATTGCGCCGGGCGTGACGGTGGGAAAAAACTGCGTTGTGTGGCCGCGTGCGAGCGTGTACAGCGACATCCCGGATTCCGCCGAAGTTCGTGGGAATCCAGCGAAAGTCGTACCGTGAGTGCGATTCGAGCCATGTTGTGGCCTCTGGTCGGGCGGGTGGTCTTTTTTCTCACCCCTCAACCAGCGTATCCGGTGCGCCGGGGCTTGCTGCGACTCTTCGGCATGTCGTGCGGTCGGCGCATGCGCATTCGCCGAAGCGCCTGGGTCACACAGCCATGGAATGCCGCGGCGGGAACGCTGACCGTGATCGGTGATGGCGCGTTTCTGGACTCGCGAGAGATCATTGACATCGGTGCGAGGTGCGTCATCAGCCAGCACGCCATGTTGTTGACCAGTATTGAAGGGCCGGGATCTGCCCGAGCGGATGCGATACATGTCGAAGATGACTGCTGGGTCGCCGCCGATACGGTCGTGATGCCGGGCGCTTTTCTGGAGCAGGGCGTAGTCGTCGGCGCACGAGGTCTGGTGGACGGACGGCTTCCAGCGTGGAAGATTTGCACAGGTGAACCGGCGGCACCGCGATCACCTCGCACGCTGCACGGAGTCGCATGATGTCAGGAATCGAGGTCATCATCCCTGTTCGTGATGAGGAAGAAAACCTTCCGTATGCGCTCGCCAGCGTTGTGCCCTGGGCAAAGCGGGTCTGGGTCGTGGATTCCGGTTCAACCGATCGGACTGTGGAGATTGCAAGAGACCAGGGTGCCGAGGTTGTTGAACAGTCATGGCTCGGCCACGCGGCGCAGAAGAATTGGGCGATCGACAATCTTCCTCTGACCTCCGATTGGGTGTTTTTTCTGGATGCGGACGAATCAGTGCTGCCGGAGTTGCGTGATGAGATGCTTGCTGTGTCATCGCGGGACCCTGCGACAGTAGAGGAGTCGGCGTTCAATGTGAACCGGTACTTCATCTTCCTTGGGAAGCGGATTCGGCACTGTGGGTACTACCCGAGTTGGAATGTGCGATTCTTCAAGCGGGGTTTGGCTCGGTATGAGGATCGTGCGGTGCACGAACACATGGTTGTTGACGGAAAAGTGGGCGCTTTCCGCGGGCACATGGAACACTGGGATCGGCGTGGCCTTGCCGTGTATCTTGCGAAGCATGTGCGGTATGCCGAGTTGGAAGCTGCGGCCATCCTTTCGCAGGATGAGCAGAGTTCGTCGATTGACGGCGACATGCAGCGGCGGCGACGGTGGATCAAGCGACATGTCTATCCACGCCTGCCGGCAAAGTGGCTCTGCAGGTTCCTGTGGATGTATGTGCTGCGAATGGGTTTTCTCGATGGGCTTACCGGTCTTCGGTTCTGTGTTTTCATTTCCTTCTACGAGTTTCTCATTACTCTGAATCTGGTTGAGCTTCGAAACGAGGAGTCAATGTCGTGAAGCCGCAGGACAGACACGTGAGCCCCTATTCGGCGGGCGAGAAGGTCGCCAGACTGTTGTGGGCCGTGGTGCAAGGCACGGTTTTTCGCTGGTCATTCCACACCTGCAATTGGTGGAGGGTCTTTCTGCTCAATCGATTTGGCGCATCAGTTGACCCGACCTGCGTCATTCGACGAAGTGTTCGGGTTGAGTGCCCGTGGAACCTGACCATGGGCCGCAACAGTTGCCTCGGTGATCGCGTCATCGCTTATTGCCTCGGGAGCGTGACAATTGGAGAACGGGTCTCGGTGTCTCAGGGCGCGCACATGTGTGCTGGGACGCATGACTATGACCGAGTCGACATGCCGCTCATGCGGCCACCGATCTCGATTGGTGATGATGTGTGGCTTGCGGCGGATGTATTTGTGGGGCCGGATGTGACGATCGGAGAGGGTGTGGTGCTCGGTGCCCGCGGTGTTGCGGTGCGCGATCTTGAGGCGTGGACGGTCTATGCCGGCAATCCGGCTCGTCCGGTCAAGAGCCGGGAAAGACCTTCCTCGAAAGACACGAGCGGCTCGTAGCCAAGCGAGGTTTGTGCGGCGCCAATATCTGCCAGCGAGTGTTGAATGTCGCCCAGTCGTGGCGGTTCGAATCGCGGCTGCGCGGTTGTTTCAAGAATCTCCTGCATGGTGGCGAGCGTGGAGAGCAAGTCATGGGGCAGGCCGGTGCCGATGTTGAGGACGCGGCCGCCGAGGGGCGCCCGGCTTGCGGCGGCGAGCAGGCATGCGTGTACAACATCCTCGATGGGTACGAAGTCGCGGCTCTGCGTGCCGTCACCGTGGATGACGGGACTGTTTCCCGATTGCAACGCTTCTGCAAACGCGGCGATGACGGCGGCGTAGGGCGAGTGCGGATCCTGACGGGGACCAAACACATTGAAGAACCGCAGCGACACGGTGTCCGGTGCATAGCAGTGCGCCCATGCGGACACCATTGCTTCGGCGGCGACTTTGCTGGCGGCGTACGGCGTGGTTGGATTGGTCGGCAGGTCCTCGCGGCTGGGCGTGGGTGCATGTGGTCCATACGCCGAAGACGACGCGGCGAAGACGACGCGGTTACACGCTGCCCCGACCGCGGCCTCCAGTACCCTGCGCGTCCCGGTGAGGTTGATGTCAAAGCATGATCTCGGATGCTCCATGCTCTGCTGGACGGACACCATGGCTGCGAAATGAAAGACGAGGTCGCATCCTTCAATGGCCGCGGAAAGCGCGGTGTCATCGAGTATCGAGCCTTCGAATACGGCCGCGTCGATTCCATCGAGATTCCGACGGAACCCACTGCTGCAGTCGTCGAGTACCCGCACCGTGCAGCCCAATTGCGTCAATCGCTCCGCGACATGGGACCCGATGAAACCGCACCCACCTGTCACCAGCGCCGTCTGATCTTCGAAAAAACCCTCGTACATGGAACCCCACTGTAGACAGTGACTGTCACTTCTGCGGCCTTTTTTCGCGGTGCTGAGGCGACGTGATTCGGCCGGTCGATATCGGCGAGGCGCGAACATCGCCCCAGTCAAACCAGCAGGGCATCGCAGATCCGCTGCACCACTGCCCTTCGGCCCCAGCCAAACCGCAAAAAGGTGACAGTCACAATTATGTGCGGTGGGTTGCCAGCGGGCGAGTGAGGCGGACGCAGGTACACTGAACAGCGCATGCAACTTCGGCTTCATAACACGCTGAGTGGGGAAACGGAGGCATTTGTGCCGCTGGATCCCGCCGGGCGGAAGGTGTCGTTCTACACCTGCGGACCGACGGTGTACGACTACGCGCACATTGGCAATTTTCGCGCCTTTCTCAACGCGGATGTCCTGCGGCGGACTCTTGAGGCACTCGGATTCGAAGTGCAACAGGTCATGAACATCACGGATGTGGGACACATGACCGAGGACACGGTCGCGGACGGCGGCGGCGAAGACAAGATGCAGGTCGCTGCCGATCGGCTGTCCGCTGCGAAGAAGGCCGGCACGCTCCCCAAGGACACTGACATCGACCCGGAAGACCCCTTCGAGGTCGCCGCGTTCTACGCCGACGCGTTCCTTGAAGACGCAGCCTTACTCGGCATGAAGGTAGTTCAGGATGGCGAGAGCCGAATGCCGAGACCTACCGGATTCATTGAGCCAATGATTGCCATGGTCCAGTCGCTCATCGATCGAGGCCACGCCTATGTCGCTGCCGACGGTGTCGTGTACTTCGATGTGCAGTCGTTCCCCGACTATGGGCTCCTTTCCGGTAACACGCTGGAAGCCATCCGCAGCGGCGAAGGCGGCCGCGTGGACATGGGGACCCAGGCCATCAAGCGACATCCCGCCGACTTCATGCTCTGGAAGCCTGATGCCACGCACATCATGCGTTGGCCCAGTCCCTGGGGCGAGGGGTACCCCGGCTGGCACCTTGAGTGTTCCACCATGGCCGCTGCACTTCTGGGACACGAGATCGACATCCACAGCGGCGGAGAAGACAACATCTTCCCTCACCACGAATGCGAGATTGCCCAGTCGCGGTGCTCGACCGGCGACGAATACTTCGCAAAATACTGGTACCACACGCGCTTCCTGCTGGTCGACGGCGGCAAGATGAGCAAGAGCAAGGGCAACTTCTACACGGTGCGCGATCTCATCGCCAAGGGCGCATCCCCGGCTGCTATTCGCATCGAACTCATTCGCACGCACTACCGGTCAAATGCCAACTTCACACTGCAGGGTCTTCGCGATGCGCAGCGACAGATTGATCGCTGGCAACGACTTCGCCATTGGCTGGAGCAGTACGCCACTGCCGATGGCATCGCTGGCCCTCTACGGGCCGCGCAGGACAGATTCATGACGGCCATGTGCGACGACCTGAATGTTGCCGGTGCCGTCGGTGCGCTGAACGAAGGCATCAGCGAGTACGACACATCGAGTCCACCTGACCAACCAATTCCCCGCGACGAACTTGCTGCGTTGATGGAGATGGACCAGGTGCTTGGCGTACTCGATCTGGGCACTGGCACCACCGGCGACATCGACACTGCCCGTGTTGAACAACTCATCGGGGCCCGTAACGCCGCCCGCGCAGCCAAGGACTGGGATGAGGCAGATCGCATTCGCGCCGAACTGACGGACATGGGCGTCGCCATCAAGGACGAAGGAGCGCAGACCCGCTGGTCGCGGCTCGTGCAATGACCCATCGCCCGCCTGTCATCGGCCTCGTCGGCGGCATCGCTTCTGGCAAGAGCACGGTCGCAGCCATGCTGCAGGAGTTCGGATGCGTCGTGTCCGACGCAGACCGAGCGGCGCAGGAGGCACTTGATGATCCTGGAGTTCAACAAGAACTTGTCCGTTGGTGGGGCGACCGCACGCTGGACGATGCAGGCAAGGTCGATCGCGCCGTTGTAGCCGACATCGTCTTTGCGAACGACGATGACCGCCGTCGCCTCGAAGCCCTGATTCACCCAAGAGTGGAGCGGGCACGGCACGCCTGTTTTTCAACTGCTCCACCCGACACAAGGGCCTTGGTTATCGACGCTCCGCTCCTGCTCGAAGCAGGGCTTGGGGAGCAGTGCGACGCGATTTTGCATGTCGAATCCAGCCTTCCTCGGCGGCAAGAGCGTGTCCACGCGGCACGGGGGTGGGACAAGGCTGAACTCGCCCGCCGGGAAGAAACGCAGGTAAGCCTTGACGAAAAGCGATCCAGAGCCGATCATGTCCTGTGTAACGACGGTGATGAAACTTCGCTCAAGGCGGAGGTCATCGCCGCACTTGAGGCGGTCCTGCGGACCGCGCTCGACCCCCCCGACATCGTGTAACGGCCTGCAACCTCATCGGCCGCGCACATTCACATAGTTCCCCTCCATTCTTGATTGACACACGCGACGGATCTCACGGTGCGCCGAAGCACGCCGGCCTCCGTCCAGGACAGAGAGAGTTTGACAACGATGGCTAAGAAGAGACGAAGGCGCGGCAAGAAGAGTCCCGGCGGTGTTGCAGTCATGACCCTGCACCCCGGCGAAGTACCAAGCGACGAGGCCTTGGAAGCCGAGGCAGCATCACTGGACGAGAAACTGACCGCGGCCGCCCAGAAGAAATACGACGAAGCAAAGAAAGACGGCTATGACCTCGCCTCCCTTCAGCACATGAAGGCGAAGGAGATCGCCAAGGTCGCGCAAAAAGAAAAGATCGAGAACTGGTCGGACATGCCCAAGCAGAAGCTCGTCTTTGAGATCCTCAAAGCGCAGGCGACTCGACAGGGATTGATGATCGGTGAGGGCACGCTTGAAATCATGCCCGATGGATTCGGCTTTCTTAGAAGCCCAGAATACTCCTACCTCGCTTCGCCCGACGATGTGTATGTCAGTCCGTCCCAGATCAGACGGTTCTGTCTTCGGAAGGGCCAGATCATTCGCGGCCTCATTCGTCCACCCAAGGAGACCGAGACCTACTTCGCAATGCTCCGCGTGGAAGCGATAAACGGGCAAGATCCGAAGGTCGCCAACGATGTACTGACCTTCGAGAATCTCACGCCCCTTCATCCGGACGAACGCATTCACCTCGAAACAACGCAGGACATCATCGAAACCCGCGTGATCGACCTCGTCGCTCCGCTGGGATTCGGTCAACGAGCGCTCATTGTTGCTCCACCTAGAACCGGCAAGACGGTTTTGTTGCAGCGGATCACAAACGCGGTTGCGGCGAATCATCCAGATGTGCATGTCATTGTCCTTCTGGTCGACGAACGACCCGAGGAAGTCACCGACTTCCGCCGCAGCACACCCGACACCGTCGAGGTGGTTGCCAGTACATTCGACGAGCAGGCATCGCGGCACATTCAGGTTGCCGAGATGGTCATGGAAAAGGCCCGGCGCATGGTTGAGTTCGGCGAAAATGTCGTCATCCTCATGGACTCGATAACACGGCTCGCACGGGGCTACAACAACGCGACGCCGAACACGGGAAAGATCGGCACCGGCGGTGTCGACACACAGGCGCTCATCAAACCAAAGAAGTTCTTTGGCTCGGCGAGAAACATTGAGGACGGCGGATCGCTGACGATCATCGGCACCGCACTTGTCGATACAGGTTCCAAGGCGGACGAGGTGATCTTCGAGGAATTCAAGGGCACCGGCAACTCAGAACTGCATCTCACGCGGAAACTCGTGGAGAAGCGAATCTGGCCCGCCATTGACATCGCTGCATCCGGAACGCGGCGTGAAGAGTTGTTGTTGGATCCAAAGGAACATGATCTTGTCACTCGCCTTCGCAAGGTCGTCAGCGACATGAGTGCAGTGGAAGCCATGGAATTACTGCGTAACAGGCTGACCAAGACCAGTTCCAACGCTGAATTCCTCATGACCATGAACCTCGACTGATCACTGCGCCTACACTTCCCCCTGAGTTCTCATGCGGATGAACACACGCACACGTGGATTTTCGATGGTGGAACTGCTGGTGGTCATTGTGATCATCGGCATGCTTGCTGCGCTCATCCTCACGGCGGTTCGAGGCAGTGGTGATGCCGCCCGCACCGCCGAAACTCAAAACGGCCTTCGGCAGATCGCCACCTGGATGCAGGCGTGGTCCGGTGACAATGAAGACCGCGTGCTGCCCAGCCAGTTCGATTTTTCGGATGAGGTTGCCGGCGGCGAACAGATCAGGGTTCGCAACGACGAACACCTTGGTTCGTTGCAATATCGCGGCACGTGGACGGACATTCTCTGGACCGACAACAGCATGCATGTGACCTACGGTCTCCGCGACCGTGAAGAGGAGGATGCCGATCATCTCACATGGGAAACCGATTCGCCGGATGCCTCAATCTTCGAAGAACATGAAGGCTTTGAACATCCTTTCCGATCGCGCATCGAGAACACACGCGATTACCTCCCTCGTGAACAACCTGCCCTTCCGCTCCCGTTCGGCACCGGCGCGCATGAACGCGGCCTTCCCGGCTACTTTGCCGCGAACGACTTTTTCGATGCCCGCAGCGAGAGCGACCTTGGAACAGGTACTTCCACGGTGGACAGGTACTACACCAACGGCATGATCAAGGCCCCGAACCGATCCATCTATCTGGTGGACTCCGTTGCCGGCGAGACGATCGCTTTGGAAGAGGAGCCGTGGACGTACGACTTCGGCCAGTCCTTTGTTTCAGAGGACAGCATGGGAGGTGGCGATGGTGATGAGGCCCTTGGCCAGATCGACTATCGCTACGGTGGCAACAACGGGGCCTGTTTCCTGTTGCTGCTCGATGGGCATGTGGAACAACAGGCTCCATGGTCCAGCCTCGGTCTCAACGACGGTTCTGAGGATTGGCCCTTCCCGGGCACCCTGCAGGGCCGGGGATACCGGGTCGAGCGGCTGCACCGTCGAAATTGATCCAGTAGGCCGCTCAAACACGCTGATGGCCTGCCAGGACCGGCGGTATCTCCCAAATCCCACACCCAGACTTGCCAACCGGCAGGGTTTCGGTAGACTCTCCCTTTCCGTCCCATTTGGGGCGGGTTTTTCATCCCGGCAGGATGCCGACTCTCAGCCATGGATGGGCACAGCACGCACCTTGCGGTGCTTGGGTCCCGAAACTGCCACCGTAGCTCAGTGGTAGAGCACACCCTTGGTAAGGGTGAGGTCACGGGTTCAAGTCCCGTCGGTGGCTTGAGAAGGGTCGGCGCGGATCGTCTGCGGCGGCCGGCAACAATCAACGATGTGTCCCCGTCGGATCGGAGACATGGACAGGACAGTTTGAAAATGGCCCGCGCCGGCAACGACCAGGCCGGCCCCCAACAGCACGGAGATTCTCTGCGATGGCCAAGGAAACCTTTGTTCGAAACAAGCCCCACGTCAACATCGGCACGATCGGGCACATCGATCACGGCAAGACGACATTGACTGCGGCGATCACCGCCAGGCAGGCTTCCAAGAACCTCGGCGACAGCGTGGCGTTTGACCAGATCGACAACGCTCCTGAGGAGAAGGCCCGCGGCATCACCATCGCCACGAGCCATCAGGAGTATGAGACGGAAAACCGTCACTATGCTCATGTCGACTGCCCCGGTCACGCTGACTATGTCAAGAACATGATTACCGGTGCGGCCCAGATGGACGGCGCGATTCTCGTCGTTGCTGCATCCGACGGTCCGATGCCGCAGACTCGCGAGCACATCCTGCTCGCCCGTCAGGTCGGTGTTCCGGCAATCGTCGTGTACCTGAACAAGTGCGACATGGTCGATGATGAAGAACTCCTCGAACTCGTCGAAATGGAAGTTCGTGAACTGCTCGACAAGTACGACTTCCCCGGCGATGACATCCCGATTATCCGTGGCTCCGCCCTCAAGGCGCTGGAGTCCGAGGGTACCGACGACGAGGTATGTGCCAGCATCGACGAACTCATGGCGGCATGTGACGAGTACATTCCCGAGCCGGAGCGAGAGACGGATAAGCCGTTCCTCATGCCCGTCGAGGATGTGTTCTCGATCAAAGGCCGCGGCACGGTTGTGACAGGTCGAATCGAGCGTGGTCAGGTCAAGGTCGGCGACGAGATCGAGATCGTCGGTCTTGCAGACGAGAGCCGAAAGACCACCGTCACCGGTGTCGAGATGTTCCAGAAGATTCTCGAAGACGCGCAGGCCGGCGACAATGTTGGATGCCTGCTGCGTGGCGTTGAGAAGGACGACATCGAGCGAGGCCAGGTGCTCTGCAAGCCCGGCAGCATCACGCCGCACACCAAGTTCGAGGCCGAGGTCTACATCCTCACCAAGGAAGAGGGCGGACGGCACACGCCGTTCTTCACCGGCTACAAGCCACAGTTCTACTTCCGAACGACGGATGTCACCGGAAAACTGGACCTTCTCGGCGGTGCCGAGATGTGCATGCCCGGCGACAATGTGCAGATGGCGATCGACCTTGAAGGCAAGCCGATTGCGATGGAAGAAGGACTCCGATTCGCGATCCGCGAAGGCGGTCGAACTGTCGGCTCCGGCGTTGTGACCAAGATCATCGAGTAATGAAGGCTTGGCCTCGGGCTGCTTGTGCAGCCCGAGGCGCAGCCAGAATCAGGAGGCAAGACGATGGCGAAAAGGGCCGCAGATCGAGAATTCGTCTGGCTCCAGTGCACGGAAACAGGCGATCTCAACTATCGAACGAGCATTCGGGTGAAGGGTGGCATCGACGAGAAGTTGAAGGACGGATTCAAGAAATTCTGTCCGAGACTTCGCAAGCACACCCTCCACAAGATCAAGCGGAAGTGAATTTCAACGGACGCCGGTAGCTCAATTGGCAGAGCAGCGGATTCCAAATCCGCAGGTTGAGTGTTCGAGTCACTCCCGGCGTGTTTGCCCACGCACACACGCGGGCACCAGACTGGAGATGAGGAACGAGCGGCAATGGCAGCAGGCATCTACAAACAGGGACAGGGATACTGGGTGCGGCTCATGTCCGCAATCGGTCTCGGACTCGTTGTACTCATGGGTGTCGTCTGGCTTTGGGACCAGGTCGCGGGCGTACGCGTCGGCGAAATCGAGCCGGTGTTCTTCCAGGCAGCCGTTGCGATCGTCGCCATGATCATCTGTGGCCTGATTGGGTGGTATCTGATCGGTCGCAAGCCAAAGACCGTCGACTTCATGATCGCCACCGAGGGCGAAATGAAGAAGGTGAACTGGTCGACCCGCCGCGAGATTCAGGGTTCAACGGTTCTGGTGATTCTGCTGACGGCTTTCATCGCGGCGTTCTGTCAGGTCTTCGACCTCGCCTTCTCGGCGTTCTTTCAGTGGATCAATGTGCTGCGATCAACATGACATGGTGCATGGCAGCGGAGATGCAAGCAATGACCGATCTTGAAGCGAATACTGAGCAGCCAACTGTACAACCCGAAGGGGTAGAGGCTGTGACTGCCAGCGAATCTACTGAAGGAACTGTGCGAACCCGGGAGGGCATGAACTGGTTCGTGCTCCGGGTTGCCTCCAACAAAGAAGATTATGTCAAGGACGCGTTGGAGAAGAAGGTTCAGATCGAGGGTATGCAGCACCTGGTCGGCAACATCATGGTGCCAACGGAAAAGAGCCGGACACTGTCGAAGGACGGCAAGGCACGCATTACGGAAACCAAACTCTATCCCGGGTATATCTTCGTCGAGATGCGGCTTGAAGAAGGCCGCATTCCGCAGGATGTGTTCTTCCTGATCAAGGAAACCACCGGAGTCGGCGACTTCGTGGGCACCGCTGGTCGTCCGACACCGATGTCGCCGGATGAAGTTGACAAGATGCTCTTCGACTCGCAGCGGCCGGAGGATGTGGCCGAAGTGAAACTGGAGTTCGAGAAGGGCGATCATGTCAACATCAAGGAAGGCCCGTTCCAGGGATACGAAGGTACGGTGGACGAGGTCGTTCCAGACAAGGGACTCGTTCGCGTGTTGGCGACCATTTTCGGCCGTCAGGCACCGATTGAACTTGAGTATTGGATGATTGAGAAGGCGGAGTGACGCAGGTATCCGGCCTTCGCGGGAATCGTGCTATCGTGCCCCCATGTCCGGCGAAACCGCAACTGCAAGAGATTTTCAGGTTGACTACGCGGCGATCCGTTCCGAAATCGGCAAGGTCATTGTCGGTCATGAGGAAATTGTCGACGGCGTCCTGATCTGTCTCTTTGCCGGCGGCCATGCCCTTCTTGAAGGCGTGCCCGGGCTCGGCAAGACACTGCTTATTCGAACGCTCAGCGAAGCGCTGCATCTGGACTTCTCAAGGATTCAGTTCACGCCAGACCTCATGCCCGCTGACATCACCGGTACCACCGTCGTGGCGGAAAGCGACGGCGCCCGCGATTTTGAATTTCGCCGCGGCCCGCTGTTTTCCCAGATTGTGTTGGCTGACGAGATCAACCGCGCAACCCCCAAGACGCAGTCGGCGTTGCTTGAGGCCATGCAGGAGCGATCCGTCACCGTAGGTGGCCAGACGCACAATCTCGATCGACCCTTCTTCGTCATGGCAACACAGAATCCCATCGAGCAGGAAGGCACCTACCCGCTCCCCGAGGCCCAACTCGACCGGTTCTTCTACAAATTGGAGGTCGGGTATTCCAGCCGTGATGACCTCATGGAGATCATCAATCGCACAACGACTGGCAAGAGCGAGCAGGTAGCCGCGGTGCTGGATGGAGATGCCATTCTGCATCATCAACAACAGATACGGGCCGTGCCCATCGATGCCGATGTACAGGATTACGCCGTTCGATGTGTTCTGGCAACACATCCAGGCCGCGAACTTGCAACGCCGGATGTCAACGCGTACTTCCGGTTCGGCGCATCACCTCGTGCTGCGCAAACGCTTGTGCTCGCTGGCAAGGTTCGCGCAATGCTTGAGGGCAGACCAACCGTGTCAGTTGACGATGTCCGGCGCACCGTCCTGCCCGCCCTGCGACACAGGTGCATCCTGAACTTTGAAGCCGACGCAGAGGGCGTATCGACTGATGATGTGCTTCTCAACCTCATCGAAACACTTCCAACAGCGACTGCTTGATCGGAGATTCCATCATGTACCTGCTCGCCGCCGCCATTCTTGCTGCGACACCCGTAGACGTAACGCTCGACACACACTTCATTCATCAGTTTGACTCATCGTTGGACGGTGGCGGGGATGTGGCGGTCGATCGGTTCGGTGGGCAGGTTCGGCTCGATGCGGAAGTGACCAGCGAAGATTCCTTTCTTCTTCGATTTGGCTTTGAACATGACGCGTGGGATTTCACCGGCACAGGATTGGGTGCCCTCGATCCCTGGTCGGATGTGGAAACGGCCGATATTGCATTGCAGTGGACGCATGCGACCGATGATCAAACACAAATCTTTGGTGGTCCGGTCGTGAGGTGGAGCGGGGAGTCCGGTGTATCGGCCTCTGACTCGGTTGTTGTCGGCGGCATGATCGGTCTGGCCCATTCGCTCAACAAGGATCTCACGCTCGGTGCGGGTGTCGGTGTGCTCGGGCAACTTGAGGACAGCGACCGCTTCTATCCGATCATCGTGGTGAACTGGAACATCACTGATCAACTGCGGCTCACCAGCGACATTACCACTCGGTTCGGCAGCCGTACCGGCGGTGAACTTGTGTGGACCCCACGAAAGGACTGGTCGCTCGGCGTCGGGTTGGCCTACGAGTACAACCGATTTCGCCTTGACACCGATGGCTTTGCGCCCGGGGGTGTTGGCGAAGCAACGAGTTGGCCGCTGTTCTTCCGCGCAACATGGCACCCCTCCGATTCGGTGGATGTGTCATTGCTCACAGGGCTGTCGCTCAGTGGCCATGTCAAGGCGATTGCCGCTGGCGGCGCGCCTTTGCAGGGTGCTGATTACGATCCTGCCGGCGGCATCGGCCTGATGGCAAGGTTCCGTTTCTGAGCGAGAGATCAGTCGTTCTTGCCCCGCAGGACGCCATACGCTTCACCCATGTGGATGTGCTGGTACGAGGTGACCTTGCGAACATGGTCCGACCCGGGCTTCGCGACATGCTGATGATCTTCCGGTGCGGTCAACGCAAAACCGGCGCGGTCCTGGAAAAGCATGACAAAGTCTGAACCACCAAACAAGAATGTACCGAGCATGTCACCCTTCTTGTGCACGGAACCCGGCTTGACATTGTCCTCGAAGTTGACCGATGACACCTGGGCCATACCCATGGGGACAAGGGCGACCAGGCCGTACTCGCCCGTGTCAACGATGGCCCAGCCGAGCGCCTGAGAGAACTGCCAGCCCGTCGAGTCAATGGGAAGATACCGCCCCTTTTCGGCGCTCCACGCAACCTCCAGCGAGACATTGCGGACCAGTTTCCCCGTTTCCTTGACGGTGCCGCCGACCGCGAAGTGATAGCGGTGGTAGTCATTGACATTGAGGAAGGTGTGCGTCAGGACGCCATTGGCGAAGGCATCCTTGTACTTGCTGTTCTTGCCGAGCAGATCTTCAATGTTGAAGAACCGAGTCAACTTCACCTTCAATCCACTCTCAACTCCAATATTGGAATCCGCGTCGATGGCCCACACGCCCTGGGGAACCGAATCGGCCGGGGATGTGACGACCGAGGCATCGCCGGGCGAAGCGATGGGCCGAGCGGCCGGGGACTTCAGGTATCGCGAGAAAAACTCATTGAAGGTGCTCCAATGAGACGGGGACTCGTACCACCCTCTTTTCAATCCGAACCGCGGATCGTTGAGAAATTCCTGGTAGGTCGTCTCGCTCCACGATGCCTCCGTATCCAGAAACTGGCCCCACGCATCTGCGAAGTCCCGCAGCCACGAAGCGAAAGGTGGGTAGTACTGGATCGTGTTTCGGAACAGGCCCTTGTTTTCCAGTTCCGGAAGCGGCTGATCCACGATGAAGTAGAAGTAGCAGATGCTTTGCAGGATCTGATCACGAATCATGCTCTTTGGGTTGTCGAGTATATCCTGCGGAACGAGATCAACAGCACGGTCGATGAAGTCGAAGTACTCGGTTAGATTTTGTGCTGGATTGGTGGCTCGATCCGGGTTGGCTTGCTTCGCCTCTGCGAGCGAAGACTCCAGCATGTTCTGAATGTCCGGGTTGGCGTCGAGCAGTTGTATGAGCTCACGCGTGATTGGCTTGTGATCGGCAACAGCGTTGGCCGGTGCGACCGTCGTGACAGCCGCCAGTGTGACGGCGATGAGTGTGTGGGTCAGCAACCGAATATTCATTCGAATCCTCCTTTGGGGGGAGGGAGAGCATACACGCAATCCACGGTGCGGTTAGTGAGGCGTCGTAATCGGCACCCGTTCAATTCGATCCCATGCATCCAACTTGATGATCGCCGGTGCGGGCACAATGTGCCACGGGACGCAGGGGAGAGGCCCGGTTTCGATGTCGGAGGAGTCGCCGTGCGACCGCATGAAGGCAAGACGAAGCCTGGAATCGGGCATCCAAGTGGGTGGGAGCACGACCCGAATTCGCCACTGGCTGGCGGCGGCGTGCTGGTGTACCTCGAGCGATCCATCGTCTATACCGCGATAGAGTCGATGGCTCTGGGGCGTGATTGACAGCACTGCGACCGCGTCATCGAGGTTGGCACAGGGGTTCCCATCGCGGGTGCAGAGAATGGTGAACGCCTCCGTCCCGGCGAGCATCCCAAGGTCGGCCAGTATTCCGGGAAGTGGAGTCTCGCTGCCCGGATAGGTGCAGATCGCGAACACTTCCCAGCGGCCCATGACCTTTCGGACTTCAACGGATGTTGGTGTGGCGGGGAGTCCGGGGCGTCCGCGACGAAGGTCAAGAAGTGTCCATGTCGGGTGTAGTGCGGGCAGTGACACGGAAGGAGGTATCGCCTCGATGACTGTGGGTGTGAAGGGAAGCGACAACCGCTGGCCGCCGATGTTCAGATTGAGCCGTTGCAGTAACGAGGTCGTCGTCACCGGTCCAAAGAGCGATGGATCGATGAGTTGTGGACGTTCGACTGTGATTCTGGCCGTTCTGCCCGCGGGGATATCTGTTGCCAAGGGGACATCGTCGTTTTCCTCCCACTGCCAGGACACAAGCACGTGTTGTGGCGATGGATTGGCGATCGCAACGGCGACATCGCGGCCGAAAGCCTGCTCCGCCCAAGCAAGTCCGCCGGGCGATGCTTCGCACCATTGCAGGGCGTATCGGACCACGCTCTCATGCGGCAGGGTTTCATCGAGCAGCGTCGCAAGGAGTTTTTCCACATGAACGCCGTCAACCGCCCAGCATCCGAAGAGGTACCCGTTGTCGCTTGCGGTTGCAGTCAGAATGTCGCGGCACTGCGCTGCGACACCGCGGCTCATGTTCGCGAGCCGCTGCAGCGCAATGCGCCAGAGTTGGTCCATGTGCACCGCCGCAAGGAGTTCGACATCGGAGTTGTTCGGCGGCGGTGGAACGGACAATCCATGACGATTGGCGAGCAATACAGCACGCCACCAATGAAATGGCGTCGCAGGCGGTTCCGCGGCCTCGGTCAGGTCCCCGGGGAGCGGTTGCATCATGCCGAGATCGGGGAGACGCGAGGGGAGATCGACCCACTGCGCTTCAAGCGTGTCGCCACCGAGCGACAAGGGACCTTGGCCGTTCAGCGGCAACTGCGCAAGAAGCACCGGGCCGCTGACGGAGTCCTGTGGATCGAGAAGGGCCATGTCGTCACCTGCTTCGACCGGGCGGATCACGGCGCTTCCGCCGGTCCATGCTGTGCTTGGGGAACCGGCCTCGATCCAGCCGATGTGTCCGACGATCCGGCGTCCGTCGGAGAGCGTCACGGCAAGGGTGGCGGGCCAATCAGCCGAATGCTGTTCGCTGAGAAGGGGGACCATGAGGACACCACCTCGCACCGCAATCGGCGATGGACTGCGAGCATGAATGGACGCTGGATCGAGTGAGCCGATGATCGCGGCGGCGATGATCGCGGTGATGGTACACATGGTGTTGTGTGTCAGGCGACTTGTCCGGAACGCGCCTGCCTGATGATTGCTGTCGCTTCGCGGACGGCGAGGTCCAGATCGTCATTCACGATGAAGTGGTCATACGCTCCGCTCTGCCGGGCCAGCCGGATCTCGCGCTTGGCCTCGTTGTACCGCCGATCGATCGCCTCTGCATCATCGCGGCCACGATCCTGTAGCCGCCGATGGAGTTCCTCGTCGCTTGGTGGCAGGATGAAGATCATCAACGCTCCGGGCATATTTCTTCTCACCTGAATGCCACCTTGCACATCGATGTCAAGCAACATGACCTGACCGGCTGCCAGAGCGGCTTCGACGGGCTCCTTTGGCGTGCCGTACCGGTGTCTTCCGAAGACCTCGGCGTTCTCCAGAAACGCACCGGATTGCAGCATGTTCTCGAATTGATCGATGGAGACGAAGTAGTAGTCCTCTCCTTCCCTTTCGCTGTCACTTCGTGGGCGCGTCGTCGCAGAGACGCTGAATATGGCGTCAACCGCATCCCGGACGCGATGGACAATCGTCGTCTTTCCAACGCCGGATGGGCCGGAAATGACTACCAGCAGGCCGCGTTCCTGTGACTTGGACATGGACAGAGTGTATCGCGATACCATCTCCTGATTCATGCTGCCTCGAATCGCCATTGTGGGACGGCCTAATGTCGGCAAGTCCAGTCTTCTGAACCGCCTCGCGAAACAACGGGTGTCGATCGTCGATGCTACGCCGGGCGTGACGCGGGATCGCGTGGGCGTGGTGCTGGAACTTGATCCGCCGATCGACACACCCAAGGCCACGCCGCGGCACTTGGCCGAGGTGTTCGACACTGGCGGATGGGGTGTCTATGTGGCGGAGGATCGGCACTTTGATGATGCGGGCCGTGACCTTCGTGACCTGACTGAGGACATCGAGTTCCAGATCAAACAGGCCATGGATGATGGGGATCTGATCATCTTTCTCCTTGACGCGCAAGCCGGAATTACCTCGCTGGATGAGACCGTGGCGATGTTGCTGCGGCGAGCGGGAATACTCGACCGCGTCCTAGTGGTAGCGAGCAAGGTTGATTCGGTGTCGTGGGTTCCTCACGGGATGGAGGCGGCCTCACTCGGGCTTGGTGAGCCGGTATGCGTGTCTGCTACGAGCGGGCATGGGATGCGGACACTGGTCGATGTGTTGTGGAGTCGCGTCGACGCCATGCCGGAGCGAAGCGATGAGAAGACTGATGTTGATTTGAAGTTGGCGATCGTGGGAAAAAGGAACGCTGGGAAGTCCTCGATGATCAACGCGCTTGCGGGCGAGTCTCGCGTCATTGTCTCGGAGATCGCCGGTACAACGCGCGATGCCGTGGATGTGCATTTTCAAATCGGCGATAGAGCGTTTACTGCGATCGATACGGCCGGGCTGCGGAAACAGAAGAGTTTTTCAGACGATGTCGAGTACTACGCCTATCGCCGCATGCTGCATGCCATCAGAAGGGCGGATGTTGCCGTTCTGGTGGTCGACGCGCTCGAGCGAGTGTCGCAGGTTGACAAGAAACTGGCGCAGGAACTGCAGCGGCAGTACAAGCCGACGGTGATCGCCGTCAACAAGTGGGACATGGTGGACGACGATGTATCTGCGGAGGACTATCTCGAGTATCTGACCAAGGAACTGCGAGGGCTGGATTTCGCCCCAATCGTGTTTACCAGCGCTTCCAAGGGCAAGGGGTTGGAGGACTTGGTCGCCATGGCGTTCAACTTGGATGAGCAGGCTTCCCACAGGGAGCCGACTTCGAAGGTGAACGCGATCATCGAAGAGATTCTTCAGAAGCGAGGTCCCTCCTCGCGGCTCGGCACGCAGGCCAAGTTGTTCTATGTTTCGCAGATTGCGACCAACCCGCCGACGCTGGCGTTTGTCGTGAATGATCCATCGCTGTTTGTGGGCCGTTACGAGCGGTATCTCCTGAACCGCCTTCGCGAGGAATTGCCTTTCAGCGAGGTTCCGATCCGACTGTTGTTCTCCCACCGCGGCCGAAAGAGCCTTGCCGAACTCAAGAGTGGCACTTCCAAGGTGTCCGACACCGGCGTCTGACACCCTCCTGGTCTATACTGTTGTTCTTCCGTGGGTTGCTCGCGTTTGGAACCGCCGCTCGGTCAGGAGAGCGATGGTGCTGAAACCCTGCCTGACGACAGTATGAACCTTGCCTCTCGCTGACACTGGTTCGCGGAGGGGCCGCGCAGCAACCCATGTCCATTTTTCCCCTTCCAGTATTCGAGGCAGACCTTGACCCCGCCAGGCGGGACGGGCTGACACTTGAAGAACAACTCGCCCAGATTGAAGAGCCCGAGACGATGGTGGTTCGATTTGGTCGCATGGCCGAGATTGGCGAGTTCAAACAGGCTGGGGGAATCCGGGCGGGATGTGGCGCCAGGTTGGTCGCTCGGACGCACCGCGGCACCGAAATTGTCGAGATGACGACGACGACCTGCCGGAACAGCGGCTGCTCGAAGTCCGTGGATCGGAAGGACATGCTGGAGTACATCGAGCGATCAGGTGGCCGCAACTATCCGTTCCATACGAACGGCCGCATTCTGCGGGTGGAGAGTGCGGAGGACGCGAGTCGGGATCGTGAGTTGCAGGCCAGAGTTCCCGAGTACCGCTCTGTTTGCAAGAGATTGATCGAGGAACACCGACTCGAAATGGAGTTGATCGATGTCGAGCCGATCCTCGGCGAGGAAGTCCTGACGGTCTACTACCTCTCCGAGCATCGTGTCGACTTTCGCGATCTTGTGCGAGATCTTGCGGAACGATTCTCGACGCGCATTGAATTGCGACAGGTGGGCGCGCGAGATGAGGCGAGACTGGTAGCGGACTTTGAGCGGTGCGGTCAACAATGTTGTTGCAAGAATTTCCTGAAATCGCTTCCACCGGTATCGATGCGATCGGCAAAGCAACAGAAACAGACGCTCGATCCCCACAAGATTACGGGTCGGTGCGGCAGACTCATGTGCTGCCTTCGCTACGAGGATCAGACATATCGGGAACTCAAGAAGAACCTGCCGCATCGCAAGACTCGTGTCGGAACGCCCGAAGGTCCGGGGCTCGTTGTCGACTCGAAGATTCTCGTGCAACTGGTATTGGTGGACCTTGAGCACGATCACCGCCAAGTCGCTATCCCAGTAGAGGAACTGTCCGACCCGGAAACCTGCCCCCGGCCTTGGGAAGAGGTTCCAAAGGAAGAGCCGCCGAAGAAGAGACGGCGGCGGCGTCGAGGCGGCGGCAAGGGCGGCGATGCACGTCAAACGACACAATCCAGCGGTAAGGATGGCAGCGCAGGTCAGGACGGCGGGAAGCGGCGGCGCCGGCGGCGTCGACGAAAGCGGGGCGGCGGGAAGTAAACTGTGCCCGTGCAAGGCGCATCTGAACAGGACAGAGCATCCGGCGTGGTCGAAACACTTCGATCGTTGGTATTTGCGTTCGTTCTTGCGATGACCTTCCGAGGATTCGTGGTTGAAGGTTTCGTCATTCCAACCGGATCCATGGCTCCGACGCTGCTTGGTCAGCACCTGCTCAAACACAGCGATCAGACGGGTCAGGATTTCGCCGTAGGATTCTCATCCGGGCGTCCGGTCAACACTTCTCGCATGATCGACCCCATGCTCGGCCGGAATCAACCGCTGCCGGCATCCGAGGCGAGGGATTTCTCGCCGAAGGGTGGCGACCGAGTGCTTGTGCTGAAGACGCTGTATCCGTTTTTCGATCCCGATCGATTTGATGTGGTCGTGTTCAAGAATCCAACAGACACGCAGGGTCCATCGGGGAATTACATCAAACGGCTCATCGGTCTTCCCGGCGAGACCATTTGGATCGCGGATGGGGATGTCTTTGCCGGAGAGGATGAGCAGAGTCTCCACGTGCAGCGAAAGCCGGAGTCGGTGCAGCGGGCATTGTGGCGGCTGGTACATGACAGCGATGCCGTGCCCATCGACCGGCTGGCGCTCGACCGCGTGTGGCCCGGACCACCCTGGGTTGGGCGACCTGATGGCGAGTGGACCTTCGAGGATCGAACATGGTTCTGCGAGTCAGCCGCTCGATCCGAACTGGTCTGGGATCACAACCGTCTGCCGATCGATGACTGGCTTCCCTACAACATGATCATGGAGGGCAAGCGGAGTCGACCGGTTTCAGATGTCCAAGTGGCCGCGACCATTGTTGCGGAGGATGCCGCATTGACCGCGCAGTTTGAGCTCCAGACTCGCGGACATCGATTCGTGTGGTCCATTGGCGATCAGGGTGGCCACTTGGCGATGGAGTTGCTCCGCGGAAACGGGCCACGAACTGAGGTCTCATTCGAATTTGGCGGTTTCGAACCGGGACAGCCGGTCCGGTTGGAATGTTGGCATGTCGATCAAACGATGGTGGTGTTTGTCAATGGTGAGCGAACAGCAGAACTCTGGTACGACTGGGGCCCGGAGGAACGGCTGCGATATGCGACGGGGGCAGGCGATGCGCCGCCGCTTTCCCAACTTGCCGGGCGTTGGGGTGGTGCGCCGGGATTGCGTTGGGTATTTGATGGTTCACCGGCAACGATCGAACGGATTCTGGTCGGTCGCGACCTGCACTACCGCAGCGACACGATTCCAACACGCGCTCAGAAAAACCCGACCCTTTCGGGCAACGAATCACTGGTGGCAATTGGGTCGCCCGCCTTCGGAACTCATCCGGACAAACTGGCGGTGCTTGGAGAGGATCACTTTCTGATGGCAGGCGACAACAGCCCATATTCGCTGGATGGAAGGCTCTGGGGGAATCCAGATCCATTTGTCGCCGCTCAATTGGATCCATCGCCATTCGTTGTGCATCGCGATCTGTTGATTGGCAAGGCATGGAGCGTGTACTGGCCGGCAGCGCATCGACTTGGAAATCTTCAGATCGTGCCGGATCTCGGGAATATCCGTTTCATTCGGTAGTCGCGACTGGTCCACTGCGCAATCGCGTTGATCGATACAACGCAACCCTTGATCGACCCTTGGGTGTTCAGTGCGGCATCGCGGGCACCGATGAGGATCGTGATGCGATGGCGGATTCCTCATCGAGGCGGTCGTACTACACAAACGCTCGCAGTGCACTTTGAGCACGATTCGATCAGGCTTGTGGAGTTACGAGGTGGCGCGGCTTGTGTAGTTGGCTGCGCACTGGAGTTGCCGCAGGACGATCCAGGGGCACTGCGGGAGGCGGCGGCAAGGTGCGTTGCTACCGAAGCCGCAGTTGCGTTACCCGCATCGGCAGCCGTGATGACGCACCTGCGGCTTGCGCCTGGTACTGGCAATGATGCCGTGCCCAGCATGCTTTGCGGCCACGATGATGCGTGGGCCAATGCGGAACTTCGGATGGCAACGGTCGCCACAATCGACGGAGCAAGCGGTCCTCAGCGCGAGTTGCTCTGTGTTGGCATCGATCGATCAAGAGTGATGGACGCTGCACAGAAACTGCAGGATGCTGGCCTTGCCGCACGCACTCTAACGACATCGCTCTTTGCAGCCATGCAGGGATTTGAGCGACTCCAACGCAGGGAAGATGATGAACTACACACCACTTTGCATGTGCACATTGAAGCATCTGCGGTGGTCGCCGCCATGACGCATGGCTCGCGATGCGTACTCTCTCGCGCGCTTCGGTCGCCCGGTCCGGATGGAACGCAACAGTGGCAGGACGATGGAAGTGAAGCGACTGGAGAGTGCAATGTCGATGAGATTGAACGGCGGCAAGAACAATCACCGAAGAGCCTTCACGCCCTGAGTCCGGTAGAAGAGGCGTCGTTCGCGCCGTTGGCGGATGAATTGCATTCATGCATCCTTCATCATGATGCGATACATCCGGACCGATCCGTTGATCGTCTGGTATTCACTGGCGAGGGTGCATGTGATCGAAGAGCGTGCGGGGCCATTGCTTCACATGTCGGGATACCAGCATTCCTGGGCGACCCATCGAAATGGCTCGGCGAGAATCGACTTGCAGTCGCAGGCCCCGCCTGGGCGGCAGCCGCTGGGTTGTGTCTGCGACCGATGGGGGACGCGGCATGAGCGAGCGATTCGACGACTTTCTTCCGGCCTCGTATCACGCCGCAAGGCTCGATCGGCGCATCCTTCGAGGTGGCTTGGTGTTGCTGGCCGTGATTGCAGTCGCAACCGCCGGGGCCTTTGCGGTTGCGGTACAGGGGCTGGATCACGCAGTCCGGCAGAGAAATGTTGTCGAATCGAGCTGGCTGAATGCCGAGCGCCATGTCGACGACTACCTTGCAACGCAGTTGCAACTTCGGGCATCCGTTGCGGAGGCCGGTGCGATCAGCGATCAACTCGACATCGTGCCGCGATCGGTCTTGTTGACTGAGGTTGTTCGCCTCCTTCCCGCCGAAGTCGTGCTTCGAGAGTTCCATGTACAGGCGAGGCGGCGAATCGGCGAGGAGGACGAACTTCTGGTGCGGGAGCACATTCGAGTTGTTGGTATCGCCTCCACCGACGGCGTTGTGTCGCGGTACATCGACAGCCTCGCCAAGTCACCTCTCTTTCGGCATGTTTCGCTGCAGCATTCGACGCAGAACTCCGACGAGGAGGTTCGCAGTTTCGCGATTCAAATGGAGGTCGGCGAGATGGCAGCCATGTTCTCGGAGGTCGAGCAATGATGCCAGCGCCTCGCCACATTGTCTTTCTTGCGATGCTCATCGTGGTTCCATTGTCAGCATGGCTGCTCGCGTATCGACCTGCGAACGAGGGGGCCCGCCGTGCCATTGACCGAGTCATGCACTTGAGCGGCCATCTCGCGCAGCTTGAAGAGGTGAATCGACGCGAGCGACTGATGAACGAATCGCTGGAGGAAATACGAAATGCCATGGAGTCCTCGCGAGAATTGTTGCCAGCCGAGTCATCGGTAGAGCACTGGCTTGATCGGACATGGCAGGCTGCCGAAGGCGGCGGCATGATGGTCAAGGCAGTGACGGCTACCGGTTCGCGGGAACAGGGTGGCATGATGTTGTCCGCCGTGGAAGTTGAGGTCAGCGGCGACTTCGCCGGGTTCTACGAACTTCTGCAGCGGCTGGAAAGAATTCCCCAACTGTCGAGGATCGAGCGAATGCAGGTGGTGGCGGATGAGAATGGGCATATCGATGCATCGTTCTCGCTGCATCTCTTCTTCAGCAAGGAGCCGACATCGTGATCAAGGTGCTTGGCCAATTGATGGATCGGCATGGGGCTGCGAGGTCGATCATCGCCGCTGCCGGTGCAATTGCGGCACTTCAACTTGCAGTGATGTGGGTGCTGACGCCGTCGGTTCGCGGGGTTCAGATGGAGGGCTCGATGACCATGGAACAGGTGCTCGATGCCGACGATGTCGAGCGTACGGCGGTGGATATCCAACGTCTTTCGTTGCGGGCGAATTCGATCTCCCGGCGTATTGCAAACGACCCGGAATCATGGCAGCGGCCCTTGGAGCCATCGCAAGCGATGGCATTCGGCGCGAGTATGGCGGCGGTCGAGGTGCCGCCGGACGAGCGGAATGCATTCGACGAAGCGGTTCGCATGTCGGCTCTCGCTGACCGGGCGCTAGCGGAGTTGCAGTTGAAGTCGGTCATGACCGGCAGTCGGCCGTTGGCCAACATCAGTGGGACCATCTGTTCGGTGGGAGACACCGTCAATGTTTCTGGCATGGAAGTAGACATGGTTGTTCTCGAGGTTCAGGCCGGACTCGTGGTGTTGGCGCATGCAGATGCGGTCGACGATCCGCGAATGCGGCGTGTACTTCTTCTCAATGGCACTCGCGCCAGTGGAGATCTTGCATGGACCCCGGACAACCCCTAGCAGCGCTGACACCGTTGACGACGAATGATGAACGAGGGCCTGCGGCGATGTCGCAGCGGCTACTTGAGTTGTTGGTGTCGCGAGGCGAACTTGATGAAGAGCGGGCGGCCACAGTGCATCGTCTGCAACGGCAGTCCAGGCACCGTTCGCTCCCGAGGATTCTGGTGGATGCAGGACTGGACGAACGATCTGTGCAGGCCACGGTTGCCGAATTGTCGGGCCTTGATCTTGTGGACTTGGATACGGAGGATGTGGACAGGCAGTTGTTTCATGAGCTTGGCGACTCGTGGTGCCGCGATCATGCAGTTCTTCCGCTGATCACGGACGGTGTGCGCAGAGTGGCGGTGGGACGACTCGACGAGTTGTTCTTTGTCGAGCAGGAAATGGGCGGGACTGGTGCCGAGCATGTGCTTGCACTGGAGTCCGCGATTCTTGCCGTGGTTGATGTGCTGAAGAGCGAGGAGGATGCGCAGGGACACATCGAGGCATTGCTGGCAGGTGGAACTGGTCGTGATCATTTCATTGAAGATGTCATTGTGGAGGCGGAATCGTCTCCCGTTGTTTCATTTGTTGACCAGGTGATCGAAACGGCGGCGCGAGATGGGGCCTCCGATATACATGTGGAGGCGTGCCGCGGCGGAACACGAGCCAGATTTCGCATCGATGGCGTGCTTCATGATCTTGCGGAGGCACCGGACTCGCTCCACACGGCCATCATCAGCCGCATCAAGATCCTCTCGAATCTTGATATCGCGGAACGGCGGCTTCCGCAGGATGGCCGCATCCGCATGAATGTCCTGGGCCGACCGCTGGATCTGCGGGTTTCGACTGTGCCTGCCAGTGGAGGCGAAAAGGCGGTTCTTCGATTGTTGGATGATCGCAGCATTCGTGTTGGTCTGGAGCAACTTGGTTTCTTGGAGGAAACGCTGACATTGTGGCGATCGGCCGTGGCTTCGCCGCATGGCATAGTCCTGGTGACCGGTCCGACAGGAAGCGGCAAGACGACGACGCTGTATGCGTCGTTGCAGGAGATGGATCGACAGCGGTTGAACATTTCGACGGTTGAGGATCCGGTCGAGTATGAGTTGCAAGGAATCACCCAGATTCAGGCGCACGACAAGATCGACATGACCTTTGCCCGGGCGTTGCGATCGCTTCTTCGCCAAGACCCGGATGTTGTGTTGGTGGGAGAGATTCGCGATCTGGAGACTGCGGGTGTTGCCATACAGGCCGCGATGACCGGGCATCTTGTTCTATCAACACTGCACACGAACGATGCGCCGTCGTCCATTACACGGTTGATAAACATCGGCATCGAGCCGTTTCTGGTTGCTGGGGCGGTGAATGGAGTACTTGCCCAGCGGCTGGCTCGCCGGGTGTGCGGCAAGTGTGCGGAGGTCAGCGCTCCCACCCCAGAGGAGACGGCGATTCTCGGGGAGGTTGGGATTGAGGCCAGCGAGATTCCTCATGCTCGCGGGTGTAGTTCGTGTCGGGGGACGGGGTACAGCGGGCGCGTCGGTCTGTACGAGTTGCTCCCTCTGGATGATGAACTTCGCGATGTCATTGCGTCGAATCCTTCGGTGACCGCCTTCCGCGATCGTTGCATCGATCACGGCATGGTCACCCTTCTTCGCGACGGGCTCACCAAAGTCTGCGCCGGCCTCACCACCATCGAAGAGACCCTCCGCATCGCCGCCTGACAGGGGTCACACCCGGGGTCACACCCGGGGTCACACCTAGGGTCAGACCCGGGGTCAGACCCGGGGT
>CAZJKE010000006.1:0-15243 GCA_964546585.1 uncultured Isosphaeraceae bacterium | reverse complement strand
AGCGTTCGTGAGAGAAAGAGCGGCCGCTAGAGGAATGGAACGACGACGAGGATGATCCAGCAGGTCGCGGCGATTCCGCTCTTACCAAGAATGCCGAGGATGCGACCGATGGTGGCGCCAGTAGCCGAAACCACCACACCACTTGCCTGCTGCGGAGTCGGATGTGTCACTTCGCCAACAACAGCACCCACGAAGGTACCGATGACGGCTCCGATCAGCGTGCCGATCACCGGAATCGGAATGACCGGCGTCAACAGGAGCCCACCTGCGATACCACCAATGATGGCTCCCACCATCCCCCTCCTGGAGCCGCCGCCGACCTTCACGCCAAGTGCTCCGGCCGCCGTCTCAAGGACCTCGCCGAGCACCGCCAACCCTCCGCAGATACCCAGTGTCCACCAGCCCCAGGTCTGCCCGCCACTCCAAAGGGAATCACCAAGTTCGATCAACACCGCCAGCCCGAGCATCACCCAGGTCCCCGGCAGTCCAACCAGCGACAGCAGGACGCATCCCGCCCCGATGATGGCGAAAACCACAACGACAACAATCGTAATCCACATCATGCCGACCACAGCCCTCCAGTCATCTTGGTTACAGCTGCTCCAAGGCGATCCAGCGCCAAGGACAGATCCCATTCCTGCGTATCACGATCACCGGTAGTATTGGAGATCGACCGCAGTTCAATCGCCGCGGCCCCCAGCCTTCGGGCAGCATGCACTACGGCAGCGCCTTCCATTGCTTCACACGCACATCCCGTCCGCGCAGCGACCATCGACGCCTGTTCATCCGTACCGCTACATGTCGCGACAGTTGCAATACCGACTGGCGCAAAATGGCCCGTCGCCCACGCAAGCATCGCGGGATCCACCGGCACGACATTGCCATCGAAGTTACCAAGCGAAAACCCCATCTCCTTCATGTCCTGAAACCCACTCGGCGTTGCAAGCCCCTCCTCCGCATACACGCATCGATCAGCCACCACCACATCGCCGATGGAGAGATTGCCTCCCGGAAGCGCGCCGCCGACACCCGCCGAGACAACCCACGCAAAGGGGCCTCGTTCCAGAATCGCCGCGGTCGTCGCAGCCGCCGCATTCGTCCGACCGATTCCACCAGCGGTGACCCACATTCCAGGCGACTTCTCGATCGCATCTGCTTCCGCATCGACCGCCGTGACAATGAGCACCCGCCTCGACATGTCAATGATCGATGAACGCCGGGATGTCGTTGATGGCAACAGGCTCCTGTACACCTGAGTCAAGGTTCTTGACCTGCGACATTCCGTCTGCAGCACCATCACCCAGAATGACCGCAAACCGCGCATTCACTTTCGATGCTTCCGTCAGCAACTTTCCGATATTCCGTGTTGCGCGGTAGGACATTCGGGCGTGAAGGCCCGCACTTCGCAGCGCCGCAACCAGCGGAACCACAGCATGATCCGCATCACCCCCGCTGCTGATGACAAACGCGTCCGGCCTCGGCAACAACGATCTGTCGTCGGCAACCAATCCCTTGTCCTTCAGTAGGAGCCCCAACACAACATCGCCCATTCCGAACCCGACCGCCGGCATCGAAGGACCGCCAAAGAGTTCGACCAACCCGTCATACCTCCCGCCTCCGGCAATGGCCCGCTCATCACCGCCAACGGTGTGGATCTCGAACACAACACCGGTGTAATACGCCAACCCACGAACAGTGCTGAAGTCGAAACGGCACCACTGGCCGACACCCCAACGGTCAAGTTCTGCTTGCAAGGTCGCCAGACCTGGATCGTCACCTGCCCCGGCGACAGCCTCGTCAAAGGACGCGAGGTCAAGGCCGATCGCTGCCGCTCTGGCTTCGGAATCGGTGATTCGATCGCGCCGATCCAGCAGATCAAATGCATCGGACAATGCACTTTCCGCGACACCCGATTCTTGCAACAGCCGAGCTGCAACATCACGGTGACTGATGCGCACAACGACATCTTCCGGTGTCAGCCCGAGATCCGCGAGCGCCGCTACGGCCGTTGCAATCACTTCTGCATCCGCGGACGGCGAGTCAACGCCGAGCAGGTCGACATTCCACTGCCTGAATTCCCGCAACCGACCACGCTGCGGTCGCTCTGCCCGAAAGTGACTTGGAAGAGCGAACCACTTCGTCGGCAGCGAGAGCGAGCGGCCCTTCGCTGCCGCCATGCGCGCCAGCGTCGGCGTGAATTCGGGTCGCAGCGCATAGTCGGTCTCTCCGCCGCTGCGACGAAAAGAAAACAACTCGCTGACGATGCCCTCACCACTCTTGACCTGGTAGAGGTCGAGGTGTTCAAATGTCGGACCTTCGATTTCGTCGAATCCGCTCCGAATCGACGCACGGCGCCACGCGGCATCGATGTGGTGCCGAACGGCCATGTCTTCCGGAAAGAAATCCCGCGTCCCTTTTGGTGGTTGGAAGGTCATGTGGCGGCAAGCCTACCACTCAGGGCCGCCGCTGTAGCGACCGAAGACATCTGCCATGGCCTGCACCATTTCCCCGAGCGTGCACCGGGCGAGCGAACCCTCAACCAGTGCGTCCATGACATTCTCCTCATTGCGGGCCGATTCACGGATCGCCTCGAGCGAACGCTGGGCATCACCCTCATTCCGTGCCTCTTTCAGATCCGCAATCCGCTTGCACTGCTCGGCCTCCAATTCGTGGGGAATCTGCAGGATGTCCATCTGCTGCTCGTCGTTTCCTTCCCGATAGGCATTGACCCCGACGATGATGCGGTCGCCCGCCTCCATCTCCTGCCCGAATCGATAGGACGCTTCGGCAATCGACCGCCGAAAATACCCCTTGTGAATCCCGTCCACGACCCCACCCATGTCGTCGATGTCGGCGATGATCGCGTTCGCATCGGCCTCCATTTGATCGGTCAGCGATTCCACGAACCAACTTCCACCGAGTGGGTCCACCGTTCGGTGCACACCGGTCTCATGCGCAAGAATCTGTTGCGTCCGAAGGGCAACGCGAACCGCAGTCTCCGTCGGAAGACCAAGCGTTTCGTCCATCGAGTCAGTGTGCAGACTCTGGCAGCCGCCGAGTACACCCGCCATGGCCTGGTACGCGACGCGGACAATGTTGTTGAGCGGTTGCTGTTCAGTGAGTGAACAGCCGGCTGTCTGCACATGGGTTCGCATGAGAAGCGATCGATCACTGCGAGCGCCGTAGCGTTCGCGCATCACGGTTGCCCAGATGCGCCTTGCAGCACGCAACTTGCAGATCTCCTCGAAGAATTCGTTGTGACTGTTGAAGAAGAATGACAGCCGCGGCGCAAAGTCATCTACATCCAGTCCGCGTGCCATGGCAGCCTCGACGTACTCCATGCCGTCCCGAATTGTGAAGGCAAGTTCCTGCGTCGCTGTCGAACCGGCTTCACGGATGTGGTAGCCGCTGATCGAAACGCTATTCCACCGCGGCACACAGCGGGTTGCATAGTCAATCGTGTCCACCACCAGACGGACCGATGCTTCCGGCGGGTAGATAAATTCGTTCTGGCTGTGAAACTCCTTGAGAATGTCGTTCTGGAGCGTTCCTCCGAGCGTATTCCAGTCAATGTTCCGCTCACGCGCGACAGCGAGATACATGGCCCAGATGACGCACGCCGGGCCATTGATGGTCTGGCTGACCGTGACCTCGTCAATTGGGATGTCCGCATAGAGCCGGTGCATGTCGTCAATGGAATCAACAGCAACACCACACCTGCCGACTTCGCCCTCACTGAGCGGATCGTCGCTGTCGCGTCCCATGAGCGTCGGGAGGTCGAAGGCGGTGGACAATCCCGTGTTCGCTTTCGTGCCCCGAGCGTTTTCGAGGAGATACTTGAACCGCGCATTGGTGTCTTGCGCCGAACCAAAGCCCGCGAACTGCCGCATCGTCCAGAGTCGCGAGCGATACATGGTTTCGTGAATGCCGCGTGTGTATGGGTAGTCACCCGGCTCGCCGATTCGCGGGCTCGGCTGCGATGGATGTTCGGGATCGATGGCCCGAGCCTTGTCCGGTCCGTAGAGCCGGTCAATGACATAGCCGGACAAAGAGACGGTGTCCGGATCCACGGGCTTGTGCGTTGTCGTGGTCATGCACAGGGCATGATAGTCCCCGCGGCTCTTCCTCAGCCCTCGTAGCCGTCGACCGGATCGTATTCCTCGACAGAGCCGCCTTGCGGGGTCCACCAGTCCGGGCGGTCCTGCACTTCATCTACACGAAGCGGCCGGTCAGGTTCGGGCTCGGCGTACTCGATGCCGGGGCGAATCCGCGTATCAAGCCGTCGGGACCAGCGATTCGGGACTGTCATGGCGTTGCTGAGCGCGCCATAACCGGTTCCGATCGGGAAGACTTCCCACTTCATGAGGTCTGGTGTGTTGACCGGGTCATCACCGTTGTCCTCGACGAAGTCCAGCACCAGTTGTTTGCCCGCCGGAATCTCCATGATGAACACCCGCTCTCCGCTGCGAATATCAACCAGCGTGACGGTCTTTGGGCTGTCCTCGGTGGAATAGAAGGTCATGGCCGATGTCGGCCCCTCGAACCAGGCATTGCCGCCGGGCTTGTAGATCTGGCAGGCCCCGAGCAGGAGGAAGAGAAGGGCGGTGATGGCGGCAAGACAACGCATGGTCGTCATGGTACATCGGCAGGTCTACAATGTTCGCTCCATGACCAGCCCTCACATGCGAATCGGACACGGCTACGACATCCACGAACTGGCTGCCAACGATCGCCCACTCATGCTCGGCGGTGTAGCCATCGAGCACGATCTGGGCCCGGTCGCCCACAGTGATGGCGATGCGGTACTGCACGCCGTGACGGACGCAATTCTCGGCGCAGCCGGCGAGGGGGACATTGGCCAACTTTTTCCCGATGATGATCCCGCCAACAAGGGTGCAGATTCGAGGAGGTTCCTTGAGGACGCGGTGTCGCGTGCCCTGGAGCGTGGCTGGAAGGTGATCAACATCGATGCAACAGTCGTGTGCGAGCGTCCTCGGATTGCGCCTCACCGCGAGGCAATCAGGTCGCGTCTGGAGGAACTACTTCCGGGTGCGGCAGTCAATATCAAAGGTAGAACCCACGAGGGACTGGACGCGATTGGCCAGGGCCGCGCTGTCGAGGTGCACGCACTGGCGCTACTCGGAAAGGATGCGTCATGAGTCACGACCTCTGGCAACGAGCAGCGGCGCTGTCCGCCCGCGCACATCGACATCAGCGGCGGAAGGATGGGTCGACCCCGTATGCGTCCCACCCGTTCCGTGTTGCGATGACCATCTCGCTGATCTTCGGATTCGATGATCCCGAGATACTCGCTGGTGCATTGCTGCACGACACGATCGAGGATTGCGATCTTGACTATGACGACATCCTGGAGCAGTTCGGCCGCAATGCCGCCGACTTCGTTGCGGTCATGTCGAAGGACATGCGACTGGAAGAGGAGATTCGGGAGGTGGCCTACGACCAGCAACTCGCAGAAGGCCCGTGGCAGGGGCGTCTGATCAAGTTGGCGGATGTGTACGACAACCTGAGCGACGCAAGTGGCGGCACGAAGGACGCCATGCTGGTTCGTGCAGAGCGGATTCTCGCCTTGACCGGTGGCGATGAGGAGCTGTCTGGAGCCAGAGCGGCGCTCACGGCGCTGATGGGTCGCCTTGGAGTGGACGCATGATGCTCCGCCTGGGCATCGCGGCCGTTGTCGCAGCGACGAGTGCTTGTCCTGGGGACGACACTCGATCGGTGGAGTCTGTTCTGGATCAGGTAGAGCGTGCAGGTGACACAACGCCGTCCATGACAGCAGATGTGGTACATGTCCGTGTTGACCCCATCCTCGATCGCCGCGAGATCAGGAGTGGACGGCTGGTGTTTCGCCGCAACGAGGAGGGCCGGGCAGCCGCGGTGCTATTCGACACACTTGTGATCGGCCAGCGGCGTGAGTCGCACCTGAAGCACTTTGTGGTAGCGGGCAGGTGGCTTGCCGAGATCGATCATGAGCGAAAGCAGTTCATCAAGCATGAACTGGTGCCCCCTGGTGAGGAAACGGATCTCTTCGGCATTGACGGGCCACTTCCACTGCCTATCGGGCAGGGCAAAGAGGCCATCCTTCGAAAATATGAGGTCACCTTCGTGGATCTTCCGAAGGACGGAGTGCTTTCCAAACTGAAACAGGAGAGTGTGGTTGGTCTGCGGCTGACCCCGCGAGCCCCCGATGATGCGGAACATATTGACCTGTTCTTCGACGGTAGTTCGTGGCTCCCCCTAGGCGTGCATGTGCTGGAGGATGATGGGACGACTCGGACGAGCAGGTTGAGCAAACTGGACCGCGGCGTGTTGTCAGAGTCCGATGCAGCAGCCGTATCGATCAAGACGCCCGATCCGAAAGAGTGGTCAATCGATATCCGGCCGTGGAGCGGTGAATAGCCAGCGGGGACATTGATTAGATCGCGGTGCGAGGAGCGTCGTGATTGTGTGGGTATCCCACAATAACAGCAGGCCGCCGGTTGGCGGCCCGCTGGGTGGGGTGCGAGAGATGGTTAGAAACTCTATCGCCAGTTAGCGGCGACGTCGCACGCAGAGCCCGGCAATGCCGAGCAGACTGAGTGCGGCGGGTCCCGGGATGGGAGAACCATCCAGGGAATAAGCGTAGTTAGCGCCTGTCATCTGATAAGGCCCAAAGCCAAATCCGCCACCAGGGTTGGACTGATGCCCATTATCTCCACCGGTGAGAGTGGTGTAGATACCTGTTTGGCCATTTGATGCAAACGCATTCTCAGGAATGACGCTGATGTGGTAGGTGCCTGCACCGAGCAGTGCACCACCAAGATCTAGCGTCATGTGGTCGCCTGTGCCCGTCCAGTCAGCACTGGCAGAGGCAGAGGCGAACTGCATGTTTAGGACATCGCCGATAAGATCAACTCCGGCCGAGTCCATATCTGAATGAACATTAACGTGGTACCCGAGGACGCCAGCAGTGCCGGCATACCCGTTCCATCCCCCGAGGACGAACGAAACTGAATTGAGCACTGTATCGGCAGCTAACGTAAAGTCATCGTGAGCACCAATACTGTATTGGGCGTAGGCAGCTTCAAAGTGCTGACTCGCGCCAATGTTGCCCGCCATATTCGATCCGTCCATAGCCCCGATGTTGTCCATGACAACATCCGCGCCCGCAGTCGCAACGATGCCTGCGCATACCATCGCACCGAGGGCGGGTGCAAATTCTCTCTTCATTAGATAAATCTCCTCTCTTCTCTCGCGTCTTCCATGGCCGCCCCACCGGCGACCACGGTCAAGGGTACAGCATTGGTCGCACAATCCAAGGGGTGACTTTGAAGATCATGTGAACCTTCTATTTATCCCCGCTTATCCACACTACGCGGTTACGGGGCCAAAAACGGCGGTTGCACTGGCCAGCAGGGCCCCCAGGAGGCAAATGCCACCAGGATGTCATTCACATTGGTGAGTCCGTCGCCCGTGATATCGCCACCACTGCTGCCCCACCCAGCCACGATGGCCAGCAGATCATCAACTCCGATGACACCATCCACAACCAGATCCGCCGGGCATCCAGCATCGCGGATGACGTCGCCGAGCACGGCTGCGAAGAATGCCGCGGCATCCGGGTTTCGCGGGTGGATGTCGCCTCCGTCCAGCAGGTCGCCACCTAACTCGGCAACAAGATCGACTTCATTTGTGCCGAAATGAAATGCATCGAAGCCCCGTTCAAGAAGCCAACTGTTGCCCTCATTGCTGCCGTTGAAGAGAACGCCATCAGTTGCTGCAAAGATGGATGCCGCTGCGACATCGGTACGCTCGGCCGCAATTGCAAACGCTGCATCTTGTTGCTGCTGCACGGACGAACTAGTTGTGCCTGAATGCAGGTGCGAAATGACAAGCATGTGGTGTACTTCGGTAAGTCCAACTGCCCCAGCACCCGCACTGGCTTGATCGATCATGGCGGTCATCACATCAAATGCCTGCTCGTTGTCGATTTTCTCTGGTGCGAGATACCACAGGAAAATGACGGGTTGCTCCCGGTCAAGCGTTGTGACATCTAGCCAGTGCGTGAACTGAGCGAGCGAAAACCGCTTGTCGTTGGTGTCGCTACCGGCAGTGTCGCAACCGAATCCATCATAGGACCAACTGTCATCGGCGAGACCGCTGTAGTACATGCCAGATGCACGGTTTCCCTCGCCATCGGCGTGGTAATAGACACCGCCAGCTGCCTGGAAATATTGTCCCGAGTCAGCGATCGGCGTACTTTCGCTGACGGTAATGTCGTGGAGATCGTCCGCATCGAGTGGTACATCTATGGCGACTGCGTTGATCTGTGCAGGTATCGCTGGTGAGACGCCGTCGTCGGGGAACTCACCAAGATGCCACCGCGGCCGCACCCCGTCGATGAGATCCACATACCGTGATCCCTTGTCTCGATCATCTAACAACAGACCAGGAACCTGCTGAGCGAGGTCGCTGGCTACGTGGAAAAGCAGGCGGAAGCGAAGGTCATCACCTAGCTGGGAAAACGGGCCGTGCACACCGGTATCCATTTGCCCGTCATTCAACTGGAATCGGAACAGCATCCCATTCTTGCCGGACTGAAACGACGATCCCCCATAGATCTCCCGGAGGCCACGAACTGGGAGCGTGAAGAATGCATCGTCGGCGTTTTCTCGTTCTACTTGATACCCCTGCGGATCCGATGCGAGGACCTCGGCGACCGGTGAGCAACTTGCGGTACATCGAATAATGGCGGCACTCTGTGTGGCACCACCTTGCACCGCGGTGATGGTTGGAATCGGCCAGACTCGCAGCGAGGCTGTTGGTACGCGACCCCAGATCGGAACGCTATAGGAGTCCCCCATCGTGATGACACGGACATCGCCACGGAGCAGCGATGCCATGCCCTGAAGGCCGACGCCTGTTGGGCCATCTGACATCGCAGGGACTGTGATGAACAGGGCAATACCGGAAATGAGCGGATAGTGTCGCACGAGATACTCCCGTTCAGTGTACGGACGCCGTGGACACAGGCAAGCAATCGACCATGATTACGGCCTGAAGCGAGCGACAAGTGCCTGCGCAAGCCGCGGAAACGCCGAAAACAGGGTGCTGGCCAGTCGCATCGAATGGCTGGTCCACACCTCGCCGCGGGGGCGCCGCAAACACCGCACCACGGCATCGGCGACCCGGTTCGGTGGTTGCATGAACATCTTCGGCGTTCGTTCGATGAAATCCGATTGGTCGTGACCGCTTAGGGCGGCACTTGTATCGAAGAACTCGGTCCTCGTTCCGATTGGATGCACGCTGGTGACATGCACGCCGGTGCTCCGCAGTTCCATTTGCATCGCGCGTGCGACACGCTCCACCGCTGCCTTGCTTGCGCAGTAGGCGGTGTGCTGCGGGATCGCGAATTTTGAGAGACAACTGGCGCAGAGCAGGATATGTCCCTCCCCGCCCACCGCCATCTGTGCGGCGGCGAGCGAGGCAAGTTCGACTGCTGCGAACAGGTTGACTTCGAAGAGCGCTCGAAACTGCGCCATGTCACAGTCGATCATTGCCTGTTCAAGGCCCCGGCCGGCGTTGGCGAGGACGGCGTACGGCTCGCAGGCGAGCAGTTTTTCGTTGAAGCCCGGCTCCGTGACATCACCGGGGATCGCCCTGCATGCGGAGCCGAGTTCGTCGGCGAGGGCGGCGAGTTCCTGCTCGCGGCGTGCGGCGACGACACACTGCATGCCCGCCGCTGCACATGCGCGAGCCGTAGCGGCACCGATGCCACTGCTTGCGCCGGTGATAACGATCGTTCGGCCTCGAAGATCAATGGCCATTGGAGTCGCCCAACAGTTCCCCAATCGTCCACGGCCTCGTGCGGTCGCGATTGGCAGCCCGAACTGCGCGGACGAATTCACCATCGACTGGCGGTGCGGCATTGCCGAATGCGTTTCGCACAAAGGTCATGACGGCGGCAAGATCGTCGATGCCTCGGACCGGTGCTGCTGGCATGACTTCATTGAATGTCCTGCCATCGATGGCGATCGGCCCGGCGATCCCGTGCAACAGTACCTTCGCGAGCATCTCCGGGTCGCCGGTCACGATGGGCGAACCAGCCAGAGGCGGGTACTGCGTGTCGATACCCATGCCATCGGCCTGATGGCACGCGGCGCACACGGCGTACACGGCGGCACCGCGGTCGAATTGGGCTCTGGCCTGTGCGTCAAGAACAACCGTGTTGGACTCTTCCGCGAGCGGCGCAGTTTGGATGAGCAGTTCAACGAGCGAACCAAGTCCGGGCGAATCAATGTCAAAGTCCGGATGGTTTGTGAGTGTGTCGATGAATTGCGTTTCGCTCCCGGCGAGTCCACTGACGACTGCTTCGCGGACCACAGCATCACTTCCCCAGCGGCGGGCGAGGTCGGCCAGTAGCGCCATTGCCGGTTCACCGTCGGCTTCACCAAGTGACGCGACGATTTGTCGGCGAACCGACACAACCGGTTCGTTCCTGCGGGATGCTACCGCTTCCAGCACAATTGCATCATCCATCCACTGCTCCAACAACCTCGCCGCGGCTGCGCGGACTTCGGGGTGTTCATCATGCAAGGCGACAATGGCATCGTCGCGCGTCAGATGCCCGATTCCTTCGAGTGTCCACAGTGCGTGTAGCCTTGTTGTCCAGAGGTCGCTGCCGAGTAACGATCGCACTGTGCGGGCCTCCTCGCTCGCACCGCGCTCGACCAGAACCTGCTGCGCAAGAAGTCGCACTGCACCATCGGGATGGGAGAGATGATCGACCAGTTCCTTGCCGGTCAGTCTTGTCAGATCCGCAATGGGTTGTCGCTGGTGATGTGCATTGGTAATCCTCCAGATGCGGCCCATGCCGAGCGGCCGGTCGAGGCCACGCTCGAGAATCTGCTTGCGAAGAAACGTGGTGACGAAGAGACGATGTTGCAGAATGCCGCGGTACATGTCGGCGATGTAGATTGCGCCATCCGGACCGGAGACCGACCAGACCGGGCGGAACCGTTCGTCGGTTGATGCGAGCAACTCTGTTGTTCCAAGCGGATCGATGGCCCTGTCATGACGACCTTCTGCAAAGGACTTCCGTTTGACGAGATTGCCGGCGGGTTCGCAGATGATCGCATCGCCGGTCATGTCCGGTAGATCGTCGCCGACATAGATCGACGTGCCGCAGGCAGCTTCGAAGTGCGCAAGCGTCCCGTCACTTCGGAGCACGCCGTCTCGGTAACCGCGGTTCACGCCGGGATTGACGCGGGCGGGATGGACGGCGATGGATGTATCGACACGGCGGCCGGCGCCGACGGAACCCTTCATGGTGCTGTTTCGGGCGCCGTAGTGGGGCGGCAGCAAGTCGACCAGAAGCGGGATCGAATTCGGCGTGGTGTAGAGGCGGCCCGAGGCGTCCTGTCCAATGCCCCACTGGCCGCGCACGCGGATGGGTCGCGTTTCGATCGTGCCGTCGCGAAACCGGATGTCAACGTTGTGCTGGCTGAGGTGATGCCAATTGTCGATACCGCGGACGAGCCCGTTGCCGGCGTGCTCGGGACTTTCGATGCCGCCGAAGCCCTCGAGCACTGTGCTTATGTCGTCGGCGCGGCCGTCACCATCTGTATCCCGGGCGTACATCAGGTTGGGTGGGGCGATGATGAGGGCGCCATCGAGCAGCGGCGCAACGCCGCGGGGCAGAACAATGTCATCCATGAAGACCGTTGAACGATTGAACAGACCGTCGGCATTCGAGTCCTGCAACACCACGACGCGGCCGATCGGCTCTTCTTCCCCTTGTCCGTCGACATTCGGCATGAAGCCCCGCATTTCCACGACCCAAAGGCGACCGTCCGGAGCGAAGGCCATGCAGACCGGATCCTCGATCATCGGTTCGGCAGCGACGAGTTCGACGGTGAGCCCATCGGCGACGTGGAGGCTCTCCATGGCTTTCTCTGGCGAGAGGACAGGAGCGTCGGGCGCATGCACGATCGGCGGTGGTTGTGGTTCGCCGGGTTTGTCTCCGGCCTGCGCAAGGAAGGACGCGAGCAGAACGAGCAGGTTCATGGCAACGGCACCCACCAGATGTTGCGAAATTGCACGCGGTGGCCGTGGTCTTGCAGCCGAAGCGGTGCCGGCTCGGGCGACTCCGGGCCACCGGCACCGGTAGGACCGTCAAGGATCTGGTCATCGTGGATCAGAATGCCGTTGTGGTAGACGGTGAAGCGGGCCGGTGCGGTTTTTGCGTTGTCCGCATCGAACTCCGGCTGCCGAAAGTGGATGAGGTACGACTGCCACTGTTGGGATTGTCGTGCGGCGTTGCGCCGCGGCGGTGCGACGGCGTAGATCGCACCGCACTCGCGATCCGTCGCCTCGTCCGGACCAGGTGAGTCGAGAATCTGGATTTCGTACCGGCCCTGCACATAGACGCCGCTGTTGCCGCGGTCCTGGCCTGATTGACCGACTTCGCGGTTGGGCGTGCGGAACTCGACATGCAGTACGCCGCCGGGAAGTGCCGCCTTGGTCTGCAGGTCACCGGTTCCGGGGGCGACTTCCATGGCGTCGTCAACCAATGTCCACTTTGCATGAGACCAACCTTCCAGCGATGTGCCGCCAAAGAGCACCTCAGCATTTGATGGAGGTTGCTCAGGGGCGCTGTCTGGTCCGATGTCCACATCGCCGAGATTGGCAATGCGGAGGTTGCGCCACCGCACATCACATGTGTCGCCGCTGTGGACCTGGAACGCGATGCGGCCTTGTGTGTTGTGTGTGTCGATGAAGTCGGCGCAGAGTGTCCCGTTCACCCACGAGCGGTATCGGGGGCCAAGGCACTCGATGCGATATGTGTTCCATGTGCCGACCTTGAATGCGGCGAGCGCATCAGCATCGCCTTCGAGCGGGTCCAGCCAGCCCCGGCCTCCCTCGTCATATAGACCACCGCTCCATCGCCGATCGCTGGTGTCTATTTCGATCTGCGGGCCCCGAAGGCGACCGGCGCCGTCGACGCGGCTGCGAATCTGCACGCCGCTGTTTGATGCGGGTGCGGCGAGAACTTCGCATTCCAGAACAAAATCACGGTGGGTTTTTGGCGAAACCAGAAATGTGTTGCGTCTGGTTGGGCCGAAGCCGTGCAGTTCGCCATCTTCAAAGACAAACGAACCGTTGCCGCCAGCAACAGTCCATGTTGCAATGTCATGGGCGATCAACGGCTGCCATTCCATCGCTGGTGGCGGTGCGGCGAGCGTGGCCATGATCAATGGCAGGAACATCGGTCAGGTCTGCAGGACGCCGGTGCGGAAGTCCGCGGTGGTGTCGGCGCCGGATGCGATCGACAGCGCAGCGACGATTTCGTCACGGGTTTGGAGTGGATCGATCATACGATCGACCCAGAGTCTTGCGGCGCCGTAGAGAATGTCCTCCTGCTCCCGGTAGCTTGCGGTGATGGCTGCCAACAATTGTTCGCGTTCCTCGGCGTCGATGCTTTCGCCCCGCCTTTCGCGAGCAGCGAGGTCGATCTGAAGCAATGTGTTTGCGGCTTGTGCACCGCCCATGACCGCGTACCTTGCAGTGGGCCACGCGAGCGTGAGGAATGGGTCGAATGCGCGTCCGCACATTGCGTAGTGACCAGCGCCAAAGCTGCCTCCCACGATGAGACTGATCTTTGGGACGACGGAGTTGCTTACGGCATTGACGAGTTTCGCGCCGCTTCGGATGATGCCTTGTTGTTCGCTCTCGCGGCCGACCATGAAACCGGTTGTGTCATGGACGAAGACGAGTGGGAGTTTCTTCTGATTGCAGTCCATGATGAACCGCGCGGCCTTGTCCGCGGCTTCGGCGTAGATGACCGAGGGCATGTTCGCAGCGATAGACGGTCCGTCGCTGCCGCCGGGCATCTTCTTTTCGGTCAACTTTCGCTGGTTGGCGACGATACCGCAGGGCCACCCGCCAATTCGGGCGTATCCACAGACCATGGACCTGCCGTACTCGGCTTTGTACTGGTGAAAACTCTCGTCATCGACAACGTGGGTGAGCAGATCGACCATGTCGTATTGTTCATGCCCGGCGGCGCGGAAAACTGTTCCGATGGCTTCGGGGTCTGATGCTGCCGCGACTACCTCGTAGGGGGGGGCGGCGACCGCGGCGGCCGATTGGTCGGCGTGTACGAGATTCCTGAGTCGTTCGATGCAGGCTTCGTCGTTTTCTTCGAGGAAGTCGATGGTGCCGGAAATTTCGGCGTGCATGCGAGCGCCGCCAAGTTCCTCATTATCCACCTCTTGACCGATCGCCGCTTTGACCAGCGCGGGGCCGGCAAGGTAGAGGCCGCTGCCTTCGGTCATCAACAGCGTGTCGCAAAGTACGGGCAGATATCCGCCGCCGGCGACGCAGTTTCCCATGATCGCAGCGATCTGGGTGATGCCCTGTGCCGAGAGCACGGCGTTGTTGCGGAAGATGCGGCCAAAGTCGTCTGTGTCAGGGAAGACATCTTCCTGCAATGGAAGGAAGACACCGGCGGAGTCGACGAGATAGATGAGCGGGAGACGGGCTTGTTCAGCGATCGTTTGTGCGCGGATGATCTTCTTGCAGGTCATGGGGAAGAATGCGCCGGCTTTGACGGTGGCGTCATTGGCGATCACCATGCAGTGCTTGCCGCCGACTTGTGCGATGGCAGTGACGGCACCGGCTCCTGGTGCCCCTCCGTACTCCTCGTACATTCCCCAGGCGGCGAATATCCCGCATTCGAACTGTGGCGTGCCGGTGTCGGCCAGTGCCGCGACGCGTTCTCTTGCGGTGAGTCGGCCGTGGCGGTGTTGTCGTTGCGCGCCTCGCTCGCCGCCGCCCTGTTCGATGGTGGCCATCTCGTCCTGCATGCGGGCAGTTGCGGTTGCCAGTTGAGAAGGGGATGTGCCCATGGAGGGGGAGGATATCGGGTTCGGTGGTACAAAAAAGTGCCCGGCCCTCCGTGGGGCGGAGGGCCGGGCGTTGTCTGTTTGAGGGCTGCACGCCGTGCAGACTCGTCGGGTGCACGGATTAGGTCAGGTGCAGCCCCTTTGTACAGTCACACATTGTTGTCACTGAATCACCTCCTTTGCAATGCGGGCCAATGGGCCGCGGATCATGTCCAGCCGTCACGCCGTGCGGGGCGTCGCCGGACTCCTACCCCCTCGGCGTCCCAAGGGGCACATCGTTCTTCCAACGCTATCGGCCAATCCGCCCTGCCGCCCCCACTCTGCGGGTCACACCCGGGGT
>CAZJKE010000005.1:47841-75984 GCA_964546585.1 uncultured Isosphaeraceae bacterium | reverse complement strand
CTCAACCTCGATGAAACACAGGAAGTCATCGTGGAGGCGATGTTCGATGCCTATGAAGACGACTTCGCGACCGGCTGGGCACAGACCCAGGAACGCCTCAATTCCATCGCGGAAAAGGCTCGCTCGGGCGACATCCCCCAAGGGGCCGACCCGCAAAAAGCAATGCTCGAGCCGGTGCTGACAGCACTCGGTGATTGGCTGAAGGAAAAACGCCAACTGGACGATGGTCTGCTCGACAATGTCAACGCCATCCTGCTGCGCGAACAACGAGCAATGTGGCCGCTCTTCTCCCAGCAGTTGTATCGCGACAAGAACATGCATCGCGGCAGGTTGAGTGGAGAGTCGGTCGACCTCTTCAAGATTCTGAGAGACAGCAACTTTCCGCCAAGCGCCGAATCATTCATCGAACCACATCTCGCCGAATATGCCGCCTCACTCGACATCGCCATGCGTAAGAGAGATGTACTGCTTCGCGGCAACCCGCAAAAACTCTTCGACCAGATCCTCCGCGGCGAAATGGATCGCTCTCCGGACATGCTCGAGGAACTGATCGCCGCACGGGTGGAAGTGCGCGATGTCAACGACCGGTATATCGATGTCGTTGAGGCTTCTCTCTCGGGACCGGACGGCGATGCATTCCGCCAGCGGGCGCTCGGTCGCGGGTACCCACGCATCTTCCGTCGCACACCAGCCGAGCGGATTCTGAGCGCCGCCGCCGAGAATGATGACTATGCCGCCGACCTTCATGCGCAGATCGTGCAACTGGAAGCCGCTTACCTCGGCGAACTGGGCACCGTCAATGATCAGTTGCTCCGCGAAACCAGACGCTACGAACCCGAGTTGCAACTCGCACGCGAAGAGGCAGGTCGAATTCGCCGTGATGGAGGAACCCCGCGGAAACTCGAAGATCCGACTCGCGACATGTTCAAGGACCGCGAGGAACTCGGGCGGCGGTATGTGGACATGCTCCGCGCTCTGCTCAGTCCAGAAGAATTCCAAAGTCTCGATGGCTCCCGCCGATGGCTTCCCCGCGGCGAACGCACCCCGACTCGCCCCAAGCCCGGCGATACCCCACCGGTCGGACCCGACGGAGTAATCACTCCTCTCAGCGGCAGCAACGGCCTTCCGCCCACCATCAAACCCAAGCCCCCGTCAAAGCCGACTCCCGGAGGACGGCCTGATGGCACAGGTGATACCGGGCTCTCTGGTGGTGGCGGCGAATCCTGAAACATGTGACATCGGAGAACCATGGACAACGGTACGCCCGCCAGCCCGAACTTGGACCCCGCTTCGATCGAGACGGTTGATGGCGGTTCGGCGCCGCGGATCGAAGCCGATGATCTTCGCGCGCGATGCGAAGATCTGGGCATTGCCTGGATCGACGCGCTGCCGGAGATACGAGACGAGATCGCCGGGCTATTGGACGCCGAAATGGCCGTCCGCCTTCGGGTCATCCCGCTGGATGTCAGCGACGGCCGACTCTCCTTGGGCATGCTTCACCCCTTGGACATGGACGCCGCCGATGAGATCGCCACCGTAGCTGGCCATCCTGTCACGCGAGTCGGACTGGATGGAAGTGTGTTTTCTGATCTCATGCGAAAGCACTACGGCACGACGGCGGCCCGCATGGCCGAAAGCCTCGCAGGGGATGCAACTGAGTCCGCACGCGATCTGGAACACAATCTCGACGCAATCGAGGCGGATGACATTCACCGCATGGCCGAGCAGCCGACGCTCATCAATCTTGTCAATCTGCTGCTCCTTGAGGCAATCCAGTCACGGGCGAGTGATGTCCACATCGAGCCATTCGAATCCGAACTCAAGGTGAAGTACCGGATCGACGGCGTACTCATGGAGCAATCGCCTCCGCCCAAACACCTTCAACCGGCACTCATCGGTCGCATCAAGATCATGTCGGGAATGAACATCGCGGAACGATATGTGCCGCAGGACGGCCACATTGCGCTGCGATTTGAGGGACGAAAAGTAGATATCCGTGTTTCCACGGTTCCCACGCTCTATGGCGAGTCGGTTGTCATGCGAATCCTCGACAAGAGCACCATGGCGCTCAACCTGCAGTCGCTGGGCATGGGGCAGGCGCATCGCGACCTCATGGATCGCCTCATTGCAAAGCCGCACGGACTTGTCCTGGTCACAGGCCCAACTGGATCGGGCAAGACAACCACGCTCTACGCCGCGCTGTCAAAGTTGTACAGCCCTCGAAAGAAGATCATCACGATTGAAGATCCTGTCGAGTATGAACTCGCTGGCATCAACCAGATCCCCATCAACCCCAAGCGCGGACTCACCTTTGCAACTGGACTTCGCTCCATTCTGCGACAGGATCCTGATGTCATCTTCGTTGGTGAAATCCGGGACGGAGAAACCGCCGACATCGCCATTCGGTCTGCGCTGACGGGACACCTCATCTTCTCGACGATTCACACGAATGACGCGGTGAGTTCTATCGGCCGCCTGATCGACATGGGCGCAGAGCCATACCTCGTCGCATCGGTTCTTGAAGGCGTGTTGGCCCAGCGACTCGGTCGCCGTATCTGCGAAGACTGCCGCCACCAACACCCGATGCCGGAGGATCTCTCCCACCGACTGAGCGATGCGGAACGATCGCTCTTCGGCGGGCTTGCCTGGTCAGGTGAAGGGTGTGACAAGTGCAACGGCTCGGGGTATTGCGGACGGCTGGGCTTCTTTGAACTGTTCTCGGTGCCAGCGCCTCTTCGAGCGGCCATCGCGGAAAACCGCACGACTGCGGAACTCGCCGGACTCCTGGCCACCGATCACACCACCATGCGGGAAGACGGCATGGCGAAGGCAGCGGCGGGCGAGACAACCATCAGTGAAGTCCTGCGGGCAACGCAGGACACGGACGACACCCCCTGACCACCATGCCGGAATTCCGATTCAAGAGCGTGACCGCGAACGGGGAAGTCAGAAACGGTGTCCTGACCGCTGCCGATCAAGGTGATGTCGTGCGGCAACTCCTCAGCCGCGGCGAGACTGCAACACAGGTAGAGGCACTCCGAGGCACTGCTCGACTGGGCGCGTCGTTTTCGCGCGGTGGAACACGACGGGCGTCGCGGGCCGAAACCGCAGCACTCATTCGTGAACTTGCCACCGCCCAAGAGGCCGGCCTGCCGCTCATGACGGCACTTCGCACGATCCGCCGGCAAGCAACCGCGGCCACTGCACCCATTCTCGACCACCTCATCGCCCGCGTCGAAGCCGGCGAGTCGCTCTATCACGCGGCGGCGGACTGGGGAAATCCGTTCGACGACCTCATCGTCGGCATGCTCCGCGCTGCAGAAGCATCCGGACAGATGAGTACCGTGCTGCATCAACTGGCCGACCTCCTCGACCGGTCAATCGAACTGCGGCGTGAACTGCTGGGCGCCATCATTTATCCCGCCATCATCGCTGCCTTGATTGCGGCCAGCGGGGTCGTGCTCATGACGGTGCTGGTGCCGCGGCTTATCGAGCCATTGGCGGGGCAGATGAACATCCCGTGGCCGACGGCCGTCGTACTTGGCATCGCCGACTTCATTCAATCATGGTGGCCATGGATGCTCGTGGGCATTGGCGCAGCCGTGCTCCTCTGGCGTACATGGATTCGCGTACCCGAGAATCGTTTTCGCATTGACCTCCTGAAACTGCGCCTGCCGCTTGTGGGACCGCTCCTGCGAGATGTCGCTGTCGCGAGATTCACAAGAACGCTCGGCACGCTCGCGGCAGCCGGCCTTCCCATCCTCGAAGGCCTTCGGATTACCCGAGACACGCTCGGCAATGTCGCACTTGCCGAAGCAGTCGATCGCGTACAGGATCAAGTTACAAGTGGACGGCCGCTCGCCGAACCATTGGAACAGTCCGGCCTCTTTCCACCCCTGCTTGTACAGGTCGTCAATCTCGGAGAACGATCCGGGCGACTTGAGGAAATGCTCCTGCACTCAGCCTCGTCGTTCGACCGCCAGGTCAACGCATCTCTCAAGATCTTCACCAAGGCCCTGCCGCCTGTATTGTTGATTGTCATGGCGGGCATCGCCGCCTTCGTACTCGCCGCCATTCTGCTGCCGTTGCTTGAACTGCAATCGCTTGTTCGATGACCCGGAGACCACCCATGAACCGCCCTGCACATCGCTCTCAACTCCACCGTCCAGCAGCACGCGCCTTTACGCTGCTGGAGATCATCGTCGTCGTCATGATCATTGCCGTCCTTGCGACGCTCGTTGCACCGCGGCTGCTGAGCCGCGTAGGCTCGGCAAAGCAGACCGCCGCCATGGCCAAAGCCGCAACCATTGCCAAGACCGTCAACCTCTATCTGCTCGATACGGGCACAAGTGCTCCGAGCGATGATTTCGATCTGGAGATTCTTCTGCTCAGCCCCGATGAAGGCGGCGGACCGAGCGGGCCCTACCTTGAGCGTGCCGAGGACATCATCGATCCATGGGGAAACCAGTACGAAATCATCGTCCCGGGCGATGTCAATGCAAGTTTCGACGTTCTGAGTTGGGGCGAGGACGGTCAGCCCGGCGGCGAAGGTCCCAATGAGGACATTACGCAGTAACCCACCATGCATGAGCGGCACGGACATCTGAACGCTCGACAGGCTCCACGCGCCTTCACGCTACTGGAGATGATCGTCGTCATCGTGGTACTGGGCATTCTCGCGTCCATGGCAATTCCCCGGCTCTCTGGGACCAAGGACCGCGAGTTCGATCTCACCGCAGATCGCGTAGCAGACATGGTGCTCATGTACGCCCATCGCGGCGGCGCGTCCATGAATGCCTGCGGGTTGCGGTACGACGCGGGCAGAAGACAGATGGAACTACTCCTTCTGGAATCGGACGAAGACGGCAACTACTGGCGAGAGGATCCTCTTGCGCAGCCGGTCGTGCTGCCTCAGTGGATGGCAGAGAACAGCGTGGGCATCTACATTGACGGCGAACTGATGGACACGACACAGTGGCCCATCACTTCCATGCCCGGCGAACAGCGGCCGTTGATCGAGGTCGTTCTTGTATGGGAGGAACGGGAAGCCCTCGTTTCACTGGCATCCCACGCCATGGCGCCGCATCTTCAACTGGATGGCGCCGGCACATCAGTACTCATGCCGATCGATCTTGACGCAGCGGGCCAGAGCCGGGAGGAATGGTGATGGTTCGCCGAGGCATGATGTTGATGGATGTCATCATCGGCTCGGCGATGCTGGCTGTCGGATTGGCAGTAGTCATTTCGATGAGCAGCCGATCGCTCGCGCGGCAAAGCAACGCGGAGCATCAGGTCGCGGCCAGTTGGCTTGCCGATGAAACGCTCGCCATGGTCCTTGTTGACGGCCCCGACGTGTTCCCGAAGTTGAACCAGACACAAGGTCGATTCGAACCGCCATTCGAGGCGTTTTCATTCCAGGTTGATCTCTCGGATGAAGGTGAATTTCTGCCCGTCCTCGCAACGGCCACCGTGTACTGGGAGGCCGGAGGCAGCACGCATTCTGTCGCTGTCGAAACACTTGTAGCAAGGCGGCACGGAGAGCCGCCACCGCGAGCGCCGGCAGAACCGGTTGATCGCGAAGCTCGGTATTGGGAAATCATCGAATCACGGGAGGTCCCGTGACCATGCGAAGAGGATTCACCCTCATTGAACTTCTGGTTGCAGGCATCATGGCGTCAATCGTACTCGGCGGCGTCACGACGAGCCTCTCCCAGCTCGGCTCCGCCAAGTTGATCAGTCGCGATCGACTTGATGCAACCTCCCGGGCGGACACGGCACTGCGAACACTTCGCCGCGATGTTATCTCAACACTGCGCCGCGACGATCTCTTCGACACTCGATTGCTCATTGTCGATGACACCGGACGGATCGGTCGGACGACGGTCGATCGCGACGAACTCCTGCTCTTCAACGGCACTTTGCGTGCGAACAAGGAAATTGATTTCAACGGCGAGGGGCTTGAGTACGAAACACAGTTCAGGATTGACGGCGAGGAACTTGACGCGGTGCTCTGGAAGCGGCGTGACCCGATTCTGGATGACAATCCCGCCGGGGGTGGAATGGCAACGCCGATCGCTGAGGGTCTGGTCTCCCTCCAACTGGATGCCTATGACGGCGAAGCGTGGTATGCCCAGTGGGACTCTGACATCGACGGGCTGCCGCAGGCAGTTCGCATTACGGTCGCCGCAATTGGTGATGTCACGGATGAACACAGCGATCCTTCGCTGGTGTATCTGCGGACGGTCGTCCCGATTGACCGCGTCGCGCCACCCGCCGATCTCTTTGAAGAACCTGAAGAAGAGGAAGAGGAAGTCGAGGAAGGCGATGGCGAACTTGATCTTGGCGGCGCCACGGGCGGGGATGGCGAGTCGGAGGATGGTTCTGGCGGCGCGGGCGAAGCCGGTGGCGATGGTGCTGCAGGTGGCTCCGGCCCGAGCAGTGGTGGTGGCAGTGACTCAGGTGGCTCAGGGGACTCGGGAGGATCAGGTGGCGCTGGCGGCCCGGGTGGCATCAGCGGCGGTAAGGGGCCGACCACGATCACTGATCCGGACGGAAATGTACACGAGATTCCAGGCACGGGGGGTCGTCCATGAGGCGGCGAGGATCCGTTGTCGTGATCGCGCTGTGGGCCATCGGTATCGCCGCGCTGGTGACCTCCTCAATTCAGGTCTTTGCTCATCGGCAGGCACTCCTGGGCATACATGTCCACGATCGCATTCAGGCAAGATGGGCCGCCCGCGGCGGTATGGAGTCAGCGATTGCAGTCATGGCGGAACATACCATCGCACCTGTGCCGGGAGATGCATGGGCGATGATCGAGGACATGGAGTACGTCTCCGCTGGCGATGTCGGTGTCGGCGCGTGGGATGTGCACCATCATGCCGACGGCCAGGATTGGGCCGGACCGATGGACGAACACAGCAAGTTCAACATCAATTCAAATGACAACACAATCTTCCTGTTGATCATCGACGAACTTGCATTTGGCGTCATGGAGGCTCTCCAGGATTGGATTGACGAGGATGATGAGCCGCGTGATCTCGGTGTGGAACGGGATTACTACCTCAGCCTCGAAACAGCCTACGAGCCTCGCAATGGCCCGCTCCGATCGATTGCCGAACTGGAACTCATCGCCGGCGTCATGCCGGATGATGTTCGCGGCGAGGATTGGAACCTGAACTTCAGGCTGGACCCAAACGAGGACGATGCGGGCGCAAGTCTCCCCTGGGATGAACCGGACGGGCAGATGCAGGGCGGATGGGCTTCGCTGCTCACAACGATGTCCCGCGACAACGCACCGGCCGAAAGTGGTCTCTTCCGGCTCAATCTGAAGAACATCGATTCGGAATCGCTGCAACTTCGACTGGGCCTTGAACCTGCGCAGGCCATGGCACTGATCGATTTCGCAATGGCGGATGACGCAAAGTTGTCGACACTGTTGACGCAGCCCCTTCGGTCGGTCTCGGGCGATGCGGAGGGTGTTTCCAATCTCACCGACGACCAACTTCGAGCGGTCTTTGCCGAAACCACGCTGCACCCGCCTCATCTCCCGCCACCGGGAAAGATGAACATCAATACGGTTTCTCGAGACATCCTCTACCGCATTTTTCCCGATGACTCCACGCTGGTGGAGGAGCTCGTCCACCTCCGCACGACCAGTGAGATAGGCATTTCGAGCCCGGTGGATTTCCTCTCCCTCCCGGGCTACGAGCCGTCCATGGCAGCCTTCTTGACGGACTTGTTCGATACACGCAGCACTGTGTTTACGATTTCCGTCGCTGGACGGACACCAGCAAGTGGGATCGAAACGGAAATCATTGCCGTCGTCGATCGTTCAAGTGTACCCGTGACGATATTGGAATATCGGGAGCAGTAGACCCGATATCCAACGAGCGGAGCCCATGACTTCAACACCCCTCATCCCGACCGACGACACCTTGATCGGCATCGCCCATCGATCCGCCTCTCGCTGGCGATGCCTGTTCGTGCGTCGCGGCGACGGTGGCCTGCAGCTTGAGGATGCTATTGAACTCGACAGCGACGCTGCCCTGAACGCAACACTTGGGGAACGATCCCCTGGACACCTTTTCGCGATACTGCCCGGCTCGTCCACGGTCTGCCGCACGACGCTCCTTCCAGATGTCCAAGGAGAGCAACTGGAGGAGGCGCTGCGGCTTCAGGCGGAAGCGAGGCTGCTGGGCGGCACGCCCCGCTGGCGGCGCGCCATGGCACCGCTCGATGCTGCCCCGGGAGAGACAAGTCGAACCGGCCTGATCGTCGCCTGGCCTGAAGGCACCATGGATGAGTGGCCGTCGAGCCTGCAAGGGGCATCGGTCATTCCCGATGTCGTGGCGATCGCCGCGTTGCTCGATGGCCTTCGACCGGCGGAGCCTCTGTTGTGGATGGATCCCGCCGATGGAAGTGTCACCCTTGCGCTCAGCCACGCGAACGGCGCCGCATTCCGAGCGATCCGGGAAGATACAAGCGACGACGAGGTATTTGTCGAAGGCGTGGTCCGCACACTGTCCGAAACCGCCTCGGCCCACAGCCACACGCCGACATTTACGGACGACCTCATCACATCCGTACAAGAAAAACTGCGGCGCAGTCTCCATGGCGAACCACTGCTGCTTCTACCTGAAGAAATTCGCAGGAGCGGTGAGTCGCGCCTTCCCGGTGCACCGGATGATCCCACATGGTGGGAGCATTGGGGTATTGCGGCAGGTGCCGCCATCGCCTCAAGCGGGGCGTTGTCGCCACTGACCACCATGTGCCATCAGCGGGAGGAGGAGAAGCCGTCCATCGTCGACCGCTGGGTCAAACGTCTGGCTCAACCCACGACGGCGTTTCGGTTGACGGCAGCGGTCATTGCGTTGCTCGCATTCGGGCCTCTGGCATTTTCCGGTCTTCGGCTGTCGCTCCTCACCATGCTCAATGGTGATCTTGATCAGCGCTATGCCGAGGTTGTTGCTGCCAGACAGAGGCAGGTTGTGTACAGCGAACTGGCCAAGTCGGCATGGCCGATGACCAAACTCGCAGCGGACATCACCAACAACACGCCGATCGGAATTGAGATTGACTCGCTGCGACTGGATGTGGGCGAGCCGATTCTCGTCAGGGGCCGCGCACTGGATAATGATGGCGTTCCCGCCGCGGAACTGATCGCCCAGATGCAGGCGAGCTTGCAGGCAACCGGTGTGTTTCGAGACATTCAGTTCTCCTATGAGGGCGCCGACACCTACGGCGATCGTGATTTCAGCCTCTGGGCCCGCGTTGTGGATCCCTTGAAGCGGCCGCGGTATGCCAGAGAAGACGATTTCGCCATCTGGACCTATGCGATGCAACGCGACAATATTCATCCGGATGATGTCATCGACAGCCCTCCCCCGCCGCAGGATCCAACACACACCACTGACTCCGGAGATGACCTTCCAGAGCGGCCACAGTCAGGAGAAGGTACGGGTACAACCAACGGGAACCGCTCGCCCCGTGGAGGTTCGAGTGGCGGCTCTCGGAACGGCGTCGCATCGCGAAGCGAAGACCGCGGCGGCAGTGGTGCGCCGATCCGCGCGCCGGAACCCATCTCCGCCGATCAAATTGCGGTGATGTCGCGCGATGAGGTGCAAGTTGCTCTTCGAGATGGCGCAAAGGCACTGAAACGACTTGGCAGCGGGGATGCAGAATTGAAGGCTCGCCTCCGCGGAGAACAGCGACTGCTTCTGGATCGGCTGAAGGAGATCCCCTGATGGCGGACGGGATCTTCAAGGACATTGTGAATCGGGTTGCGGCTTTGCCCAGAGCAATACAGTGGGCGTTTTGGGCGGCAGTCTTGACCTTGGGCTTTCTGATCTGGGATGCGTCCATCGCCACGATTGCCGCAACATGGGCGAGCAGAGCCGATGAAGTGGGGCGGCAGGTGGCCGATGTTGATCAGGCGATCGTTCTTACATCGACCATGCGGCAGACGGTCACTGCATTCGGCGATGTCCAGTCGCCTCGTTCCAAGACTGCGGGCACCAAGGCGCTGACCGACGCAGTGCACGAAATCCTTGCATCCCACAATGTCAAGAAAGATGATTTCAATCGCACCAAGACCAGCAGGATGCGGGCCGGTTCCCTTCCCGGAGTCGCCGGTGCGGGGCATCGTGTTGAGCAGATCATCGGTGACCTGCAGTTTGAAGCAGCGCCGGAGGAAGTGATGCAGGTCGTATCCGACTTGGAAAGCAGCCCCTGGATCGATGCGATCACCAGCCTGCGATTGACCAAGAGCGAACCACGAATGATTCGGGTGAATCTCTCGCTCGAAGCCTGGGTGCTGGCCCGCGACCGTGGAAGGAGCCGCCGATGATCTCGACCGGCAGCCTTCGTGGACCGCTTGGCTGGAGTATCGGGGCCATCCTCGTGGGGGGTTGTTATCTCTTGATCGCAGGTACCGCTGCGCTGGCCCCGGTCTTGCACATCGCATCCGATGACCCCATTGATCCGCAGACGCAGCAGTACATCGAAAAACACGCAAGTGTCGCGCTGGTAGACATTGAGAGATTCAACGGGCGATCCGCGTTCTTCAAACCTTTCCGGACGGTGCGAGCCGCACCCCCACCGCCGCCCCCGCCGATTCCTTCAACCGCTCCCGATCCGACACCCCCGGCGAATTCTGGGCCTCCACCGCCGCCAGCGATCTACAGCGGTCCCAAGCTGATCGCCATCATCGGGGACGAGGCGTGGTTCAGAGGAACTGGCACCGGCTTTGACTCGGTTATTCGGATTCGAGTGGGCGAGGAAAAGAACGGTATCACAGTGCTCTCGACCGGTGAGCCATCTTCGGTCACCGTGGGGTATCGCAGCGGGGAGTACCCACTGGACCTCTTTACCTACGAAGAGCCGTTCTTCGCAGCAGAGGCCGCCGTCGCCCCGCCTCCGGAGTTTCTTGAGGAAGTCGAATAACCCAAGGCCGCCCGCCGTGTTTGCCGATGAGGGTCCGATAGGGTGCCATGCCTCCCCGTCGTTTCAACCACGGGCGGAATAACTGATCCACTGCACCGTTTGACTGTTCACCGCCGCATTTGGGAAGAGGCGGAGAGAAGGGCTGTGCGAGTTGAAGATGAGATCTACCTCCTGCAACATGCTTCCGGCACTGATCATCGCTCTGTCGATGGGATCGTGGTCCGCCGCCCAGGAGCGGCCCGCCGCTGAGCCGGCACCCCAAGTCATTCCGACAGTTCCACCACCGCCCCCACCCAGAGATGATGTCGTAGTCGATGATGAGGCGGCGGAAGAAGTCGTGCTCGCAGATGGAGATGACCAGCCCGTTGCTGAAGAACTCGTTGCCCAGGACTTGACCCCACCGACTGAAGACCTCGTCCTCGTTACCGGCGACGAATCCGCCGATCCGGATACTGTCCGCTGGCCCACGAAGCGACCTGTACCGGCGGGCCAGGTCATTCTTGCGTTCGACGATGTCAGTGTGGAGGAGACACTCGACTTCGTGGCTGCCACGACCGGCAAGGTCGTCATGCCCGTCAACCTGACCGCGCTTCGGACCAAGAAAATCACACTGCACAACGACGAGCCGGTGGACCGCGGTATCGCGCTCGACATGTTGTTCACCGCGTTCCGCCTCAACGACATTGGCGTCATTGAACGACCGGACATCGTCATCATCGGCCTGCTCGACCAGATGCTCAATGATGTTGGCGACATCCCCGTCCTGGGTGTCGACGACGATGTCATGCAGCGGCAGGACCGCGGCACGCTGGTCATCAAGATCTTTGCAGTGGAGCGCACGGAAGCGGCGGTCATCGGCGACCGCATCGGCGACATGTTTCCGGACTATGGATCCCTGAGCGTCGACCCAGTCTCGAACCAGATTGTCATGCTCGGCGATGTCGGGCTGTGCCAGCAAGTGCAGCACCTCGTAAATCAACTTGATCGGATCTGGCGCAGCGGCCGGCTTCGGACATTCCGGCTTGAGTACGCCGACGCAAACGAAGTCGCTGACAATGTCTACGATCTGTTTCAGGAGTCGTCCACGACATCGGGCCGAACCACCGGTGGAAACACGCAGCGAGGCAGGACGCAGAGACCTGGCGGCGCGACCTCCACGACCGGTGGCGAGAATGTAGAACTTCGCTTGACAGTCAATGTGCAGCAGAACTCCGTCACTGTGCAGGCCGAACCGGATGTCATGGAGGAACTGGCACGACTGATCGTTGAGGAGTGGGATCTGCCGCGGCCTGTTGGCACGAGCAAGTTGTATACGCTTCGCTTCAGCGATCCCCTCCGCGTCCGCAACCTCCTACAGGAGATTCTTGGGTCGGGAAGTTCTGCGACCGGCTCATCCCGGGGCGGCCGTACGGGCGGGCAGGGCCCATCGGGCCGAGCGGATGTCGGCGAGGCCGTCAGCGGCGTGTACCGCTTTGAGGCCTATCCGGACCGCAACGCGCTGCTGGTCTTGGCGAAGACCGAGGAGAACTTTGACTTCCTCGATTCCATCATCGACGCCATCGATCAGCCCTCCGATGTCGGTTTGCCAAGAATCATCGAACTGAAGCACGCCAACGCCATCACGCTCTCCGAGGAACTCAACGCTCTGCTCGCGCCGGCGGGTGTATCACAGCCCATTCCTAGACCCGACACGGGGTTGAGCGGCGAGGGATTCTCCGATATTGAGGCGGGCGGAGCCACCACGGCGGAGAGCGGTGGTCAGATGGGATTCCCATGGCAACAGGGTGGCGCGGCCAACAATGACGAACAATCGCCCGAATCATCGCTCATTGCCAAGATTCGCATTGTGCCGATCGCACGCCAAAACGCTCTGGCTGTATTGGCCCCCCCCGCATTCATGGAGGCGGTCGTCGACACCATCGAACGCTTTGATCGACCCACTCGCCAGGTCATGATCTCCGCCACAATCGCGGCAGTCTCTCTGACAGACGAACTCAAGTTGGGCCTTCGCTGGGGGGCAGGTGTTGCTGCCGGCGGCGAAAACTCTGTTGGACTCTCCGGAAACCTCACCGGCGCAATCGACAATGTCCTCTCCGGTCTCTTTGAATCGCCCGGCGCCACCTTTACGCTTGGTGACGGGACAAACAACATCGGCGTCGTCCTCGACGCCCTCTCTCAACTCACCAATGTTCGGATCGTGCAACAACCGAGGGCATTCACAGCGGACAATAAGGAAGCAATCTTCTTCAACGGTAAACAGGTCCCTGTACAGACCAGCACGAGTGTCAGTTCAGGCGTGACCACCGGCGGATTCGAGTACCGAGACATCGGCGTCATGCTGAATGTACGGCCCAGGATCACTTCGCATGGTGATGTGGATATGACCATCAATGTCGAAATCAGTGAGGTTGAGACAAACACCGGTGTCGGTGACAATCCAGTCTTCGCACGACGACAGGTCCGCAGCGAGATCCTTGTCCAGAATGGTCAGACAATACTGATCGGCGGATTGCTCAAGGAGCAGGAAGGCAAGACCAAACGGAAGGTCCCGCTTCTCGGCGACATTCCCCTGCTTGGCGCGCTGTTCACTTCGGTCGAGGACTCGATCATCCACGAGGAATTGATCGTGTTCGTCACTCCAGTTGTTGTTGACAACCCCTCGTCCAACTCCGACAACTACAATAGCGGCTACCTGCAGCGGCTGCAGGAGATCTCCCTCCCCGTTGAAGAGCAGATCGAGAACATCGAGGATGGCGATGACTTCGTGAATCGCCGCCTTCGCGATCCCGGTGCCGACTACATTTCAGGGGCTGAATAGGTAGAGTTGGTGGCCATGCGCTTCTGTGTGCCATGTCTCTTGCTCGTCGCTGGCTGCAGCACCATCCAAACGGCCAATACTGTGTCTGATGCCGACCGGGCAAGCGCGATCGCGATCCTTTCACAAACAGTACAGCGAGCACCCGGGGCGAGCACAACCATCTCGGATGACATCGACTGGCCTGCAGGCAGTCTTCCATGGGATAGATTCACACTGCCGACATTTTCACCCGATGGCCTTCACGCCGCGGTGCAACTTGGAGATGTACCGACCATGGCGGTTCTGGCAGGAGATGACGGTGGGCTCTTGACCAATACAGTCATCGAGTTGCACAGCATTGATCCTGCGAAGGGGCGAGACTTTGCAGCACTTGTGGCGGCGGAACGGGGGTTGATTCTTGGTCGTTGTGCCGATGAGATCGGCGTTCTGGTTGAGGCACCGCGTGGAGTGAATGGTCGATGGATCGGCCACTTGGACTGGGTCACTGGACAAGTGCGATGGATTGCGGAAGATTCGAAGATCAATGCGTTTCCAGCACTGGGTCCACGGGGAGAAATCGCATGGTCACGGCGGGACCAACAGACCGATCGCTTCCATCTGGTTGCCAAGACCAACCGCGGCGTGCGGGCGATCGATGACGGCACCGGCGACTGGCTCTTCCCGACATTTTCCGGCCCGAGCAGACTTCACGCGTGGCGCTTGGAAGAGGGCAAACTGGAACTTGTGGAACTTGATCTCTCAACCCGGAACCCCCTGCTCTCTGCCCATCGGATTGTGGTGCTTGAAAGCGGCGCATCGCGTCAACTTGTAGTCCAGATGGCCGCAACGAATCTGCAGCCACCGAGGCACGGGCCTCAACTGGCATTCCGACATCCGAGAATGAACCGAATGGTGATCTGGCAACCCGGCGAAGAGCAGGAACTCGTGGCCCTTGCCGCTGGGAGCATCGCCGCAGCACCTGTTTCCGATGGCACTTGGCTTGCTGCATCAGAAAACCGACTGATGCGGCAACATCCCGAAAGGGATCGTGGCGTCATGCTGCGAAGCACGTTCGCCATTCCGGTCGCAACAACATCGCGGCGATGGACGCACCTGTTGCTCGTTCCCGATCGGAACAGGCTGCAGCTTCGTGCCGTCAATCTCGATGACTAGTCACTGTCACTCTCGTACCGGTGAGTCTGGCCACTCCTGGTCGAGGAGTTCCTCCTGGACATAGGTACGGGGCTTGTAGAACGCCATTACGAAAAGAAAGAAAACTGCAGTCAGGGCGATCAGGCCTGTAAAGAACCAGTAATACGACGCGCCGTCCAGTTTGAGCGTGCCATCATCATTCTGGATGAAGATGTTCACGCCCGTCGTGAAGGCGTTGCCCAGCGAAACCGACGCGAGATAGCAGCCCATGATGATTGACTTCATCGTGCGAGGAGCCTGCGTGTATGCGAACTCGAGGCAGGTGATGGAGATGAGCACTTCCGCCGCGGTCATGATGACATAGGAGAGGACCTGCCACCCGATATGCGGCGTGCCTCCTCCGTCAATGTTGGCCTGAATCATCGCCGGCAATGCGAATGCGGGAATGCAGATGAAGAACCCAATCGCCATGCGGCGAAGCGGCGTCATCTTGAAGACGTGCTTGTCCATGAATGGGTAGATCAGGTAGTAGAAGATCGGAATCATCGTCAGAATCAGGATCGGATTGGCCGCCTGCACCTGGGACGGAAGAATCTCGATACCGAAGACGACGCGATTCATGTGTTCCGCTTGCAACACCCAGGCTGATCCGGTCTGATCGAAGAGTGCCCAGAACATCGCAACAAACGCGAAGATGATCCACAACTTCAGCAGCGCTGAAATGCCCTCTCTGCTGAACGTTTCCTTCACCCACCGCTTTCCGCCGGCGGGAACATGTACGAATTTCCACCGCCCCATCCAGAAGATGATCGTTGCCAGCGTCATGAGAGCGCCGGGGACACCGAAGGCAAGCCAGCCGCCGTACTTCTTCAGGAGAATCGGTGTCAGCAGTGTGGAGATCGCAGCACCGAGATTGATCGCAAAGTAGAACCAACTGAATGCCCGTTCCAGCAGGCTTTGATTCGTCCTTCCGAATTGATCCCCCACATGAGCAGAGACACACGGCTTGATGCCGCCCGCGCCTACAGCGATCAGAGACAAGCCGATCGCCAGCCCCCATCGTGTTTCGTCAAGTGCAAGCGTGAAGTGTCCGAGGCAATAGACGATGGACAGCAGAATGATGGTCTTGTATTTGCCAAGAAAGATGTCGGACAAGAGCGCGCCAAAGATCGGCGTCAGATACACAGCTGTCGTGAAGAGATGGAACCAGACTTTGGCGTCGACTTCGGACATGACATCCGACTCGCCGGAGGACGAGAGCAGGTATGTGGTCATGAACACCACGAGGATGGACTTCATTCCGTAGAACGAAAATCGCTCCGCCGCTTCGTTCCCGATGATGTAGGGAATGCCCCCTGGCCACTTGGACGACGGCACAGGAGCTTCGAGATACTCCCCTCGCTCGTGAGCCTGTTTGTACACATTCGGTGTGGTCATGATGTTCCTTCCATGAGGGACGCTTCACGCCGCTGAAACCGTTTGTTCGCCGCGTCCTTGGTGACACCTGGAAATGCCAATACCTGACTATGCATGGACACATACACGCCCGGCGAGAGGAGTTGGGCTGCGAGAATCGCCTCGACCAGATTCTGAAGTGCATCCGTGTTGCGCATGATCCACGGCCGCATTGCGCCGGTGAGCACACAAGGCGACTGGAGATTTGGATGTCTCGACACAATTCGCTCGCCTGTGTGTTCCAGCCGATCGGTGCCGTGGACGATGACTACGCCGTCATGAGCAGCCGCGGAACCTGCCGCCTCGTCCGCGATGCGGTCATGGTCAGCGTATTCCATCTCCCTGCTGTCTTTGTTCATAAGCGAGACTCGGTGAAGATTCACGCCGTCAAAGACAAGCGATGCGAGCATGGTGTCCAGCACGCTCAAGCCGTTCTCGAGAATGCCGTCGAGTTCGTCGTATGTCTTCTCGATAGTTCCACCGGTTGAGATAATTGCAATTGACTTCATGAGAAAGCGTCTCTGTCACCGGACGGTGATAGTGCACGGTGCCTCTGTCGTTTCCGGCATCTGGCACTCCTGTTCGGTACAAGCCTGCCATGTCACGAGTAGTTTCACGCTACCGGAGGCGTTCGCGTCGGCACGAAGCGTCACTGGAATCACAACGCTGTCGCCAAAGACCCGAACGGACTCACCTGCCACGGACATGGTTCGTCCGGCAGGAAAGGATGGCTCTGCGGTCACACCGCCACCTACTGCGACAATCGCAAGCGGAACCGCATATTCATCGCCGGGATCGTTGGTGTTGACATGCCAGCCCCGCGCCATGCGAAAGCGGATGGCCACCGTGGCGGTTCCACCCGGTGTCAACATCACCTCGCCCGGATCCACGGACATCCGCACGGGAGATGGGTTGTCCATGCTGATTTCAAACGGTTCGTCGAATCGATCAGGGTGCCGCTGAATCACTCGATGAAGCGATGAGGTCGCCAGTGCGGCGCCCACGGGTGAGCTGGCCAGCATGGGGCTGATCGCGGCAATGGTGCTCAGAGCATCCTCAAGATAGGCCGCTTCGCCCGTTGCCTCTTCCAATCCCACCAGATCCGCGAGGATCATTGATGTCGCAGCCGGAACGCTGCCGTCAAAGATTGAGCGAGAGCGGACAAAGAGATCGTCCTGCCCCTCCTGCGTGTCGTACCAGCCACGACCCTCCACGAAGAACCGCTCGCGGGCGATGTGATACAGCGAAATTGCCTCCTGCAACCACATCGCGTCATCGGTCGCCGCGTGCAGGCGGAGTAGTCCGTGAATGACGGCTGCATAGTCCTCAAGAAAACCTCCGCCGCCCTCTCTGCCGTCTCGCCAGGTCCGAAGGAGCGTGCCGTCTTCCTGCCGCATGGCGGTCAGAAGAAACCGCATGGCGGTCTCCGCTGCATCAATCCATACCTGGTTTCCAAGCACGCGGCCGCCGTCGGCGAAACCGCCAATCATGAGCCCATTCCAGGATGCGATGATCTTGTCGTCGGTCAGCGGCTGTTCCCGCAGATCTCGCGCGGAGAGGAGCGCGGCATCGATGGCGTCCAACCTCGCTCGAAACGCTGGTTCGTCCATGTCGTGTTCGGCGGCGAGCGCGTCGGGCTTGTCCACGAGATACAGCACATTTGAGGGCGGCTCGTCCGGCGCATGTGGGTCACGAAAGTTGGTGCCACTGCCGAGGCCGTACACCTCTGTCGCAAAGGCCACATCATCCGCTTGACCTGCTTCGGTGAGTACGGCGGCGACATCGTCCGGTCGCCAGAGGTATGTACCGCCTTCGAGATGATTCGTTTCGGCATCCTGCGCGGAGTGAAAAGCGCCGCCGGAATCAACCATTTCGCGAAGAACATAGTCGAGCGTCTCACGCACGATCGCCGCGTATGCTTCGTCGCCAGTCAGTTCGTAGGCGCGGGCGTAGGTTGATGCGAGTTGCCCATTGTCATAGAGCATTTTTTCGAAGTGAGGCACAAGCCACTTTGCATCGGTGCTGTACCTGTGAAATCCGCCCGCGACCTGGTCATACATGCCGCCCATGAACATCCGGTCGAGCGTGTAGGTGACTGCGTTGCGTACCTGCGGTATGTCCCAGCCAGCCTCCATCAGAAAGTTGATGGTGATCGGCATGGGGAACTTTGGTGCAGTTGCAAAGCCGCCATTGACGCGGTCGTACTTGGCCAGCAACTGCGAGATCCCTTGTTCGACCGTGGTGGAGTTCACCGGCTCGGGTGTGGGGGTGGCGGACAGTCGTTGCACAACTGCCGATGCCACAGCGTCGGCCTGTTTGAGAACGGCCTCGTTGTTGCTCTCCCAACTGTCGTGCATGAACTCCATGATGCTCATGAAGCCCCTGCGGGTACCACGATCTTCTCTTGGAAAGTACGTTCCCGCGAAGAAGGGCTTGAGTCCCCCCGGCTCGAGGAAGACCGACATCGGCCATCCACCGCGTCCCTGATTCAGGAGTTGCGTTGCCATCATGTAGATCTCGTCCACATCCGGCCGTTCCTCGCGATCAACTTTGATCGGGATGAAGTGCTCGTTGAGATAGTCGGCGACTTCCTGATTCTCGAAACTCTCCCGTTCCATGACATGGCACCAGTAGCAGGTCGAGTAGCCGATGCTCAGAAAGATCGGCTTGCCCTGCTTTCGAGCGGCCTCAAAGGCTCCGTCGCCCCATGGCCACCAGTGAACCGGGTTCTGGGCGTGTTGGAGCAGATACGGGCTCGCGGTCTCCCCGAGCCGATTCCGACCTTCCAGGAACGATGCCGCATCCTGATTGCTCATCGCTGGCCTCCCCATCACCGCCGGCACCAGTACCGCGGCCGCGCCAATCGTCATCTTCATGTGCATCTACACATGCTATCACGACATGTCACTGCCACTTCTGCTGCCTTTTCCTCCCCCGCTGGGTCGCTGTGGCGTGATTGATCCCACCTCACGACCCCGTGAGGGGTGCTGCCTTTCCGCAACAAAAGTGACAGTCACAATTCGGTTGAGAGGTTCCCAATGACGATAGAGAAGGGCGCTTTCTGTCCATGAGTACTTCCGTTGCATTGTTGGTCCCGACCATCGCCGCCTTGGTCGGGCTTGTCCTGCTGGTGGCCGGTGGCCGCCTGCTTCGCGGCGCCGTGGGGTTGACCGCGGCGCTTGGAGGCGCGGGATTCGGCCTCCTCATCGCCGACGATCTCCCCCTGCAGATTCCACCACTCGTCGCTGCCGCGATTCTGGGTGCCATTGCCGCCATCGCCGCGGTCCTGCTCGCCCGCATCGTGATGACTGGCATGCTGGCATTGTCACTTGCGGCGGTTGCGCCAGTCGTGGCATGGCACCTTGCAGGGCTGGAGGGCGGCACCGCCGTCGTCCAGGATATGGTCGCCGCCATTGAACAGCCTCAGGCCACGGATGCCGTTCCCTCAGATCAGGAGGCCGCTGAACCCACGCCAGCCGATGCAGTCGGATTGGCGTTCGGTTCGCTGGCCCACGACGCCACTACAACAATCCAGAGCGGCGTACACCGTGCAGAGCAGGCATGGTCAATCGTCCCAACCGCGTCCCGCGCACTGTTGGCTGGTTCGACCCTTGCAGGATTGCTACTCGGCCTCATGATCGGGACATTTGCCCCCCGCGTTTCTTCCACCATCGTGACCGCCGCCGGCGGGGCGATGCTCATCACTTGGGGTGTTCGGGCAGTCGTCGCGGCCGCAATGTCACGGGAGTCTCTCGCCCCAATCAGCCCCCCCGTCCTGTTCGGAATCCTGACGGCGCTGTCAGTCGTCGGAATCCTGCTTCAACTCACTCTTGCTCGACGATCGCGGGCGACTTCGCCAGCGTGACATCCTCGACACACTGAGCGGCTTCTTCAGCCTGCGTCGATACCCAGCCAAGCGCGAGCGGTCCCAGCAGAACACAGACGCCGGCAATTACCGCCGCCCCAAGTGGCCATGGCGATCGAATGACCGCGCCGCGGCTTTCCGATTTCGCTCCACCAAGAACTGCCACGCCAACCAACTTCAGGTAATACCACGCGCTCACTGCACTCATGACCGCCGCAACCAACACAAGCGGGAGGTGCCCGGCCTGAATGCCCGCGATGAAAAGATACAACTTGCCCCAGAATCCCAGCAGCGGCGGAAGTCCGAGCAGCGAGGCGCAGCACAGGGCAAATGCCGCAGCAGCCATCGGGCTCTTTCGTTGCAGCCCGGCAAGGTCCTCTATGGAGTCCACCTCGCCGCCCCGGCGCGACAAACACGCCAGCGTGGCGAACGCACCGGTATTGGAAATGCCGTAGATGAACAAGTAAACAAGCACGGCCGTCAATCCGAGCCCCGGCCCCGCCATGACACCGATGATCATGTACCCGCTGTGCGCAATTGAACTGTACCCGAGCATCCGCTTCGCGGAACTCTGCAAGAGCGCGCCGATGTTGCCAAGCACCATTGTCAGAACTGCCACGACCCAGAGCGACATCTCAATCAGCGGCGGTAACCCGTCATGCCAGCCGACGATCGACAGCAGGAGAATGATTCCTGCCATCCCCGCCGTCTTTGGCACGAAAGCCAGAAAGGCAGTCACTCCCGACGCTGCGCCTTGGTACACATCCGGTGCATAGATGTGCATCGGAGCGGCAGCGATTTTGTAACAGAGGCCGAAGATCGCCAACAGCAATCCGACCTGTGTAACCAGCGGAACAGCGCCGCCGCCGAGTTGCATCTCGGAAAACACAATTGTCCCAGTCGCTGCATACAGAATCGCGAAGCCGAAGAGCATGATCGCCGAGGACATCGCACCGAGGAAGAAATACTTCATCGCCGCTTCCCCGGCCAGCGAGGATCGACGGCTCATCGCAACCATCACATAGGTTGGCAATGAAGTCAACTCGAGTGCCAAGAACAACCAAATGAGATCGCGTGCATCACAAATCAACATGACGCCCGATAGACTCAGAAGCATGAGTGCATGAAACTCGCCGCCAAATGTGCGGAGCGGATCAAAGGTCGCGCGTCCTGATGCAACCGCCCGTTCATAGGAACGGTCAACGAGTCCACCAACGGTCAACACAAGCAGCAATCCGATCGATGCCACCACCATCTTGAGGTAGAGCCCGACTCCCGGAAGAATCGCGTCAGCACTGACACCACGCTCTGTCGTGGCAAGGAGGGGTGTTGCAATGAGAGCCGCTGCAAGAAAACTCGCCGCCACGAATCCGACGCGGCGCCGAATCGCCGGTGTGTTTACGAGCCCAACAATTGCGCAAACAACCGAACCTGCAAGGAGGATCAGCTCCGGACTCAGCAGAAGAAGTCGATCACCCATGGGTCGGCTCCTCGATGTTGGCAGCAGCGGGAAGGTGATCTACGAGACGTGGATACGGCTTCAGTGTCTCCGCTACAGATCCCTCCATGGCATCCGTCAACACCCACGGCTGCACACCGATCCAGATGCACAGGGCGGCCAGCGGAACAAGAACCGTAATCTCTCTCGCGGAGAGGTCCGCCGGAAGCGATGGATGCTTTTCCCCATCCGGTTCGCGAAGCGGTCCGAAGACCACTTTCCCGGTCATGATCAACAGATACATGGCAGCGAAGACCATGCCGATCGCCGCGATGGCCGCAAACGACGGGCCGAGGACGCCTGGCCATGGTGTTGCTTCGGGCGTAGCGAGGAATGCGCCGATAAGGCACATGAATTCGCTGACAAAGCCGTTCAATCCCGGAAGTCCGACGCTGGCAAGTACAAAGAACACCATGAAGAACGCCCACACCGGCATTCGTTTCGCCAGACCGCCAATCGATCTCATGTCGCGCGTGTGGTACCGCTCGTACATCATTCCGACGAGAAAGAACAACGCGCCGGTTGAGAGTCCGTGATTGAGCATGTAGAGCACTGACCCTTGCAACCCCAGCGGATTCAGCGCAACAAGTCCGAGCACGCAGAATCCAAGGTGGCTCACGGATGAGTACGCCACCAGTTTCTTCATGTCGTCCTGTACCCAGCAGATGAGCGCCGCATAGAGAATGCCGAGAATGGCGAATACTGCGATGGTCGGCGCCCATGCCACGACGGCCTCCGGCACCATCGGAAGAACAAACCGGAAGACGCCGAATGTGCCGAGTTTCAGCAGGACGCCGGCTAGAATCACGGATCCCGCCGTCGGTGCTTCGGTGTGTGCAAGAGGTAGCCATGTGTGCAGCGGGAAGACGGGAATCTTGACTGCGAATCCGGCCAAGAGCGCCGCAAGGACCCACCCCTGTTCGGATGCCGACAGTGTCGCGCCAAATGATGCCAGCGTGTCGATGTCGAACGACCATGCGCCGCCATTATTCTCGGCGAATCTCCATGCGACATACAGCAATCCAGCCAGCGCAAAGAGCGATCCGGTGAATGTGTAGATAAAGAACTTCACACTCGCTCGCGCTCGGTTCTCGCCACCATAGATTGCGATGAGGAAGAACATCGGCACAAGTGTCAGTTCGAAACTGACATAGAACAGGATCAGGTCTTGAGCCATGAAGACGCCGAGCATCGCCGCCTCCAGCACGAGTAGCCAAGCGTAGTACTCCCTCCGGCGCGATGTTATGGACGAGAACGATCCCAGCACACACAACGGCGTCAAGAGCGTAGTCAGCAGTACAAGCAGCATCGCCACTGCATCCGAGCCCAGTGCAAGATTGACACCCAACCCACTCAGCCAGGAGATGGAGGACTCCATGCCATCGCCCGCCGTTCCCCACGCCCCGAAAGTGATGGCAAACGCGGCGCTCAACGCAAAGATCAGCATCGAGGTCACCAGCGCAACCCACTTTGCCTGCGACGATCGCAGAGGAATGATCACCGCGGCGCCGATCAGCGGCAGCAATATCATCAGCCACGGTGTCACGGTCCGCCACCTCCCACCGCCACGCCGAGGAAGGCGATGATCTGCGGCATGTACAGCACCAGAATCACCACAATGGCAAGACCCCCGACCATCGTGAGACCGTAACTCTGCACTGCGCCGTTCTGGAGGGGCTGGAACCACTTGGCAACCCACCTCGGCAACCGTGCGGTGCCATCGACGAGCAGCCCGTCCACCAGATACCGGTCAACGAGCGTCAGTAGTTTTCCGAGAATCCAAAGCGGTGTTCTGATGACGCCGATGTAGATTTCATCGACATACCACTTGTTCTCCATCGCAGTCGGCAGCCATCGGGTGGCAGGATTCGCAAGCAGGCGACCACGGAGGGTATCCGCGGCACTCCGCCGAACAAGGTGATACCAAATCGCGAATCCGATACCGAGGAACCCGACGATGCCGGAAATGAAGAACATTGCCTTATGAGGATCCATGCCGAAGATGTCGCCGTGAACTGCTTCATGTCCATGGGCGACTGCCCCGCCAGGCACGCCGGCGGCGGCATGCGAATCGATGAGCATGTCGGCGACCCATCCGCCATGTACACCCTCGTTCGCATTCGGCAGGAAGTACGGAAGGGCTGCAAGCAACGATCCCGCGGCAATGAGAATCAGAACGCCGTTGATAACGATGCCTGGCGGGTGGGGATGGAAACCGCTTCGCTCACCATCGGTGATCTCGTCTCCCGGTTCGTAGCGAACTGGACCGCAGAACACTCGGAACCAGACGCGGAAGATGTAGTACGCCGTCAGTCCTGCTGTCACGATGGCCATCCAGCCGAGCACTTCGAATCCAGGACCCTGCGTGACAAATGCCTCCGCAAGAATGGCGTCCTTTGAAAAGAATCCGCTTGTTACCGGGAATCCGGCAAGGCAAAGCGCGCCGATGAGCATCGTATAGGCAGTAATTCGCCAGCCCGGCATGTGGCGAAGCCCGGAAAGTCGCCGCAGATCCAGTTGGCCGGCGAATCCATGCATGATGGCGCCGCATGTGAGGAACAGAACCGCCTTGAAGAACGCATGGGTGAAGACATGGTACGCCGCGCCGTAGGTGGTAAGTACGCCGAGCCCGAGGAACATGTACCCGAGTTGCGAAACGGTCGAGTACGCCATGATCCGCTTGATGTCGTATTGCGCCATGCCGATCGTTGCGGCAAGCAGTGCCGTCAAACCGCCAACCCACGCCACGGTCGGTAACGCCCATGCATCGAGCATGAACAGCGGATAGGTGCGAGCGACGAGATACACGCCCGCCGTCACCATGGTTGCAGCATGAATGAGGGCGGAGACCGGTGTCGGTCCTTCCATCGCGTCGGGCAACCACACATAGAGGGGTAGTTGAGCGGACTTGCCGAATGCGGCAAGCATGAGCAGGTACGGAATGGCATGCACTGTCCATCCGCCGAACGCAGCATGTTCGCCGTGCTGCTCAACAACGGTCATCAACTGGTCATACTGAAGCGTGCCGAATGTCGACCAGATAAGGTAAATCGCAAGCGCCAACCCGACATCGCCAATTCGATTGATGATGAATGCCTTCTTCGCCGCGGCAACAGCGGATGGCCTCTGATAGAAGTATCCGATGAGCCAGTAAGAAGCAAAGCCCACACCCTCCCAGCCGAGGTAGAGGAGCAGCAAGTTGTCCGCCATCACCAGGCAACCCATGGCAAAGAGGAAGACACTGACACCGGCAAAGAATCGGGTGTATCCCTTCCCGACATCATGTTCCATGTATTCGGATGCGTACAGCGCAATCAGCGTGCCGAGCCCGGTGACGAAGAGCATCCAGAGCAGCGTCAGCGAGTCGACATAGAGCGCAAAGTTGGCAACAAACGAGTCATCGCCCCATGACACATGCAACCACTCGAAGAGGTGAATGACCTGCGGGCCTTCGTACCCGTGCCAGAGCAGAAGTGTCAATACGAATGACGCCGCAAGACAGATCACTGTGATCCATGCCGGAGCCTTGGTTCGCACCCGCAGCACTGCGCACAATCCGCAAAGCACCAGCGAGAGCAGAGGCATCCAGAGAATGAACCCGGCCCAACTGCCGCTGGTTGCGGAAGTGATTTCTGGCAAGGGCGCTGGTGCCATGGCGAGGATGGATGGAAGGACGGTCATTCACCGAGCTCCGAAAATGCATCCGAATCCAAAGTTTCTCGCTGCCTGTGCAACACAACCACCAATGCAAGTGCAAGCGCGGCCTCGGCCGCTGCCACGGTAAGAATGAAGATCACGAAGACTTGCCCCGAAACATCCCCGTGATATCGCCCGGCTGCCACCATGGCGAGGACTGCAGCGTGAAACATGAGTTCGCTGCACAGGAACATGACGATCAGGTTGCGCCTCGTGAGGAATCCAACCATGCCGATCGACAGGAGCACACCACTGAGCAGCAGATACTGCGCCAGCGAAGCGGTGCCAAATGCGATTTCGTTGACCAAAATCATGATGCAGCGTCCTCCGCTGCGATCGCCGCATCCTTGCCCGCCTCGCCCATGTCGATGGCACGCCGCGCAAGCACGATCGCGCCGAACATCGCCATCAGGAGAATGACGCCCGCGAGTTCCAGATTGATCGGGAAATCGTGAACCAGCGACCAGCCGACCCGTTGTGTGTTGCCGGGCAGGAACTGGTCATCAAGCCGAAGAACCGATCCGTCCTGTGATCGCACGAACGCTCCATCGGTATCGAGCCTGATCGCATCGCCGTCCTCGCCAACCTCTGGCGGCCAGGCAAACGACGGATCGGCATCGAGGACAACTCGCTGAAACTGAAGGGGCAGATCCTCGAGTTGCCTCCATCCTGACTCGGGATATCGATCGGCTTCCGGGAGTCCTCCACTTCCGCGAAGCATTGTCCCGGTGACCAGTGCCAGCAAGAGGAATCCAACGACGACTGCTGCCGCGGGTTCGCGGGGGATTCGGTCGGAAGCGGCCTGCGTCTGCGGGTGCTCCGAATCTGTCGCCTGCGTGGCGAGCATGAGCACAAACATGTAGGTGATGAGAATCGCGCCTGCGTACACGATGATCAGTGCAAAGGCAACGAACTCCGCGCCCAGAAGCAAGAGCAGCCCAGCCGTCGCCAGCACGACGAGTACGAAGTACAGGGCAGCGTAGACCGGACGATCGTGAGAGATCATCCGAATTGCCGACGCGACTGCAGCAAGCGCAAAGATGTAGAAGAACACGCCGCCGGTATCGCCACCGAGATCCGCCAGTGACGCAACGCCGATACCGAGCAGCCAACCAGCCGCGGCAGTCGAAGCAGCAATGCCACCGATGCGGACGGTTTTTCGCGAGGGACGCAGCGCCACATACATGGCCAGTGCGACAAGAACACAGGCGATGTAGGGAAGGAGCGAATCCATGCGGAAGACGGAAGCCCTCGAGGCGGCGATGAAGGCCGCCCAGCGGCGGCGAGATCGGGCACGATATGCCCCTCAGGGCCGATTCGCAACTGCGCCGACAGCCGTAGAATGCCTCCCGTGAAGAACGCCCTCCGCCGCCGAATCCCCAACATGGTCACTGTGCTGCGGCTCTTTCTCGCCGCGGGCTTCTTCGCGGCCTTGAGCGGTTTTCGCTTTCCCCTCGAAGGCACCTTCTGGGGTAATTTCAGCATTGGGTTGTTTGTCCTCGCTGCCGCCACCGATGCCCTTGACGGCTACCTCGCACGTCGGTGGCATGTCGAGTCGATGTTTGGCCGCATCATGGACCCGTTCTGCGACAAGGTCCTTGTCCTGGGGGCATTCATCTACCTCGCTGGCCCTCGATTTGTGGTGCCGGATTGGTTAGCCGACGATCGGCTGCTGACAATGGCGAGCGGGGTGTACCCATGGATGGTAGTCATCATCATCGCCCGAGAATTGCTTGTGACCGGAATTCGAGATGTATTGGAGTCCATGGGTGAGAGCGGCGGCGCAAAGTGGGCGGGAAAGGCGAAGATGATTCTCCAGTCCATTGCGGTCCCCATTGTTCTGTTCATCGTTGTCAATCTTCGCCCCGATCAGCATGCCTGGGCGATGACCATTGTCAACATCCTCATCTGGGCCATGCTGATCATCACGGTCTGGTCAGGCATCCCGTATGTCAGCGGTCTCCGCGCCGTGCTGCGGCGAAAGGGAACATGAGACTCGCGATTGCGACGGTGTGTGGCCTGGGCCTGATTCCCGGCGCGCCGGGGACCTGGGGATCCCTACCGCCACTCGCGCTCGCCATTGCGTTTGCCTGGAGTGGTTGTAGTCCAGCGATCCTGTTCGGCTCGCTCCTGCTTCTGGCAATCATCGCCTCGCTTGCCACGCTGGCACTTGCTCCGTGGTACACCAGCCACTTCGGCAAGGAGGATGCTCCGCAAGTTGTCTGCGATGAAGTTGCTGGACAATCCATTGCGCTGCTCGGCATGGCGTGGCTTGCGCCGGGCGATCAAGTTTGGCCGTGGGTTGGCTTGGCGTTGCTCGCCTTTGTGCTCTTCAGAGTGTTCGATGTTCTGAAGCCGGGATTCATCGGAAGTTCTCAGCGGCTTCCGGGCGGACTCGGCGTACTCGTCGACGACCTGCTCGCCGGTTTGGCCGCTGGCGGAGTCGTGTTTATCGCCACGCCGGGCCTCCTTTCCTTGTTGCACGGTCCCGGATCATGAATCCGGCTGCGGCTTGGCTTGTTACCCGGCTCCGATTCCAAGGGGGTGCACCGTCAACTTTGGATCATCCCACGTTCCGCGAATGCGATATTTCACGACCTGATCAGTAATGAGACCAAGAATGGCGCCAATTCCACCGAGATCACTCTCCAGTTTCTCCAACGGGCCTGCATTGACTACAAAGTCGATGGTTGAATCGAAATTGACCTGCCCCTTTCCCCGCACGCCCATGTTGTC
>CAZJKE010000005.1:37072-47741 GCA_964546585.1 uncultured Isosphaeraceae bacterium | reverse complement strand
TCCTCCAATGGCGCGGCTGCTCTTCGGTGCCATGCTCGCAATGCGAAGATCGCGGCCATCGACATCCAGCGAAATCGGCATTGCGCCATGCAGGCCAATTGTTCCAACACCCCAGGCCGTTCCCCCGAGCAGATCATCGGCGGTGATGTTGTCAATGGAGACCTCCTCCTTGACATACCTCGCCTCCACCTTGAGTGATGAGAGGGGAAGTTGCCAGTCACCGATCATCGCACCACCATCGGTGAGTGTAAGGGACAGCGTTGCCACCGATGTCGCAACATCCATCAGATACAGGTCGCCGCTTCCTGTCATGCTCAGCGATCCATGCAGGGAGTGTTCGCTCGCAAAATCCTGGAGTTGCGGAGGCAACGATCCATACTGTTCCTGATCAAGATCGATGTTCAGCGTCACCGCGAAACCCTTCACCAGTGCATCTGAAAGATCGAGCGATCCCTTGATGGAGGCAGTCACGAGGCCACTCTGGGAAGCGGAACCTTCGATCGAGTATCGATCCTCCTCGCCGGGTTCCGGTGCACCTTGCACATCGAGGGAAATTCGTTCCAGTGTCATTTCGCTGCCCCCCCCGATCCAGACCAGCCGACCATCGCGAATCCGGCAGACGCCAACCACGATTGACTCGGACACATTCGGCGCGGCTCCCTCTTTTCGCGTCAGCAATGCATCGGCAGCATCCGCTCGCAGGACATCACCCCAAGAAACTCCTTCGCCGATTCGGATGGCCGGCGCATCCAGTTCCATGGCGGTCAGGTGCAGCGGGTCTCCGCTGCTTGGAATCGAATCAAGCGTGAACCGGACTGCTTCGGCTTCGCACAGGTTCTGATCTCCCGATGCGAGACGAACACCTTTGATCTCCACCGTGTAGGGCGGCCACCAGGAGAGGTCATCGAAGGTCAACGTCGCCGCAAGTGTTTCTGAGGCCAGCGCGGAGAGTTCCGTTCGCAAGTAGGACTCTACCCATGCACGGATCGCAAGGGCTGCACCGATGATGATCACGACGAGCACCAGAATGACCCAGATAAACTTCCGCACTCAGTCTGTCCAGACGAGGACAGGTTTCCTCGCGGCCCCAACTTCGTCCGCGCGGGCAATGTCCGCTTCCGATGGTGCGCCGGTTACCAACGACGAATCCGATTCAACCTCTTCGGCTATCTGACGCATGACGGCAATGAAATCGTCAAGTGCACGCTTGGACTCCGTCTCTGTGGGTTCCACCATGAGGCAGTCATGCACCGGCCAGTGCATCGTTGGTGGGTGTACGCCGTAGTCAATCATTCGCTTGGCGATGTCAACCAGCGTCACGCCCTGGCTCAGGAGGCGTTCCGGCACTGTGACGAACTCATGCGCGCAATAGTGTCCCTTGCTCGGGTCAAAGTACGGCATGTCGTAGACATCACTGAGTCTCGAGGCGAGGTAGTTGGCACTCAGGACGGCGGTCTCGGCAACCCGCCGCAATCCAACCGGGCCGCACGCCGATATGTAGGTCCAGCATCGCACGAGGACACCAAACTGCCCGATGAAACTGCGGACTTTGCCGATGGACTTCTTGCGATCGCGGTCGAGATAGAAACTGCCGTCATCAGCCATCATGACTTGCGGCACGGGCAGGAACGGTGCGAGTTCCTCGGTGACGGCAATGGGTCCGGCGCCCGGCCCGCCACCGCCATGCGGTGTCGAGAATGTCTTGTGCGTGTTGAAGTGCATGGCATCGACGCCGAGCGACGCGGGAACGACTCGTCCGAGCATCGCGTTCATGTTCGCGCCATCGAGATACACCTTTGCCCCGGCTTCGTGCACGACATCCGCCACCTCGGTGATGTGGCGATCAAACACACCCGCCGTACTCGGGTTCGTGATCATGAATGCGGCGACCCGCGACGGGCCAATCTCGTTGATCACCTTGCGAAGATGGTCGAGATCCGTGCAGCCTGCCGATGTACGAACCTGCTGAACCGAGGCTCCGCACATAGCGCATGACGCCGGATTCGTGCCGTGCGCCGTATCGGCGGCAAGAACGACAGACCGGTCGTGCTCGCCCATGTCCGCGAAAAATGCGCGAATGACCTTGAGTGCGGTGTACTCGCCGTGCGCTCCCGCCGCCGGTTGCAGCGACACTTCCGCAAGACCGGAAATCTCCTCGAGAAACTCGCGGGTTTCGTAGAGAAGTCGCAGCGCGCCTTGAATCGTGTCCTCATCCTGCAGTGGATGAAGCGAGGCGAATCCCGGAAGCGACGCCGCCCACTCATTGATGCGAGGATTGTGCTTCATCGTGCAGGAGCCGAGCGGATAGAAGTTTCCGTCGACCGAGAAGTTGCGATCGGAGAGGTGTGTGTAGTGCGCCGTGATGTCGTGCTGGCCGAGCTCTGGCAAGTCGAGCGGCGCTGCCCTCAATTCGTCGGGCACGAGCGTTTCCGGAACATCCAGAGGCGGCAGGTCAACACCTCGAACACCCAGTGTCGACTTCTGGAACACCAGCGGCTCCGCGGGCTTGTCGCCGCGGGAACAGCAGTCGGCTTTGGGCGGCACCTGCAGCGACATCAGGCCGTCACTCCAGCAAAGAGGTCGACCAGCGCGTCCATGTCGTGCCGCGTTCGCTTCTCCGTGACCGCGATCACGAGGTCCCGCTCATCGCCCATTGTCTGCAGTCGCCGCCCGGCAGCGGCTACGCCCACGAGCATGCCCCGTGCCTTGCCGGCCTCGACAACCTGCGTCACCGGAACCGGGCAGCGAACGGTGAACTCATTGAAGTATGGCCCGTCGAACTTCAGTGACCAGCCGGGAAGATCTGCGATTCGCCCCGATAGGTAGTGCGCCTTGTGCCAACACTGTTCGGCCATTTCCCGCATGCCATCGGGTCCAAGACAAGTCAGAAACATCGTCGCCCGCGTTGCCATGAGGCCTTGATTTGTGCAAACATTGCTGGTTGCTTTTTCGCCGCGAATGTGTTGCTCGCGGGCCTGCAGCGTCAGGCAGAATGCGTGGCGGCCATCGGCATCGCTTGTCATGCCGACCAGCCGACCCGGCATCTTGCGTATGAATCGCTCGCGTGCAGCGAGCAGTCCGAGGTATGGTCCACCGAGGTTCAGCGGGTTTCCAAGTGATTGACCTTCGCCCGCGGCAATATCCGCGCCGCAGTCGCCAGGACGCCGCAGGAGTCCGCAGGCAATTGGATTGAACACTGCAACGGCAATGGTTCCGTCGTGCGTGTGCGCGGCCTCAAAGCATCCATCCCAGTCCTCGATGAGGCCCCACGCATTTGGCGACTGCACGACAACGGCGGCAACATCGTCATGCATCGCGGCTTGGACTGTTGCGGAGGCGATGCAACCATTGGTCGCTTCGAGAAGTGTCAACTTCGCCGGCAGATCGCTCAGGCAGGTCTGCAGGACCGCGAGATATTCCGGATGCAGGGTTGAAGCGACAAGGACATCCTGTCTGCCACTGACATTGAGGGCCAGAAGCACAGCCTCCGCAACGGCAGTTGCGCCGTCGTACAGGCTCGCGTTGGCAATGTCCATCGCCGTGAGCCGAGCAATTTGCGTCTGAAACTCAAAGAACGCCTGCAGCGAACCCTGCGATGCTTCCGCCTGATAGGGCGTGTAGGAAGTGAGAAACTCGCCTCTGCTTGTCAATTGATCGATGAGCACGGGGTAGAAGTGGTCATAGGCCCCGCAGCCCATGAAACAGGTCATATTGTGCGGGCCACGATTGTGCGCGGCCATTTCGGCAAGATCCCGCTGGAGTTGCAGTTCCGAGCGGGCGGGGGGCAGATCCAGGCCATCGTCGCACCGACAGGATTCGGGAACGGCGTCAAAGAGTGCATCGATGGAGTCAACCCCGATTTCAGCGAGCATCTCTTGGCGGTGCTTGTCTGTGATCTGTATGTAGTCCATGGGAAGGCGAAGCAGTATAGACTCTCGATCCCATGCGAAAACCGTTCACTATCATTGCTCTTCTATCGCTCCCAATGTGGTTCGGCTGCGGGCCCAATGCCACACCGGCCAACGCCCCACCGCAAGGCGAGGCGGCGGGCAGCGTCACGCAAGGTCCATCAAACATCCGATCGTTTGTGCCGGACACGGCCGATCGCGATGCGGTCCTGGCGGAGTACTTTGAAGACGCCGGGCCGATCGCCATCGACTGGACGGAGCATGTGTACCTGCTCGCCAATCCGTGGCTCGGCGGGCGGCAACCGGGGACGGAGGGGAGTCATCGTGCGGGAAGGTACATCGCCTGGAACTTTGCGGAGGCTGGACTCCGCCCGGCGTTCGATGGGGAGTGGTTCCAGCCCTTCAGGTTTCAACTTGGCAACGAGGATCCGGAGATTACTCGAGGCGAGATGTCGCTTGGCAGCGAGCGTCTGAGTCCCGACACCGACTTCGCCGTGCTCGGCAACTCGGGAAGTGGAGTAGTAACTGCACCCATCAGATGTGTCGGGTATGGCATTGAGAATGGCGACAATGGCTTCAGCAGCTTTGCCGAAACCGAGGATCTCACCGGACGCATCGCGATGCTCTTTCGGTACGAACCGCTTGATGAGCAAGGCGCCAGTCGATGGGTCGGGCGCAGGTTCAGTCCGCACAGCGCGATGCGCGAGAAAATAAAGGCGTGCATTGATCGGGGGGCTGTGGGAATCATTCTTGTCAATCCTCCGGGGAACCGCGACGGACGGCGAGGTCTTGTTCCCAAGCGATCATCAGCGCGGTTCGGCGTGTGCGATGTGCCCGCGGTTCATTTGAGCGCATCTGCTGCGAGTGTGTTGCTGGCGGCAGCCGATCCGCAGGGTCGAACGCTGTCAGAACTCCGAGCGGCTGCGGACGAAGGACCGATCGAGTCGGCCGATCTGGACCAGGCCGTGACTGTCACGCTTGAAACGGAGGTGGAGAGTCCCGGATTGCAAGCGAGGAACATCGGTGGTGTGTTGCCTGGACGCGGGAATCTGGTGGATGAATGGGTCGTCATCGGCGGCCACTATGACCACCTTGGCCACGGCTACACAGGCTCGCGTACCGGCGACGAAGACCTGCATCCTGGTGCCGACGACAACGCATCCGGCACCGCAGCGGTCATGGTGCTCGCTGACCTGCTCTCCGAACACTACGACCGAAGTGATGTCGATGCCCTTCGATCGGTCCTCTTTCTTCTCTTCGACGGCGAGGAAGCGGGCCTGCACGGATCAGCCTACTTCGTAGAGCATCCAACCATACCGTTGGAGAGCGTGAATGCCATGATCAACCTCGACATGGTTGGGCGGCTGCGAGGCGGTGATCTGTCCATCACCGGCACGGGAACCGCTGAAGAGTTCGTGGACATGGTCCCCAAGTTCATTGCGGGGCATCCGGTTTCCGCTCAACTGACGCCGGGTGGAACGGGTCCTTCGGATCACACCAACTTCTATCACAAGGACATTCCGGTTTTATTCTTCTTTACAGGACTTACTGATGACTATCACAGCCCAAGAGATCAACCGCACACCGTGAATCCTGTGGGTGCTGCAACGATCATCGACATTGCAGAGGACTTCGCGATCTCATTTGTCTCGGAGCCTGAAGCGTTGACGTTTGCCAGTAACACGCAAGGTGGTCCCCGGCAGGCATCGCGGGCGAAGGCACCGGTGCGGCTGGGCATTGCGCCAGCCTACGGCAGCGACATCGAGACAGGTATCGAGGTCGCCGGGATCAGTGAGGGTACGGCCGCCGAGGATGCGGGCCTGCAGGGCGGCGATGTGCTCCTTGCGTGGAATGGCGAGGAGCTGACTGGTGGGCGGGTACTGATGGAGCATTTGATGGAGGCACATCCGGGGCAGGTTGTGACGTTCACTGTGCAGCGAGGTGGTCAGAATATCGAGATTCCGATCACGCTTCGAGCGCCGTAACGACTGCAAAAAAAGGTCGCCCCCCCTTTCGGGGGGGCGTGTGAAACGGTGATCGTCATTGGACATAAGCCGGATTCTGTCGCGGGCCGCGGAGCGGCCCGGGGCGACCATTCATCTGCGAGCGGCGTTGCCGACGCCCTGAAGCACGCTACCCGTCCCTGAACCGCGGACCGCGGGTGCCCATATGGGCTGGGGACTGCTTGCGCTTGCACGCGGTGGGGTTTACCGTGCCCGCCCCGTCACCGAGGCGGCGGTGCGCTCTTACCGCACCTTTTCACCCTTGCCTGTGTCTCCCCACAAGGGGAAGACCATCGGCGGTCTACTCTCTGTGGCACTGGCCCTGGCCCGACGATCATGGGCCGGTGGGCGTTACCCACCACCGTGTCCTGTCGTGTCCGGACTTTCCTCCGCCAGCCAACGGCCAGCAGCGGTCGCCTGTCCACTCCCGCATTCTACACCACCCGTCTTTCCGCCGCCCCTGGCAGACCGCGAGAGAAACGCTGATGGCCTGCTCGTCGTGACAGCCACCATTGGGATTACACTTGCGGCATGGCGAAATCGTTGGTGGCATGGATTGCGGGAGATCAGTTCGATCTTCTGCGGGAGGTGGTGGCGGAGAGTGGCCTCGAACTCGCTGCGATCGGATCGACCACGATCGACGACGCTCAGCAACTCGCCGCCTCGCTGGGGACACATGTGGCTGGCGACCTCCGCGACATGTTGGCATCCAGCGGGGATGCTGTTGCATGGATCGCCGAACCCGGCGCATATGACCCGTCCCTGTGCCCCCTCATCCGCAGTCGCACGCAACCGACTATCACCTCCACGCCTCTTGCGGGCACGCTGGAGGAACTCGGCCAGGCTGTGCTCGATGAACCAGCAGCGCGGTTCGTGCCGTTGACCCGCCGCGCCGCGGCGTTCGGCCCCGCGCTTGATGAACCGGGCAGCGTCACCGCCCTGGCAGCGACACTGTGCTGCGACAAGGGGCAAGGCGGTCTCGCAGGTCGCCTGTTTGACGGGATGGATTTCCTCTTGGCCGTTCTGGGACAACCCCAGGAAGTACATGCGATCTATGGAGGGGCGCGCGTCCCGGCATCCATGAGTGATCTGCGAGGCCACATGCATGTCATGGTGCGGTTCGAACACCGCCGCAGTGGGGCGCTCCTGCTCTCCGACACCGGTCCATGGTTCCGTATCGCGAGCGCTTCCACCGCCGAGGACACCTTCACCATGCAGGATCAGGCCACTGAGGCATCTCTGATCGCCGCTGCCCTGCGAAGCGAAGTACTGACGCCCGTTCCGGACGCTGCCGGTGTACATGCATTGTGCGAAGCGGCTCGCCTGAGTTGCCTTACCGGCAGCCCAGAAAACCCACAACACATCGCCGAAATGCTCAGATACTGATCGCCTGATGCAGTGGGACGACAACATCGGGCACGATCCGCTGTTCCGCCAGATGCTCGATATGGCCTGCGAGTGTTCCGAATGTGCTTGTAAAGTCATCCACAGAAACTAACGGGCCATTTCGCCTGACGGTCAGAAAGACGCTGATTGGCTCCTCCTGAAACACTTGCGTCGCGGCCTCGGCTGCGCTGGTGCGTGTCTTTACCTCGACGAACGCCTGCAAGTCGCAAGCCTCATTGAGCGAAAACCCGAGCCGCGGTTGCACATCCAGAAGCGGTTCACCCACATCGTCCACCAGCGATGCGAGGGGCGAATCACCGAGCAGCGAACGCAATACGACTGCATTCCGGTTTTCCCGCGCGAGCAGGTCGAACCCGAAGACCAGTTCAATGTACTCAACGCTGAGCGGTGTCACGGACAGGTAGTACGGTGCGAGTTCCAGCAACAGCCGGTGTAAACGGTAAGCATCTTCAAGTTGCCTTGGGTTTACAGCACCGCTTGCAATCGACCGGTCACGAATTCCGAGCCATTCATAGGCACCTTCGCTTTCGGGAGACTCCAGTGCAACCTCGGTGTCGTAGCGACGCACGCGGTCCAGCGCGGGAAACTCCCGCCGCACACGGTCGAAAAACTCCGGCGCAGTCCCGCGGATCGGTGGCAGGTCCATTCGAAGCGCGACCTTCTGGTTCACGTAGAAGTCGCTGCAGATGGATAGAAAGTTCCCTGACACGGGTCACATCATAGCCGCATCGGCTGCAATTCCAGATAGGTCAGCGATCGCCAGAGCCATTCCATCGGCCCGAATCGGAAGTACTTGAGCCAGACCACACTGAAGATCATCTGGAATACCCAGACTGCCGCCACGACACCCAACAGTTGCACTCGCTCCATTGATCCGAACCAACCAATTCCATGTCCATAGAACAGGGTCGTGCAGATCACCGTCTGGCCGAGGTAATTGGTGAATGCCATGCGTCCCACGGCGGAAAGTACGCGGCGGGCGCCTGCCAAGAGGCCGCTCCGGCACACCAACATGATCAGGCCGACCCAAGCGGCGGCCATGAACAGGCTCGCGACAAAGTTCCAGACACCGCCGAGGTAACCGACTGTCACTGGGTCCCACGACGCCGCAGCATTGACCTGCACGCCACGGAGGATCAGCGGCAGTCCGATGCCCACACCGAGCACCATCATCGCAATGTAGAAACACCGAGAACGCGCAGCGGACACCACGCCGCAGCGATACGCTGCCATGCCGATCAACATGACACCCGCGGCTCGCCAAAACAGCATCAGTGGCAGCAGCGCAACATGCATCATCAGACTCATGGGAACACGGTGCCCCATCTGCATGAGCCACCCTCCCTGATACGCAGCGATCTCTGCGGCCACAACTTCACTGGAGAGATCAGCCATCGCTCGCGTCTCCGCCAGTACATCGGGCGGCCAGTACTCGGTCGTCAAACCGAGAAACAGCATGAAGGCAATCGGCACACACACCATGACAACACCGATGACAAACTGAAGGGGCACCGGCCATTTCCTCGCCACCGCGACCACCACACCGCAGACCGCATAGGTCACCAGGATGTCGCCATACCAGAGCAGATATGCATGGGCGAGTCCGAAGAAGAGTAGCCACGCCATACGCTTGAGATGAAGCCGCCATGTTGGGGCGCCCTTCGCCGCCGCCCGCTCCATGAAAATACATACCCCCGCCCCGAACAGGAGGGAAAAAATTGTCATGAACTTCTGATCGGCGACCACATGCAGAATCAGCCATGTCCACCAATCGGCTCCCGACAGATCGCCGTACACCGCGGGATTCGAGTAGGTACCCAGCACCATCGAGAACGTCACGATGTTCATCAACAGAATGCCGAGTACCGCCACGCCCCGCAACACATCAATGGATGCGATCCGTTCGGTGCCGGTGACTGGATGGGCAATCGGCTCGGTCATGTTGCTACCCCAATGTCGTCAAGTACAGGCCGCTCCAACAGCCGCGGCGACCCGCAAGGCAGCGTCCTCGAGATCATCCGCGGACTGCATTGTCGGTATGTCCCCACGGGCCTCTTCGAGAATCCGCCTCGCAGCCTCGACATTCGTGCCCTCGAGCCGCACGACCAGCGGAACATCAAACCCCACTTCCTTTGCCGCCGCGACGATCGCCTCCGCAATCACATCGCATCGCATGATGCCGCCAAAGATGTTAACAAGGACGCCGCGAACTTTCTTGTCCGCAAGGATGATCCGAAATGCTTCGGTCACCGTTTCAAGCGTCGCGGTTCCGCCCACATCAAGGAAGTTCGCCGGATCGCCGCCGTGCAACTTGATGATGTCCATGGTGGCCATGGCAAGTCCTGCACCGTTGACCAGACACCCGATGTTGCCATCAAGGGCGATGAAGTTGAGATCAAACTCTCGTGCCTTGAGTTCCGCAGGATTCTCTTCGGCCGGATCAAACATGTCCCGCAATTCTGGTTGGCGGAACAGTGCGTTGTCGTCAAAGTTGAACTTGGCGTCGATCGCCATGACGCGTCCCTCGGGGTAGCCTTCACACGCGGGCGTAAGAATCAGTGGATTGATTTCGGCAAGTGATGCATCCATTTTCGTCACGAGCGACGAGAGTCTCAGCATGATGTCGGTGGCTTGTTCGACCTGATTCCCGCTGAAGCCAAGTGCCGTCGCAATCTCGGTTGCCTGCGATCGGTGCAATCCTTCCAGGGGATCAATCTCCGCAGTCATGATTGCTTCGGGCCGCTCGTGCGCGACTGTCTCGATCTCCACGCCACCTTCTGCAGAAGCGATCAGTGTGTTGCACCCACGCGAGCGATCCGTCGTGATCGACAGGTAGTACTCCTTGTCGATGTCAACGCCCTCGGCCACGAGTAATCTTGTGACATCCAGACCCTTGGGACCGGTCTGCACCGACACCATTGTGTTTCCAAGCATGAACTCTGCCGCGTCGTGCACCTCCGGTGGCGATTGGCACAGCGTCACGAAGCCCGCCTTACCCCGGCCGCCGGCGTGGACCTGCGCTTTCACTACGAGCAGGGATGCGCCGCGGCCAAACATGACCTCTGCGGCTTCATCAGCCTCCATTACCGTCGTGACCATCGACCCCGGCGGAACGGGAATCCCCGCCTCATCGAGCAGATGCCTGGCCTGGTATTCGTGAATCTTCATCGGGGGGGTGGTTTCGGGGTATCGTGCGGGGAGCGAGTCGGAAACCGCAATCATACTCCAAGAGGTATTTCTCATGGCTGCCACACCGTCCACAATGGTTCCGCTCGGCACGGCAATGCCCTCGTTTGACCTGCCCGACCCCGCAGGGGTTCGGTACAGCCCGTCGATCGGCCAGAAGAATGG
>CAZJKE010000005.1:23186-36972 GCA_964546585.1 uncultured Isosphaeraceae bacterium | reverse complement strand
GCTCTTCTACCGCGGCCAGTTGGATGACACGCGGCCGAGCGACGATGTTCCCGCGACCGGAAGCGACATCCATGCTGCTGTTGATGCTCTGCTCACAGGGAATCCGCCGCCTGGTGATCAGCGGCCGAGCATTGGCTGCAACATCAAGTGGAAATAGTGCACAAGCCGATTCACACCCTCGCTTTGGGCCCCTATGAGGAGCATCGATTCCCCTCGGATGCTCCCCATGAACCGCCATCTCGACCATGCCGCCGCCTGCTCGCTCGTCCTCGCCGCCATGATCTGGACCGGCTTCGATGGGAGTTGCGGTCCCGGTCTTCGCCGTCTGGTCAAGAACACCCCCGCTCAGCAGATGCTTATTCCCTGAGTAGAGAGACAAATGAAGCAAAGTCGATTCACACTTCGCCCCCAGGGCGCATATTTCAGTAGAGGACCACGGAATGGAGGCGCCAGGATGGCCACTGCTGCACAACTCCTTGCACAAAAACCGAGCGGAGTGATCGCCGCAGTTTCACCGGACGCGTCGGTACTGGCCGCCGCCAAGATGATGAACGCTCGGCACATTCCCCTCGTCGATAGCGGCCGCGTCCGCGGCATGATTTCAATCGGCGATGTCAACGCCCGCGTCGCTGAGCGGCAACGGCGAACCATTTCCTGTCTGGAGCAGTTCATGTCTGTGCTCTGACATTCTTGAGACTCCCGAGCCGGGGCGGCTCTTCATCAACGCGCGACGATGCGCGACGGGCCCTACAGCCCCCCTTTCGGCCTCAACGCCGAACCCATACGCGAAGAGCCGTCCCCGTTCTCTTATGACCCCGACGAGCCTTCCAAACATCAGAATCGCCCCACTTGACACCCTTTCCAGTGGGTATCATGCTGGCAGTGAAAGAAACACCACAAACGGTTCACGCCCAGACTGAACCGGGGTGGTCAGCGGACCGAATGAACCACAGGAGACTCCCATGCGACGAACATTGACACGACTTTCAATTGCCGCCCTCACGGCAGCTGCCCTTCTCGGATGCACGAAGACAGAAGAAGGTGCGTTGATCGGCACCGGCATCGGCGCGTTGGCCGGACAGGCCATTGGTGGCAACACCGGCGCGACCCTCATTGGCGCGGGCGTTGGTGCTGCGGCAGGCGGCATCATCGGCAACAACCAGGAATAAGAATCCAACGGATCCCAAGGAGGACAACATCATGCGTAGAGCAATCATGGCATGCACGACCGTAGCGCTGGTTTCAGCACTGAGCGTCGGATGCACGAAGACAGAAGAAGGCGCAGCTTGGGGTACCGGCATCGGTGCGCTGGCTGGGCAAGCCATCGGCGGTGACACTGGAGGCACGCTGGTAGGCGCTGGAATCGGCGCATTGGTGGGCGGCGCCATCGGAAACGATCAGGACAAACAGGCCCAGCGTCACAACCGTCAGCAGCAGGCCGACGGCAGGACACAGCGAAGCACAACGGTGCGAGAAACGCTGAATCCGGACGGCACGGTCACTCGAACAGGCACGACCACAACGACATCGTCGCAGACGACAGGTGGGTATACCGGTCTCGAAGACTGATCCCCACTGACACCGTGCTTCAACTGCAGCCGACGCGGCCTCCTGCGTCGGCTGTTTCTTGGCTGTTTCGGGAATACGTCTTTCGGTGTATCCTGCCGCGTCCCGTTTGGGACGTGTGCCACCCTAGCTCAGTTGGTAGAGCGAAGCTTTCGTAAAGCTTAGGTCACCGGTTCGAGTCCGGTGGGTGGCTTTGGGACATGGGTCAGGTCCCCCCGTCGCGATCTACGATCGCTCCTCTTTGGGTCTGACCCGTAGGGGATCTCCCCAGGCAGGGGAAATGGGTCAGGTCCCTTACGGCAAGAACATCATCGCCGAAGTGCCCGGGTGATTCAGGGCACCGTTGAGCCGAGCGGCGGCATCGGCGAGCGGACCGGCCGTTGATTCTGCCAGATCCATGACTGCCTCGACCTGCCAATCCTCTGCAAGATTGCCCCATCGCCGCACCGACGCAGCTGCCTGATCAAGCAGCACGATTCTGGCCATGAGATCCCCCTCATGCATGGCCGCGTCGATGAGCGTCTGCTGGGCAATGTCCGCATCGATCATCGCCAGCGTCTCCGCAATGAGGTCGCGCGTCGCACCATCAGCAGTTCCCAGAGCATCAACAAGCGCACCGATCGCATCATGAATCGAAAGCACCGTGTCGGCCAACGCAATGTCCCGCAAAGTCGACAACGCGCGAGCGGAAAAGGCCTCTGCCTCCGCAGCGTCCAAACGACCGCCGGCAGCACTTGCAAGCAAATCCTCCAGCACCGCGGCCATCGCCTGATCGGAAATGTCACTGTGCGCCGCCATTGCCATGTCGTTTCCGCCGAGTTCGTTGTCGAGCACATGCACCTCGGCGCCCTGCGTCAACAACAACACCGGTGTCGCGGTCGTTCGCGTCATCGCCCCAAGCCAGTCAGCGATTTCCATGGCCTGTTCGGCCAGGCCTGTGTGCACGACGGCAAGATCGATGCCCGGCACCGCGCCTGCCGCGTCCACGGCATCCGGTGCATCCTCCGCTTGTCCAACAACACTCCACCCCATCGCCTCCAACGAGGTCGTTGTCTTTCGCCGATCTTCCTCCGAACCCCCGATGACAATGGCGTACAACTGGTCGCCGCTGCGTACTGCGCTTGCCAACAGCGGCACAACCCGATACGACCCTTCGAACGAGTCGGAAGGAAGTGTGCCCGCAACCGCCAGCGCTGACTCGTACTGCACACGCCGATCGGGATAGAACATGGCCTCGACCAACGGCTGATTGCCGCCTGTAAGCACTGCCTCCGCGCCGGCCGTGCGGCCGATGGCAGTGATTGCATCAAGTGCAAGCGCTGAATCGCCGCGGTCCATCGCCATGGTGAGAATCTGCTGCGCCACCTGCGGACCGAAGACCGTCGCGTAGAACTCCGGGCTGTAGGCCAGGTCGCCGTAGACAAGGTCATCACCGCCGCGGAGCTCACGCTGCCGTCGAAGATTCGCAGCGACGAAGATGCTCATCGCCTGCGCGTTGGCCGGGTCGGCGCCGAGTGCCTTCGAGGCCATCACCATGGCCATCACATCATCAAAGACCGCTTCTGGCACATCGCGGGAAACAAGCCCGGACATCGGGTCCCAAGTCCAGAAGTTATTGACATGACCATGTGCCTGCGGCACGAGCGAAGCCTGGCCGTCGAAGTACTGCATGGCCTGCACGGTGTACAGCGTCGAAAGTCCAGCCTTCAGCGGGACGCCGAGGCGTGCAAGCGCATTCGCCGCTGCGCTCCTCGCAGCCTCGTATGCGTTGTCGTCTCTCGCGACGGATGCAAGTGCCGGGCCCGCGTGCGAATAACCGATTTCGGCCAGCACGCCGATGACCAGTACCTGCGCGTCCGGATCCAGGTTCGGTAGAGCCACATTCAGCGGTCCAACTGCATCGGCGCCGATCGCCGCAAGCATGCCGGTCACTGCGCGGCTCGTACGGGCATCCGGTGATTCCGAAAGCGTCCACAACAATGGTGGCACGGCGTACTCACCTGCTGCCTTCAATCGAGACTCAGCGAGCATCCGCTGCCGGGTCGTTCCGTCGAGCATCTCGATCGCTTCGGCGAGCCGTGACTCATCGCGGGCAAGTTCCAGTCGTCCCCGCTCGAACTTCTTCTCAAGGGCCGACGCAAGCGGCTCCAACCGCTCCACATACAACGCCCAGCCGACAGCCTGATCAAATCGGGTTGCGCGGTCGCGCGTCTGCGTCACCAGTTCAAAGAACGCCTCGTCCGGCATGGACGAGCGGCTCAGCGCCAGGGCATTGGACTCCGCAAGGCCAACATTGGCGATGAGCGCGTAGTGAATGAAGTCATCGAGCAACGTTTCGGGATCTTGATCCTGAGCCGTAAGCGGGCCCGTGACCATCCCGAGCGTTGCCGCCACGAGGGCGACCAGAAGGCGATATCCGAACATCATGTGGTGCTTCTCCAGAGAGAGGGGCGAGACAGGAAGAGCGAGCGTATCCGAGGTGACCGGGGGGTGTCAAACATCCACCGCGGACATCTTCTACACTGCCCGCGGACAGGGCGTGTCCCAGTCGTGCTGGGACACCAGTACCCCACATGCATGGTATGTGGGTACTGGCGGGAAGGCGGTGAAAAACCGCCGCGGACGCGCCGCCGTAACGGGTCCCCCCTCTCCCCATGTTGGGATTCTGGGGTTCCCGGATCGAATGCCACTGCGGGCAATGCCCGCGGGAAGGCCGATCCGGGATGCTGGCCCGAAGCCGGAAGACCGGCCCTGTCAACAGGCGTTGCCCGCGCGAAACGGGCCGCGGCGCCGTTTTCCCGGCACCGGAACCGATCGCGCGGCCAGATATGTGGAGGTCGCGTCATGCCGCCAGTTGGAATGATTGTTGTGTTGTGTGTTGCATCGGGAGGCCCGAATCCCTGGGCCGATGTCGTGCTTGGGTACGAAAGCGGAAAAGACGCGGCTCCGGGGTACACCGACGCGGATGCCGCCCTTGGTGAACCTGCGCGGTTTACCGGCGAAGGTGTTTGGCCGAGCGTGGTCAGTGCCTTCAACCCCCCCTTCATGCCACACGAACTCGTGTCGATCGCCGCGGGCGGATGGCTGGTGGTTTCCTTTGACGAGCCTGTCGAAGACGACCCCGCGAACCTCTACGGTATTGACCTCATCGTATTTGGTAATACCGCATGCATCGACGGTGCCTATCCCAGTGGAACGGTGGACGGTGTGTTCGGGGAAGGAAACGGATTGATCGAAGTGTCCCCGGACGGTGACGAATGGTTTGCTGTTGGCAGTGGCGCGGACGGTCTCTGGCCGACTATCGGGTATCTGGACAGCAGTCCCTACGACGCGATCCCCGGTGTTGACATGACCATGTTTACAAGACCAGTCGACCCTCGTTTGGCCCTTGCGGACATGCTCGGGCAGACACACGATGCGATTCTGGATGTCTACCGCGGCTCTGGCGGTGGCGTTGGTGTGGACATCGCATCGAGTGGTCTGGCGAGCGTTTCGTTTATTCGCCTTAGCGGTAATGGTGATGCATCGTTCTCAGTCGAGATCGACGCTGTCGTGGATGCGGAACCGCGTCTTGCTGGAGATGTCGATGTGGATGGCGATGTCGATGTGGAGGATCTGTTGGCGGTGATCGCAGGGTTTGGGCCACTGCCGGTTGGTGCTCCGCCAGCTGATTTCAACGGAGATTGGGCGGTGGATGTCATTGACCTTCTGATCGTCATTGCGAACTGGTCGTGAGGCGAGCGTTTTCCATTGTCGAATTGGCCGTGGTGATGGCGGTTATCGCTGCGCTAGCGGCCATGATTGCCACTGCGATCTCAGGTAGTACCGGTGCTGCGCGCGGCGCATCGTGCACCAATCACTTGCGGCAGTTCTCGGTCGCCGCTGTCGCGTACAGCGGCGATTGGGAAATCTACCCGCCGGCCATTTGGTGGGAACAGCATGATGGTGTCTGGCGAGAGATGGCGTGGGACGCAGTGCATGAAGCGGGCGAACGTGTGGGTGATGGAGTGTTGTGGGCCTATTGCGATGGCAGCGTGCATGACACAAACTGTCCCGAGTTGGACGGGCCCGTGGATGTGCGGGATCCGAGCAGTGGCTACAACTACAACACCGACTATCTCGGAGCGGAGGCGAGTTTCTTGCAGGGTCTCGAGGATGCTCGGCCGGGGGTGGCGCCTGCCGCGTGCCGTCATCCCGCCCAGACCGCAATGTTCGGTGATGGGGGTTCAATCAGCGGGGATGCTGCGGGATTCCGGACCAGTCGGTTCATGCGGGCCCCGGTTGCCGAGGGTGACTGTCTGCCCTGCTGGGGGAGGCAGTCCTATCGGCATGGTGGGCAGACGCTGGTGGGGTGGCTCGATGGGCATGTCGGGGGGGTTCGTACTCGGGCCGTGGATTCCTGCGGAGAGTGTCAGGATCCGAGCCTATTCCGGGACAACGGGTTCCTCAGCGAGAACACCTCGCCCTATGACCCGAGCCAACTCATTCGGTAACAGACGGGTCTGATCCTGACTCTGAGCCTGAAAATCCGGTTTGTGTGCTGCGGAAAGGCAATTGGTGGGTGTCCAGCAATTCCCGGAAAGGCAATTGGTGGGTGTCCAGCAATTCCCGATTCAATTCAAGCAATTCAGCAATTCCCCAGATTCAGGCAAGGGGAAGGAATGGCAAGGTGTGGCCGGGGGAGCCGGGGGGGCCGGGGGAGCACGACAGGTCGGCTCTTGGAAGGCGGACGAGTCCCGTGGCCGCGGCGGTGTGGACCATGTCGCCAGAGCCGTGCCATGAAGGCACAACAATTCGGCCATGCTCAATGCGACCGAACCTGAATACTTCGCGGTGGGGATTTGGCTTGACCTCCGTCCCAAGTTCCACATCTCGCCACGGAAGCGCCTCTTCCAGACCCAGCATCCGCCGCACAATCGGCCATCCAAACACATGTACACACGCGAGCGCCGAGACGGGGTTGCCAGGAAGTGCAAGAATCATCCGCTCGCCGCAGCGGGCAACCGTGATCGGCTTGCCGGGCTGGATCGCTGCCTTCCGCAGCACAACCTCGCCGCCGGCAGCGTGCATCGCGCCAAGCACATGATCCCTTGCACCCTCACTGATCCCGCCCACCGTGACAACCAGATCGCATCGTTCAATGGCCTCGCCTACCGCAGCATTCGTATCATCAACCGTGTCAGGCAGATGCACCGCAGCACAGACCTCCGCCCCCATGGCATCCAACGCCGCCATGAGCATCGGCGCATTGCCGTTTCGAATCTGGCAGTCTGATGGTGTTTTCGTCACCGGCACAACCTCATCGCCCGTTGTCAGTACCACACACCGAGGCCGCCTCCGCACGTCCATCTCGCACACACCGCAACTTGCGGCAATGCCCAGATGCTGCGGTGCCAGCATCGTTCCCGCCTCAATCAGACACGCTCCGTCTCTGGCGTCCGCACCCCTTGGATGCACGGCAGCACCTGGCGACACACCGATACATGCAAAGCGAACGGGGTCACCGCAATCCGTGTCTTCGTGGCCCACGACCGCATCCGATCCCGAAGGTAGCGGCGCACCGGTTGCTATTGCCATACATGTTGCCGGTGGCATCGGCTCGCTGGCCATCGTTCCAGCCGCAATCGTGCCGGACACCGGCAGCGAAACACCTGTCTTGATCGATTCCGCCACAACTGCATATCCATCGAGTTGCGAGCGATCAAAGGGTGGCAGGTCGCGGTCGGCGATGATGTCGAGGGCAAGCACACGTCCCACGCTCTTCGCAAGCGACACTCTCTGGGCCTCCTCAATGGGCCGTACCGCAGCAAGTACCCGCTGCAACGCATCGTCGTAGCCGGGAAGTTCGCTCATCCGCCGCTCACAGGAGGAAGGACCGCCAATGTGCAACCCGCGGCGAGTTCAGCATCGCCGCCAACAACTCTACGATCGATCGCCACCGCGCAACTTTCTCGGATCTCGGAGAGGCCTGGCTTCTCAGCAACAACTGCATCGACCGCTTCTCTCGCCGTCGTCCCAGCGGGCAGAACCATGCTGTGTTCACGACATCCTGCAGCATCCGCCGCCGCCGCGAAGAACAACACGGTGATGGTGATGTCATTTTCTGCCAAACCGTCGCTCCAGTTCATCAATCGAAAGACGCATTGTCGTCGGTCGGCCGTGTGGACAACGCTCGCTGCGGTCGATGTCCCGTGCCGCTCTGATCAACGCAGCAGTCTCCTCCCCAGTCAAACTGTCACCCGCTTTGATCGCCGCCTTGCATGCCATCATGTCAAGAATTTCGCTGAGCGCCGCCTCCGGATCCGGCGGCAGCGTCCCCTCGCCGAGTTGTTCAAGAAGATCAGCAACGAAGCCAGAAGCGTCAACGCGACGCGACGAAAAGAGCGTCGGCACTGCGTGCAGTGAAATCGATGCCGGACCGGAAGCCGTGGCATCAATACCGAGTTTCGTCAATAACGCAGCGTGCTGTTCGGCGGCATCGATCTGCGCCGCGTCGGCGGGCATGGAAAGGGGGACGAGTAGTCGCTGTGACTCCAATGGCCCGGCCGCGAGGCGCTCCTTCAACTCTTCAAACATGATCCGCTCGTGCAGCGCATGCTGATCGATGATCAACAGGCCCTGCTCGTCCTGCGTTACCAAGAAACACTCCTGTACCTGCATGACTGAATCCGGTCCGATGATCATCGGTAGCGGCGGAGGTACACTTCGATCGTGTTCGTGCAGCGGAATGTCAGCAACAGCGGTGCGAGCAGCGGCAACATCAAACCCCGGTGGCATGCCCGAACCAAATGACTGCTCCCTTGATTGACCTGCAGAATATGTCGGAACAATGTCTCGGTCAGCGAGCGCCCCGGCGATCGTACGGTTGACCAAGTGCCACATTGCATCGCGGTCGCGGAACCGCACCTCACTCTTGCGTGGATGTACATTTGCATCGACAAGTGAAGGGTCCATCTCGATGAACAACGCAGCAGTGGGATACCGCTTCGGCTCGATCAGCCCGCGAAATGCCTCGCGAACCGCGTGCGTCAGGGAACCATCACTGACCGCGCGGCCGTTGACAAACACATGCAGATGCCGCGAGGTAGGCCGGGCAACCTGTGGCGTACCAATGACACCCCACAGTCGTACGCCCTCCTGTTTGCCGTCGATGCTGATGAGTTCACCGCTCAACTCCGTGCCGAGAATTGCGGCAATACGATCTTCCGGTTTACTTGCGGCAGGCAACTCAAGCAGCGTTCGTTCGCCACTTTGGAAGGTGAATGACACCTGCCAATGCGCAGCGGCAAGCCGTTGCACGACTTCTCTTGCGCGACCGGTCTCCGCCGCATCGGACTTGAGAAACTTGCGGCGGGCAGGTGTATTGAAGAACAGCCGTTTGATCTCCACGGTCGTGCCGGGCGGGGCGGCAATGGGCTGCGGCAACCCACCATCGCCGCCTTCCACCTCCAGACGTGCGCCGGCGTCGCTCGCGGGCAGACGACTGGTGATGGAAAACCGGCTTACCGAAGCGATGGACGCAAGTGCCTCACCTCGAAATCCCAGAGAAGCAATTGCGGCGAGGTCGGCTTCGTTTTCGATCTTGCTTGTTGCATGCGGAGCCACCGCCAGTTCGAGTTCCGACGCATCGATTCCACACCCATCGTCGCTGACGCGAACCATGTCGCGGCCGCCACGCTCCAGCGTGATGTCGATGCGGTGCGCTCCTGCATCGAGGCTGTTTTCAACCAGTTCCTTGACAATACTCGCTGGTCGTTCGACCACCTCCCCCGCCGCGATCTGATTGATGACGATCGTTGAGAGGCGGCGGATCATGGCGATTCGCCTTCCGCGGCCTGTCGCACGTTGCTTCCGGACCGTCGCATGACGATGGGCATCGGCCGCCCTCTCCCGAATGTCCGTGGACTGATCTTGGGAATGACGGACGCCTGATCTCGTTTGAACTGGGCACGATCGATCGACGCGATGATATTTCGCACAAACGCGAGGTCCAATCCAGTGTGGTCGGCCGTATCTTCGACGCCTCGTTCCTCCTCGATGTACGCCCGGACAATCGCATCGAGTGTTTCGTAGGGCGGCAGTGTGTCCTGATCACACTGGTCCGGTCGCAACTCCGCCGACGGCGGCTTCGTGATCGTCGGCACTGGAATCGGCGGCACCGAAAACCCGAGGTCGGCGTGATGTTCGTTGATCCAGCGAGCCATGTCCCACACATCGGTCTTCAGCATGTCGCCGATCACCGACACGGCACCGCACATGTCGCCGTAGAGCGTGCAGTAGCCCATGGCAAGTTCGGACTTGTTACCGGTCGCCAGGAGCAGCGCGTCCGCCTCGTTCGCCATGGCCATGAGCAACAGTCCGCGGGCGCGTGCCTGCGCATTTTCTTCGGTAAGTGACGACACGCTTTGCATGGCATCGGTCATCGTTCGCTCAAATGCTGCGTGCAGATGTTCGATTGGAAGGGTGGGCGTGTGCGTCAGACCGAGGTTCGCTGCCAGCGACTCGGCGTCCTCAACGGAGCCGCAAGAGGAATACCGCGAGGGCATCAGTACGCCAGTCACCGCTTCTGCGCCAAGTGCAGACGCGGCGATCACCGCCACCAAGGCTGAATCGATACCTCCGCTGATTCCCAGCAACACGTGGTCGTGTCCGGTCTTGCCGCAGTAGTCACCGAGACCGAGCACCAGAGCCCGGTATCGCATGTCCATGTCAGACACATCGCGTGCCTGCACCGGTGTACCGGATGTATCGACTGTCACCGAAGCGCTTTCAAATGGAGCGGCGTCCAACAGCAAACCCTGTGGGCCACCGGCCATTGCCCCGCCATCAAAGATGAGATCATCATTTGCGCCAAGTTGATTGACCATGGCAATCGCGACATTGTGTGCCGCGGCAGTGTCCATGAGTTGTTCGATGTGCCGGCAACGCTTGCCTGTTACGAAAGGTGTCGCCGAGGGCGCAACAATGACACTGCACCCTTGTGACACGATCGCGGCGATCGGATCCTGGTCGTAGCGGGAAGAAGCCCCCGCATCCCCGCCCTGCCAGAGGTCCTCGCAAATGGCGATACCAACACGATGACCATCGATGTCCACTACGCAACTCGACTCGCCCGGTTCGAAGTACCGGTCTTCGTCAAAGACGTCGTATCCGGGAAGTAACTGTTTGTCGCAGACTGCCTCGATCATGCCGCCGCGGAGGAGCGACGCGGAGTTGCGGAGCCTTCCAGTGGCGGCATCGCGCCGCGGATGCCCGACGATGATCGTTCGGTCTCGGCATGCTTCGGCGATCTGCGACACCGCCGACTCGCACGCCTCGACAAACCCGGCCTGATACAGGAGGTCGCGTGGTGGGTATCCGCAGATCACCAATTCGGGGGCGACGATGAGATCGGCGTCGACCGCCAGGGCTGCATCGATGACCTTCCGGGCATTGCCATCGATGTCTCCCACCCGTGGATTCACCTGCAGAAGGGCGAGGTGCATTGTGCAATGGTACCAATGCAACACGGACCCGCGAAGCGCGGGCCCGTGCAGTAACACTCCGGCACATGCCGGGGAGGAAAGGAGTACAGATCAATACACGACGGCGGCGGCGCTCTCGATGGCGTCGATCACCTGTCGCACTGTGAATGGTTTCCTGAGCGCTCCGTCGAATCCTTCGCTGGAGAGCCGGGCGATTTGTCCGTCCGTGAGTCGGCCGCTCATGCCGATCAGCCGAGTTCCTTCGAAATCGCTCTGATCTTGAAGCAGATCGCAGGCCCCACTGAAATCGTCGCCGCAGAGCTGCAGATCCATGAGCATGACATGCGGGCGGAATCGCTCGCATTCGATGCCTGCAGCGAATGGATTGCATGCGGTGCGGACGACATAATCGGTCTGTTCGCCGAGAATGCGTTCAAGCGTGCCGAGTACTTCCGCGTCGCAATCGACAACGAGTACGCGGGTGTTGCCGGACATCAGCCCGTCGAAGGGAATGCCGTGTTGCCGCATGAAAGTGGTAAGGGCCTGCACTGGAATCCTCCGGTCCTTGGAGCCGGGGATGCGGTATCCCTCGAGCTGGCCGGAGTCAAACCACTTGCTGACCGTGCGTGCGGCAACATTGCAGATCTTTGCAACTTCGCCGGTTGTAAGTACGTCCTTGTCGAACGGATTCATCATGCCTCGTTCACCTTGTGCTGGACCGCCGCTTTTCCACGCGACGGTGGTACAGCACAGGCATCGGCCGGTCTGGAGGCTTGATTCACTCCGGAGGGGAGCATTGCGCCGAAAATGACGCCGAGACCGTGGCTTGCAACTCAAACAACGGCCGATAACCGCAGTTCAGGCCCCCGATCGAGGTCCTGCCGCGCGAACTTCGTCCACGACATCGTACTTCGCGTCGTTATCGCGGAAGAGTTTGGCGAGTTTGCGTGCCATGGCGTCATAGGCGTCACCATCGCTCCACGTGCGGCGAGGATCCAGTACTTCACCCGGCACGCCTGGGGCGGTCGTCGGCATGTGGAGACCGAAGATTGGATGCGTGGCGTATTCCGATTCCCGCAGCGAACCTTCGAGGATCGCGGTGACAAAGGCGCGTGTCCAGGCGAGTTTGAACCGCTCGCCGGTGCCGTATGGGCCGCCGGTCCAGCCGGTGTTCAGCAGCCAGACATCGGCGTCGTGTTCTCGGACGCGGTCGGCCAACTGTTGGGCGTAGGCCATGGGCGGACGCGGCAGGAAGGGACCGCCGAAACACGGGCTGAAGTTCGGCATCGGCTCAGTGACGCCGGCCTCGGTCCCTGCGAGTTTCGAGGTGTATCCGTTGATGAAGTAGTACATCGCCTGTTCGGGCGTCAGTTTCGCTACTGGCGGGAGAACGCCGTATGCATCGGCGGTGAGGAAAATGACATTCTTCGGTTGTCCGGCGACGCTCGGAATGATGGCTCCCGGGATGTAGTCCACCGGATACGCAGCACGGGTGTTTTCGGTCTTGGAACTGTCGTCGTAGTCGGGAATACGGGTGACCGGGTCGATGACGACGTTTTCCAGCACTGAGCCGAAGCGAATGGCCTCCCAGATCTGTGGCTCCCCTTCCCGCGAGAGTTTGATGGTCTTGGCGTAGCACCCACCCTCAAAGTTGAAGATACCGTCGGCGCTCCAGCCGTGTTCGTCATCGCCAATGAGGGGACGGTTCGGATCGGCGGACAGCGTAGTCTTGCCTGTGCCGGAAAGCCCGAAGAACAAGGCGACGTTCGTTTCATCCTCGTCGTCGACATTGGCGGAGCAGTGCATCGGGAGGACATTGACTTCCGGCATGTCGAAGTTCATTGCGTAGAAGATTGACTTCTTGATTTCACCTGCGTAACGGGAGCCGACGATGACCACCTTCTTCTGCTCAAGGGACTGCACGATTGCAACCGGGCTGTCGAGTCCGCAGGACTCGTAGTCATCGAGCCGCAGGTTGCAGGCATTGATAATGGTCCAATCGGGTTCGAAGGTCACCTCATCGGCGCCGCGAATGAACATGGTCGAGGCGAAGAGGCAGTGCCAGGCTTCCTCGGTAACGACCGACACATTGAGTCGGTAGCGTTCGTCGGCGCCGGCAAACCCATCGAACCTGAAGAGTTCGTCGCGAGACTGCAAGTGAGCCATCGCCGCCTCTTCAATCATCGAGAAGTGTTCGGGCGTGATCGGACGGTTGGTCTTTCCCCAATCAACGGCGTCGTGAATGCCAGGCGTGTCTTCAACGAACTTGTCATTGGGGCTTCGGCCGGTGCGATCGCCGGTGTCGCAGACGATGGCGCCGTTGGATGCGAGTTCGCCCTCGCCGAGGCGAATCGCCGTCTCAACCAGCGCAGCGGTGGAGAGGTTGCGGTGGATTGTCATGCCCGGAAAGTCAAGTCGAACGCTCGTGGCGGTCATGGTTCGCTCCTTGAGGACGATCGGTCATCGTGGTGTGGGAAACCGGGCATTCTACAACAGGAAGGGATAGAATGAAGCCCGCTCTATGGCGAACGTAGCTCAGTTGGCAGAGCACCTGGTTGTGGTCCAGGACGTCGCGGGTTCGAGTCCCGTCGTTCGCCCTTACTTCTTCTTCCCTCTCTCCCCACCACCTCTCCGCGCCCCCCACATTGCGACTGCCGCTCTCGCGGCGGTTTTTCGTGGCCCGCACCCGCACTCCAAGGGCTGAAGTGCCGTCTTGACCCTCTCATGTGAGAGAATGGACACCCACCCAATCTCCG
>CAZJKE010000005.1:0-23086 GCA_964546585.1 uncultured Isosphaeraceae bacterium | reverse complement strand
GACATGCGATGCCACAGCGTGCAATTCGATGTTGTGCAAGGGGACTGGACGACGAATCGACCGGCCATCGAAGCGTTGATCGAGGACGCGAATCCTACGGCTGGCGATCTGGTGGTACTGCCAGAAGTGAGTGACACCGGCTGGTCGCTCGACATAGACGGCATCGCAGACAACGGCAGCCTCGCTTGGGCAGAAGATCTCGCCTCTCGGCACCAGATCTGGCTGCAAGTGGGGTATGTACAACGCGACGGCTCGCGGGGTCGCAATCAGACAACAATCTGCTCCCCCGAAGGCGACGCCGTAGCCACCTACACGAAGATCCACGCCTGCAACCCAATGGGCGAAGGCACACGGTTCACTTCCGGCGACCATCTCGTCATCGTCGATACAGGCCGCGCACGCATCTGTCCCCTGACATGCTACGACCTTCGATTTCCGGAGATCTGGCGTCTAGCGGCTCTGGAAGGCGTCGATATCTTCTCGCTGGCCGCCAACTGGCCGGCGTCGCGCATCGATCACTGGACGAAACTCCTGCAGGCCCGCGGCATCGACACTCAAGCATTTGTCGTCGCCGCGAACCGTTTCGGAACCGACAAAGATGTGCAGTATGGAGGCCGATCCGCCATCATTTCCTTCCAAGGCACCATCCTCGCCGAGGCGTCGGACACGACATCCATGGTCATCTCCGCATCCTGCGACCCCAACGCCGCTGCAGCCTGGCGACATGAATTCCCGGTCGCTGACGACATCAACCGGGCATTCCTGGGTTCCGTGGACATTCAGAAGGTCAATCCCACCGCTTGATGCCACACCGGACGGCAAGTACCCTCTCTGCCTCTTGGCGAGGTAGCTCAGTTGGTAGAGCACGGCACTGAAAATGCCGGTGTCCCCGGTTCAAGTCCGGGTCTCGCCATTTCGAAACCGGAGTCAGCCCGCTTCCCTGATGCGATCAAGACGCATCTGGGTCACCATCCGCCGGATCGCATCGCCTTTGACCGTCGATGCCGACATGCCGGGCATGGGAAAAAACCGTTCGAGCGCCGCGGCGAGCCTCGCATCAGTGGTCATCACAAAGTACGCCGGCCGATCGAGCACACTCGTGGCAAACCGAAGCGCGCGACACAGGTGTCGCTGCGTCGTGGCCATGACAAGCGTGTCACCCTCCAGGTTCATCGGCAGCACCCGAAATTGCCAGGCCTGACGAGGATCCAACATGGCGACCGCCTCCGCCCGCGGAATCTCTTCAAAGGGATCGATCGTCCGGGTCCGTCCGGCATACTGACTGGCCCACGCCTCTTCGATCGCTTCGTGGGATACATTGAACATTGACTCCGCCAACAAGCCAAACGGGCGGCGAGTTTTCCGCTGCTGGCGCAGGACTTCCTCAACCTGTGCGGGTGTCAGAAGTCCGTGTTCGCTCAATACTGATCCGAGTCTAGGTGCCATCCGTGGGTCCTTTCGTTCCTGCCCTGTTCCGGGAATCGGCAGAAAGGAACCGCCACTGAATCTCGCTCACGACACCATGTGCACCCATGCCGGGGCATTTGGCAAGCGGTATCGATTGTGCGGACAAACCCCGGTTATGGGGTCAACAGGCGACAGCATCCCCCACAAGGCACTCTGGATTCAGCCCAAGCAGATCATCCACGACGAACATGCCGTCCCGACGAATGACTTCACCGTCAAATGCGATGGTCCCACCGCCGTAGTCGGGACGCTGAATCAGCACCAGATCCCAGTGGATTTCGCTCTTGTTTCCGTTACACGCATCGTCATACGCGTTGCCGGGCGTGAAGTGCATCGACCCGGCGATCTTCTCGTCAAAGAGAATGTCCTTCATTGGCTCAAGAATGTATGGGTTGAACCCGATTGCGAACTCCCCGACATATCTGGCACCTTCATCACTATCAAAGATCGCCGCGAGATGTTCCTCTCCCCTGTCAGCCGAAAAGCCTTCGATCCGGCCACTGGCGAATTCCAACCTGATGTTCTCGAACGAGTGACCGCGATAGATCGACGGTGTGTTGTAGCGCATGACGCCATTGACCGAATCACGCACCGGCGCCGTAAAGCACTCGCCATCCGGAATATTCACTCTTCCGCAACACGGGATTGCAGGAATGTCCTTGATCGAAAAAGTCAGATCCGTGTCACCGGGGCCAAGAATGTGAACCTGATCAGTGGCGTTCATGCGGGCAACCAGCGCATCGGCCGCACCCTCCATCCGCCCGTAGTCCAGCGTGCAGACATCGAAGTAGAAGTCTTCGAAAGCCTCGGTACTCATACCGGCAAGTTGTGCCATCGCCGGCGTCGGCCAACGGAGCACGCACCACTTGGTGTGATTCACTCGTTCCTGAAGATGAACCGGTTGCATATAGATCCGACCCCACGTTTGCTGTCGTTCTGGATCGACCCCGCTCATCTCACTGACGTTGTGTGAACCGCGAAGGCCCAGATAGGAGTCCATTCGCTTCATGCGATCAAGATCGCCCGCTGCCCAGGTCTCAAATGCCTCGTCGCTGCCTCCTGCCTGAAGCGCTCGCAAGATTCGATTACTTCTCCAAGCAACATGCGCATTGGCGCCGGCATCCTGCACGACGCGGACGAGTTCCGCGATCATCTCCTCGGGCATGTCAAATGCCTCGATGAGAACATGCTCCCCGGGTTGGGTCGTGGTCGAATGGTGAATCAGAAGTTCAGCAAGTGCGGTGTATCGTGGGTCTTTCATTCCGGCATGGTAGTTGGATCAAACAACTCGCGTGCAAGATCCACCGCTGAAGTGGTGAGATCGCATTGATCTCGAATCCACAGTCGCCCCTGCAACGCTCGGTGCATGGGCGCCAACCAGAACCACCCGCCAAGTTGTGACTCGGCTGCATGTCGATCGCGCCAGAAACCATCATCCCCTCTGCCAACTGCCACGCGAGCACCAGGCGGCGGATGTGTATCCCACCGTTCCTCATGACTTCCAAGAAGAGCCGCTTCCACTTCGTCGACACGACTTGCGTCCTCTGTACAGACAAGGATGAGATTCGCGGACTTGGGCATGAACTGCTTGCGTGCTCGGTGCAACAGCCGGTGGATCCGCTGTGTGTCGTCGATAAACCCCTCCGGCAGGCCGATGACCAATGACACAGTTGGCCCGTCGGACGGGGCAACTATGCGAACACCGCCCAACTCAGCGCCATTGTCGTCCCGCACCACATGTTCATCGCCAAGTCGTGCCCGTTCGATGAATCTTCCGGCCTCAAGCACCAGTCGCTGCATGCCATCATCACCAATGCCTTCGTGCCACCTGATTTTCACAATCCAGGGCCGAAGAATCCTTTCAAGAATTCGTAGTCGCGACGACACCCGCAAACGGCGTTCGCCTCTTCGCTTCCCGGCCAGCCTCTTTACATGAATGAACAACTCGGCGTCCCCCCGCCTCACCGCCAGATCACACGATCGTCCGCTCGGCGTAGCAACTTCAAGGTCGATCGAACATCCAGCCTGCCGCACATGCGCCGCAACAAGCGCCTCGGCAAAGAGGTCCAGGAATCCGCGGCGTGTTGAATTGGATTGAAGCGATTGATACAGGCGATCCAGTTCGTCGTCGCCTTGCCATGATCGAATGAACCCAACGATCTCGGGATTGAGATCGCTGGCGAACGCATCGAGCCCCCGTTTGGACGAATCACTCATGCGGGGTCCTCGACTCGGAGATCCTCCCCGATCGATCGGAGTTGTTCCAGTTGCCTTCGGCCAATGCAGACATCAAAGGTCACGCGATCATCGCAGTACGCCCGCTCTCGCACCTGCGCCCGATTCTCTACGAAGTCGATGGACTTGCCCGCGGAAATGGGTAGCGACAGGAACATGTCCTGGACCGGCCCGATCACTTTTTCTCGCACGCGTTCCGTGAGGAGGTCGAGGCCCTCGCCATTCGCTGCGCTGACCAGCACCGCATCCGGAAACCGGGATAGCCACAACAGCTCATCGGCATTGGATTCCAGCCGATCGATCTTGTTGATAACGAGCAGCCGCGGCTGTTGCGTTGCGCCGATTCCAGACAGCGTCTGCTCGACAGTATCCAGATGGTGTTGAGCCACAGGATCGCTTCCGTCCACCACAATCAGGAGTAACTGGCAGTGAACCGTTTCCTCAAGTGTGGATCGAAAACTCGCAACCAGATGATGTGGAAGTCGACGAATGAACCCGACCGTATCGGAGAGCATCGCCGATGTTCCACCGCCAAGTTCCCAGCGCTCAACTCGCGTAGAGAGCGTCGCGAAGAGTTGGCCGTGCGACCACGCACCGCCCCCGGTCAATCGGTTGAAGAGTGTTGACTTCCCCGCGTTTGTATATCCAACAAGTCCTACCGTGAAGTACTCCGTGTTGCGGCGATGAACCTCGCGAACCGAGCGATCTTGAATTATCTCAAGTTCCCGCCGCAGTTGTTTGAGTCGCCGCTGCACGAGGCGACGATCGATCTCCAACTGTTGTTCTCCAGGGCCTCGCGTGCCAATGCCGACCGGCGCTCCGCCCGTGACTTGCCCGAGGTGATCCCACATTGCTCGCAGCCGGGGATAGGTGTATTCCAATTGCGCAATCTCCACCTGCAGCCGCGCCTCGTGCGTCGCCGCCCTTCCGGCAAAGATGTCGAGAATGAGTTCGCTGCGGTCGATGATCTTTCGATTCGTTGCCTCTTCGATGTTCTTGATCTGCGCGGGCGTCAGATCATGGTCAAAGATCACGACTCCCGCTTTGGTCGACTCCGCAAGATTCGCAAGTTCGCGTGTCTTCCCTTTTCCAATGAAGGTGCGTCCATTGGGAATGCGCATCCGCTGTGTCAGTTCGCCGACCACACTGCTCCCCGCCGACTTGGCCAGTGCGGAGAGTTCGTGAAGGCGTTCGTCGACGGAGATTTCCCCCTTCGGGAGCGCCACCGCGACAAGGACCGCTCGTTCGGCTGCTACCTTGATATCTTCGCGTTGCGTTTGTGCCATTTGGGGTCGCGACCGGTGGGCCGCGGTGGTATTGTAGTCGGCGACCGTATTCATCAATTGCACTCCGGGGACAATGATTCCGAATCTAAGGAACGCGACGATGCCGCATCGTTCTCGACTACTTCCCGTATTGACAGTGACGATGGTGTCGCTCATCGCGGTGCAATTGTCGCTCGGAATTGCTGGTTCCTCGCCCGGATACGAATGGTTTGATCCGATCGTCGATGTCCGACGAATCCTGCTCGACGGACACCTGCAGTCGCCCGACCAGGACGACATGCAGCAAGCGGCTATCGCGGCCATGGTGGAATCACTGGATGATCCGTATTCGATCTGGGTACCGGATGATCATGAGGGCTCGTTCACCAAGGATCTCGAGGGCGACTATGTGGGCATCGGTGCCGAGATTCGGGTGATCGACGACGAGTTGACCATCATTTCACCCATGCCGAATTCGCCCGCTCTGGAATCGGGCATCAAGGCCGGCGATCGCGTGCTGATGATCGATGGCGAGCCAACTGCACAACAGCCAATCGCGTCGTTGATTGACAAGTTGGTCGGAATCCCCGGGACGGTCGTCAGTGTGCAGGTACGCCATCTCGATGGCGCGATTCAAGAGATCGACATCACACGAAATCGCATTCAGACCAACACGGTATTGGGACTACTTCGCCGCGGCGGCGCATGGCAGTGGTGTATCGATGCAGAAGCCGGGATCATGTACGCGAGGATTCGCCAGTTTACGGATACGACGCTCGACGAACTTGCTTCGACAATCCAGTCCGTTGAGGAAACCCACGACATTGCCGCGATTGTGCTTGACCTGCGAGATAATCCCGGCGGGACGCTGCACGCAGCCATCGGTATTTCCGACATGTTTCTCGAATCAGGAACAATTGTTTCCGTGGAAGGTCGCAACGCACAGCGGCGGTCGTGGAAAGCGACACCTCGCCGCTTGGCAGCTGATGCTGAACTTCTGGTCCTTGTAAACGGCAACTCCGCATCGGCTGCCGAGATCGTTGCAGGATCGCTTCAGGGAAACGGGCGGGCAGCGGTGCTTGGAACTCGGTCATACGGCAAGGGATCGGTGCAGGAGGTGCGAGAACTTCCCAGTGGTGGAATGCTCAAGTTCACCACAGGCCGGTACGACCTCCCCGGAGGCCGCACAATCGATCGATCGTTGACCGACGAGGAAGGTGTCTGGGGTGTGGACCCGGATCCCGGCCTCGTTGTGCGAGAGTCGATCGAACAGACACTTGCGCGGTTCAAGGCGAGGGAACCGTTCACGATCATCACCGACCAGGAACCTGAGGGTCCGGATTGCGGTGATGAAACATGGATTCGACAGACGCTTCAGGATGAACAACTCGCTTCCGCCGTCGATGCACTCCGTCACAAGTTGGACAGTGGAGACTGGCCAATACTCAACGATGAGCCTCCCATGGCCGCTGCGCTTCAGGACGAAGTGAGGATGCTGTCTGAGCGGCGGGAGAAAATCATCGACGCGCTTGACGAGGTCGATGAGCGACTTGCGGTGCTCAACGGCACAACTTCAGCGGAAACAGACGACCAACCATGACCATTCTTCTCGGTATCGAGAGTAGTTGTGATGAAACGGCGGCAGCGGTCGTCGCGGATGGGCGAAAGGTTCTGTCGAGCATCGTCGCGTCACAGGACGAATTACATGGTGAGTTCGGTGGCGTTGTGCCGGAAATCGCCAGCCGGGCGCACCTTGAGCGAATCCAGCCGGTCATTGAACGCAGTCTTGCAAAGGCCGGCGTTTCGCTGCAGGACATCGACGCGATCGCCGTAGCCAATCGACCGGGACTGATTGGGTCGCTGCTCGTTGGCGTTGCTGCCGCAAAGGCGATTGCGTGGTCCTGCGACATTCCCATCATCGGTGTCGATCATGTTCTGGCGCATCTGGTGGCTCCATCTCTTGATGACGCGGCCATCGACTTTCCGGCGATCGGTCTGGTCGTGTCAGGTGGGCACACTGCCGTGCTCGTGCTTGAGGACTCGCTGACGGCTCGTTGCCTCGCCCGCACGATTGATGATGCGGCAGGCGAAGCCTTTGACAAAGCGGCCGCAACACTGTCGCTCGGGTATCCCGGTGGACCCCGCATCGAAGCAGCGGCAGCGCATGGATCGCCTGTTCATCGGCTGCCCAGGCCTCGCAGCAGTGAGGGGTTTTCGTTCAGCGGCCTGAAGACGGCGCTGCTCTATGGCGTACGCGGCACGCCTGTTCGCTCGGGTGGCCACACCGTATTCGAGCGATCTCACAAGGACCTCTCGGAGCAGGAGCGGGCAGACTGGGCGGCTTCGTTTCAGGAGGCGGCGGTCGATACCGTCATCGCCGGTCTGGAACATGCAATGCGTGAGGGCACTACGGCGCAATGCATCGTGGCCGGTGGTGGCGTGCTGGCAAATGCATGTTTGCGGAACCGGCTGAAAGAAGTGAGCGTCAAGCAAGGACTACCGCTGCGGCTTCCACGAAAGCAATATTGTCTCGATAACGCCGCGATGGTCGCGGCCGCGGGCTGGCACGGATTGCAAGCCGGTACCCGCGATGCACTTGACATCACTGCCGCTCCACGCGGTGCAGCGTAGGAATCGAGTCGACGATGGTGGACACGAAGCGAAATCGAATCCGCGGAGGCATGAAGGATCTGGAATCTTCGGATGTTTTTCCGACGCTCGGACCTCGGATCATCGAAGGCATACACCCCGCCACGCTCTCCGAGGATGATCTCATGCGTGGCGTGTCATTGACATTTGGTCGCACCTCGGGCCCCGGTGGTCAACATCGGAATCGCAAGGCAACGGCGTGCATCATGACCCATGACGCCACTGGCGTGGTGGGTGAAGCCTCGGAGCGGCGGCGTCAGAGCGAGAATCGCCGCATGGCGTTGAATCGCTTGCGACGATGCCTCGCGGTGCAGGTTCGTACGGCAGTGGATTCGAAGTCATTTTCGCCGAGCGAGTTGGTGACTTCAAGAAGGAACGGTAGTCAACTGGCCATCAACCCGAAGCATTGGGACTATCCGGCACTGCTTGCGGAAGCGCTCGACCTTGTGTGGGCGTTCGACACGGATGTGCGCTCGGCCGCCGAGGGATTGGGCGTGTCATCTTCGCAGTTGATTCGCCTGATTGCACATGACAAGCAGGCACTGGCCTGGCTGAATCGACAACGTCAGGAACGGGGATTGGGGACAATCAAACCATGAGTACGATCAACACGGGCCGAGATGTAAGGGCGATGATCCAGGACATTCTGCCGTCATTGATTGAGATCCGGCACGACCTGCACGCGCACCCTGAACTTGGCTTTGAAGAGACACGCACATCCCGTGTCGTCTGCGAGCAATTGGACCAACTTGGCATCGAGTATCGAAACGCCTTGGCAGGTTCGACGGGCGTTCTAGCGCACCTCCCCGGAGATTCGTCGACCGCCATCGGTCTGCGGGCCGACATGGATGCGCTTCCCATCATGGAAGAAACCGGCCTTCCGTGGGCATCGACGATCGACGGATGCATGCACGCATGCGGCCATGATGGCCACACGACGATCCTTCTCGGCGTTGCACATGTGCTCTCTCGTATCGCCGCCGAACATGAACTTCCCCGCGGAGTGTCGCTGGTGTTTCAACCGGCAGAGGAAGGCGGCGGCGGCGGCGCTCGCATGGTTGAAGACGGATGCCTTGACGGAAGCGTTCTTGGGCCGCCGATCGCCAGCATGTTCGGGCTGCACGGGTGGCCGCAGCATCCGATCGGCGAGGTGATGACTCGCCCGGGGCCGATGCTCGCCGCAGCGGTTGGCTTGGAGATCGCCGTCCGCGGCAACGGGTGTCACGCCGCATTTCCGCAACACGGAAGTGATGCAGTGTTATGCGCTGCCGCAATCGTCACATCGCTGCAACAGGTTTCTTCCAGAAATGTCGATCCGCTTGACAGTGTTGTCATATCGATAACGCAGGTTCACGGGGGTACGACGCACAACATTCTTCCCGACGAAGTGCTTCTCACGGGCACGCTTCGATTTCTGCTGGATGACACGGGTGATCTCGCGAAACGGCGCATCAAGGAAGTTGTCGAGGCAACCGCGATGGCCCACGGATGCACGGCTGAGTTGCATGTACTTGAGGGCGACTATCCGGTGACCGCAAACCACGCGGACGCCGTCGACCGGTTTTTTCGCATTGCACGGGCGACGCTCGGTGACGAGCGAGTCTCTCTCATGGAACATCCGGTGATGGGAGGCGAGGATTTTTCCTTCTACTGCAAGCAGGTACCGTCCTGCTTCTTCGCCTTGGGGTTGATTCCGCCAGGGCAGGAGTCCATGCCGACGCTGCATCAACCGACGTTTGACTTCAATGACGATGCGATTGAAACGGGCGTCGAGTTGTTCTGCAATCTCGCGCTCGACGCAAATTAGCAGGCCGGGTCCTGCGCGGTGTGCCGCGCGATCATGTCGTCGTATTGGCCGAAGTCGATCTTCAGGAATGGCGGAATCAGCTCCGGGTCGAACTGGGTGCCGCTGCACTCTTCCATTTCCTGCATGACGCCTTTGCGATCGAGTCCGTCACGATAGGCCCGCGATGAACACATTGCGTCAAAGGCGTCGGCGATCGCGAGCAGGCGGCCGAAAAACGGAGTCGCGTCGCCTACATGTCCGTCGGGATAGCCGCGGCCATCCCAACGCTCATGGTGCGATCGCACACCCGGGAGTACGGCTTGCAACTGGGCGACACCACCGAGAATCGACTCTCCGATCGCAGGATGCCGCCTGATCTGATCAAATTCTTCGTCGGTGAGTTTGGAGGGCTTTTGGAGGATCGACTCCGGAATCCCGATCTTCCCGATGTCGTGTACGAGACCACACATGTGCAGTTGTTCGACTGTGTCGACATCCAGTGCGGCCGCTCGTCCGAGCTCCCGAGCCAGCCACGCCACTCGCTCCGAATGGCCTCGCGTATAGGTGTCTTTGGCATCAATGGCAGCAACGAGTGCGGCCACTGTGGACAACAGCATGTCCTGTCGCTCGCGGGCATGCCGCCGTTCGATTTCCACCCGCATGAGGTTTGACATCGCCAGCGCTGCGATCTGGGCGAGGCCGGCGCAATACTCCACATCCTCCTCGACAGTGTGCAGTCGCACCTGCCCATCCCTGCTATCCAGATAGATGCAACCTGATACCGCATGCCCGAGCATGATCGGTACACAGATGGCTTCCTCGATGCTGTATTGGAGAATGCTCTGTTGTTGTTGATCATCCACAACGCCACCCACGCGGTGAAACCGAACCGGCTCGCCTTCCATTGCCGCACCGAGAAGTGATCGGCTGATATTCAGCGTGCCAGGACCATCCTTTGTGATGTCGCCTGTCACAGCAAGGACCTTCACCTTGCCATCACTTCCTACCGGCTTCACGATGGCGGCATTGGCAAAGGCGGTGCCAGCCATTGCGGCCTCAGCGAGTGAATTCGCCATTGACTCTTCGTTTTCGGCCAGGTGGATTGCGCGGCTGCAGGCGAGCAGCGCGGCCAGCCGTTCCTGCGCCAGGCCTACACCGGCCGTGTGGTGAACTTGCTGGATGTTCGTGCCACTCTGACCGGCACCATCATCGAGTGTGTGGGTGAACCGATGGTCGTCGGCCGCAGGATCCACAACTTGGAATGCAAAGGGTTCGATGACCAGGAGATCGCCCCCCTGCAGCGGAACTCCTCGCCCCGGTTCCAGACGGACTCCATTGAGAAATGTCCCGTGCCGGGATCCCGAATCCGTCAGCGTCCAGACCCCTTCCTCGTGGGCAACATGTCGAACCAGTACGGCGTGATCCCGCGAGACCGTTGCGCCTTCCGAAAGCACCAGATTGTGACCAACACGGCGGCCCATGGTCATGGGTCCAGGCGGAACAAGGTCCAGCGAAAGGTCCTCCGGACCGTGCAAGGTCACCAATCGCAATTCCGCCGTCTTCTTCACCCCCCAAGCCTAGCATGCTGTCAAACCGCCGTACGTATCTTCTGACCTTCACTGCGGGATTGATGGATCGAGTGGGCTTTGGTAGGCTGCGGGGCTCGAAACCCGAAACCGCTTGGACCACCGTGTCGTGGGGCCCTTTGCCAGGGCTCTTCGGAGCCCTCAAAGAAAAGGGACATCGGTGGGAGGAAGGAGACAGACGATGGCAAAGCGCATTGAAAAAGTGTTCAAGGTTCTCGCCCCAGGAGGGCAGGCGACCCCCGCGCCCCCACTTGGCCCCGCCCTCGGTGCCAATGGCGTCAATCCCGGACAGTTCATTCAGTTGTTCAATGACCGGACGAAGGACCTGAACGGCAAGGTCGTCGGATGCATCATCACCCTCTATCACGACCGATCATTCGACATCGAGATCAAGTCCTCGCCTGCTGCAGTGCTGCTGAGAACCGCGGCGGGCATTGACAAGGGATCCGGAACACCGAATACCGAAAAGGTCGGTTCAGTCACACGGGCACAAGTCGAGGCTATTGCGGAAGAGAAGATGGAAGATCTCAACGCAGCCACGACTGAAGCAGCCATGCGGATCATCGAAGGCACTGCCCGCTCCATGGGCGTCACGGTGGAGGGCTGATCAATGACACACTGCTCAAAGCGAACAAAGGGCAACGCCGAACTCGCAGCCAAAGGCCGCGAACCGCACACACCCACTGATGCGGTAAAACTGCTGAAGTCCTTCCAAGGCACCAAGTTTGACCAGACCATTGAGGTGTGCGTTCATCTGGGGATCGACCCAAGACAGGCCGAACAACAGTTGCGGGGCGGCATCTCGATGCCCAAGGGCGTCGGCCGGTCAGCACGCGTCATCTGCTTCTGCCCTCAAGACAAGGTGGACGCGGCGAAGGCCGCGGGTGCCGCTGAGGCCGGCGGCGAAGACCTCGTCAAGAGAGTCGAGGATGGCTGGATGGACTTCGATGTCGCCGTCGCCTCGCCGGACATGATGAAACACATGGGCAAACTGGGCCGCGTGCTCGGACCGAAGGGCCTCATGCCCTCGCCGAAGGCCGGCACTGTGACACCCGACATTGAAACCGCTGTTTCAGAGTTTTCTGCCGGCAAGGTCGAGTACCGAAATGACGACGGCGGCAATGTGCATTGCCTCATCGGCAAGATGAGTTTCCCCGAGGAAGACCTTGTCGAAAACCTCACGTTCTTTCTTGAGTTCATCGAGAAATCCCGCCCGGCCTCGGTCAAGGGTGTGTACCTCAAGAAGTGCGTTATCAGCGGCACCATGACTCCGAGCGTGCGCATCATCGCATGAACGAAGGAAGGTACGGAGAAGAACCATGAGCAAACCAGTCAAGGAAATGATCGTCAGCGAGTACAAGCGTCGCTTTCAGGATGTCAATAACGCGCTCATCATCGACATCCGCGGCATTGAAGCCAACACCAACAACGAACTCCGCGTGGACCTTCTTCGGAAGGACATCCGCATCACGGTGCTCAAGAACTCGCTCGCTCGCAAAGCATTTGAGGACACTGCGCTCGAACCGCTGAGCAGCCACCTCGACGGACCCGCCGCCCTCGCATTCGGTGGTGATTCTGTGGTCGAAGTAGCACGCAACCTCGTCACTTGGGCCAAGAAGATCACCGACCTCGAACTGAAGGCGGCCGTCCTGGACGGCGAACGGTTCGATGGTGCCGAGGGTGTAAAGAGGCTCAGCGAGTTTCCAACGAAGGATGAGGCCCAGGCGACCGTCGTTCAACTCGTGCTGTCGCCCGGTGGTCGTGTTGTGGCCGGCGCAACTGCACCGGGAAGCGGACTCGCCGGGATCATCAAGGAACTCGGAGAACGATTGGAACGGGGTGAGGCGATGGAGAGAATCGCCTGAGGTAAGAATCAAGAACTGTTTGACATCGCGTTGGACTGGCCCCTCGGGGTTAAAAGTCGCACAGGGCGGCTCCTCTTCAACGCATGAAACTACTGTTTGGAGAATGACACCATGTCTGAAGAAGCAACCGCCACAAAGGAATTCGACGCCAAGGTTTCGAAACTTGGCGATGAGATCGCAGGGCTCAGTCTGAAGGAAGCCGTCGATCTTGCCGACTACATGAAGGACAGTTACGGCATTGAGCCCGCCGCTGGCGGCGCGGTCATGATGGCCGGCCCTGCATCCGATGATGGCGGAGGCGCCGAGGAGCAGACCGAGTTCGATGTAGTTCTTGAAGCCATCGGCGACAAGAAGATTCAGGTCATCAAGGCAGTCCGCGAAGCCACCAGCCTCGGTCTCAAGGAGGCCAAGGAACTGGTCGATGCCGCCCCCAAGGCGATCAAGGAGAAGGTTTCCAAGGAAGAGGCCGACGAATTGAAGGCCAAACTCGAGGAAGCAGGCGCCTCAGTTACCGTCAAGTAACGGCTACATCACAAGTTGCGCGATATCACAGGCCTTGGCGACCACATGTCGTCAGGGCCTGTCTCCATCCCCCGAGAGAACCTCCGAATCCCGGGATATCACTTTTTTTCGTATTTTTTTCAAGTCAACCCCCCTTGGACCGTTGTTTGCACCGCCCTGCACCTGTATCCTGCGTGGCTCGGCAGTGCGGTCCCGTTTTTCATCTTTTCGACAAACCTGATCAGGCTTCATGACCAGTTCATGCGGCTCCGGCCCCCTTGCGAGGTGTGATCTGATGGCAACTCTCCCTGTGCGCGATTTCTCGAAACGCGGTGACGCGATTCCAGTCCCTCCACTCACACAGGTACAACGAGAGGCCTACGAGCGTCTCGTTCAATCCGCAGCTGAGTTCGACAAGCGGGATGACTCCGGCCTCGAAGGTCTTCTACGCGAAGTCTTTCCCATCGAGTCCTACGACGGATCGATGCGGGTCGAGTACCTCTATTACAAACTCGATGAACCCCGATACACGGTCGATGAGTGCAAAGAACTGAAACTGACCTACGGCAGCCCGTTCCGCATCGGTGTTCGCTTCGTCCGCGACGGCGTCGCTGAGGTCATCGAAGAAGAAATCTACCTCGGCGAGATTCCGCTCATGCTCGGTGGCGGTGAGTTCATCGTCAACGGCGCAGAGCGCGTCATCGTCAACCAGTTGCACCGATCTCCAGGTGTGGACTTTGCCATCGAGGAAGACACGGGCGACCGGCAACTCCATAAGGCACGGATCATTCCGGAACGCGGCTCGTGGATTGAAATCGAGGTGACCAAGAAGGATGTTCTGGCGATGAAGATCGACCAATCGTCCAAGATCTCCGCAACGACATTCCTCCGCGCTCTGGATGAGAAGTACAGTTCCACAGAGAAGATTCTCGAACTCTTCTACGATGTCAAGGAGAAGACGGTCGGACGGCTGAAGCCGGAGGATTACTCGGCCGAACTGGTCATCGACAGTGAAACCGGCGAAGAACTCTGCCGCGTCGGTTCTCCGATCGGTGATGCTCTCGAAGCAATTCAGGCATCGCCACTCAAGAAACTCAATGTCATCTCCAGTCCCCCCGATCCGCTCATCCTCAACGCGCTCGCCGTCGAGAAACTCGACTTCCTCGCGGATGTGACGGAGCATGAGGCCGCACTCCTCAAGATTTACGGCCGGCTGCGACCGGGCAACCCGCCGCAGGTCGACAAGGCAAGGCAACTCTTTGCTGAGAAATTCTTCGACGACAACAGATATCGACTCGGTAGGGTTGGACGATTCCGAATCAACCGCAAGTTTGACATGGATGTCGGCGAAGATGTGATGCATCTGCGGGCCGAAGATTTCCTGGCTGTCGTGCGGTACATCCTCGAACTCCGAAACAGGGACAAGAGGGCACATGTCGATGACATCGACCATTTGGGCAATCGTCGGCTGCGGACGCTCGATGAACTCGCCGTGGAGGAAATCCGAAAGGGCTTCCTGAAACTGAGGCGAACTGTTCAGGAACGAATGAGCGTCAAGGACCCTGAGGAACTGGCGAAGGTTGCCGATCTTGTCAACTCCAAGGCAGTCAGTTCGGCCATCGATTTCTTCTTTGGCCGAAGCGAACTGTCGCAGGTCGTCGACCAGACGAATCCACTTTCGATGCTCGTTCACGAGCGGCGTCTTTCCGCGCTCGGCCCCGGTGGCCTCAACCGAAAGCGAGCGGGCTTCGAAGTCCGGGATGTTCACATCTCCCACTACGGCCGCATCTGCCCCATCGAGACGCCTGAAGGCACGAACATCGGCTTGATCGCATCGCTTGGCATTTATGCACGGATCGATGACTACGGGTTCATTCAAACCCCCTATCGCGCCGTTGCACGAAACAAGGCGACAGATGAAGTGTCCTACCTTCGGGCCGATGAAGAACTCAACGCCGTTCTTGCACCGACAGAGGTGCTGGACGATAAGGGACGCATCACCGGCGAACATGTACTCGCACGCGAGGGTGGTGAGTTGACACAGGTTGCCCCAAAGGATGTCGACTTCGTTGATATTTCACCCAAGCAACTTGTCGGCATCTCTGCTGCCCTTATTCCGTTCCTCGAACATGACGATGCCAACCGCGCTCTCATGGGTTCGAACATGCAGCGGCAAGCCGTCCCCCTCATCACACCGGAGCCGCCGTTGGTCGGCACCGGCATGGAGCGGGTCGCCGGGCACCATTCAGGCATGCTTGTCAAGGCGAGGCGAAGTGGCACGGTCACCTATGTGGATGCCCGGCACATCATCATCGACAACGCGGATGAGTACATCCTCAAGACATTCCGCGGATTGAATGAGCGGACCTGCCAAAGCCAGAAGCCCATCGTCAAACTCAATGACCAAGTAACCGAAGGGCAGATCATCGCCGACGGCGCTTCCACCGTAGATGGCCAGTTGGCAATCGGCAAGAACGCGTTGGTCGCGTTCAACACCTTCGATGGCTATAACTTTGAAGACGCCATTGTCGTCTCTGAACGACTGGTCAAGGACCATGAGTTCACATCCATCCACATCGATTCATTCGAGGTAGAAGTTCGCGACACGAAACTGGATCGCGAGGAGTTCACTCGGGATATTCCCAATGTTTCGGAAAAGCAACTTCGGAATCTAGATGAGAACGGCATCATCCGCATCGGTGCTCGCGTCGGCCCTGGCGACATTCTTGTCGGCAAAGTCGTTCCCAAGCGAAAGAACGAATTGACGCCGGAAGAGAAATTGCTCCATGCAATCTTTGGACGCGCTGGTGAGGATGTAAAGAACGAGTCGCTCACTGTTCCGGCCGGAAGCAGCGGCATCGTCATCGGCACGCGGCACTTCAGCCGCAGGATGCACCTCAACGACGAGCAGAAAAAGCAACTCAAACGGGACATGGAAGAGTACGAAAACTCCATGAACGGCCGAGCGATCGAGTTGTTCCGCGAGATGATTGCGGGCATCAACGAAGCCACCGGATCTGAGATGGTCGACTCGGCAACACGGCAGAAGGTCGGTGCCTCAGACATCCCCGAGGTCATCATCGAGCAGATCGACAACTTTACGGAGAAGTGGATCAAGGGCTCGAAGGAAGCCAAGGCTGCAGCAATGCAGGTGCACGCCCAGTTCTGGCCCCGCATTGATGCGATCTACAAGGAACGCGACCGGCGGCTTGCCCATATGAAGCGCGGTGATGAACTGCCACAGGGCGTACTGGAAAAGACCGTTGTCTATCTGGCGAACAAGCGATCCATTTCGGTTGGCGACAAGATGGCCGGCCGTCACGGAAACAAGGGAGTCATTGCACGAATCGTGCCCGAGGAAGACATGCCGTTCCTCGCCGATGGGACACCTGTTGACATCCTCCTCAATCCCCTGGGCGTGCCGTCCCGCATGAATGTCGGGCAGTTGCTTGAACTGCACCTCGGCTGGGCCGCGAAAGTCCTGGGCTTCCAGGCGATCACGCCCGTATTCGACGGTGCAACCGAGAAGGATGTCCTCACCGCCATCGATGAGGCCAATATTCGAGTGCGGGAACTCACAACCGCCTTCGAAACAAATGGTGAGAACCCCGGGTCACCTGACGAAATCCTCGCCGAGATCCCTTATGGCGGGAAAGTGCAGTTGTATGACGGTCGAACGGGCGAGCCGTTCCATCAGCCGACCTCGGTTGGTTGCATGTACCTGCTCAAACTGCATCACCTTGTCGATGACAAGATTCACGCTCGATCCACAGGTCCCTACAGCCTCATCACCCAGCAACCTCTCGGTGGCAAGGCTCGAACCGGTGGGCAGCGATTCGGCGAGATGGAAGTCTGGGCTCTCGAAGGCTACGGAGCCGCCTATGTGCTGCAGGAACTCTTGACAGTCAAGAGCGATGATGTTGAAGGGCGCACAAAGATCTACGACTCGATGGTCAAGGGCACAAATGTGTTGGAGGCTGGCATGCCCGTCGTCTTCGACGTGCTCTGCCACGAAGTCCGCGGGTTGTGCATGAACATCGAATTGGAGAAGGAGCAGGCCGACGTCGGCAGCCTCCTCTGAACCTCGTAAACGGGCCGGTTACCCCCCCAGTTGGGAACAGCATCCATGACCGAGAATGTCTTTGATCGAGTAAATGACTTCGGATCCGTAAAGATCGGACTCGCCAGTCCGAGCGACATCCGCAGTTGGAGTTTCGGCGAAGTTCGCAAGCCGGAGACCATCAACTACCGCACCTACCGCCCCGAGAAGGACGGTCTGTTCTGCGAGCGTATCTTCGGGCCGGAACGGGACTATGAGTGCGGGTGCGGCAAGTACAAGGGCACGAAGTTCAAGGGCATTATCTGCGATCGCTGCGGCGTCAAGGTGACCCACTCCCGCGTGCGGCGAAAGCGGATGGGCCACATCAATCTCGCTGCGCCGGTCGTCCACATCTGGTTCTTCAAGGCGCTCCCGAGCCGGCTCGGCACGCTCCTCGCCATGAAGACTGCGGACATGGAGAAGATCATCTATTTTCAGGACTATGTCGTACTCGATCCAGGCGACACGGAACTGGAGTACCGACAGGTCATCACCGAGGATGAGTACCGGGAGATCATGGCGAAGGGCGGCTACGGCCCGTTCCGCGCAGGCATGGGAGCCGATGCCGTACGCGAACTTCTCGAATCTCTGGACCTTCACGCCCTCTCTGTTCAAATCCGCGAAGACCTCGCCGCAACCCGCTCGAAGCAGAAGACGAAGGATCTCGCCAAACGGTTGAAACTCGTCGAGCAAGTCCGCAACAGTCCAAACGAACCGGTCTGGATGGTGCTGGATGTCGTGCCCGTCATTCCTCCGGAACTGCGCCCCCTCGTACTGCTGGAATCCGGCAACTTCGCCACAAGCGATCTCAACGACCTCTACAGGCGGATCATCAACCGAAACAACCGGCTCAAGAAGTTGATGGATCTCAACGCCCCGGAGGTCATCATCCGCAACGAAAAGCGGATGTTGCAGCAGGCTGTCGATGCGCTCTTCGACAATGGTCGGTGCCGCCGCCCGGTGCTTGGAAGTTCCAATCGGCCGCTGAAGTCCATCACGGACATGATCAAGGGGAAGCAAGGCCGCTTCCGCGAGAACCTGCTCGGCAAACGCGTTGACTACTCGGCACGATCAGTCATCGTGGTCGGCCCGGAGTTGAAACTCCATCAGTGTGGGCTGCCGAAGAAGATCGCGCTTGAACTGTATCAACCGTTCATCATCCGCCGGCTCAAAGACCGTGGGCTCGCGGACACGATCAAGTCTGCCAAACGCATGCTGGAACGAAGAGATCCCGAAGTGTGGGACATCCTCGAACAGGTCATCGATCAGCATCCGGTTCTGCTCAACCGGGCACCCACGCTACACAGAATGGGTATTCAGGCCTTCGAGCCGACGCTCATTGAAGGCAACGCGATCACCCTGCACCCGCTGGTTTGCACCGGCTTCAACGCCGACTTCGACGGTGACCAGATGGCGGTGCATCTGCCCCTTTCTGTGGAAGCGCAGGCGGAAACGCATGTGCTCATGCTCTCCACGCACAACATTTTCTCGCCTGCTAACGGCAGTCCGCTCGTCTCTCCGAGTCAGGACATCGTCATGGGCGTCTACTTCCTGACCTTCATGGACCCGGAAGACAATCGCGAGGAAAAGGACCTCAAGAAATTCCGCAATGCGCGAGAAGCGTTGCTTGCCTATGACTTCAAACAGATCGGCCTGCACGAGAATATCCTCGTCCGGCTGCCGGCGTATCCGAGCCTCGTCACGGCCGAGACCGGTGACATCGGTCCGATGCCAGCCAACCAACGCGTAGTCACGACTGTCGGCAGAATTCGCTTTTGCGAAGTTCTCTCCGAGGGCATGCCGTTCTACAACTGCACGCTCGGCAAGAAGGGCTGCAGCCGTGTCATCGACGACACCTATGATCTGGTGGGCCGAGCCGGGACCCTCTCGCTGCTCGACAACATGAAGGAGGTCGGATTCCAGACCGCGACATGGTCCGGTCTCTCGATCGGCATCACCGATCTTCGCATTCCCTCTGGAAAGCAGGAGCTCCTCGACCAAACGCAGGTCAAGGTCGATCGCGTGGAGGCTGCGTACAACGCGGGTGCGATCACCGAACGCGAGCGACACAATCAGTTGCTGGACCTTTGGGCGCACTGCCGAGAGAGTCTGACAAAGGAACTGGTCAAGACGCTGGAGTTCGACCGCCGCGATCCCATCACCGGTGATGAACTACCGATCGACTCGAAAGAGGGCGACCGATATCTCAACCCGGTGTATCTCATGTCGACTTCCGGTGCCCGAGGCAACATCAGCCAGATGCAGCAGTTGGCAGGCATGCGTGGACTCATGGCCAAGCCCAGCGGCGAGATCATCGAAACACCCATCCGTGCGAACTTCCGCGAGGGATTGAATGTGTTGGAGTATTTCTCTTCAACGCACGGCGCACGAAAGGGACTCGCCGACACCGCGCTCAAGACTGCGGACTCCGGCTATCTCACCCGAAAACTCTACGATGTTGCGCAATCCGTGGTCGTGACGGAATTCGACTGTGGCACGAAACGCGGTGTCACCAAGCGTGCCGTCTACAAGGGCGACGAGGTTCATGTTCGACTGGCCGACTTGATCCGTGGCCGCACGAGCATGCAAACAATCATCAATCCGATTACGGATACGACGATCGTCGCCACCGGACAGATCATTGACGACACTATCGCCGTCGAGTTGCAGAAATTGAACATCGACGCGGTCCAGGTGCGAAGTCCGTTGACATGCGAAACCGCGGGCGGTTGTTGTGTTCTCTGTTATGGCGACGACCTTTCGACCGGCACAGCCGTCGAAGAGGGAATGGCTGTCGGTACGGTAGCGGCCCAGTCGATCGGCGAGCCGGGGACCCAGTTGACCATGCGGACATTCCATACCGGAGGTGTCGCGTCCCGCGAATTCGTGCAGACGAATTTCAAGGCCTCGCACTCCGGCACAATGGTCCTGCGGGACTGCGACGAAGTACTACTTCCCGATGAGAAGAGCGATTACCTGGTCGCGTTGAAGCGAACGGGTGAACTGGTCATTGAAGATGACAAAGGTCGCGAACTGGACAAGGCATTCCGCGTTCCTTACGGCTCCATCATTCGCATGCCCTCCGGCTCCAGGGTCAAGAAGGGTCAGATCCTCATTGAGTGGGATCCCCACCGGACACCCATCCTCGCTGAGAAATCGGGCGTGGTGGTGTTCAAGGACATCGAAGTCGGCTCGACCATTCGCGAAGAGCAGGCTCCGGGCGGCACGACCGAGCGAATCGTGACTGAACACACCGGTGAAAAGCATCCCCAGATTCTGGTGCAGGATGGTGAGGGACGGACGCTCGATTTCCACCATCTCCCGGCCAAGGCTCGCATCGAGGTCAAGGAAGGCGAGATGGTCAAGACCGGACACATGCTCGCTGGTCGACCAAGTGAAGTGAAGGGATCTGCCGACATCGTCGGGGGTCTGCCTCGCGTGACTGAGATCTTCGAAGCTCGCACCCCAAAGGAGCCAGCCATCCTCGCCCGCATTACCGGTCGGGTGGAACTTGATCCCGAACGCAAGCGCGGCAAGATGATCATCCGCGTGGTCCCCGAGGGCGGCGACGGAGTCGAGCATGCCGTGCCACAAGGCAAGCATCTGCTCGTGCACACCGGCGACATGGTTGCTGCGGGCGAACCGCTGACGGAAGGGCCGCGCGATCCAAAGGAAATCCTCGACATTCGAGGCGAAGAGGAACTCTTCGGCTACATGATTTCGGAAGTGCAGAATGTCTACCGCGCACAGGGAGTACCGATCTCCGACAAGCACATTGAGGTCATTCTTTCCCGCATGCTTTCCAAGGTGCAGATCGAGAAGGCCGGCGATACACAGTTGTTGCCGATGGACATCGTGGAGCGATATCAATTCCGCGATGCCAACAACACGCTGAACCGCAGCGTCATCATTCGAGATCCGGGAGATACCTCCTACGATGTGGATGAGATTGTCCTGAAAGACGACATCAAGGAAGCCAACGCGCTCGCGGAGGCCGAGGGCAAGGAAAAGGCGAAGACCGGCCGGCCCAAGAAGGCCACGGGCAAACCGCTCCTGTTGGGCATCACCAAGGCATCGCTGCAATCGGAGTCCTTCCTGTCCGGTGCCAGTTTCCAGGAAACCACCAAGGTCCTCACGGAAGCATCCCTCAAGGGTGGTGTGGACGAATTGAAGGGTCTCAAGGAGAATGTCCTTCTCGGCCACCTCATCCCGGCCGGAACCGGATTCGACCCCTACCACACGATCGAGGTGGACCATCTGGTCGAACCTCCGACGAGCGAAGAAGATGAGGAAGTGATCATGCTCGCCGATGCCGCCGAGCGGGCAGAGGCCCTTGGGGCCACCCCGGATGGACCCACCGTGCAGATCGAGACCCCACAGGCTGAGGAATTCGTCGAACAGATCGGCGAAGGCTGACCCCGACATGGCAGGACAGGGGGCAAACCCCCTTGTCCTGCCATGCCTCGGGGACATCCAACACGCTTTTTTGCCTGCTCCCGGGGCACTGGGGTGCTATCATCCACCTGTTCAAGGTCCGCTCGCCTCCGGGCGACGGGCCATAGGAACCCGGTGCCCCTTTCTGGGGTCCGGCATGTCATGAGGCGGACCGACAGGTTCGGAGACGGAGATGCATTCAATGAATCGGACGACGCTGACCGCGTGTGCCGCCCTGCTTGCAATGATCATTGCAGGCGGGTTGACGGCGGATGTAGTTGCCAAGGAAGGCCGAGGCCCCACCGGCCTTGATGCTGGGCTTGACCCAGCGATCGAACGTCTCCTTGGCGACATCGGAACGCCACTTGGTGACGCCATTGTCACAGTCAAGTCTCGCCCACTGAAGCCCCGCTCCATCGCAGCGAAGGTCTATCCAGAGTTCCGCAGTGACGCACAGGTCAAGGTCAAGTTTGCAGACGATCTGCGTGTGCGATTGGATGATCAGGGGCAGCCCTATTCCAGTACCGGCAACCCTGTTGCAACCATCGCCGCCATCGTCGATCAACTTGGCGTGCAACTCCGGCCAGCCGTCGAAACCCCGCAGCATGTGCTGGATGATATTCGCGTGCGTGCGGAGCGATACAGCGGCTCCATGCAGCCAGACTGGGGTGGGCTCTACTGGGTCGTCGGCGACCGCGCACTTGTGCAGGCCGCTGCCGATGCGTTCTTCTACCTTGACGATGTTGAATATGTCATGTGGGCACCGATCTTTACGCCCGGACATCTGGGCAAAGGTACACCTTCCATGGCGGATCTTCCGTCGCCTCAATTGTTGGCTGACCGGAAAGAGGGGAAGGCAAGAGCACGCGTGGACTCCACGCAAGGTGCGTGCGCATTGACAGCCTCCGACTGCCGCGACGCCCTGTCGAAACTCGACTGTGAACAACTCGGCGGTACCTTTCTGGGCGAAAATTCCATCTGCGCGGCCGCTCAGACGCTGCGAGACGACTGGATTCCCGTCCAGGCAGGAAGTGTGCTTGAGAAGGAATCGGTGGACGGCGGCGACTTCCGAGTAGGTGATGTCGGGCCCTGCTGCGTCTCGGCCGCGCAGGATCCGGTCGACGGGTGCGTCGACGGTGTCAACGCGGATGGTTGTGCCAATCTGGGCGGCTTTTTCCAGGGAGTCGGTGGCACCTGCG
>CAZJKE010000004.1:52599-86197 GCA_964546585.1 uncultured Isosphaeraceae bacterium | reverse complement strand
ATCACTTCCATCTACGACTAACGCCCCCTAAGGGGTCACACCCGGGGTCACACCCGGGGTGTGACCCCCCTGTTCTTCGCACGGAGAATCTCCGGCTCATTCGTGCCCGCCAGCGGCCCGACCGAGGGGTATGATGCAGCATGCGTTGCCTGCTGGCCATCGTGGTGCTGATGATGGGATCGCCGCCCATGCCTCAATCCCCACCGAGTTATTCCAAGAGTGGCCATGACATCACTCCGCTCTCCGAAGCGGAAGTCGCTTCGCTTGCGTCCAAACTGAACGAAGAGGCGTTCCGCATCACACAACGAGCGGGAACAGAGCAGCCCTTCTGCGGCACACTTCTGGACAACAAGAAAGACGGGTTCTACGCATGCGTGGTGTGCGGCCTGCCGCTCTTCTCCAGCAAACACAAGTTCACATCGGGTACCGGCTGGCCGAGTTTCTACACGCCCTACGACCCGTCGCATGTCTCCACGCAGGAGGACCAGAGCGGCGGGAGGACTCGCACCGAGGTCCTCTGTTCCCGCTGCAACTCACATCTGGGGCATGTGTTTCCCGATGGTCCACAGCCCACGGGCGATCGGCACTGCCTGAACTCCGCCGCCCTGCACTTCGTTGAAGATGGCGCGGACATCCCCGAGGCATCCAAGCCGGTTGAATCCGAAACCGCGTATTTCGCCGGCGGCTGTTTCTGGGGTGTGGAGCACTGGTTTCAGAAGGGTCCCGGTGTGATCGACGCCGTGAGTGGGTACATGCAGGGCACTATTGAAAACCCGACCTACAAAGATGTATGCAGCGGGCGTAGTGGACACGCCGAGACAGTCAAAGTCACCTTCGATCCGAAGGTGATCTCCTTTGGCGATTTGTTGAATGCATTTTTTCGAATGCACGATCCGACAGAAGTCGATCGGCAGGGTCCGGACACCGGCACACAGTACCGCTCGGGAATCTGGTGTGCAGATGAAGCACAGTTGCGGGAAGCGCGTGACCTTGTCGCGAAACTCGGCAAGTCAGCGAAGTATGAGCGGCCCATCGCCACACAGGTCGAGGAAGCCGGGGAGTTTTTTCCCGCCGAGAAGGAACACCAGGACTTCATCGCCAACACCGGCCGCGCGTGTCATGTTGTAAATCCCTGGTCGGAAACCGCGAACAAGTAATTTACTCTTCATCTTCGGCCGAGGAGCGCCGAAGCAGCACCAGCACCGCCATTGCGAGCACGGTTGTAATTGCTGCGATCAGAAACTGCCCTAGTCCGCTTGCAACGCCAACCGCAGCAGTGACCCAGATGCCCGAGGCGGTTGTCATGCCCTGCACGCGACCGCGGCCCTGAATGATTGCACCGGCGCCAAGGAAACCAATGCCACCCACGATGCCGGCGATCACGCGGCTGGTGTCCAGGCGGACAGCCGCCTCGATGCCGGCCTCTGCTTCGGCAGTGGCAAGTTGCAGCATGGCTTCGATGCCTACTACGGTAAAAGTCGCCGAGCCGAGGGCGACCAGCGACAAGGTCCTCAACCCAGCGGGCTTCCCGTGCTTTCGGCGGTCATAGCCGATCAAGCCGCCCAGAATCAGGGCAACGATGAGGCGAAGTGCGATATCCGTCGATGAAAGTGCCATGCGCGTGTCTTGATCCCGTGCCAGATTACCTAGATTCTCGCTCTTGCGGCGGCCACTCCCGCCGCGGCTGCACCCTAGCAGGGCTTCGATGCAGTTCTGGACCATTTCTTTCCAAAAAACAAGGGTATTCTTGCTTGACGGGAGGTCTTTGAGGATCGACACTCAACGCGTCGGGATGCGTGGAAGGCGTCCCGAATGAAGAGGGAGAGCCCAGAGGAGAGGATGAACATGAAAACCATAACGGCCCTGACAGTGGTTCTAGTTGGCGGACTTACCGCCGGGGCGAGCGCCGACATCATTGCATACCAAAGTTTCGAGTTCGACGGACTCGGCGGCAAGTATTACGACACCGGAGATGCGGCGGTTGACCACCAGTTGTTCAACAACGCTGGCGAGGCCTGGGTGGAGTACAACGGCGGCGACGGCAGCATGGCCTTCACCGCCTGGTACTGGAACACCCGTAACGGCAGCGGCCTTGTGGACGGTGACTATGTTGGCGTAACGAACTACACGGGTGGAGGCGTTGGCGCTTACACCGATGGTACGCAGGGGTATCAGCTCAGCGACACCGACGGCATGATGTCTGTTGACTTCGGTAGCGTCGACTTTGGCGGTGCAACCGATGTGATGATGTCCGTTGATATCTTTGTCGCCTCCACCGGCTGGGAAGATGATGACTCGTTCTTCATCATGACCTCGGGCGGCGCATTTGACACCCTTGGTACAGACATTGACGATTCCGGCCTTGAGGGCGTCTGGACCACAATCGAATTCGACCTCTCCGGTCTCGACGGCAGTTCCCTTGTCATCGGACTTGACTCGAACTCCGGAACCGAAGCCATCTACATTGACAACATCGTCTTCAGCTCGGGTGGGATTCCCGCCCCCGGCGCCTTGGCCCTCCTCGGCCTCGCTGGCCTGGCACCTCGACGCCGCCGCTGAGACGACACGACTTTCCATCCACTCCCAAAGGAACGCCCCGGCCTTCAGGCCGGGGCGTTTTTCCTGCAGGGCTTTACCCCCGTGGTAGGATGCACTGGGCTGCGGAGCGGCTTTCGGTCGATGAAGATCGGGAGCCATTCAAGGAAGAAAGGCGATCTAAGGAAGGATCCTCGTCGCAGGCATGGACGCATTTCGAATCCACGGTGGACGACGACTGACGGGGCGCGTAGCCGTTGACGGCTCGAAGAACGCTGCGCTCCCGCTCATGTCCGCCGCGATTCTTGCGGACGGCCCGGTTGAACTGCACGGAGTTCCCGATCTCTCCGACATTGGCAACATGGCTGGGCTCCTGGGCGAACTCGGATGCACGGTCGAGGCCGGTAATCGCTCGCTGACTCTCCTCGCTGATCACGGTGGACCGTCGCACGCTCGGTACGACATCGTGCGAACGATGCGGGCGAGTGTGTGCGTACTTGGTCCCCTACTCGCGCGGCGCGGCAAAGCGAGGATCTCGATGCCCGGCGGGTGCGCATTCGGCGACAGACCGATTGACCTGCACCTGCGAGGTCTCGAAGCATTGGGCGCGCAGATTCACCTGGAAAGCGGCGACATTATTGCGGAGGCCGAGAGGCTGCGCGGCGCGACGATCTTTCTTGGTGGCCCCTTCGGCTCAACAGTGCTTGGAACGGCGAATGTCATGAGTGCTGCGGCACTCGCGGAAGGCCGCACCATCATCGAGTCAGCAGCATGTGAACCGGAAGTCGCTGATCTCGCCGCATTACTCAACGCGATGGGCGCAAGGATCTCCGGTGCCGGCACGCCACGCATCACTATTGATGGCGTCGAAGGCTTGGGCGGCGCAACACACGAAGTCATGCCTGACCGGATCGTTGCTGGTACCTGGGCACTTGCCGCAGCCATCACAAACGGCGAAGTCATCATCGACAGGTTTCCGCTCGATCACCTACTTGCAGTCGTCGACATCCTCGAGAAGGTCGGCATCCATGTCGTGCAGCTCGACAGCAACGAAGATCCCAGCGCGTGCAGCGTTCGCGTCACCAGCGATCGGCATCTTGAGCCGATCATCTTTACGACCCAACCTTTTCCGGGCTTTCCAACCGACCTTCAAGCTCAATTGATGGCTCTCCTGTGCTTGGCACGCGGCAACAGCATCGTGACGGAGAAGATTTACCCGGAGCGGTTCATGCATGTGCCGGAACTGGCCCGCATGGGCGCGAAACTGGTGCGGCAGGGCGCGACGGTCGCCGTACAGGGCGTCGAACGGCTTGTTGGCGCACCGGTCATGGCCAGTGACCTGCGGGCTTCGGCGAGTTTGGTTCTGGCGGGCCTTGCTGCGGAGGGCGAAACGACTGTCAGCCGCGTATACCATCTCGATCGCGGATACGGCGCGATGGAGGACACGCTCAGCGGCCTGGGCGCTTCGATCGAGAGAATCAGCGGTGACGCGGAGGATGCGCCTCTCATTCATACCCGCGGGGCTTCAACACCTTCGCTGAAATTCGTACAAGGCAACGGCTGACGCCACCGCCACATTGATCGACGGAACGCTTCCCGACATCGGAATCTCGGCGATGGCATCGCATCGTTGCAATGTCGTGGCCGAAAGCCCGGTCTCTTCGGCGCCAACCGCGATGGCCATCCTCGAGGCGTGTGGGACATCCCGCATCGCGCATCCCCCCTGCCCACTCTCGCAGCCGATGATCGTCAGGTTCAGTTCCGTTCGGATTCGGTCGATGGCGCTTCCCCAGTCCTCCGCCACCGCCCACTGCATTGAGAGTACTTGACCGACGGACACGCGAATCGCTTTTCGGTACAGCGGGTCGCAGCAGGTTCCGTCCAGCACCACCCCGTCAACACCGAATGCTGCAGCGTTTCGAAAGATGGCACCCATGTTGTCGACATTGGTGATGCCCTCGGCAAGCAACAGCGTCACCTGTTTTTGGTCTCGAAGTTGATCAATCAGGTTGTCGAGCGACAGGTCCGCCGGTGCGGGGCGATGAACGGCGGCAAGCGCGCCGCGGTGCACGCGAAAGCCGACAATCCGCGTCATGAGTGCGAGATCGGCGACATACACCGGCGCGTCCATCGGACTGTCCGCAAACACTCCGGCCAGTCGTTCGTACTTTCGTGGGCTCACGAAAATGGAATGCAACGGCCACTGCATCCGGAGCAGCCTGCGTAATACGACCTCAGACTCCGCGAGAAACAGGTGCTGTCTGCCTCGCAAGTCCGCATCGCGAACATTTCGATACACATCGATTCGCGGGTCATCAAATGTCGAGACCGGGATCGGTGGAGACACAGATCACTCCGTGCGAAGGCGCTTGGGGAAGTCCTTGGCGATCCGTTCCATGACGGCCGTTCGCGCTGCGGCGAAGTCAGACTCGCTCTGGGCCAACTGTTCCGCCAGCAATTGGAGTTGCGCGTCGTCACCTGCGGCCTCCTGCATGGCAGCAGCTGTTGCACGCAGATCAGTCAGGGCGTAGAGGAGACGCCACGACGCATCGTTCAATTGTTCGTACGCCATCTCCCGATCGGTCGGTCGATACAGTAGACGCCAGGGGCTGGCAGCGATGTCGTCGATCGCGGCCTTTGCGCGGGACGAAATCTGATGGGCGTTTTCGAGCGTGCCGGAAACATCGTCGGCCCATTGCGGGGATCGCTTTCGCATGGCTTGCATCGTGACCAGGAATCCGTCAATGGATTCCTCAACCTTCGGCAGTACATCCACATGGAGATCCACGAGGATATCCTGCACCTTGGCAAGTGTTGCGTCCATGCGCGAGGGCAGTTTCGCCCCATCGGCCAATAGTGTTGTCACTGCATCTGACCAGGTCGGCCAGGAAACCTCTGCAGACGATACGATCGCGCCGAAGGATTCCAATCCCTTGCGAGCCGCCGTTACCGCGCCGCGGAGTTCGCCGGCTTCCTGTTCGCCAAGGAGTACCCGCAACCCACCCCCGTCACTTGCAAGCGCCGCGCTGACTCGCCGCAGCGCGTCAAGCGTCTGCTGAATATCCATTTCGGACTCGGTACCGAGGATCTGGGTCAACATGGTCGCAATGGAACCTTGCAACACCGTGCCACTTGTTGCCACGGTGCCGCTGCCAACGTTGGAGATTTCGAGCCACGACGCGTTCCCAAGCATGCCCGAACGAACCTGAACGGAGGCGTCGTCGTGCAGGGTGATGGATGAGTCCAACTTGAACGACACGATGATTTCGCGGGCCGTCCCATCGTCGCCAATCTTCGGCCCCACTGTCTTCACCTTGCCCATCTTCACGCCACCGAGGCGGACAGCCGATCCACTGGCCAGCGCGCCCACGCCCTGTTGTACGGTGAAGGTTGCTTGATAGTCGTTGTTGGATTGAAAGATGTTGGCCTTTGCATTGGCGAGCACGAGAATGACCGCGATCAACAAGAGCAGTGTCAGCGAGACGAATACGCCTGCGCGGAGGTTGTTGCTTCGCATGTCCCGTTGCTCTGACATTCAGGTGCCTACTTTCTCGTCGACTGAATCGACGGTCCCTTGGTCAACCGGGGAGCCGCTACCCCCAGCAAGTCCTCAGCATAACTTGATTCTTCCTTTCGCCGCGTGAGCGGACCCTCGGCTTCGCCTCTGAGGAACTGGCGGATCAGCTGCTGGCGATCGTCCAACTCGTCGAGTTTCTCCTGCGGCCAGTCACGGAGTTTCTCGAATGCTTCCCGCTTGTCAACCATGAGCATCTTGCCGCGATCCAGCATCGCCATGCGGTCGGCGATCGTGAAGGCGGAATCCATTTCATGCGTCACGACCACGCTTGTCACACCAACCTTGCGGGCAAGGTTCAGAATCAGCCGATCGATGCTGGCGCTCGTGACTGGGTCGAGGCCAGCAGATGGTTCGTCGTAGAAGAGCATCTTCGGGTCAAGCGCCAGAGCGCGGGCGAGGCCCGCTCGCTTTTTCATGCCGCCGGAGATTTCGGAGGGGAGTTTCTCCGCGGCTTCGCGGAGGCCGACCTGTTCCAACTTGATCTTGACGATGAAGCTGACGATGTCTGGATCGAGGTCGGTGTGTTCCTCGATCGGCAGCGCGACATTCTCCGCTACGGTCATTGAGTTGTAGAGCGCGCCGGATTGGAACAGAATGCCGAAATTGCGGCGAGCTCTGTTCATGCCTGATTCATCGAGCAACGCGAGGTCGTCGTCGAACATGGTGACCGTACCGCCGTCGGGTATGAATGTGCCGATCATGTGCCGCAGGAGCGTGGATTTGCCGGAGCCGGAACCACCCATGATGACCATGACCTCGCCTTCGTTGACATCGAGGTTGATACCGTCCAGCACGACTTGATCGCCGAACCTGCAAACGAGTTCGCGGACCTGAATGACGCTCTGATCGCTCATGGAATCGGTTCCGAGTGAGGAGGATACACAAGGTCGCCCAGTTCTTCGTCGTGAAGGCGAATCCAGTCGAATCGATTGACAAATTCGCCGCCTTCATCCGGGCTGCGAAAGAGGACGAATCGCGCGGTAACGGGAATCGTGTGCTGGTCGTAGAGGAGTAACCATTTGAAATCGCCGCTCGCAGGGAGGAAGCCGAATACCTGATCGCCCTTGTCTTCCTCGTCTGTCGCCTTGGATGTGTCACTTGTACTGCCATGCATATGGCCGTATCGGCTGGTGATGGTCTGCAGGAAGGTGAGCGTGTCAGCCGAATCGCTTGGGTGTTCGAAAATTTCGGTGAACTCCGCCGCATCGCCACGCTGACCGGACGCGATGGCCGCCGGTACGCCGGACATGCGGCTGCGGACATTGACTTGCCACCAGACTGCGCCGCCAAGCCAGATGCTGGTCACGAGCAGGCCAAGGACAATGGCGAGCCACGCGAGTCCACGGCCGCGGATCTGGCCGGGATGTGCGCGGATTTCGACAAGTGCGCGCAGACCGAGCAACACGCCGGCGATGGTGAACACGGGGCAGACGCCGACCGAGCACAGGACGCCGACCAACGCCCATGGGCTGATGGCGCCGCGGTTGGGCGCAGCGTCAGCCGTCGTCATCCTGCTTTTCGATATCGCACTGCGACCCGGACGGGAAGACGATGTTGTCCGCCTTATCGTCAATCACGCGGATGCAGCGAATCTCAAAGGTCAGTTCCCATGGAACGAATCCCATTCGGTACACGACCCATGCCTCGACATCTTCGGTTTCGAAGACGAGGCGAAGGCCCATTTCGAGTGTTTCGTCTTGCCCTTCGGCCTCACCACGCTGCATGTCAAAGACCGCCTTGTCGAATTCGCCATAGCGGGTTCGCAATTCGGTGATGAAAGCGGTGATGTCAGCGTCATCGGCTGAATCGACCTTCCCCTCAAACTCGTCGCGGAAGGCACTGATGTCGCCGTCGTAGCCAGCGTGCAGTGCCTTTGTGAGAACATTGGGCGCCTCCGTGATGACCGACAGACCCATGGAGATGTTGAACCAGATCAGCAACGATCCGGCGATGGTCAACAGCACGCCGAGGACGATGCCGATCCAGGCAAGAACCTTGCCGCGAAGGCCGTGGCGGCGGATAGCCACCAGCGCCATGATGCCGAGAATGATCGCAGCAAGCGATGTGAGCGGGCTGCAGCAGATGACGATTGCGCAGATGAGAGAGGCGATCGCCAATCGGCTGGTGCGGCGTGGCGGCTGCGCCGCGTGCGGTTCCACGATCTCGACCCCACTGACATTCTCTTCGTATATGTTCATGCCGTCGTCTCTTCCTTTGTGCCGCGTTCCTCTGCAACGACATCGTCTGGGATGCCGAGAAACTCAACCATGTAGTCCTCGTAGGCTTGCTGGTCCTCATCGCGAGCAAAGGAAAGTCGTAGTTCGTTGATGACTTTGGTGCCCTGCTGGATCCACGCCTGCCAGGTTTCGCTTGAGATGTTGTCGGCTATCCACTGGCCAATGGGGCCCCGCAGGGGTGCTTCCGACAGGCGGGTACCCGGCTGTCCAGTGCTCCTGCAGACAAAGTCACCGCTGCTCGGCGTCGCAGCTTCCGCTACTTCTGGCAGGGATTGCCCCTCTTGCTCAAGAACTGCACCGATGGCGTTCTGCACACGCAACTCCCCGCGAGAGGCAGCGGCCTCGTATCCCCGCTGCAGCATCGCGATTCCGCGATCCTTCTCACCGGCTGCCAGAAGCGCCTTGCCCGCGAGTTCCATGGCTCGGCTCATTTCGGCATTGAGTTCAAGACATCGCTCAAGGCTGGCTGCGGCGGCGGAAAAGCGTTCGGCATCCAAATAGGCGCTGCCAAGGCTGAAATGCGCCATGTCATTTTCCGGATCGGCTTTCACCATCGTTTCGAACCGCTGAATTCGGTCTGGAAGATCATCCATGCCCCACATCATATCGCCCTTCCCCGCCCGCTCCAGGGGTCACACCCCGGGTCACACCCCGGGTCACACCCGGGGTGTGACCCCCTGTTTCCGCAGGGGTGATGCGAAACCGCGGCGGCGAAATGGCCATGACTCCAAGGGTCACACCGGATGCACACTCGAGGTCAGTCCCCTTGATTAACGCGAAAAACGATGCCGTTCCGCAGTAGCGGCGCGGAACCGGGGGGTCTGACCCGGGGTCAGACCCCCTTGGGTGCCGTAGAATGGGGGCACGGTGGAATTGGGAAGCGTCAGCATTCGGAATCCGATCGTCCTCGCAGCCGGCACATGCGGCACGATGGGGGAAATCGCCGATGCCATCAACCTCCGTCGTGTCGGGGCGATCACCACGAAATCCATCACCGTTGAGCCACGCGAGGGCAACCCACCCCACCGCATCGCGGACCTGCCCATAGGCATGCTCAACGCGATCGGGCTGGCCAACGAAGGCATCGAAGCCTTTCTGACCACCCACGCCCCCAAGGCATGCGATCTCAACACGACCGTCATCGGCTCGATCGCCGGCGGCACCATCGACGAATACACCCGACTCGCCGCCGCCATGGATGCGGCCGATGGAATCGACCTGATCGAAGTCAATGTCTCCTGCCCCAATACAGATGATGGCCGCCACTTCGGTGACAACCCCGACTCCCTTCGCGAACTCCTCACGGCGGTCAAGGCTGCCACGAACGCAACGCCCATGATCGCCAAACTCTCCGCGGCCCCCGGCGACATTCGACCCCACGCGGCAGCAGCCATCGACGCCGGCGCCGATGCACTCACGCTCATCAATACCTACCCAGCAATGGCGATCGATATCACAACTCGCAAACCGCGCCTCACCCGGGGCATGGGCGGTCTGAGCGGTCCAGCCATTCATCCCATCGCAGTCCGCGTCGTACGCGAAGTTCACCGGGATGTTGCGGCGTCTGCTGGCGTGCCGATCATCGGTACCGGCGGCGTCATGAGTTGGACGGACGCCGCTGAGTTCATCCTCGCCGGCGCCTCCGCAATCGGCATCGGCACAGCACTCTTCGTCGACCCGACGATCGCCATCCATGTCGAATCCGGACTCCGAAGGTGGGTCGCCGATCAAGGATGCCAAAGCGTCAGCGAACTGGTGGGTGGACTTCGCTAACCAAACTGCGGAACGCGTCGCCTCGCTCCTCAAAGTTCGCGAACTGATCCCAACTCGCACATCCCGGACTGAGCAGCAGGATATCCCCATCCACCATGCGGCGCATCGCCTCTTGCACCGCCGTCTCCAACTCGCCACACTGCTGCGCTCCAGCCATAGATTGGCCCGTCTCACCAATTGCATACACGGCCGAGACCGACTTGGTCACCTCGGCCATCAATGAAAGATCAATGTGCTTGTCGTATCCGCCAACAATGATGTGCAACTTTGAGGCATCCGGAAAAGACCGCACGGCCACCGCCGTCGCCTCCGGTGTTGTCGACTTTGAATCATTGTAGAACTTCAGCCCATCCCGCTCACACACCAACTCGAGTCGATGGGGAAGTCCCGACCATGACTGCAGCGCTTCAATAGCGCCATCTCTATCACCACCCATCGCAACAACCGCAGCGACGGCCTGCCCGGCATTGCGGCGGTTGTGATCCCCAGGAACCAGCAAGTCAATTGCGCTGGCCGCAGAATCGAGGATCGCCGTGTCGTCCTCTGTCTGGTGCGCAAAGATCGCCTGCTTGCACCGCTCATAGTGCTCCAACGACCCGTGCCAGTCCAGATGATTCGGCGCAACATTCGTCAGGACCGCGACACCCGGTGACCACTGCATCGCTCCCTGCACCGAAAGCCACCAGAGCATGGCGCTGCTGAGTTCGAGCACGACGATGTCGTCGCCTATCGCCTTCAACTTCTCAAGCAGGCTGCCGCCGATGTTGCCGCCCAGATGCGATGCACACCCGGTCGCAAGAAGCGCGTGATGAATCATCGCTGCCGTCGTCGACTTTCCTGCCGTACCACTCACGCCAATCACTTTACGGCGGTCCAAACGCGATACCAACAGTCCGATCTCAGTTGTCACCACTGCGCCGCCCGCCCACGCCGCCTGCAGATACGGATTCTCCCACGGCCGGGGAACCGCAGGGTTTGCGATCACCAGATCGGCATCCTGAAACATCCCTTCTTCATGACCACCGCAAGACAGATGCAGACGATCGATCGCAGGAAGTTGCGCGATGGAGTCCTGCAGATCCGCCTGGGGCGCCAGATCGGTCACGATGACATCCGCACCCTGCGACAGAAGCCACCGCGTTACACCAACGCCGCCGCCGAAACGGCCCAGCCCCATCACGATGGCCCGCGTTCCCTGCACGCTCAAGCAACCTTTCGCTGATAGAACCACCACTCAATGAGAAGTACGACCAAGACCGACCCTACAGCCCACGGCCAGAGCGGCACATATGCCCTGCCGCCGCCGGCGGTAGCAGCCACTTCTTCCGCACCAATCTCAATCGTCGCCACTGCGGCAAGTTCAGACTCACTCGGTGGTACATGCACCGCAACCTCCACCCGAGGCGAGTCACCCCATGACACACCGTGCAGACCAGACAGTCGAATTGGCCCCCAACCGACATGCCCGGCCTCGTCCACTGGCACGCGATATGACCGTCCACCGGGTTCGGTGACCGTCGCCCACGGTGTACCTCTCGGCACATTCATGGTGATCATGTCACCGGTGTTCCGCGGCGCCGTCGTAACAGCTGTGCCGCGTTGACCGAGATACTCAATGGCGTTGTAAATGAAGAAGGGAAAACTGCGAAGGTATGGCCAGTTGCTGTCGAGTGGATCAAACGCAACATACACCGCATGCACACCGCCGCGATCCACCTTCATGATCGCCGGCCACAAACTTCCTTCAAGCAGAACCGAAACGCCGTCGTCCGGTCGAGGAGCCACGGCGTGACCCTTCATCGCAACGATTTCGGAAAACTCGACGAATCGCATGACGGGATGTTCCTCGTCAGCGACAACCATGACCTGCGGCTTGCCTTTCGCATAGGAGACGATGGGCGGCGGCGGCGAGCCAAAGATGAGGAAGTTCCCGGGCGGAACTGCAGGAAGGGGAACGCCTCTCGATACGACAACATCAAAGTAACTCAGCCTATCCGCCTCAACCATGTCCCTCATCTGACTCGGCGACACTGCCCGCAGTTCCGCAAGCGGAAGCCCCTCAAGGGCGGTCTCGACAACATTCGCACCATCTTCCGCAACGATGACCCGCAATTGCTTCGGCGGTGGGATGACCAGATGTGCCTCGTCATCGATGACCATCGCGTCCCTTGCATCGACATGCAGCCGGACAATACCGCCGACGGGCATGTCAATGGGAACGAAGACCACACTCGCTTTTCCGGCGACACCATCCACCGCTGGCAGGATGGACACCTCCTGCAGCCCCACCGGAATACCGTCAACCGACAGCTCGATGTCAACGACTCGATCCTCGCTATCGTGATTGGCGAGCGATGCGAAGACTTGGACTTCGCCCGAATCCTGCGACGACCGCTCGGCCGCGAGCGCAGCGATCGAGACATTCGTAGTGTCCACTTCACCGATGCGGTGGTAGGCAAGCGACTCGCCACCGCGAAGCGCCTGCTGCGAGAGATCGGTGATTCGACCGTCGCTGAACAGTTCGATGGCAGCAGATTCACTCTCGGGAAGTCCACCTTTTTCCGGGTCGACCCTTGTCAGATACGCTCGTGCAAGTTTCATCGCATCTGCAATCGCTGATCGGCCGTGGGTCGGCTCGATTGAGCCGATCGCCCGATCAAGTTGCCCTCTTGAATCGGTAAACGGCGCCACGACTTCGGCGGTATCGCCGAACGCAATCACCATCGTCTCTCCGCCACGGGCAGAAAACAGACCAGCGCCGTGCAACTGCGCAATTCGATCGACGGCCTGTCTCTTTGCTTCATCCAGCCTCGACCGGCCATCGACATCCGTCGCCGTCATCGACGCTGACCGATCGATCAGCAGCACATGCCTTCCATCCGCTGCGCTGCCGCCCTCGATCTGCGGTTGCATGATCGCCAGCGCGACCAGAAGTAGCGCGAGCAACTGCAGCAACAACAACGCGGTCGGACGAAGCCGCTGAAATGGCGTGTTGGCATGCAGGTCTTCCACAGCGCGGGCCCAGAGGAATGTTGAGGACATCCGAAGCGGTCGTCGCCTCAGCCGAAGGAAATACAAGAGCAACAGCAATGGGACGATGATCCCCGCAGTCAGAATCCCCATCATTGGTGTCACAAATGTCACCGGAGCAGTCCCCTGCCCCGGAGATACCGGATCAGCAACTGCTCCATATCGACATCGGTAGAGACACGAGCCGATCCCACGCCAAGTCGAGCGCATGTGGCCCGAAGATCTTCGCACCAGGCATCCAAACGCGATCGATACTTGCGGATCAGTGGCGCGGTGACTGTCACCTCACGCTCGAGGCCCGTCTCCGCATCCTCCAACCGCACATCTCCCTCCATGCCCATTCCCAAAGGATCAATCTCCTCGGGAGACAGCGTCTGCATTGCAAATACATCCCAGCCACCACCGACAAGGAATCGCAGCCCCTCCCGCATCCCATCTGCGAACAGGAAGTCGCTGATTACGATCATCACACCTCGGCCCTGGCGTGTTGTCGCAATTGTGCGCATCGCGTCGTCGAACGCGGTCTCACCGCCCGGTCTGCGACCAAGCAGCCACTGGCCCATCTCGCGTGTTCGCCGCCGACCACGCAGCGTTGGTAGCCGCTCCACACCGCCGCCGTTGAAAGAATAGAGCGCGACACGGTTATGGCTGCTGAGACCGATATAGCCAAGTGACATGGCGAGTCGACGGGCAAAGTCGAATTTGTTGGGATTGCCAAACTCCATGGATGCACTTGCATCGATAGCAATGCCAAGTGTCAACTCCTCCTCTTCAAGAAAGACCTTCAAAAAGAGCCGATCAAGTCGGGCGTAGACATTCCAATCCACAAAGCGCAAATCGTCACCGGGGGTGTAGTGGCGATAGTCGGCAAATTCGACACTTACACCGCGGCGCCTGCTCCGCCGCTCGCCCTGAATCTTGCCGGCAAAGATTTTCCTCGCAACAACATCGAGTCGGTCGAGATGTGACATGAGCGAGGAACCGAGCAATTGATCCACTCGATCCGGCCGCTCGTGGGTGGTCTGCCCGAACTCAGCCATCAGCAGTCTCCTCCACCGACTCATCTACATCGTCCAGTAACTGCGTGATGATGTCGGCAGGAAGCGTACCGGCAGTTTCGGCCTCAAATGTGCGAATAATCCGGTGCTGCAAGGCTTCCGCGGCAACCGCTCGGATATCCCGGAACGACACAGCAAATCGCCCGTCCAGGACAGCCGCAATCTTGGCCGCCGACACGATGGCCTGCGCACCTCGCGGACTCGCGCCAACCAGCACTTCATCGCTCAGCCATCGCGGTGCGAATTGGGAACCCGGATGCGTTGCGAGCACGAGCCGCACGACGAAGTCCTGCACATGGGGAACGATGACGGCATGTTGAAGCAGTTGCCGCGCCGATTCGAGGAATGAACCGTCGAGTATCACGCCAGCACTCGATTCGGCGGGCCCGGTTGTGCGATCGAGAATCTCGGCAAGTTCGCTTCTCGACGCGTGCCCGACATCGATCTTGAAGAGAAAGCGGTCGAGTTGAGCCTCCGGAAGCGGATAGGTTCCTTCCTGTTCAATTGGGTTCTGTGTGGCAAGCACAAAGAACGGACTCGGCAATTCGGTTGTCGTGCCGTCCACCGTCACCGATCGTTCCTGCATCGCTTCCAGCAACGCCGATTGGCACTTCGGCGTTGCGCGGTTGATCTCATCTGCCAGCAATAACTGGTGAAAGACCGGGCCGGGCCTGAAGCGGAACCGCCGCTGCCGCGTGGCAGGATCTTCATCGACAACAGTCGTCCCAACAATGTCGGCAGGCATGAGGTCGGCCGTGCACTGCAACCGCGCATGTGTCAGGTGCAACACCTGCGCAAGCGTGCGAACAAGCAGCGTCTTGCCGAGACCCGGAGGCCCTTCCAACAGCACATGTCCCCCAGCCAGCATGGCTACGAGTACCAGATCCACCACCCGCTGCTGCCCCACGATCGTTTCACCGATTTCCTTTCGCATGGCCGCGAATGCGCCGCGAATAGTTCGACATGCATCCAACACATCCTGAGGACTCTCGAGGTCAATTGGGAGGTTGTCGCCGCGGAGCATCTTCATGCGTCGTCGCCCTCGTCCTGCTTTCGCTTCTTTGCCAGCAAGCGACCAAGCGCATCATCGCGGTCAACATCGATCTCTCGAGGTGTTTCTTTTCGCTGCGGATTTTCGACCGGAATCTCATCCTGCGACGGATCTGGATCATGCCTTGGAGCCGAGACCGACTTCACCTTTCGCAGCGCATCGAGCGATGCCGTAGTCGTTTCCCTGACCGGCGCAAGCAGGGACTGCATGTCGCGGCGATCGATCCACAGACGCCTGATCGCAACATCGATGACCAGCCACGCAGCGGCAATGATGGCGAGCAGGTCCCAGATCGGCCGGGGACTGCGGGGCACTTCCAGTCCCGTGTCATCAAAGAGATCAACGCTCTGTTCATCGGCAATCTGCAGGACGCGCCCGCCGGTCCGATCAGCCAGTTCGTGAAGCAGCGCAGCGTTGTGAGAAGTCGCTCGAAACTCCCGTGGATACGGCACTGCCACCGCGGCCTGAATGGACCCGCTCGCTCCGTCGGCGGAGCGGAATGCTATGTTGGCCAGCCACGCACCAGGGGCGTCAACGGGGAACTCTGCGTGATATCGACCAGGCCCAGTCTGCTGTAGGGAAACCGGTGACGCGTTGCCATCCGGTCCAATAACGACGCCGCGAGTTTCTAGGAAGTTCAGGAATGACGAGTCTGCGTCCACCGCTTCAAGGTCGAGGATGCCGCGGTCACCCTCGATGCGTGTGTTGACCAGCATGTTTGACGGAGCCGATCCACGCATCGCCCATCGAATCGATCGCTCCCAAAATACTGCGTATCCCTCCCACTGCGGCCATGTCCGCGCCCAGCGGCTGCCGAAGTCGCTGGTAAATGCAATCGACTTTCCGATCCCATAATGCCACCAGGCAAACAACGGATCCTCGGCGTCGGTTGTCGGGATGATCCACGGTGTCTGCGCCAACCCCGCGCGTGCAGCGGTTACCACATAGCCCTGCACCGAAGGAACGGTTGTAATGCCGCGAAGTGGTCCGGGTGTCACTGCGGCTGCGACAGCTTGAAAACTCGGCCCCTCCTGTATGAGCGCGCGGGCGTTGAGTTGCGATTCCTTGATGAAGATGCGAGGAAGCAGCGTGGGATCGCTGACCTCGTAGAACCGTCCGCCTGTTGCGGCCGCGACGCCCTTCATCCGCTGTCTGTCCACCGCTGTGCCGTGGCCACCGACCATGACGGTCGAGACAGTGACACCGGCCTCACCGTACGCCTCGAGTAGTCCCTGCGTCGGTGGCTGCGGGTCGCCATCGCTGATGATGATGGCATGTCGCTGCGCCGCCGGAACGCTCAGGAGTCCGTCAAGCGCCAGTTGCATCGGAGATTCGAAGTCCTGCATGTCGCCGAGCACAAGACTGTTGACGGCATCCATGGCGGCCTGCTTGTCACCGGCCAACTGCATCGGCAGCGTCCACGCCGCGTTGTTGATGCCAAGCGCCGACCCGTTCCAGTTGTATTCGATGATGCCGACGAAATCCTTGCTGCTGAGGGCATCGACCGCCGCGGAGGCAACCTGCTGACCCCAGTAGTTTCCCTGCGGCATCTCGCAGGAGTGCATGATCAACGCGAGCGCGCCCTGCGGAAGTTGACGAGTCTGCGGAGGTTCGCACTCGATGGGCATCGCCTGTTCCAATTGCGAGCCGATCCAACCACCGGCACCGAAACTCGTTGGGCCGCCGACAAGTATCAACCCGCCGCCCAAGTCGTGTACGAATGCGTGCAGGTGTTGTTCCTGCGCGTCGTCGATCTCCCACCGTGGAACATTGTCGAGCACGACGGCGTCGTATGCGCTCATCGCGACGCTGTCGCGGGGCATGATCGCGGGCGAGCGGACATCAATGTGAATGCCTGCCGAGGACATTGCGTCCAGAAATGGTTGAGCGGCGGCAGTGTCGTTCGTCACAAGTAGCACCGCACCTTGCCTCGAGGAGAATGTCACCGCAACACCTGTGTTGTTGGCGGCAATTGCGTCGCCTGCAGACGATGCGGGTTCCCATGTCGCTTCGAATCGTTGCGGGCCGCCCTGCTCGACCGGCAGGTCGAAGACCGCGGCCCTCACGCCACTGTCCAGAGAAAGTCGCACGCCATCGCCCTTCTCGCCGGGAGACAAGTCGATGCTTCTTCCGTTTCGATGTAGATAGAGCGTGCCGCTAGCGGGTGCAATGCTTCGTAATACAACCCGAACGGGGATGACCTGACCGGGCCGTGCGTGTGCAGGGGCATCGATCTGCTGTACAAGCACTTCCTGGTCGTGTGTGAATCGGAGTGGCAGAACATCGACGGGCACACCGTTCGTGCGAGCGAGAGTCGCCATCGCCAAGAGCGAGTCGTCCGTTTCATTCCCATCCGATACGACAAGCACACGGGCCGTCGTGTCACCGGGAAGCAGTGCCATCGCAAGACGCATGCCCGCGGCCAAATTGGTCGCCGCATCGCCCGGCTCATGCGGAGGTGGTTCCAACAGCGTCGCTGAATCAGGCATTGACCCAATGACCGCGTCTTCGCCGACACCGATGACCGCCAGCCGATCGCCATCGCCGCGGCGCGATGGTTCCGTCCACCGCTGCAGCGTTGCCACGGCCTCATCCTGCATTGCGCGAGGAATGGAGCGGCTGCGGTCCAGCAACACAATCAAACTTGTCCCTTGACCCGTTCGCTCCCAGATGGGGCGAGCCATCGCCATCGCCAACAGCATTACGAGAACGCACCGGGCGATCGTGGATGCGATCGCGCGGCCGCGGCCCCGCTTTCGTCGCAGGCCGCGGGCGGCCATGAAGATGACCGGTACCACCAACAGGACCAGCAACAGCCAGCCGGGGCGATCGAACTGGATCGGCATCACCATTCGCCGGCCATGATAGGCCGCAGAACCTGCAGGCGATCGTTGCCGGTATCCGCAACGACCACCTCGTTGCCGTCCGCCGCAATTGCCCACGGCGTCCGCAGTTGCCCTGGAATCGAACCAGCACCGCCGAGCGATTGCAATGGCCTGCCATCCGGCGTGAATTGTTGGAGGCGGTTGTTCCCGTATTCGCAGACCAGCAGCGATCCATCCTCAAGCAAACAGACGCCGTAGGGGTACAACAACTTCCCCTCGCCGCGGCCGGCGGAACCGATGGTCCGCAATACTTCGCCTGCACCATCCGTGACAACGATGCGGTGATTACCACTGTCGGCGATGTACAGGCAGCCAGACGCAGGATCTGGGGCGATCGACTGCGGCCGCTGAAATGCATTCTTGCCCTGTCCGTGTGTACCGAACGATCGAAGAAAAGTGCCCGTGCGGTCGAATGCGCTGACACGGTCGTTGCCACCGTACTCCGAGACAAACACTTCGTCATCGAGAAAAGCAATATCGGTGGGATAGATGAACTGCCCGTCATCTGTCCCATAGGAACCGAATCGAAACACTTCTTTTCCATTGGTGTCAAACACCAGAACGCGGTGGCCATGGGTATCGGGCACCCATGTCCACCCTCGCCCGTCGATCGACACACCCGTTGGGTACCCGTTCGATATCGACGGCAACTTCCATGTAGTGAGATGTTCTCCATCGCTGTCCAATCGCTGCACTCGACCAGACTTGTCGATAACAACCACAACACCATCCTGCGCATCCACCGCGCGAGGTGTGACGAACCGGCCGTTGACACTTCCACTTGCGCCGATGACCCGTTCCACCGGCAAGGCATCCATCGCCGGTTGCCGATCGCAGGCAACGACCAGGAGGAAGAGCAGCATGGCTGTTGCCCCCCGCACTCTGACAGAACCTGCAATCGCTCCGGCGATCATGGCGCATGCAACGATGACCGCCAACGCGGATGTCACGACTTCCGGCCGCTGGTAATGCATGGCTGACAGCAGCGCAACGCCTATGGGTTGTGTTTGCGCCGGCGGTGCCACGCTTCGAGTCAGCGCCGCTTCACCCATCGAAACCGCAATGGCGACCGCCATGACGACCAATCCACCCTGCAGAAGCCGTGGCCGCAGCGCGGCACAGATGTTGCGGATGGTCCGTGGCGCATCGATGCAGAGCAATATCTGCTGCTCTCGGCCGCTTGCGATCCAGTAGCCGGCAATTGCCGCAATGAATGCCACTTTCGAGAGGTGTGCCAGCACAAGAATGGCGTTTGATCGATAGACGACATCCACCAGCGACCTGTTCCAACTCTCACCGAGCATCCATCCCACGACGGCCGCCGGAAGCATCGCCATGAGTAGATAGGAGAACATGCAGAACCATGCAAGTGTGCGCATCCATGCGCGGTCTGATGCGTGCATCAACATTGATGCGATCATGATCGGAAGACAAGCGATGGCGACTCCCGCCGCAAGCGCAACGCTCACGACAAGATCGCCGCCGTACAGTTGAAACATTTCGCCGCTGCCACGAAGCGTCAGGATGGCAGCGAGCAGAATCGGGCCACCGGTGAGTACAAACCAGACCGCAATGAACCGCCATGAGTGCGCGGGAGTCTTGATCGCCGGTGGCCGACTGTTGCGGCGAACAAATACAACGCCCATCGCAGCGGTTATCGCAGCAGCGGCTGCGCCGCAGAGGGTCAACTGCCAGAGGCTGTGCGGTGACATCCCCTGCATCCGAAATTCTGTGGCGATCGTTGCGACCTGCGCCAGATCGAACGATGCCGTGTTTGTCGAGACAATCGCCGAAACCAGCAGAATTGTGGCGATGATTCCCCACCGATCGGCAACGATGACATTCCACGCTGCTCGCCCGCGACCAGGTCCGTCGATGGAGTGCAGGAGCGATGTGCCGCCGCCGCCATGCCACATTGCGGCAACCACTGCTGGGATCGGCCAGCACCACGCCACCAGGGAGATTGCGAGCGTTGCGTACCGTGCAAGCGGTACTGCGTCGTATCTCGCCAGCAGGTCAAACAGTGGCGAGTTCGCCGGCCAGAGGCTCCACCATGCGTAGAACACCGCGTAGGCGGGTATGGCGAGCGATCCGACAAGCAACGCAAGGAGCACTCGTTTCATCCGGCCGCTGCACGAATTGGCAAGTCTGCCCAGTGGCCACCCGATGAGTGTTGCGATGACAGCAACGCCGGTCGCCCAGAACACGGTCCGCAGAATGATGCGGCTCACTGACTCCATGCCCAACACCGCTGTGCCGATGCGAAGGTCCGCAAAGCCACTCAAGAGCGGCCACCAACAGATCAATGCGGCAAGAAACATCGCGATCACAGCGATGAATCCGTTTCGAGTTCGCATCAGTTTGTTTCCGCGCCGCTGGTCACCTGCAGCAGCACCGAGTCGCGAAGCATTGCCGCGCGATTCCAGTCGACCTTGAGCGGATCGTCGATGATCAGTTCAGGAAAATCCGACGCAATGTGCGGCTGAATGGGAATGTTGTGGGACGCCGAGTTGGCAAGCATGCGGGCCACGTCATCGCTCAGCATGAAGTCAACAAATGTCGCCGCTTCCGCTGGATGCGCGCATCCTGCGACGATTCCCACCGTGTTGGGGATCAAGAGCGCACCGCCGCCATCACCAGGGCCGTGTCTGGGTATGTGCATGGCAACAGAACGGCCCCTTTTCATCGCCGCGTGCACATCGTCCGTATCCGTCATGCCGAAGCGGTGTTCACCCGTGAGGACCGCGTCCACCGTTGCCGCGTTGCCGCCGCTGCGAAGAGGCCCGGCCACCGAATCGAGAAACTCGGCAAGCCGGCCGGGGTCGCCCTCATCCTCAAGCCACGATGCCATCGCGCACAAGTGTGTACCAGTCGTGCCGAACCGAGGATCCGCCATGGCGGCGTCGCGAACATCCCACCATGTCACAGGAAGCGCATCGGCTGGTGTGACGCGCGGGTCATAGGCGAGAACTCTCGCACGTGGGGAGAATGCGAACCAACGGTGATCTTCATCTCGGTGGCCTGATGGCCACGCACTGGCAACCTGTGATTGGTGAGGAGCGAGTATGCCGTCATTTGCGAGCAGAATCGTCTGGATGATCTCCGAAGACCAGAACACATCGGCCAGCGGCCGCGTGCGTTCCCGCCGCAGCCGGAGCGAGAGTCCTGTGGTCTTGGAAACCTCCGAATCGGCGACGAATCTGACCTCAATGCCGCTGTGTTGAGTGAACCGATCAAACACTTGCCGGGCAATGTGGTCGTCAGCCGACACATACACGGTGACTGTTTCGGAAGCGTTGCGATCGCATGCGATCAACACCGCAAGCATGGTGAGCAGGAAACTACTCCGAATCGTCGTCAGCATCGTTCGGCGATCTCCTCGCCAGACTTTCCAGTCGACCGAAGTAGTGCCGCAGGAGTTCGTGGTATCGCCGCGGTACTTCTTCCTCTGCAATCGCTTCCTCCGTATCACGCCGCTCGGACAATATTGCGTCTCGAGCCTCCGATTGCGACTCGCCGACCGCTACCACTCCTGCGTCGAAGAGTTGTCTGGCGATGATCGTTCCCTCCAGCGTCGTCACAGGTGACCGCTGCGTCTCAGTTGCCGTATCCGTTTGCTCAAAGGACGCCCGGCGGCCCTCACCAGTTCCTTGTCCGCCGTGCCCCGGTCCCCCGCCATCGCTACTTCCAGAACACATGCCGGCAACAGCCGACTTGCATGCTTTCTTCATGGCCTTGGCGTCTTCCATGAACATCTTGAGTGCTTCCAGATCAGAGAGTTCGCCCTCCATCGCCCCGCTCTTTCCGCCCGCGGCCTCCTTGCATCCCTTTCCCATATTCTTGCATGCCTGCGCGGCCTGTTCTTGTGCTTCGATGAGGTCGAGAAGCCGTTTCTTCTGTTCTGCATTGAGGTGTTTCGCATTTTCCACTGCCGCCTTCGCGGCATCGGGATCGCCGGCGAGCGCCTCGTCAAGACCTGACTGCTCAAGTGCTTCTGCAAGTGCCTCGTTCGCCTCGGCGAGTCTCTCCAGTTCCTTGGCGAGGTCCTTCAACTGATCGGACAGTGCCTGCTTTGTTGCATCGTCGAGGTCAGCCCGATTCATGCGTTCCTGCAACTGCTCAAGCGCCTGCTTTGCGGCGGTAAAGTCGCCTCGCTTGAGCGCCTCGGCAAGATCACGCACTTCGTCGCGGTTCTCAAGCGTGAGTGATCGCAGCCGACGCTCGAGTTCCTGCAAACTCCCTGCGCGTTCGTCATTCAGCATGTCATCGAGTTTGCGTTGCAAGTCCGTCATGCTTCGCAGGGCCTCGCGGCGCATGTCTTCCGGATCGTCGCCTGCTAGATCGACGGCGTCCTGCAGGCCCTGCAGTTCCTCCTGCAGTTCCTCAGACAACTCATCGCGATCCTTCATCTCGGCCACTACTTCGTCGACGGACGCGTCCACTCTCTCGCGTATGGGAATAACACTTGGAACAATGCCGCCCTCACCGTTGCCGCCGAACCATCCCCATTGCCCGGTTCCAAGGACGATTGCTGAGAGTCCAATAAGGACGACGCCAATCCCGATCGACTGGGGGATGCGAACAGGAAACTTCGATGACAGCGTCCCCGCAATAGCCGCGGTGGCTGTGCTGGCGTCTCGGTGAAGAGCGGCTGCAAATGCGTCGGTTCGATGTTCGCAGGCGATGGCCGAGGACAGTCGTTCTCGAAGATCGAATCGCCGGTCGACTTCCGCTGCAGCCTGGAGTTCATCCACGGCTGATCGGTGCCAGACCGCAATGATGCCAGCAGCGACAGCGGCGGCAAGCGTACTTCCGGCGATGAACCATGGGATCCATGATTCGATGCCGAGGCGGTCACTCACGGCCATCACCATGAAGACGGCGGCCCCGGTTACGACAACAACGCCGCTGTCCCCAACCGCACGGTCCATACGTATCCGCCACCGCGCGTTCGCCGCAATTCGCCGAAGTTCCTCCACACCCTCAGTGTACGCCACAACTGCACGAACGCGTGGAATTGGCATGCGTTTCGTGGGGTGAAGGAGGAGAATCGGCAGGCTGCTAGCAGTGGGCGAAGGCTTGGTGGAGGCGGGCGAGAACGGTTGTCACGGGCTCTTCCAACCGGGCACCGGCGGCGTGGACATGGCCGCCACCGCCGAACTGACCGGCAAGGCGATTCACATCGATCAGCGAGGAAGGATCGCCCGGCAGCGCCGGCTTTGACCGGAAACTGATCTTCGTCGTTCCGGGTGTTTGTTCGGAGAGGAGTATCGCCGCCTGCACGCCGTCCACGACCATCGGCGTATTGACGAGCCCCGTGAGATCCGTTCCGCTGCCACCGGTCTCAGTAAAGTCTTCATGCGACAGCACCATGACAGCAACATGCCCGTCATCGAGATACTCAAGGCTCGCCAACATCCGCTGCAGAATCTCCATACGAGCCGGCGAGCCGGTTTCCTCAAGCGTCCGGTAGATCCGATAGCGGTCGATGTCGTGTTCAAGCAGGCGAGCGGCCGTCGCAAAGCACCGCGCATCCGCATTGGAAAACCGGAACCAACCGGTATCGGTTGCCAACCCAACGAAGATCGCCTCCGCCGCAGACCCAAAGCCGTTTCCGATATCGACATTCATGTGATCGAGTAACTCCAACACAATCTGCGTGCATGACGCAGCAGAGGTGTCCACTATGCGATCACTGGCCACATCATCCCCATTGGCATGGTGATCAAGACCGACCACACAGTCGGCGTGCTTTCGCAGCCACGGCTCGATGGCATGCACCTGCGACCACGCCCCGGTATCCAACACCATGATCAGGTCCGGCTCCCCGTCCGGAAGCCCGTCTTCCTCCAGCACACGGATCGGCGTATCACCCGCAGCGAGTCGCAACGCTCGCTCGACCGGTCCCATCAGCAGCACCTCGACCGCGCGTTGCTTGTTGTGCAGCGCACGATGCATGGCGACAGTCGAGCCGATCGCGTCGCCGTCGGGCTTTGAATGGGTAGTTACGACGATCCGGCTGGCATGCTCGACGCGCCGAGCCAGTTCCTCCCAGGTCGTCGTCGTCTCGTACTCGCTCATCCACATGCTCCGTGTTCCGCAGCCAGCATTCTGCCGGCCTCGGCAATGTCTCGTTTCATTTGTTCGGCAAGCGCATCGCCAGACGAAAAACGCAACTGCTCCCGGATCCAATGCTCGACTGTAATCTGCAAATGCCAATCGTACCAATCCAAGTCACCGTCGTACCCAATGATGTGCGCCTCGCAAACGCGATCTCGTCCGTCAAAGGTGGGCTTGGTGCCAATACTGATCGCCGCCGGAAACACTCGGCCATCCTCCATTTGGGCATGCCCCGCGTAGATGCCGTCCCCTGGAAGCATCAGATCGCCGGCGTCGAGATTCGCTGTCGGCACACCAAGATCGCGGCCCTTCCGATCGCCACGTACAACCTGTCCCTCCAGTCGATATGGCCTGCCCAACACACTGGCGGCATCATCGGCGCGGCCAAGGGACAGCAACTGCCGCACCAGCGAACTGCTGGCACGAACCACTGTGTGATCGCCCAACGCAACTTCCACTGGCGCAACCTCCTCAGCAGCCCAGCCTTGGTCGGCTCCGAGCCGCCGCAGCGAATCCATGGTGCCGGCCCGGCCCCGGCCAAACCGAAACCCCTCCCCTTCCACAAGGACATCCGCCTTTGTCTCCGACACGACATCCCGAGCAAATGCCTCCGCTTCCATGCCGAGCAATTCCACGGTCGGCACAAGAGGTCGAACTTCGTTCGCCCCGGCCGCCCGGAGCAACTCGGTTCGCCGCTGAAATGTCGTCAGCCGCCCGGTTTTTGCGTCCTGCCGCAGCACGGCCGCCGGGGCTGGATCGAAACTGAGAACAATGACGCTTCCCTCGTCGCCAACGGCACGCCGAGCCGCCGCCACAATGGCGGCGTGTCCCACATGGACCGCGTCGAAGGTGCCGATTGTCAAGGCTGTTCTGGGCAAGGGAGGCTCCGGGGAAGAGGTCGAGAACCATATCAGGCCTGTAGCGTATCTGAATCCTTGAAGCCCCCTCGCTGAGTCGTTCTAATACAGGGATGGCCATGATGCCCCAGCAGCCAATCGGGAAGAAACCCGACGATCCGACCGCCATCGTCGACGATGTCACATGCAGCCTTCGAGCAACCGCCGAGGAACTGGTGCCCTGGTTCCTCGAGCAGATGCCACTGATGTACTTCCAGGACACTGATCGCGATACGCAACTGGCGCACTTGCGATCAATCATTGCCGCGAAGGCCTCCGGGCGGCCGATCGAACTGACGCAGCGGAGTGAGGACGGAAGCGAGTGGACATTCATGCGGCCTCGCGACTACCCCGGCATCCTGGCCGAGGTCATGGCGGAACTGCCGCTGGGCACGCTCCGTGCGGCGAAAATCCACACGGCAGACGATGGCAACCTCGTGCTCGACACCTTCATCTTCGGTGAAGCGCCCGCATTCTCACCGGAGGATCCCGATCACATCGCCAAGGTGGAAGAAACCATCGCCTACGCCGCAGAGCATCTCCCCGAACTCTCGGAACAGGAGGTCCGCGACTTTTTCAGTCGCTGCTCCGAGGACTACATTCTGACGGTCACGCCGCTACGAATGGTCAAGCACTGGTCGCTCTTCCAACCACTCAGCGGAACCGACGGCACCAGCGTGGCGCTGGAAAGGGAGTCTGACCTCAGCCTCAGCCGCATCATCGTGGCCGTGAGCAACTCTACCCGCCGAACCATGTTGCAGCGGATCGCAACGCGACTGAGCAAGTCACGCATCAACATTCACCGCGCGTATCTCGACAGTATCAGCGACGGCGAAAACGGCTGGATCTCGCTGGTCGGTTGTGTCGTCCAGGGACCGGACGGTGGACCCATCGATCCGCACAGCAGGCTCTGGGACGAAATCCGCCGCGATCTGCTTCGGCTGAAGTGGTACGACCCGCGCGTCGTCAAACTGGGCTACGCCAAACCGGAAGTCGGACTGGAAAAGGCCGAGATCATCATTGCGCTGCTCGACCTCGCCTACCAATCGCTGGTGAAGATAAATCCCTACGCATTCAACCCCGACCGCATGGAATCGCTGGCCCGCGAGAATCTCGACATCACTGTCGCCATCGCCGATCTCTTCCGCGCAAGGTTCAATCCCGACGTCACGCTCGGCGATGGGTCATTCGCCGAGCAGGTCGCCGCGCTGCACGAAGGTATCGACAGCCGAGTGGATCTGGAAGACGCACGCACTGTTCTGCACCGACTGGTCAAGGCCGTCGCCGCAGTCCGGCGAACGAACCTCTTCTTGGAGGATCGCTACGCACTCGCCATGCGAATCGATCCCGCGATTCTGACGACCGACGAGCGGGCCGAAACACCCTTCGGCGTCTTTTTCGTACACGGCCGCGATCTCAATGGGTTTCATGTCCGATTTCGCGACATCGCACGCGGCGGCGTTCGCGCCATTCACCCGCGGGGCCGCGAGGAGCACGCCCGGGAACAGGAGCGTCTCTACGACGAGGCCTACAACCTCGCATACGCCCAGCAACTCAAGAACAAGGACATTCCCGAGGGCGGAGCAAAGGCTGCGATTCTCGTTCACCCAAGGGGACGGGTCAGCCGATCGGTCAAGGCATTTGTCAATTCACTGCTCGACCTGATCACTCCCGACGAGGAGACGACCAGCCGCATTGTCGATCGCCTCGGCCACGATGAGTTGCTGTATCTCGGTCCGGACGAAAATATCACGCCGCAACTCATTGAGTGGATCGTCGACCGCGCACACCGCCGCGGATACCCGATGCCTGCTGCGCTCATGAGCAGCAAGCCCGGAGCGGGCATCAACCACAAGGAGTACGGGGTCACCAGCGAAGGTGTCGTTGTGTTCCTCGACACCATGCTCCGCGCAAGAGGCATCGATCCATCGACAACCAGATTCACAGTAAAGATGACCGGTGGGCCGGATGGCGATGTCGCCGGCAACGGCATCCGAATCATGATTCGCGAGTACGGCGACAATGCCTCGTTCGTAGGCATCGCCGACGGTTCGGGTTGCGGCGAGGACCCAGATGGCTTGAACCACGCCGAGTTGCTGCGGCTCGTTGCAGAGGAACTGCCCATCGCGGAGTTCGACCGCACACGCCTTGGCCCGCGCGGCCGCATTGTTTCAGTCGAGGACGAGGACGGATTTCACCTTCGAAACTCCATGCACAATCGCGTTATCTCGGACGCGTTCGTCCCCTGCGGCGGCCGCCCGGCGACCATGCACGGTGGAAACTGGAAGGCGTTCCTGCGGGAAAACGGGGCGCCGAGCAGTCCAATCATCATTGAGGGCGCCAACTTGTTCCTCACACCCGATGCACGCCGCGAACTGTCCAACGCAGGCGTTGTGATTCTGAAGGATTCGTCGGCGAACAAGTGCGGTGTCATCTGCTCCAGTTTCGAAATCGGCGCCTGCATGCTGCTGGATGAGACAGAGTTCATGGCAATCAAGGAGACCTTTGTGGAGCAAGTGCTGGAGCGGCTGCGTGCCTTGGCCCGCGCAGAGGCGGAACTCCTGGTCCGCCTGCACCATCATCATCCGCAGGCGCCGTTGCCGGAGATGAGTATCCGTATCAGCCTCATCATGAAGCGAACGGCCGATGCAGTTGCTGCTGGCTGGGAGGCGATGGACGATCAGCAGATCTCCGAACTTCGCCAGTTGGTCATTGATCACCTTCCGCCTGTCCTTGTCGAGACAGCCGGTGAACGACTCTGGACGGATCTGCCCCCGGCCTACCTCGCATGGATGATGGCCAAGTCACTCGCGGCTCGAATCGTCTACCGCGAAGGGTTTGAGTACCTCGAAACAATGGAAGACGACGATCTCGACGACATAGCACTTCGCTACCTCGATCTTGAACAGGAGCGATCTACACTTGCAAACGCCGTTCTTGACTCGCCCATGGAGGACAGGGCACGAATCGCTGCCCTTCTTCGCAGCGCGGGTATATTCTCCACGATGGGGCGACGCGAGCAACCGTAGCGAGCGTGCCTCTCAGGACCCTCCGGGGTGTCCGGGGGTGAGGAGGTGTCGAGTGATACGTGTTGGCATGACAACGCTCTTCATCGCTGCCACAGCAGCGGCGCAGGATCCCGTCGCACTTTCCATGGAGCCTGTCGACGCCGAGGACACCATCTCGGCGGTCACGCTCTACCGCGGCCGGGCAGCGATCACACGAACGACGACACTTGATCTTGAACCCGGTGGCTGGTCCGTCTTCTTTCGCGATCTGCCACACGGCGCCGACCGTAACTCGATGCAGGCGAGCGTCAGCGGCGATGCACGGCTGATGGCCGTCGATACCTCGTTGTACGAAGTGCATGAGATGGATCAAGAGATTGTGGCAGAACTCAACGGGCAAATCGAGGACGTTGAGAGATCGCTTGAGGAGGCCAACGCTACCTCGTCCGGTTTGGAGATCCAGACAGCGCTCCTGCAGAAGTGGGCTACGGCCGCTTCGACGCAGAATGAGGGGGGGATGGCGGAGGACCGACCGTTCGATCTGGACGCCTTTGGATCGCAGTTGGCGTTCATCGGCCAGAAGTACGAGGTGATCTCGCTTGCATACGCGCGAGTCAAGGTGCGAATCGAGGAACTGGAAGACGAACTACGCGTTCTGAAACAACGCCGCCGAAACATCGCGCAGACAAGCGGCGGCACCTATGAGTATCGCGATGGGCGGCGGGTATTGGATGCCGTTGTCGATGTCGGCGTCCGCACCCGCGGGCAAGTCACAGTCGAAATTACCTACCTGATCGCCAATGCTACGTGGGAACCCAGGTATGCCATTCACGCGAGCGGTGACGGCAGTGATGTCACTATCGACTACGACGCGATCATCACGCAGCGAACAGGCGAAAACTGGAACGATGTTGCGCTCACCCTTTCGACCGCGCAGCCACAGCAATCTGCTGATGCGCCGATGCCGCGTCCCTGGTATGTGGATGTTTACGCACCCCCTCCCCCGACCGCGGGTCGAGGTGGAGTGGGCCCAGCGGGCGCTGAGGCCAGAGTACGCAGGATGGAGGTAGCGGATGCGATGGTTGGCACGGCCACCGCAGGCGTCATGATCGACATGGCATCTGGTGCGGCTGCGGTGGTCGGAAACGGGCCAGTGGTGAGTTTCGCTATCCCCAGAGAGTTGACCATTCCGTCCAATCGGGAGGACACCCAGACGGTGAGCATTGCCTCAGTCGATGCAACAACATCGCTCTTCCGGGTCGCGGTACCGATGCTCACCGACACGGTCTACATGCAGAGCACGATCACCAACGAGAGCCCCTACATCCTTCTTCCAGGGCAGGCGGCCATCTTTCACGGAAGCGATTTCGTCGGGAGAACCCGTCTGGCGACCGTCGCACCTTCCGAGACATTCGACCTCGGCCTCGGCATTGATCCGGCGATGACTGCGGAGCGAACGCTCGTCGAGAAGAATACATCCTCCACCGGGCTCTTCGGGGGCGGCCGCCGCACGGCATGGGAATGGCGCATCGCCGTCTCCAACGGAAATAACAAGCCCGTGGATGTGCGGGTCTGGGATCGCATCCCCGTTTCCCGAAACGAGGAAATCCAGGTGTCCTTCAAGAACACGGCGATGCCGCTGTCCTCCGATCCGAACTACCTCAGCGTCGACCGGCCACAGGGACTGCTGCGTTGGGACTTCACCGCCGCAGCGGACACGACCGGCACCGGTAGCACAGTCATTACCTGGACAGTGACGCTGGACCGGGCCAAGGACATCGAAACGACGCCGTTGCCCGAATGATTTCCCTGTTGCTATTGGTTGCTGCGTTTGCAGACTGGGAACCGGGCCAGCGGGTCATCGTTGATGTCTCTCGCGGGCTCTCCATTCCCGGATTCGTGGTGGGATATCAGGAGGGCGTGTTGGAAGTACGCGATCTGGATGATGCGTTGCACACATTCAACCTTCAAGGGGTGTCGCGGGTTGTCAGGCTGATCGATGGTGGAGCAGATGTCATGGGCACGGTCATTTTTCGAACCGGGCAACAACGGCACGGCGCGATCCTCCAGGACGATTTTGATGAGGTCGTCTTTCACATGCACGGCGCGCTGGTGACAGTGCCCCGCAGCGAAGTCAGCCATGTCGTTCTCGACACACCTTTCGAAGAGAGGTACGCGGCGATTCGAGACGGTATTGACCTGAACAATCTCGATCACCGCATTCTGTTGGTGGAGTGGCTCGTGGAACAGCGGCGTTTGGAACTGGCCTCGGACTACCTGGCGGAACTGCCCTTGGAAGACAGGATTGCTCGCGTGCAAACGCTCGAACGACAGATCGCCATCCTGCATCGGCAGAGTGATCGAGATGCGACGGCCGAGCGGGGCGGTCAAGTGTCGCCACGCGTGCCCTGCGACGAATCGGCCGCGCCTGGGCGACTGCTCACGGAAGAAGAGGTCAACCTGATCCGCGTGTACGAAATAGACTTGACGAATCCACCGCGGATTCGCATATCGCCGGCCGCGAGGAGACTCCTCCTGGAATCCCACGGCAGCGACGCCCGGATGCCCCAAGCAAGTGCGCTCATGGCGATGGAGGATCTTGCGGTATTCCGACTGATGCGGCAGGTCGGCGCTCAAGACCTGTATGGCGAGGTCGTGGTGTTGACCGAGCCGGATGCCCTGCTTCGCTTCGGCCGCGATGTGCACGACCGTTGGCTCATGCCTCGCTGCGGCACCCGCGCGTGCCATGGCGGCTCTGATGGCGGGACTTTTCGACTGCGACGACTGCCACCCCGTGACGCCCGCGCGCGGTACGCCAACCTGTTGATGCTGGAACGCTTCGAAGTGGATCCGGCGTGGCCACTGGTCAACTACGACCTGCCCATGCAGTCGCTCGCAGTGCAATACGCCCTGCCCCGTCATCTGGCAGATCATCCGCACCCGGATGCGGACGGTTGGCAAGCTGCCCTACGCTCACCCAAGAGCAAGAGAACGATCGATTCGCTGGAGTGGATTGCATCGATGCAACAGGTCCCTCGGCCCGAATACCCCATTGTGTTCCCGGAAGAAACCCCTGAGCGGGTCTTGGATGATCCCTGAATCCATAGACCCCGCTACACTGTCCCGTGCATTTCTTGTCCAAGGTGAAAACGCCATGGCTGTTCGAATCCAACTGATTTCCCGTACTGCGCTATCGATGATGTTGATCGGTCTTGCGGCGTGCGCTGATGCGAATCCGAGGCAGGAAGCCCAGCGGAACATCGAAGATCTTTCGATGCGTCTGAGCGTCGCCGTTCGTTCCGACGATGAAACGGCGCTGGATCGCCTCGCGAAGGAAGCCTCCCGGTTGCAGGTGGAAACACCCGCACAGGAAGAGGCCAAGGCGGGCATCAAAGCGACTGCGGAGGCGCACCTCGCAACGCTGCAGTACGAGGACATCGTCGCCCGCGCCAATGACATCGTGCTGGCATTTCATGTTGCAGTGGATCATGCAACGCAAGCAGCCCTGCTTCGGGCGGCAGGCGCGGCCATGCAGGAGACATCGCAGGAACGCGGTGTCGATGTGCTGGCCTCCCTTCAGGACGATCAGCGGCAGCGGCGGGCGGAGATGGAATCGCAACTTCAGGTAGTCAACGCGAGGATTGCCACCTTGCAAACTGCTACGACGGAGGCAAGGCAGCGGGCCGATGCGCTGCGAGAGGAAGCCGATGGGCTCCTGCGAGAAGCGCAGGAACGCGGGCCCGTTGAGGGGTTCAACCCGCTACGAAAAGGTCTCGCGACGATTCGCCAGGCGGAAGGTGTGGACCTTGACGCCGCGTCAAGTGCTCTGAGGTCGGAGATTCATGCCCAACGAAGCGCGGGCGACGCACAGGCGGAAGTCGATGGCATCGCAGTCCTTCTCACGAAGGTGCGCGATTCGATGGACCGATTGGGGCAGATCCGCGGGGCATCCCGCGAGGGCGCCGCATCGCTTCGAACACTTGCGGACGAATTCGATGCCAGTGCCGCAGAGGCCATGTCCAAGGCGTCATCCCAGGCGGCGGAACTTGCGGCTGCTTGGGGGGATGTTGCCTCGATGCTCGATCGAGCGTACCGGGCGACAAGCCGTGCAGGTGGCAACTCGCGGGAGTCCAGAGCGACCGCTGCGGCACGATCATTGAACCTGCTCTGGACACTTGGTCGGATTCAGGAAGCGTACGCCGCGTTTCTTTCGCAGGACGCCGCTGCGGTGTCGCGAATGATCGACCTTGGCGTCATAACCTCGGCCAGTACATGGCAGGAGCGAGCGAGTTCGCTTTCATCGCTCTTGAATGACGCCACCGCCAAGGCAACGGCGACCTACGAACAAGCCAAGCAGGTAGCGGGAAAACTCGGCAACAAGAGCGCGGCCATGGCCGCACAACTCGACCGCCGGATTGCTGCACTTGCCGGCGAGTTGCTGCCCCCGCCAGCACCTGAGGCACCTCCTGCTGGCGGTACGACATCTGCGCCTGCGCCGCCGGCCTCGAGCCCGGCGACGAATTCCGGTTTCCAGTCCCCCGAAGCACTCGTTGCGTATCTCAATGACCTTTCCATTGAGAACATGCCGCCATTGGACACGGTGTATGTCGCCAAGTCCTCGGATGCGAAGAAGATGCTTGCCGCCAGCACGAAGATTGTGGATGCTGGCCAGCAAGCCATGCGGGTTGTCAGGGATCGCTTCGGCGACGATGGGGTCGCGGCGGTCAGGGATGCGCTGGCGGGAACTGGTCTGGAGCAGGAACTCGATCCGGCGTCGGTCACCATGGTGTCTGATACGGAGGCGACTGTCCGAGATGGCCGAAGCGGCACTGTCATGACCATGATCAAGGAGCCTCGCGGCTGGATGCTCAGTTTGGATTCGATCGCGACACCAGCCGCGGCCACCCAATTGGATGCCGCAACGCAGTTGATGGTCACCCTCTTCAATACGCTTGCCCAGCAGGTCAAGGCTGGCACCATCCAAAGCGTCGAACAACTCTCCTTCGCCATCTCCTCGGCCCTCATGGGCGGCGGCGTCTGACACCGTTGTCAGACTCCGTTGTTGGCGGCGACGATGGCAGCGTTGCGGCGAATCATGTCGAGTTTCGCCCGCTTCATCGCCGAACCGCGAAACGCGGCCAGCCGATCGTCTTCGGTCCAGTCCATGACCTCGCGCACATCAAGGGAAGCATCACGGCCGTCATAGGCAGGATTGGTGTGCGAGGCGATTGTTCGCTCGGTCGGAGCGTTGTGCGGGCACACCTCCTGGCAGACATCACACCCAAAGACCCAGCGTCCCATTGAGTCTTGGACTGACAAGTCAATGTCTCCGCGGTGCTCGATCGTCAGGTAACTGATACACAGGCGTGCATTCACCGATCCATCGCTGATCGCGCCGGTCGGGCAGGCATCAATGCATCGCGTACAT
>CAZJKE010000004.1:44881-52499 GCA_964546585.1 uncultured Isosphaeraceae bacterium | reverse complement strand
CACCGATCCATCGCTGATCGCGCCGGTCGGGCAGGCATCAATGCATCGCGTACATGAGCCGCACGGATCGTCATCGATCGGCTTCGTCGCCTGCAACGGCAGCGTCGTAACAATAGCCCCGAGCAACATCCAACTGCCAATGCTCGGGCTGATGAGGAGCGTGTTGCGGCCGATGGCACCCAGCCCCGCCGCAGCTGCGTGTTGCCGCTCCATGATCGGGGCGGTGTCTACGCACGCTCGATAGACAAACTCCGGCGCATCAGCACGCATGGCATCACACATGGCGTGCAATCGGCGCTTGATCACGCGGTGATAATCGTCGCCGCGGGCATACCGCGCTATCAACCCGCCTTCGCACTCATCCTCAGGTTTCATGCCGGGATACCGGTCGGCTACACAAATAATGCTCTTCGCTCCCGGCACGAGGATCCGCGGGTCGATGCGGGCCTCGACATTGCGGTCCATGTAGGACATGGTGCCGTTGCGGCCTGCAGCCAGCCACGCACGCAGTCCCTCACCGCCTCGGGGAATCGCATCGCACACGCCGACCAGTGCAAAGCCTTCCGCCTGGCCCAGTCGCCGGACCGCCTCGGTATCGGGTAGCGGCATCAGGGAAGTTCCGCCAGATCATCCGGCGAGAGCACTTCGAGTTTGGCGTACTCAAGAACCAGATGTTTGGTTCCGCTCTGGAATTCCACCGCGACCGTCGATCCGCGTGCTCGCCGCAGCACGCGCAGCACTCTGCCGATGCCGAACCGCCCGTGTCGAACGATGGAGCCGATCGTCAACTCGCCAGCGGGCGGTTCCTCGAAGTGTGGATCATCGACAAGGTCGACATCCACCACAGTCCTTGAGCGGGGACGCGGCCCTTCGTGATGTACGCAGTCGTCGGGAATCTCCTGCAAGAAGCGGCTCGGCATGGAACGCTCCCGCATGCCTCTCTGTGTTCTTGAGCGTGCACTTGTCAGCAGCAAATGACGGCGTGCCCGGGTCATACCAACAAAGCAAAGTCGCCGCTCTTCCTCCATTTCTTCGTCATCACCAATAGCCCGGCCATGAGGAAACAACCCCTCTTCCAGGCCCGCAATGGCGACGGCGTCAAACTCCAGCCCCTTTGATGCGTGGAGCGTCATCAGCGTCACTGCGCCCTTCCTTGGGTCGATGGCGTCCGCGTCGCTGACAAGTGCGACACTCTCCAGAAACTCGTGCAGGAGTTCCAGCGGCATCGGTGGTGTTTCGCGGTCGGTGTCGGCCCGCCGCTCGAACTCCGCTGCGGCTGAGATCAGTTCCTCAAGGTTCTGCAGTCGCTCAAGATCTTCCTCGCTTCGGGACACCTGGTACATCGACTCAAGTCCGGATTCCCGAATGACCCGCTCGACCAGGTCTGCCAGCGAGGCGGCGGCCGTTGGACTCTCGTCGCTCTCGGCGTCGCGTCGCCAGACGCCTATCATCGCAGCGAATCGTTCCATCGACCCCCCCGCTCTGGACGTAATTCCCTGCCTGCACTCGGGACTGGCAGCAGCAGTGAGCATGCAACAGCCAGTTGATGCGGCCGCTGCTTCAAGCCGCGAGAGGCTCGTTGTGCCAATACCCCTTGTTGGCGTATTGACAGCGCGGCGAAATGCCACATCGTCTCTGCCGTTGGCCAGGAGTCGTAGGTAGGCAAGCGCGTCGCGGACCTCGCGCCGCTCATAGAACGCCGTGCCCCGCGCAATGACATACGGGATGCCCGCGTCTCTCATTCCCTCCTCAAGAACGCGGCTGAGTGCATTGATGCGGTACAGCACGGCCATTTCGTTCCAGGGAACACCCGCGTCGGCGATGCTCTGAAATCTCCGGACGATGGTTCCGGCCTCAGCGTACTCATCGGGCACATTCACGACCTGCGGCTGCGATCCCTCCTCCAACTCGGTGTACAGCCGCTTCCCTTTCCGCTGCACATTGTGTTCGATCAATCCAGCGGCGGCGGCGACGATGTGCCCGGTACTGCGGAAATTGCGACCAAGCGAAACAACTACTGCGTCGGCGTACTGTTCCTCGAATTCAAGAATGTTTGAAATGTCGGCACCGCGCCAGCCATAGATGGACTGGTCCGGGTCGCCGACGACGCAGATGTTGCGACTTGCGGCGGCGATGCGGTCGGCGATGACAAACTGGGCGTGATTGGTGTCCTGGTATTCGTCGATCAATATGTAGCGGTATCGATCCTGCAGGTGCTCCAACGCCTGTGGACACGATGTCAGCAACTTCGCCACATGCAACAGAAGGTCATCGAAGTCGACTGCGTCGTTTCGCCGAAGGATCTGTTCATATGCGCGATACAACTTGGCAATCGTCTTGGAGTGAAAGTCGGATGCCGCATCAGTACATTCCTCGGGGCCGATGAGGCGATTCTTTTCGGCGCTGATTGCACCGAGCACCACGGCTGGTCTCCAGTTGGATTCACTGAGTTCGGATTCGCGAATCGCAGCCTTGACTGCTTCCCGCTGATCGTTGGTGTCATAGATCGTGAACGAACAGGTCCCGATCACTTTGTCACCCCACTCGCGAAGCGTGCGTGCGCAGAACGAGTGGAATGTCGACATTGTCAGCCCACGCATTCCAGCAATATCCGCGTCAATTGTTGTCTCGACGCGGCGGCGCATTTCATCTGCCGCCTTGTTCGTGAATGTCAGCGCAATGATCTGCCACGGTGGAACACCGCCCGCAATGAGATGCGCAATGCGCCGTGTCACTACCGTTGTCTTTCCCGAACCCGGTCCGGCCAACACCAGCAGTGGACCATCACCGTGCAAGACGGCCGCCGTCTGGGCCTCCGTCAATCCCTCAAGAACTGCCTCCATGCCGCTCATTGAGGGCAGTGTACCCCCCTTATTGTGCCCTCCGCCGGAAGTCGCCGGATGGCCTTTGACAGGCTGTCCACGCCGGTTTGAGCACCTAACTTCCGATCATTCCCCGAGTTAGAGACAAATGCCGGGGGGTACAATATTTCGTGGGTGGGTAAGTTGCAGCCACAAGATGTAGTAGTACGATAGGCCCCTGGGTGGTGGCAGCACTGGCAAGGCCCCACTGGTGGACAGAAACGAAGACGCAGCCTGCAGGGAAGCAAAGTGCAACGATGAAGATCAACCGGCTCTTTTCCGAACGAGTATCTGAAACAGGAAACGATGTTTGGTCCACCGTCGAGTGGACAAAGCGTTCAACAAAAATCACAAACGCGGACGGGTCCGTGGTCTTCGAAATGAACGACGCGGAAGTTCCGGCGCAGTGGAGTCAGTTGGCCACGGACATCATGGTCAGCAAGTACTTCCGCAAGGCAGGCGTGCCGCAGGTTGACGACAATGGCGAAACGCTGCTCGATGACGACGGCCATGTTGTCACCGGCCCGGAACGATCGGCGCGGCAGGTTATTCATAGACTCGCCGGTTGCTGGCGCAGTTGGGGGGAGTCGCACGACTACTTCGACACGCCGGAGGACGCCGAAGCGTTCTATGACGAGATGGTGTGGATGATGCTGCACCAAGCCGGCGCGCCCAACAGCCCGCAGTGGTTCAACACAGGGTTGAACTGGTCATACGGAATAACAGGACCGGCGCAAGGCCACTTTGTCGCCGATGCAGCATCGGGTGAAGTGAGCCACGCCAAGGATGCGTACTCCCACCCGCAACCGCACGCTTGCTTCATTCAATCTGTGGGTGATGATCTGGTCGGCGATGGCGGCATCATGGATCTCTGGACGCGAGAAGCTCGGCTCTTCAAGTATGGCTCGGGAACCGGCACAAACTTTTCTTCGCTCCGCGGCCTGGACGAGCCACTATCCGGTGGTGGTAAGTCCAGCGGGCTGATGAGTTTCCTGAAAATCGGGGACCGCGCAGCAGGGGCGATCAAGTCCGGGGGCACCACGCGGCGGGCTGCGAAGATGGTCTGCCTGGACGCCGATCACCCGGACATAGAAGCATTCGTGAACTGGAAGGTTCGCGAGGAATTGAAGGTCGCGGCACTGGTCGAAGGCATGAAGCACCTCAGTGACGAGCAGCGGCAACAGGCCGATGCGCTTGGTCTGTCACTGGACTACGACTTCAACGGCGAGGCGTACCAGACCGTCGCCGGACAGAATTCCAACAACTCCGTTCGACTTTCTCAGAGTTTTCTGGAGGCGGTGGAGCGAGATCGCCCCTGGGACCTCCTCCGGAGAACTGATGGCGAGGTTGAACGCACAATCGATGCGACACATCTGTGGGATCGCATCTGCGAGGCTGCATGGCAATGTGCCGACCCCGGTGTGCAGTTCGACACCACTATCAACGATTGGCACACCTGCCCGGCTGACGGATGCATCACGGCGTCCAACCCCTGCAGCGAGTACATGTTCCTGGACGACACGGCGTGCAACCTTGCTTCGCTGAATCTGCTTCAATTCTATGACTCGCGAACGCGGCGATTCGATCTGGACAGTTTCGAGCACGCAGTTCGGCTCTGGACGATCGTTCTGGAAATTTCGGTGCTCATGGCGGCATTTCCCTCAGAGGCAATTGCAAGACAAAGTTGGCAGTACCGGACACTCGGGCTCGGTTTCGCCAACTTGGGTGCCCTTCTCATGCAGGCTGGCATTCCTTACGACAGCGAGGAAGGCCGCGCCATCTGTGGTGTCATCACGGCGATTTTGACCGGTCGTTCCTATGCAGTCAGCGCCGAGATGGCAGAAGAACTCGGCGCATTCGATCGCTATCCAGAGAACGCAACGCACATGCTGCGCGTCATCCGCAACCACCGTCGAGCGGCGCACGGTGTTGCCAGAGACAGTGGCGAGTACGAACAACTTGACGTTGCACCGGTGCCCATCAACCACGATCTGTTTCTCTCCGGCAATCTCAACATCGACAACGCGGGCGACATGCTCGGTCGGGCAGTGCAGGCATGGGACGAAGCGATGGAGATGGGGCAGACGAATGGTTTCCGCAATGCACAGGTGTCCGTCATCGCGCCCACCGGCACGATTGGCCTGCTCATGGATTGCGACACGACTGGCGTCGAGCCGGACTTTGCGCTGACCAAGTTCAAGAAACTCGCCGGGGGCGGGTACTTCAAGATCGTAAACCAGTCGGTCCGCCCTGCGCTCGCAGCACTCGGTTACGACAACGACACGATCAATCGCCTCCTCACTTGGGTCATAGGCACGCTTTCACTCGACACGCCGCTGCCGCCCACGATGTTGGATGACGGCGATGAGGTCATCACTTTCCGAGAATATCTGGCTGGGCGGGGATACACGGCGGAGGACCTCGCCGCATTAGAGGAATCGCTCCCGACCTTCTTCGATCTTCAGTTTGGTTTCACCGCATGGTCGCTGCCGGAGCAGGTTCTTGAGGAGGCGGGTTTGACGCGGGAAGAAGCCGCGGCAGATTCTTCGTTCAACGGACTTCGGCTGCTCGGTTTGAACGCGGCCCAGATCGATGAACTCAACTGTGCCATCTGTGGCACCCAGACCATTGAGGGTTCGCCGGGATTGGAAGAGGCGCACTATGCGGTGTTCGATTGTGCCAACCGCTGTGGCAAGACGGGCACACGATTCATCACCGCTTCCGGCCACATTCGGATGATGGCGGCCAGTCAGCCGTTTGTCACCGGTGCGATTTCGAAGACGATCAACCTTCCGAGCGAAGCGACGATCGAAGAGATCGCCGACGCCTATCGGCTCAGTTGGAAACTGGGACTGAAGGCCAACGCCTTGTACCGCGATGGCTGCAAGTTGAGCCAACCGCTCAACAGCACGACCGATGCAGTATTGGATGACGATGAAGATGATGTGGAACTCGCCGCGGCGCGCGACGAAGTTGCAGGCGAAGTCGTACTCGCTGCGGGCATGGTCAATGACCAGGGCGTGCCGATGCAGGTTGTGGAAAAGGTGGTTGAACGAATCATCGAACGACCAATGCGGAAGCGCCTGCCCGATACGCGGGACAGCAAGACGCACCACTTCAATGTCGCTGGTCACGAAGGCTACCTGACGGTCGGCATGTATCAGGATGGCTCGCCGGGCGAGTTGTTCATCACGATGTCCAAGGAAGGCTCGACGATCGGCGGCCTCATGGACAGTCTTGGAACGGCGATCAGCGTGGCGCTTCAGTATGGCGTACCGATCACCAGCCTCGTCAACAAATTCGCCCACCAGCGATTCGAACCGCAGGGAATCACAACGAACAAAGACATCCCGTTTGCCAAGAGTCTCGTCGACTACATCTTCAGATGGATGGGGATGGAATTCGTGGATGGCTACAAGGAGGACAACGCCCCGGCTCGCCCAGCGGCGCCGGTCGCAGTCAAGGAGGACACGCGATGGACAGGCGATGGAACAGCGACCGCTTCGGATGGCGTTCGCCCCCCTTCCTCGATCACATCGGATCGAGGAATCGATACCACGGTGAAGACCGATGGGCAAACGGAGCCAGTGGAGGAACATGTTGTCGTGCAAGCGATTCGCGTCACGGACGGCGATATGTCCGCCGAAGCGATTGCGGTGCGGACATCGCTGAGCCAATCGACCGCCACGCTCCAGAGCGATGCGCCGCCTTGCCCTGATTGCGGGCAGATCACCGTTCGAAACGGCACCTGTTACCGGTGTCACAACTGTGGAGCGTCGCTGGGATGCAGTTGACGCGACAGATTCAACCTAGCCTAATTCCCCGCTCGCGGGGATTGGAGATTGATGGAGCGCGGTCACGGATGATCGAGCATGTCCTGGTCGCAAGAGGATGGAGCCGCTTGCCAGTCGGAGCGATCGATGGATCGACTGCTTCGGCATGCCGGCCAGCCCGGCGCCATGTTCCACGATGCCTTCATCGATCTGCTTTTTCGCCTCCGGCTCATGGATGACCGAGGCACCTGGGAAGTCCGCTCACCGTTCCGCGGCTGAGCAGCGACTTCTTCTCTTCCCTCCCCCCCGAAGCGGCCCCACCCCGCTTCGGGGGGTCTTTTGTTGCCGGCAGGTGGCTGGTGTGCTGCTGGACAAGTCGTGATATCCTTCGCCCCGCATGGAACTCAATGCATACATTCCTGTCCTCCTCATCATCGTGATGGCGGTCATTTTTGCGGTGGTCAACCTTGTTGGATCCGGCCTGCTTGGGCCTCGCCGCAAGGGCCCCGTGAAGGACACGATCTATGAATCGGGCATGGACCCAATTGGCACCGCGCACCGCCGATTCAACATCCGGTTCTTCATTCTGGCGGTCACCTTTCTGGTGTTCGACATTGAGATTATTTTTCTCTATCCATGGGCGGTCGACTTCACGCAGTTGGAGCCGGGAGGAGCCGAGGCAACGCTGTTTCTCGGTCGCATCCTCTTCTTCATCGGCACGAGCATCGTGGCGTATGTGTATGCGTGGAAGAAGGGTGTCTTTCGCTGGGACTAACAGGCGGCCAGTTGGCGGAAGAGGGATTGTGTCCTTATGGATAGAATGATTGGCTGAGCGGGGTGTAGCTCAGCTTGGCAGAGCGCCTGCTTTGGGAGCAGGAGGCCGCAGGTTCAAATCCTGTCACCCCGATTGGCAAGGCCGCCCTCTGGGCGGCCTTGCCAATAGAGCAGGCGACCAATGAGGGCGCAGCCCGACGAAATCGCAGT
>CAZJKE010000004.1:0-44781 GCA_964546585.1 uncultured Isosphaeraceae bacterium | reverse complement strand
GGCCTTGCCAATAGAGCAGGCGACCAATGAGGGCGCAGCCCGACGAAATCGCAGTTTGACTGCTGCCAAAAGGCAATTGGTGGGTGTCCAGACTCAGGAGGAGGCTCAGGAACACGCCGATTGGTGGGTGTCCGCATTTGGTCCCTACCATGGACCTTCCCTGATGAGAGTCACCCCCGCAACAATCCTCATGACACTGTGTCTCTCTACGCTGATCAGCTGCGACAGCGGTCAGGAGACACCGGTTGCCGTCGGTCCCGTCAACACCGGCCCGTGGTTTGTCGATCAGGCGGATGATCGAGGCCTGGACTTCGTACTCAATTCCGGCGCGGAAGGTCGTTTCCACATGCCCGAAATCATCGGCGGCGGGCTCGCGATGCTCGATCTCGACGGCGACACCGACCTCGATCTCTACTTCGTTCAAGGCGGCTCCATGTTCGACGCTGGCAGCACCCGCAACGCCAACCAGCTCTTCATCAACGACAACGGCACCTTCCGGAACGCAACACCCGATTCTGGCGCAGATGACCGCGGCTACGGTATGGGCGTCACCGGCGGAGACTACGATGGCGATGGCGATCTCGATCTGCACATCACGAACTTCGGCGCTGATGCCCTGCTCCGCAACGACGGCGATGGCCACTTCACAGATGTGACCGACATCTCCGGCGTGGGCAACGACAACTGGTCGACATCGTCCTCGTTCTTCGATTACGACAACGACGGTGACCTTGATCTCTTTGTCGTGCAGTACCTGGTCTGGAGTCCCGACAAGGAGACCGACTGCGGCCTGCTTCTTGGCCGACGCGATTACTGCGCGCCAACGGCGTACGAAGCAGCGCTCCCCGATCTGCTCTTTCGAAACAACGGCGATGGCACCTTCACCGATGTCACGCGCGACGCTGGGATCCACGCAGCCACCGGCAACGGGCTCGGGCTCGCCATTGGCGATGTCAACGCCGATGGTCTTGACGATGTGTTCGTCGCATGCGACATGACGCCACACCTGCTTTGGATCAACCGGGGCGACGGTACTTTCCGCGAAGAGTCCGTGGTGCGGGGCGCCGCCCTCGACCGCGGCGGTCGTTCCAAGGCGGGAATGGGCACCGAGATGTTCGACCACGATCACGACGGCGATCTGGACATCCTGATCGTGAACATGATGTACCAGTCTGATTCGTTCTTCGAGAATGACGGCGATGGGTACTTCACCGACGCAACCGAGTCAACCGGACTTGCCGAAACATCGGCACCGTTTACGAGATTTGGCCTCGTTCATGAAGACTTCAACAACGACGGAACGATGGATCTGTTCATGGCCAATGGCCGCGTGCTCCGACACGAGCGGCCAATGCCTACCGGTGACTACGAGGAGGAGAACCTCCTGTTCATTGGGGAAGGCCTGATCTTCCGCGAAGCGCTACCTCGCGGTGGCGTCGCTGAGCCGATCATCGCTACTGCACGCGGCGCTGCCGTTGGAGACATCGACGGCGACGGCGGGCTCGACCTGGTGATCGCGAATCGCGACGGAACCGCCAACCTGCTGCACAACATCGCATCCCGCGGCCATGCGGTGGATATTGACATCCTGGATGACGCGGGAGCGGCGGCCATTGGTGCAGTGGTGGAGTACACACTTGGCGAAAAACGCTGGCGGCGCGATGTCCGCATCACCCGCGGCTATTTCACTGCGCAGCCGCCGACGATTCATGTCGGGCTCGGTGATGCCACGTCAATCGACAGTATCCGCATCATGTGGCCCGACGGGCGTACGCGATCAATCGAAAGCCTCCCCGCTGGTCGACACCGCATCTCGCCGCCCCAGTAGCATGCGACCCGGTGAGCCAGACGAGAGGACATTGCGCAGATGGCGGATGCGGGGAATCGGTCGCTGGATTTCTGCGCGATGTGGAAGCGAGCGAGTTTCGTGGAGACATTGAAACCAGCGAAGCTCAGCGGGTTGTACGCAGCACCGACAACTCCATCTGGCAGAAGATCCCCCAAGCCGTCCTGTGCCCAAAGACGCATGATGATGTTGAGCAGATTCTCGCTGTTCTTGGCCGCGATGAACACCGCCATGTCTCCATCGCACCACGCGGCGGTGGCACAAGCACCGCAGGGCAATCACTGAGCGAGTCCGTCGTCGTCGATCTGGCGCGGCACATGCGCCGAATCGAACAAATCAACGCCCATGAGAAGACCGTTGTCGTACAGGGCGGCGTCATCCTGTCATCGCTGAATGAGGCGCTGCAGCCACACGGACTCATGTTCGGCCCCACCGTCTCAACAGCGGACCGCGCCACCATCGGTGGCATGATCGCCAACGACTCAGCAGGCATGGGGTCGCTGCGTTACGGCAAGACGAGCGACGCCGTCATCGAACTCGTCACCGTCCTGCCCGGCGGCGAGACAATCACGACCCGCAGCACGCAAGAACCGATCCCGGACGATCACCTCTCGAAGGCCGTCCGTGGCGCCGTGGAAGCCGCATCCCCGCACTTCGAGCAGAACTGGCCGAAACTGCAGCGGTTTCTTACCGGCTACAACCTCCCGATGGCGTGGGACGGTCATTCCCTGGATCTCAACCGCATTATCTGCGGCGGCGAAGGTACGCTCGGCATCGTCACACAGGCAACGCTGCAATGCGTTGACATCCCCGAACCGGGACCCCTGCTGCTCTGCTGCTTTGACTCGATCGACGCTGCGCTCGCATTTGGCAAGAGCCTTGCGCCGCTGCGACCGCGTGCAGTAGAAGTTGTCGACGAACTGGTGCTCGAGGTAGCCCGCAGTGACGCCGGCTGGCACGACATCGCCCCGCTGCTTGACGATGCCGTTTCCGCCCTACTTGTTGTTGAGTTGGACAACGACGGGTGTGGCATGCCTCGAACCGCACCTGGCCTGCTTGGCATACATCAATGCGCCTCGGACAAGGAGTGCGAACTAGCGTGGCACTTTCGCCGCCGCGCGGTCGGCCTCCTCTCAGCCGCCCCCGGCGATCGGCGGCCCGTCCCGTTTGTCGAAGATTGTGGCGTACCACCTGAGAACTTGCCGGAGTTCATCGCTCACTTCCGCGAGCTGCTCGACAAGCACGGGCTCCGTTGCGGCATGTTCGGCCATGTCGATGCGGGCGTCATCCATGTGCGGCCGCGGCTGGACCTGCAGGAAGAGAGCGACCGGGCACTTGTGCAGGTAGTGGCGGATGCCGTTGCCGATCTCGTAAAAAGACATGGCGGCATTCTCTGGGGTGAACACGGAAAGGGATTCCGCAGCGGCTACGGACCGGCGATCTTCGGCGAGGAAATCTGGGCGCAGATGTGCGCAGTAAAGGCCGCCTTCGACCCAGGAAATCAGATGAACCCAGGTAAGGTGGCGCCGCCATCGCCCGATATCGCGATGACACCACTCACGACCTCCATGCGCGGTGAGCGGGACGCTGGAATAGATAGAGAACTCGCCGCTTTGATGCGCCCGGTGATTGCCTGCGATGGCAACAGCCAGTGCCGAAGCGCCGATCGCGACGCGGCCATGTGCCCGACATTCCGCGAAGGAAACGATCCGATACACAGCCCACGCGGCCGCGCCGAACTGCTTCGGCATTGGATGCAGGATGTTGGATCGCTTGCACAGCAACCCGCCCCACTTCTACGGCGGCTCTGGAACACGCTTGTGCGGGGCGATGACTTCGCTCATCAAGTACGGGAAGCGCTCGATGGGTGTCTTGGATGCCGCGCCTGCGCCACTGCATGCCCGTTGGAGGTGGACATCGCGCGGTTCCGCTCCGAATTCTATGATTGGTACTACGGGCAATACTTGCGTCCGCTGCGGGATCTTGCGACTCGCTACATGGAGTACCCGCCGCCCGGAGCATCTCTGTTCGCGCCGCTCCTGGGCCTTGTGGATCTGCCGGTTCCCGTGTCTTCAACAAGCAACCAGCAATCGATCGATGATGTTCTGCAGGCACGGCCTGATGTTGCCATTGTTCCTGACCCGTTCACCGGGCACTATCGCCCGCAGGTCATCGCCGCGATGCGACGGGTGGTCGAAAAGATCGGCATGACCACTGCGGTGCTGCCAGTCATGGAGAGCGGCAAGCCGCTGCATGTACGCGGCTACACAAAGGCGTTTGCGAGCGTGGTTTCCGCGAACATCGAGTCGCTTCGGCCACTTGTTGATGTCGGCATCCCGCTGGTTGGAATCGACCCGGCAACCACGCTGCTATGGCGAGACGAGTATAGGAACGTACATGCAGATGCTGCGGCCATCGAAGTACTCCTGCCGCAGGAGTGGCTGCATGCGCAGGGTCATCGGTTGCAGGCGTGTACTGCACCACGCGGCCTTCGCCTCATGCCCCACTGCATCGAACGGACGATAGCACCGCAGGCACTCGACGCATGGCCGGCCGTCTTCGAACAGGCCGGTGGCGACCTGTCGATTGTCGACACGGCATGCTGCGGCATGGGTGGCATGTTCGGACATGAACGGGAGCACGCTTGGCAGTCGTTGGACATCTGGCGAAGCACCTGGGGTGCTCACGATGTGGATGATGACACGCTCGCCACCGGCTTCTCGTGCGACGAGCAGGCCAAACGGGCCATCGGCCGCTCCTTGCGACATCCGCTTGAAGCAATAGCCTGATTTGGGAACATTCGCTTGGATATCGCCGTATCGTCCGGTACATTCCGAGGTCACACACCTTTCCCTTCGGCAAACAGGAACACACTGTGCACATCACCCACCCAACCTACCTGCTGCCTGCCGCCGCGAGCATGTGTCTGACCATCGCCGCATCCGGGACCGCCGACGAAGCGGAAGGCCACTTGGCATGGACGCCGCCATCATCGAAGCAGATCGATTCGACGATCTTCGAGCAGCGGCCTGCTCGAACGAAGGTGCAGGTGCTCTCCAGACTGAACACCTTCGCTCTTCGGGCCGAAGACGAACTGCTCATCGCCGCAGGCGAACCAATGCGGGCTGGCATCGTCCGCGAAGTGGAGTACGCCGAAGCGAGCGGCCAATGGCAGCGATTGCCGGGCGGTTGGATGTGGTGCATGGACATTCGATGCGAAGGTGCGACGGGCGTGCGATTGCACTTGACAGACATCGATCTTCCCGAAGGCGCCGAGGTGTACATCACCGGGTTGATCGCGGGAAATGAAAACGCCACGGGTCCCCTGACAATCGGTACCGAAGACAGCCTGTGGGTACGCACCGCTCCTGGCGATACTGCACAGGTTCTCTGCTTCGTGCCGGATGGACTCGACCGCAACCTGCCCTTCCGTGTCGATCAGGTGTTGCACACGTATCGGGATCTGTTCGGCGTCGAGATTGACTCGGCATCGCGAGGCGCATTGGCGTGCCACGAAGATCGAACATGCCACAGCGAGTGGGACGAAGTGTCGGAGTCGATCGCAAGGGTGTATTACATAAGCGGCGGCGGCGGGTATGTCTGCTCCGGAACGCTGCTTGCCACGATTCTCGCCGATGAAACGCCATATTGGCTAACTGCAGACCACTGCATCAGCAGCAGCAGCAGCGCCGCTTCCGCAGAATTCCAGTTCGACTGGGAAACCACCAGTTGCGACGGCGGCACGAGCGGTGGCACCACCGTACTGGCCGCAGACCTCATTGATACCTACTCCACAAGTGATTCATCGCTGCTCATGATTCGTGGCGAGTTGCCGATGTCCTGGTCCGGTGGTGTTTACTTTTCAGGTTGGACTGTCGGCAGCATCAGCAACGGCACGGCCAGCACGGTTCTCCATCACCCTTCCGGCGACTACATGCGAATCACCCAGGGCACAAAGAGCGCAGGCGGCATGTGCGCATCGAGCAGTTACGAGCACAGTATTCAGCACACGCTCGGTGACATGGAAGGTGGCTCGTCAGGTTCGGGCATCTTCCGAAACAGCGACAAGAAACTCTTTGGCCAGACATGGTGTACGACCACCAACTACTGCGACGCGCCGTCGCAACGATGGTCGAGTTTCGGTCGCCTCGATCGGGCATATTCAAACGGCGGATTCAATTCGCACCTTATCTCTGGCCCAGACGATGAACTCGAACCCAACACCGATTGTGCAAGTGCTACCGATCTCTCCAGTAATTCATGGTCTGATCTGGTCGTCAAGAGCACGGACGAGGACTGGTATCGCATCGTCCTTGGAGCGAATGGCAGCATGGCGGCCACCATTACATTCACCGATTCCTACGGTGACATCGACGCGCGGCTCTACCGCGGTTGCGACGATCTTGTTGCGTTCAGCCAGACCAACTCGAACAATGAATCCATCAGTTACACCAACAACACGGGCCAGACGGATTCGTTCTACCTGCGGATCTATCTCGATGGTGATACTCGAAACGAATACGGAATGACCTTGACAGCGGATCCGCCGCCGACGGGTCCGGAGAATGACGAGTGCGACGGCGCGCTAGCCGTCGTCGACGGTTGGAATGACTACGACACGGCCGAGGCAACGACCAGCGCACCGGACGAAGGTGGCGCATGCGCTCTGACATCGGATACCTGGTACACCTGGACGGCTTCGTGTGATGGCGAAGCGACTGCGGTCATCAATGGTGACAACCTCTTTGAACCAACGATGGCGATCTACGCATCCTGCCCTGGCGGCGCAGGCGAATTGCTTGGCTGCGCCGACGCATCCACAGGATCCGTAACCACATTCGATGCAGTCAGTGGTTCGACCTATCTGGTGCGGGTCGGCAGCGCCGATGGCACAACCGGCGTGGGTTCCGTGCTGTTGATTTGCACGCCCGTTGTCGCGTGCCCGGCTGACTGCAACGGCAGCGGCTCGGTTGATGTGCAGGATGTACTCGAGATCATCGCCGCCTGGGGCAGCGACAGTGGCTGCGACCCGACTGATGACGGTGTGACGGATGTGCTGGACCTGCTCGAGGTGATCAGCGCCTGGGGCCCATGCTAAATCGACCTTCTGGTCGCGGGCCGAGTCCCGGCACCTTCTTGCCCTGATCGACACTCAGAAGCATCCGCAGCCGCATGCGGAGGCGATCGTTGAGTTCCGAGCGGGCGAAATCGAGACGGGCATCCTCGAGGGCTTTTTGGGCGTCGGCCTTCGTGAACATGCCCTCGCCGCGATCTTCTTCGGACATGGCGGCGTTGCGGCGGTTTTCGATCATCTGCTCAGAAATTGACCACCAGTCCGATCGGTATCGCTCAGACAATCGATTCACTTCGCCCTTCTGCTGTGGGCTCAGACCCGGGATCGCGGCGGCCGCGGCGAGCATGACGGAGAGGTCATCGTCATCATTCAGGATGCCCGGATACGCCGCTTTGATGAAGTGTCGGCGCACCGCCCAGCGATCAGTTTCTGGAAGTTGCGTGAGGAGTTGATCGACAACACTCTGGTTGACGCGGGCTGCTTGTTTCACCGCCTCTTGGATGTCGGCGAACGCAGACCGCCACCGCTCGCGCATCGCGACCATCATTGCGCCGGCGTCCCTTTCGTCGCCACCGCTCTCTGCCAGCCCCATCATCGTCTGAAGCCGATCCATCCGATCAGACGCCGTGGCCAACATGGTGACGGCGGCGTCGGCCTGTTCGTGGTAACTCTGCAAGCCCCGCAGGAGAACATCCTGCCCATCGGCGGTGATCTCAGGTCCCTTTTCGATGGCGAAGAGGTTGACCAGATCGACCGTGTCCGACATTCCACCCCACCACTGACCGCTGCGCGGTGATGTCCGCTCGCGAAATCGTTGCTGTTCCACCATGACGAGGCCTGGAGCGTCACGCTTCACACCGAGTACTGCCGCAATGTCATCAAAGAACGCGGTATCCAGCACGGCGACGCTCTGCGCCGCAGCCAGATTTGCCTCTCGCTGGGCTCTTGCAGACTTGGCTGGAGACAGTGCCTTCTCCTTCACAACTTCCTGTCCATCATCGTCCGCGGATGTGCGCGTGGCGTCGTACTGCTCTCGGTACCCCTCGTAGAGCGTCTCGAGAATGGGCGCATCGTCATCGGCCACGCCCAACAATCGAGCGTAGTCGGCGGGGCGTCCGGGAGAAATCGGCGGCGGAATGGTCACGCCGCCGGTCAACAACTCGTCCAATTCTTCCATTTCCCCGGCCTGCACCGTGACCTCAGCACCATCGCTGCTGACTACGACCACGGTCTCGCTGGATTTCTTCGTTCTCTTCTCTTTCTTCTCTTCGAGTTGTGCGAGGAGTGTTGGACCGAGAAGGCCGTCAAGTTGCCGCTCCGTCGACTCGACAATGCTATCCCGCTGCTCCTCAGCAGTTTCGATGGCCTTGTCGTGCTCGCCGGCGACCTCGCCCGTGAACTGGGCCATGGTCCGGAATTCCCGCGACTTTTCCAAGTGCTCAGCATGGCCGCGTGCAACGCGAAGAAACCGCCGACGAAAGTCTTCCTGCAGCGCGGCGATACTCTTCGCCTGCGCTTCGGTGAGTTCATCGAGCGCGAGTGCTTTCTCGAACCGCCGCTCCAGCCCACGGAAGCCCCGAATCGCCCTGCTGAATCCCTTCTGAAAGTAGAGGATGGTGAGTTCTTCAGCAGCGTCCGTCGGGAGAGCGCCGACCAGCGAGTTCCAAGTCCGCCAGTTGAGTTGGCTGAGGGCGAAAGCCACCCGTTGCAGTGGCTCAGTAATGGTGTCCACGCGGGACTTCATCGACTCCTGAAATTCCTGGTCGGCCATCAACATGAACATTTCCTGCTGTTCCATGTCGCGGATCCCAATTTCATCGACGATGTCCAAGACAATTGTGATGACCTCCAGAACACCGTCAAATACATCGCGTGCACCGGCGATGTAGCGTTTCTCATAGGACTCCAGGAGAACCTCGACCTCGGGGCTCGGATCATCCAGGTCAATCTGTTCCACCAGTTGGGTCATGTGGACTGATGCACCGCGGTTGAGATCGCGGGTCAGCGGGAGTGCGACCAGGCGGTATGAATCGAGTTCGCGGTTCAGCCGCACGCGGGCGAGCATCCGCTGTTGAGGTTCGCTGCACATGCCGGAGACCTCGTCGAAGTACGACCCGTCGACAACGTTGATGCGATCCATCGCACGCACACCAAGTGCGACGATGCGTTCGAGTTCGGATCGCTGCGGAACATCAAACTGCATGAAGCCGAATCGGCCCGCCAGATTGGTGAGGCTGTCTTCGAATGCTTTGATGTCACGGTCGCGGACGCGTGCGTAGGAATCGAGGTACCGGTCATACGTCTCCAGTACCACTTCCTGCTGAGGAGCGGTGAGATCCAGCAACGCTGCCTGTGTCTCGATCTCGTTGACCTTCATCGGATCTGGAAGAACAGGGATCGCCTGCCCTCCTGCAGCATGTGCCAGGAAGAGCACCGCGTAGGCCACAAACAGATGCGGCGTTTTCCCTATTCCTCTCGCCATCAATGACACATCATACGACAGCGGCGAGCCGAAGGCTCGCCGCTGGGGGGAAACACGAGGAAGGGGGAGAGGGGTCAGGCGGCCTTGGAGTTACGGACTGTACGGCCGACGGTACGCTGGTCGGGCGTTGCGCGGCGATCGGCTGAGTGTTCCATCTCGTACAGCATGTCGTCAGGACTGCTCGCCCAGATGTCGGCGCCGATCTCTTCAGCAAGACCATCGACGCGGTTGAAGATGCCACCGCCGACAGCAATCTGGAGGTCGGGGCAGGCGTCTACGGAACGGATCGTGTCGATGATGCCCCGGATGTGCGGAGCGTCACTTGGTGCAGAGGAGAACATCACGAGAACATCGGGCTTCCGCTCATTGACCTCAGCGAGAATCTCGTCACCTGCGATACCACCACCGCCGAATCGCACTGAGTATCCGTCAGCCTCGCACAGGTCGGCAACGATCTGCGCGGCGAGGTCATCAGCCTCACTCGGTCCACAGAAGAGGTGGACGGTCTTGTTTCGCGAAGTCTTGTTGGTGTATCCGGCCTGCACCTGATCGACCATGCTGCGAAGGAGCCGCGTGGCGTAGTGGTGGGCGAGATTCGTCAGTTGATCTTCCCGATACAGGGCGTTGATCGACTCTAGCACGGGCCAGAATCCATCTGTAGCAACCTGTTCGGGCGTCCATCCGCTGGTGATGGCCTCAGCAACAACCGCACGGGCGGCCGGGCGATCGCCCGTAATCAGAAGCGGAAACAGTCGTTCGATAAAAGTGTCGTTGTTCACCGGCAACCCCTTGCGGTTTCCTGTGGCCCCACATCCACGGGGCCTTCACGGCCGGGCCGCCCCACGGGCGACTCCTCCGGCCACGCGAGATAATCGTGTACAGGAGCACTTGCGCTCGACAAATGTTTGAGTCCCCCATTTCCTCGCGGATATCGGACGGGCTAGCAGGCCGCTAGCAGCCTCCCCAGGCCGCAATCACCGCCAGAAGGTCGTCGACGCCGATGATGCCGTCTCCGGTGACATCACAGGCCCCGCTCTCACCCCAGGATGCGATGATCGCCAGCAGGTCCAGAACATCCACCAGGGCGTCGCCATTGCAGTCCGCGGGGCATGGGTCGCCACCCCCGCCACCGCCCCATGTCAGGACGATTTCCAGAATCTCCGCTCGCCTGCTTTCCTCCACGGTGATCAACGGGAAGGCCAGGAAGATCGCACCGCCACCGTCGGCATCATCGCGGAGAATCGCCGCATTGCCCTCGCTGCCACTGAAGGCCAGCAACGCATCGGCTGCGGGTGAAACAACGTCGCTCCAGTTGCTGAACGGGTAGGAAAGGCCCACCGTGCCGACTTCGCCGAACAACTCGCCCTCGCCAGTCACCGAGTCTTGTCCTTCGTCGTTGTCGTAGGAGCCGATGCCGAGCCACTGCTCGCCAAAGTCGGTCAATCCACGATCCCAGAGGTAATCCTGACTGGACAACAACAGGTGTCCGCCAGCACCAATGTAGGTCGCCAACGCACCCTCGCCGGCCGAGCCGGGCCCTGCAGAGCCTCCAAACTCGTCACCAGTGAACCAAACAACCAGCGGGTATCCACTGAGCGTCGCCGCATCCGGTTCGTTGTCGGAGTTGTTCGTGTCCCAGATGTCGTACACAACACCGATGCTGTCAAGCGGATCCTCGAACAGCGATCGCACATCGGGGTTGTTGTCGTCATCATCCACAAGAAGGATGCGAATCGCGTCCGTTGTGGTGAACGACCGCCACGAAGCCCACTCGCCATCACCGCACCAGTTGGCGGCGGAAACGCGCCAGTAATAGGTCGTCGCGGAATCCAGCAGTATCGGCAAGTCAAGCGAACTGTCAACGATGCCGCTCTCCTCGTAGACAATCTGGCTGGAATCTGCCGTCGCCGACACCTGCAAGTGATAGGTCGCCTCGCCAGACACTGCATCCCATTCAAAGGACGGGGCAAGGTCCTCATCCATCGCACCGTCAAGTGGCCGAACAAGCGTCACAACCTCCGGAGCGTCTTCCGACACGCCGATGTTGGCCCCGGCCGTGTGCATCTGATCGATGGAAATGCCAATGACCTCGAAGTCATGGCTGCCACTCGGTGCTTGCACGCCGGAGGAGACGGTCAGCGTCACCTCCGCAGGTGGCATGACCGGGTTAGCAGAGAACATACCGACGAGCCCGCCAGGCAGACTGTCGAGCGACAGTACCACCAACTCTTCGTACCCCAGAATCTGGCCCACGCTTACCGTGTATTCAACCTCGCCGGGGGCGCACAGGGATGCGGATGCTGGATCGACGGTCAGCGAGAACCCTGGGTCCTCGGCGCAGTTGTAACAGACCAGCGAGAAATCCTGATCGATGCCGTCGCCGCTGTTGGGAACACCATCGGATGTCAGGTTGGTCGCCTGCACGACAATCGTCACCTGCCCGGGCGGCACCGGCCCGAGGAAAACCCCCTCGGTATTGTTGCGGTCGTCCGCACTCCCGCCCGTCGAGGACCATCCATTGCTGCCGAAATTGTTTCCGCGCCACGTCGACAAGCCACTCTGTACAACAAGATCAAGATCGTTATTCCAAGCAGGTGTACTCCCGCCGAGTCCGTGCCCGGGGGCGTCGGTCCAAGCGAGCATGATTCGAATCGGCTGCGACGGGTCGTGCGGCGAGACAGTCAAAGTCCATTGGTCGCCGGTTGCATCGAGGATTTCTGGAGCATCAAAGTATCGCACGCTGCCAGGTTCGTTGAGTAGTACGGCGGGAAGGTCGAGCCTGCCCCACCCTTGCTTGGAATCAAATGGATGGCCAAGCGTATTGCCATCAGCGTCATCATGTCCGGCGAGATCGCGAGCAGCAGCGGTGAGCGCCGCCTTCACCATCGCCGGTGTTGGATCGTCCCCGGTCTCATTTCGATAATGCTCTACGAACAGCGCCACCGCACCAGCGACCTGCGGACACGCCATGCTCGTGCCGCACATGAGTGAGTGGCCGCCCGGAACACTCGAATCCACATTGCAGCCAGGCGCGACCATGTGCGGGATCTTTCGCCCGTCCAGGCAGGGCCCGTGGGCGGAGTTGCTGGAGATGTCGTCAATGTTCGTGTCCTGTGACCCATTCGAGCCGCGCATCTTCGTTGACCCGATGGTGAAAATGTTCTTGGCTTCGTCCGGCGAACCTTGCGAACTCGTTCCGCCATTCCCGTTCATGATGGCCAGCACATACGACAGCGGTTGATCCCCCGACACCCCGCTGTCCGCATCCCGCACGCCAATGTCGACTTCCATTGTGTCGATGTCGTAGCCCTGCGGCGATCCTGAAGGTCCCCAACTGTTGCTCGATGCAATTGCTCCGCTCTGTTGCGATTCCGTCATGAGTTGCAACATCCCGCCGGGCTGCTGGTACACCGGTGAATACACCTGTTCGACAAGTGTCGCACCTGGCGCAACGCCAAGCCCGCGAAGGAAGCCCCATGAATCCGTCACGCCGGAGGCGCCGGTCCCAGCAACGATGCCTGCGGTATGGGTTCCGTGGCTGCTTGATGCGCTGCCGCCACAGCTCTCACCGGTACAGGCGCCAAACTGACCTGCTAGATCCGTGTGATTCTGATCGGAACCGCCATCAACAATGGCGATCGCTACGCCGTTGCCATTGATTCCCATATCCAACAGCCATTGCCGGTAGCCGGGGAAGGCGTTGTTGCCGTTGTCGACATTGCCCGCATTCACCTGCGAGCTCATTTCGCTTCGCAGGCCGCCGTCGAGCGGCCGTGGTTGCAATGCGTATACACCCGGTACGCTGGAGAGCGACTGGTAGCCGCTGCCGGGAGCGATGAATGATACGATCTCAAATCGCTCGTCAAGAACGCGGCGATCGATGCGGGTTGCGCCTCGATCGGCGAGAAGTTCCACGGCCCGCTCCGTATCCGCTCCGCGGTACAAAAGGAGGCGGGATTCGAGCGGCGCGTTGCTCAGGTTTCGCCAGCGAGGCAGGACGCGGAAACCGTTGACGAAATTGCCCGTCCATCGAACGCCAGGCAGGAGGTCCAAGCTTCTCCGAGCGCTCGGGTCGCCCCAGACAATGTAGGTGTACGGGTGGATGTATTGAATGGGCTCAAGTCCTTCATCCCGGAGGGATGACAGCCACGATTCCTGAATCGGCCCGGAATACTGCACGAGCCGCAGGTCCGAGCCCGCATCGGAAATCTGATCCCAACCTGCATCCTGAGCGACCATCTGACGCAGTGGGTCAAACCTCTGCTCGCCAAGCGACAGCCTGTAGTCCACGGACGCTCTCGGCAATGGGCCAGCGGCGGTTGCAGGAGCGACGATTGACGCGAGAGCGACAACGAGGCCAATCCGAAGGTGGGCGGCAATTCTCAACAACATGCATTCATCCCCCAGATGACGCCTGGGGGCTCCATACTACTTCTACCACCCCCTTCGCGGCATGCAAGCCCTTGGTTCCCGAACAGCTTATTCGGGGTTGGATCGCATCGGCTGGCCCGATAAGGTGTCCGTGACCGGTTCTGGACGCCCTAGAAGTCGCAGTTGCGGGGGGAGCGGGGAAATGGGATGACATCGCGGATATTGGCCATGCCAGTGGCATATTGGATGGCCCGCTCGAACCCGAGGCCGAAGCCGGCATGGGGCACGGTGCCGTACCGCCGCAGGTCGCGATACCACCAGTACGGTTCGGGATCGAGCCCGCACTCAACCAACCGAGCATCCAGCACATCAAGACGCTCCTCTCGCTGGGAACCACCGATGATCTCGCCTATTCCCGGTGCCAGCACATCCATCGCCGCAACCGTCCGCTCATCATCGTTCAGACGCATATAGAACGCCTTGATCTCCTTGGGGTAGTTCATCAGGATGATGGGACGCCCCACATGCTCTTCCGTCAGCCACCGCTCATGTTCCGACTGGAGATCGCTGCCCCACCCAACCGGATACTCAAACGCCACGCCCGATTCCTGCGCCTTGGACAGCGCATCAATCGCGTCCGTGTACTCCATTCGCTCGAAACTGGAGCCCACCACACCCTCCAGCCTCTTGATGCAGTCTTTGTCGATCCGCTGCTCGAAGAACGACATGTCATCCGACCGCTCCCGCAGCAGGTCGGCGAAGATTGACTTGAGGAAGTCCTCGGCCAAATCGGCATCGTCAGAGAGATCGGCGAATGCAATCTCCGGCTCGATCATCCAGAACTCCGAGAGGTGACGCGATGTGTTGGAATTCTCCGCACGAAATGTCGGCCCAAAGGTGTACACGCGGCTCAGCGCGCAACAATACGACTCGACATTGATCTGCCCCGACACGGTCAAGAACGACTCCTTGCCGAAGAAGTCCTGATCGAAATCCACATCGCCATCATCCGTCTGTGGCGCGTTCGCCAGATCAAGCGTCGACACCCGGAACATCTCGCCCGCGCCTTCGCAGTCGCTCGCAGTCACGATCGGCGTGTGCACCCAGAGAAAACCATTTGCATGAAAGTATCTGTGTATCGCCTGCGCAAGGCAGTCTCGAACGCGGGCCACCGCCCCGAAGGTGTTGGTCCTCGGCCGCAGATGAGCAACCGTACGGAGGAACTCGAACGAGTGACGCTTCGCCGCAACCGGATATGTATCAGGGTCCTCAACACCACCAGCAATGCGAATCGTCTTCGCTTGCATCTCGACTGATTGCCCCTTGCCTTGCGAGGCCACAAGTTCCCCCGTCACTTCGATCGAACACCCCACCGTCAACTGGAGCACTTCCTTCTCGTAGTTGGGCAAGTCCACCGGCGCAACGATCTGCAGCAGGTCAAAGCAGGATCCGTCGGAGATATGAATGAACGACAACCCCGCCTTCGAATCCCGCCGTGATCGCACCCACCCGCGAATCGTCAGCGACGACCCGGCAGCAGGTCGCTGCTCTTGCGGTCCTCTCAGGATGGCCGAAATCGGGGTGCACCCGGGGTCGAACGCCATTGCAGAAACTCCTTCTTGGATCAGAGAAGCGGGAAAGTACCACGACGACGGGCTGCCGGGGCAAGAGGTCCCTGCCAAGACGGCAGACACTACCGGCCAGTTGAGGTACAGGAAGAGGCCAAACCGGCACGGTTCTTGCCCCGAAAGAGCGTTGGCAGACCCCTCCCTGACATGGCCCCAGACACCGCACAAGTCGAACCCCTTGAACAGGACGGACGCCTCAACCTGCTGCTGACCTGCAGCAGTTGGCGGAAGGACACCGCCATCCGGCAACTGCCAAGATTGCTCGATCCCATGGGAATCCGCAGTTTCATGGCCGACAGCGGCCTTGAGGCCACGGATCTCATCCGCGGCAATCCGGTCCACATCGCACTGGTGGATCTGTCGCTTCCGCTGCGAAGTGGTGGGCGACGGGGTGAACCAGGTGGTGAGCGGATCCTGCAACTGCTGCGGCGGCTCGAATCACCGCCGCCCACCATTGTGCTTCGAGCATCCCAAGCCACGCGGCGGGAACACGCCCGCGGTTTGGCACGATCTCTGCATGAAGGTGCATTCACCGTCGTCGACCGGCCCTTGCGGCTGGAAACGCTCTTGGACGCGCTGCGGCGAGTGGTTCGGCGACGGTATGCCGACCGCTGGCCGCGAGCAGTCCGTGCATTGTCACAAACCCGGCAGACCACGCGGTCTGCCAAGGAACATCGAGGAACAGAGGAGACACAGGAATGAACGTCAAGCCATTAGGAGACAAGGTCCTCGTCCAGCGGGCGGAAGCCGAGTCAAAGACCGAGTCCGGCATCTTTCTGCCAGAGTCCGCCAAGGACAAGCCGAAGGAAGGCACGATCATCGCCGTGGGCAGCGGACGGCTCAACCATGACACGGGCGACCGAACGCCGTTCACCGTGAGCACGGGCGACCGAGTGATCTTCTCGTCCTACGCGGGAACCGAGATCAAGATCGATAATGAGGATTACCTCATCATGACCGAGGATGACATCCTCGGCATCATCGACTGAACGCCTCTTGGAAGGACGACGCGATGGAACGAGGACCATTGATCGAATTGCTACGAAACATGGTCGGTACCGACAAGGAACTGACCGCCGTCATCTGGGGTGAAGAACACCCTATGGAAATCCGGAATGTGGAGGCGGTGGATGAACTGAAGAGTGCGCAAGGCATTCGCATCACCACGAAACAGAACTACATCTGGCTCGACTCCTCCCATGTGTCTGCCGCGTGGCAGGCCCGGAGTGATCTCTGACATGACGATCGCCTCCGATCAACTTCGCTCGGCACTCGCCGACCTGAATGGACAACGCCGCGTTCGACTGCACTTCGAAAACGGTCCGTCCTGCGACATCGAAAACGCCCTGCTCGTACCGGCAGAGGCGGACAACCTCTTGAAACTGACCGACGGGTCCCGCGAGTATCTGGTCGACACCGGCCGAATCGCGTGGATCGAGATCGGCGAAAAACTCGCCAAGAACTGAAGGAACGAACAACAATGACTGCAAAGAACATCGCATACGACATCGACGCCCGCGAGCAGATGCTCCGCGGCATTCAGAAACTCGCCAAGGCCGTCAAGACGACACTTGGCCCATCAGGCCGTGTCGTGGTCGTGGAAAAGTCCTTTGGGGCCCCCACGGTCACCAAGGACGGCGTCACCGTGGCGAAGGAGATCGAACTTGAGGACGCCCTTGAGAACATGGGTGCCCAGATGGTCAAAGAAGTCGCCTCCAAGTGCTCGAAGGACGCCGGCGATGGAACCACGACGGCGACGATCTACGCCGAGTCCATCTATACGGAAGGACTCCGAAATATCACAGCCGGTGCGCAGGCCAATGAGGTCCGCCGCGGCGTGAACATCGCCGTCGAAGCCATCGTGGGTGAATTGAACCGCATGTCCAACGATGTGAAGGATTCGAGCGAGATCGCCCAGGTCGGCACCTGCGCGGCCAATCAGGACAGCGAAATCGGCGGGATCATCGCCGAGGCGATGGACAAGGTCGGCAAGGACGGCGTGATCACGGTGGAAGAAGGCAAGAGCCTCGACACCAATGTCGACTTGGTTGAAGGCATGCAGTTTGACAAGGGGTATCTGAGCCCGCACTTCGTCACCGACACCGCCGAGATGGAGGCTGTCCTTGAAGATTGCTACGTGCTGGTTCACGAGAAGAAGATCAGCACCGCCAAGGACCTTCTGCCGATCCTCGGCAAGGTCGCCGAGTCGGGCAAGAGCCTCCTCATCGTCGCCGAGGACATCGAAGGCGAAGCACTCGCGACACTCGTCGTGAATCGGCTCCGTGGCATCCTCAAGGTCTGCGCGGTCAAGGCACCAGGCTTCGGCGATCGCCGCAAGGCCATGTTGCAGGACATCGCCATCCTCACCGGCGGCCAGCCCGTCATGGAAGAACTTGGAATCAACCTCGAGACCATCGAACTGTCGGACCTCGGTCGAGCAAAGAAAACCACCGTCGACAAGGACAACACGACGATCATCGAAGGTGCTGGCAAGACCAGCGACATCAAGGGTCGCATCGAGCAACTCAAGGCCCAGATCGATGCGTCAAGTTCCGACTACGACGCCGAGAAGTTGCAGGAGCGGCTGGCGAAGCTCGCCGGTGGCGTCGCTCAGATCAATGTCGGCGCAGCAACCGAGGTCGAAATGAAAGAAAAGAAGGCCCGCGTCGAAGATGCGTTGCACGCCTGCCGGGCGGCCGTCGAAGAGGGAATCCTTCCCGGCGGCGGCGTTGCAGTCATCCGCGCACGCCGCGCACTTGAGAGTGCCAGGAAGAAGGCACGCGGCGATGAGAAGGTCGGCATCGACATCGTTTCTCGCGCTGTGGCCGGTCCCATTCGGCAGATCGCCGTCAATTGCGGACTCGACGGATCGATCGTCGCCCAGAAGGTCGAGGAAAGCGACGATGATGCGTTTGGATTCAATGGTCTGACGCGCACCTACGGCAATCTGGTCGAGTCCGGTGTAATCGTGCCGACGAAGGTCGAGCGAATCGCGTTGCAGAACGCGGCGAGCGTGGCAGGCATGTTGCTGACCACGGACTGCGCCATCTCCGATGTGCCGGAGGACAAGAAGGCCCCCGCCGGCGGTGGCGGCATGGATGACATGGGCTTCTGACCCCGGAATCACCGTCTTCCACCGGAAACAGCATCGCCGGTTCCTCCCCTCCGAGGAACCGGCGATGTCCGTCCGGACTTTCCTGTCTTCCACCATCACGATTCGGCCAGCGGATTGCCGAGGTTGAGCAGAACCTCCGAATTCGTTCGACCTTCCTCCACCGGCAAGTTCTCTATAGTGACGGCGATGGGCCGCCGGACCTCGCATCGCCGAAAACACCGCCGCAGAAGCCACCGGGACTCGCACGCTGAGGGAGGCGCCCCGAAGCCCATTCTCAGCCACCGGCTCGTCCCGGCCGGAGACGCGGATTGGATCGACACGCCCACAGGGCTGTCCTCGCTCTGCGAACACCTGAAAGAGAGCGGCCTCTTCGCCTTCGACACCGAGTTCATCGGCGAGGAGAGTTACCACGCCAAGACATGCGTCCTTCAGGTAGCCACCACGGATCGCGTTGCGCTGGTCGACCCACTGGTTATAACGGACATCTCGCCGCTGCTGTCACTGGTGGCGGATCCGAATGTCGTCACGATTGTCCACGCAGGCCAGCAGGATCTCGAACCGGTGGTTCGGCACCTGCAGGTGGCCCCGCAGAACATCTTTGACACACAGGTCGCGGCCGGGTTCGTCGGCTACCCATGGCCAATCTCGTTGACGAAGCTGATCGTCGCCGCCCTGGGCCACGACATTGGCGGAAAACTCACTTTCTCAGAGTGGGATGCCCGACCGCTGACGCCAATGCAGATGCGCTACGCCGCAGACGATGTCCGATACCTCCCCGCCATTCATGTCGCGTTGATGGAGCGACTGGAGGAACTCAAACGGGTGGACTGGGCCAAGTGCGAGTTTGCATCACTCACACGCGCCGAGGCATTTCGATTCGATGTGCAAGCCGCCACCAAGCGAGTTTGCCGAAACAAATCGCCTCGAAAGAAGGAACTGCAACGCATTCAGGCGCTGGTGACGGTTCGCGATCGACTTGCGGAAGCAGCGAATGAGCCTCCACGGACCATCATGCCGGACGACTGCATTCTTTCGCTGGCTCGCAACCCCCTCGACACCACCGAACAACTCGGCGAGTTGCGTGGGTTCCCGCGCGACATCGCCCGCGCCCACGGGGACGACATCATTGACGCTATTGCCACCGCGGCCGACCTGACGCCCGTGTCGATTCGCCGCACATCCTTGGAAGAGAGCGAAGCCAACTGGCGGCAGGAACTGGACGGTGCATGGGCGCTCTTCTCCGCATGGTGCGTCGGGAACGATCTCTCCCCCGGGCTCGTGACGAGCCGGCCGGTCTTTACGGACTGGTACCTTGCCTGCCGAAAGGGACAGGCACCAAAGGACGGGCCAATGACCAACACTTGGAGGGCGGAGATCGCCGCGGCAATCACAGACATGTTGGACCGTGAAACCACGCTCAAGTTCTCCTTTTCGGCCAAACTTCGTGGCGAGCGAGATGTTCCATGAGTTCTCCTTTCGATCCACAACAGGCCATCGCCGACACTCGCCACGAGTTTGGTGAACATGGCGGGGTCAACATGTCCATCGAGGCCAGTACGACCTTCACTGTCATGACACCGGAACTCATGCCGGAGATTTTCGCCGGGCATCTCGGGCCGGATGACGGAGGGTGCTACCTCTATGGGCGCCACTTCAACCCGACCGTCTTCGTGCTTGGCAGAACGATGGCCGCAATGGAAGATGCCGAAGCGGGATACGGCACCGCGAGCGGGCTGTCCGCCATTGCGTCGGTGATTTTGCAACGATGTTTGGCGGGTGATCGAGTCGTGGCATCCAACACGCTGTACGGCGGAACATGGGCGCTGCTGGGCGAATACCTGCCCAGCCGAACGAATATTGAGACGACATTCGTCGATGTCACCAACCATGAGCGTGTCGAAGAAGCCGTCTCCCAAGGCGCAAAGATACTGTTCGTGGAAACGATGTCGAACCCGACGCTACGGGTTGCGGATATCCGGGGTTTGGCGGACATCGCCCATCGACACGGGGCGATGTTGGTGGTCGACAACACATTCACGCCGATGATCGTCAGTCCAGCGAGGCTGGGCGCCGATGTTGTAGTGCACAGCGCGACGAAGTTCATCAGCGGCGGATCTGACATTATCGCGGGTATCGTGTGCGCCTCGCAAGCGTTCATCAACGAGTTGATGGATCTGCATCAGGGGTCGCTCATGCTGCTTGGTCCAACGATGGATCCGATGGTGGCGTTCAGATTGTCGCTGCGCCTGCCACACCTGGCGATTCGCATGATCGAACATGGCCGCCGGGCACAGGTGTTTGCGGAACGGCTCGAAACAAAGGGATTGGATGTGTGTTATCCGGGCCTCCCCTCTCACCCGGACCACGCATTGCTGTTGAAGGTTGCCAACGACGGGTACGGTTGCGGGGGACTGTTCACTGTAGATTTCGGGACGCAGGATCGAGCCAATCGCGTCATGCACGAACTGCAGAACGACCATCGATTCGGATTCCTCGCCGTCAGTCTCGGGTACTTCGACACACTCATGTCCTGTTCGGGAAGTTCGACATCGAGCGAGATGACCGACGAGGCCCGGGACGCGGCCGCAATTTCACCTGGGCTCGTGCGATTCTCCATTGGCATCACCGGCGACCTTGAGGAGCGATGGTCGCAGTTGGTGGAGACCATTGATTCGCTGGAGGACAACTGACATGGCACGCGAACGCATCATCTCGCCTGAGCAACAGCCGACCGACGAGGCAACACCTGCACTTTCGCTGCGACCGCAGCGCCTCGAGGAGTATGTCGGTCAGCCAGACCTGCGGGAGCGACTGGACATCGCCCTTGAAGCGGCCAAGGGACGCGGCCAGCCCATGGAACATGTCCTTCTGTACGGACCACCTGGATTGGGGAAGACCACGCTCGCCCATGTCATCGCCAATGAACTGGGAACACGAGCATGGGTCACCTCCGGCCCCGCCCTGACGCGGGGAAGTGATCTGGTCGGCACACTGACGCGGATGGAAGTGGGCGATGTTCTGTTCATCGACGAGATTCACCGCCTTCCACCTTCCGTGGAGGAGTACATCTACCCAGCGATGGAGGACTTCAAGATTGACTTCACGCTCGACTCGGGAACACATGCGCGGGTCGTGACCTATGCGCTCAAGCCGTTCACGCTCATCGGCGCAACCACGCGGGCAGGACTGTTGACCGCAGCGCTTCGAAGTCGGTTCGGGATCGTCCACAACATTCGGTTCTACGATCAGGACGAGTTGGCGACCATTCTGCGGGCAGCAGCCGAGCGGCTCGGTATGACGGTTGGTGACGGTCCATTGGCCACCATCGCTTCCCGCAGCCGCGGCACGCCTCGCGTGGCATTGCGATTGCTGCGGCGGGTGCGGGACTTTGCCGATGTTCGCCGGGACGGGGTCGTGGACCAGAAGACCGTCAGCGAGGCTCTCACGCTCGAAGGGATCGATGAGGCGGGATTGGATCCGCTCGATCGCAGTTATCTCGCCACTTTGATTGGCACCTACGATGGTGGCCCCGTCGGAGTCGAGGCCATTGCCGCAACGCTCGGAGAGGACCAAGGGACGCTTCAGGATGTCGTGGAGCCCTACCTCCTGCAGGCCGGATATGTGGCCAGAACCCGTCAGGGACGCCAGGTGACGGCGGAGGGCCGCCTCAGGGCCGTTGAGCGGGGAATCGAGCGCAAACCCGGATCCCAAATGGACTTCGAGTCACTTTCATAGGCTGAGAACCAGTGATCAAATTCGAAAAAATGGGGTTCTTACCCCTTTCGCCTTTGATTTTTTCGCCTATTTCGCCAATCATGTACACGGCTGACCGAACTCGCGCAGTTTGGGATCGGTAAGCAAGCGTCAGCCGCATGTCTTCCCGCTTGCGCCCGCAATGCGGTTTCTCGTTGAAACCGGTCACGTTGATTCGTGGTTTTTCGCTCCCTCTGTTTTTCTTTGGAAGAGGGGAGCCGCGAGGCAGGGTCTCCCGTATCGTCCAGTAGCGCAACAGAAGGAATCGAATCCCATGGCTCATACCAAGACAAGAGGCTTCACAATCGTCGAGTTGCTGGTGGTGATCTCCATCATCGCCCTGCTCGTGGGCATCCTCGTCCCGGCCGTCAACAAGGCCCGCGATACCGCCCGCACAACCCAGTCGAAGAGCAATCTGCACCAGGTGACGATCGCAATGACCAACTACCAGTCGGATTGGAACGGCGACCACTTCACTTCCGCACCGCACGACCTTTCCGCGGGCAGCCGTACCGGAACGAGTTGCTCGTCGGCGATCGGACAGTGGACAAGCGAGAACAACTACGGCGTTGATCCAAATTACGCCCAGTACCCCGGCATCCGCCTTGGTCAGATGGGCAGTTCCATCGCCTTCCTGAACAGCGTGGACGGCGTCGCTCCCTACGCCTTCTCATCGGGCAACACAACAAGCAGCAAACCAGGTTACGGCACATGGCGGCATCCGAATGCTCTGCAGTGCGCGGAATACATGGATTCCAAGCCACTGCACAAGGCCTACTTCGCACCGAAGGACACGGCCGTCGTCTCCGCTCTCGAAGCCTGCTTCGAACTGCCGGACAGTTACTGCCCCCCCACCGGCGCTCCTCCACACTGGGGAACCACGCCGCTGTGGACCTCCAACCTCATCATGGCACCGTCCAGTTATGTCATCTCGCCGGGCATGATGTACAACGCGACCGTGTACGCGTATGACGAAGAGGCCGGCATCACCTTCACCGACCCGATGGATACCCCTCGTGGTTTCCAGCCCTCCACGCTCGATCAGGCCCGGCACCCGAACCTGAAGGGTTGGCTCATGGAGCACAGTTGGCTACAGAATCGTCCTGGCAACGAATGCAGCAACCAGTTGGATGACACTTGGTTCATGTCTGGCGATGGCTGCTTCGACGGTTGCGAGCCCTACCACTTCAATCACTCCTACAAATCCGCCCCCGTGACCTCCTTCGCAGATGGTCATGTCGCGGTCATTGAAATCCAGAAGGCCCAGCAGGGCGACCGCAAGATCGCCGGTCAGTTGGGTACCGATACAGGCCTCTGGCACCGCGATACAAGTGACGGCGACGGTGGGTACTACGCCGGCTATTCGCAGGACTGGACCGTTTGGTCGGGATTCACGCACGATGTCGATGGCGTCAAGGGCCGCACGATGCTCGGCGACGGCTGATCAATACAGATTCGATTCCTTTCCCGACAGGAGGCCGCGTCAGCGACGCGGCCTCCTGTCTTTTTTTGGAAAACGGGTCAGGCCCCAAAGGATGTGACCCAAGCCCGATTCGGGCGCGGGTCATATCCCGCGGGCCTGACCCCCGGAATCTCGGCCCGTGTGAAAGACGCGTCAGGTCCTGGAGGGATCTCCCCAGGCAGGGGAAACGGGTCAGGCCCCCCCGTCGCGACCTTTGGTCGCTCCTCTTTGGGTCTGACCCGTGGGACCTCACGATACACTGTCCACCATGACGGAAACGACGCCGCGATCGCTCACAACGCACCAGAGCGTGCTGGAGATGATCGGCGGCACCCCAATGCTCAAACTGCACGCCACGGACACCGGGCCGTGCGAACTCTTCCTTAAATTGGAATCCCAGAACCCGGGGCAGTCCATCAAGGATCGAATCGCTCTCACCATGATCGAACAGGCAGAGCGGGACGGCCTGCTCCAGCCTGGGGGCCGGATCATCGAAGCAACCGCTGGCAACACCGGCATCGCTCTGGCACTCGTCGCAACTCAAAAGGGATACCAGACTACCGTCGTCGTCCCCGACAAGATGAGCCAATCCAAGATCGCTCACCTGCGGGCGATGGGCGCGTCAGTCATCATGGCTCGTTCGGATGTCGAAAAGGGACACCCCGAGTACTACCAGGATGTCGCCGAGCGTCTGGCCCGCGAGAACGGGTGGTTCTACACCAACCAGTTCGCCAACGAAGCGAATGTACGAGCCCATCGCGAGACCACCGGGCCTGAGATATGGCAGCAGATGGAAGGCCGCATTGATGCGGTCGTCATGGGCATCGGTTCAGGCGGAACAGTGACGGGCGTAGGTGGCTTCCTGAGATCGCAGGATCCCGACATTGAGATCATCCTGGCTGACCCGGAAGGATCCATTCTCACTCCGCTGGTCAACGACGGGGAAACAATCACACCCGGTGCGTGGCTTATCGAAGGAATCGGCGAGGACTTCGTACCCCCGATCTCAGATCTCGAACTCGTCACCGAAGCAATGTGGATTTCAGACGCCGAGAGTTTCGCGACGGCCCGGGACCTCTTGCACGCCGAGGGGATCCTCGCAGGATCGTCCACCGGCACGCTGGCGGCGGCCGCAATTCGCTGGTGCCTCAGGCAGGCGGAACCAAAGCGAGTCGTCACCTTTGCTTGCGATCACGGCTCGAAGTATCTCGACAAGATGTTCAATGACTTCTGGATGCTTGACCAAGGGTTCATCGACCGACCGCGGCACGGGGATTTGCGGGATCTCATCGCTCGCCGACACGGCGCTGCCGAGGACCACACCTTGTCGCCTCAACTCCCCATCCTGCAAGCCATCAAGACCATGTGGCTCTATGACATCAGCCAAATGGCGGTCCTTGACGAGAATGGGCAGGTTGTCGGCATCCTTGACGAGAGCGACATCCTGATGGGCGTGCACGATGACCACGGCAACTTCTCCCAACCCGTTTCGCAATTCATGACGCGGAAACTCGAGACGCTGACACCATCCGACCCGATTGAAGCACTCATCCCGCTCTTCGCAGCGGATAAGGTCGCCATCGTTGTAGGCGATGACGGATCGCTCCACGGGTTGATCACCAAGATCGACTTCATCAACCACCTGCGGCGGCAACTTCCCCGCTGAGACCCCCTCTATTCGCATGGATCACACCCACTTCGATTCAAAGGTCGTTCACGCCGGCCAGCACCCCGACCCAGTAACCGGTGCAGTCATGCCGCCCATCTCTCTGGCCAGCACCTACGCACAGGAATCGCCGGGGGTCCACACCGGATTCGAGTACACGCGAAGTCACAATCCCACGCGGTACGCGATGGAGAGATGCGTCTCGCGACTGGAGGGATCCACGCTTGGTGACGATGATGACGCGTCATGGGGCGGCTTCGCATTCGGCAGCGGCATGGCGGCCATCGGCAGCCTGCTTGAACTCCTGAACAGCGGCGATCATGTCGTTGCAATGGACGACCTCTACGGTGGCACGCACCGCCTCTTCCGCCACCTCCGCGAGCGATCGTCGGGTCTTCGGTTCACTTTCGTGGATCTCACTGACGCCCAAAGACTGAACGATGCGATCGAGGACGGTACCCGGCTCATCTGGGTCGAGACTCCAACGAATCCGATGTTGAAACTCGTCGACCTTGATGCCGTCGCATCCATCGGACGAGAACGCGGTGTTCTTACCGCCTGCGACAACACATTCGCAACCCCGGCACTGCAGCGGCCCTTGCAACACGGCTTCGACATCGTGATGCACTCTGCGACGAAGTATCTCGGCGGCCACAGCGATGTCGTCGCCGGCGTTCTTGCTACTGGCGACACCGAATTGGCAGAACGAATCCGATTCGTGCAGAACTCGGCTGGCGCAGTGCTGTCACCCTTTGACTCCTATCTTGTGCTTCGTGGCATCAAGACCCTCGCGCTGCGGATGCGGCGGCACTGCGAAAGTGCCCTGCGCCTTGCAGAATGGCTCGAAGCGCATGCTCGCGTTCGAAGGGTCATCTATCCGGGCCTCAAGAGCCATCCGCAACATGAACTCGCCTGTCGCCAGATGCGGCTGGGTGATGCGCCAGCCGGTGGCGGCATGATCACGGCGGTTCTGGACGGTGGCATCGATGAAGCAAGAGAGTTCCTGGAAAAAGTCCGCATCTTCAGACTTGCCGAATCCCTTGGAGGCGTGGAGTCGCTCATTGAACACCCGGCAATCATGACCCACGCTTCGGTCCCGCCGAATGTGCGTGCAGAGTTGGGTGTCGACGACGGCTTGGTTCGATTGAGCGTCGGCATTGAAGACTGCGATGACCTCCTGAACGATCTGGACGAGGCGTTGCAGTGAGCAAACTCTCTGTGGACATCTCCACCTGTGACTCGTCACTTCTCATACCGGACGATGCGATGGCGAACGCCGTCGACGCCGCTGAAATCGATGCTCCCCGGTGGGCTGGAGCGTGGCAGGAACCCCTTCGAAACCACACTATTGAGGTGGTGGGTGAGGTGTGTGATCGCCTTTGCAAGACATGGACCGGCCTGCTGGTGTTGGGCGTTGGAGGATCGGCCCTCGGTACGCGTGCGGTACAGGCCGCACTGGCACCAGGTTCAAACATGACCGTGCTGGATGCCATCGACCCGGCGTCCGTTGAGCGGGCGATGATGGCGCATGCAGCAAGCGCGGTCGCCGTGGTGTCAAAGTCCGGAACCACACTCGAAACACTTGCACTTCTCGGCGCAGTTCGAGAGCGACTCTCACCCGATGCGAGCCGCGTCGTAGCGATCACAGGCGAGACGGGCACACTTCATGAGGCTGCCCTCGCCAAACAGTGGAGCCTTCTTCCCATCCCCACAGACATCGGTGGACGATTCAGTGCACTTACACCCGCTGGTCTGTTTCCAGCAGCATTCTGCGGCGTGGATATTGCGGCACTTCTGGAAGGTGCTGCCGACATGCACGCGGCGTGTACAGGGGTGCGGGGCAACCCTGCGGCTGATCTGGCGTCGCTGCTGGTTGCTTCCATGAAGAACGGCCGAAGGACGCAGATCCTCATGCCCTACCACGCGATGCTCAAACCACTCGCCGAATGGTGGGTGCAACTCTGGGGCGAATCACTGGGCAAGATCGACGACAACGGATCGAGGGTTGGGCCGACAGCGATCGCTGCACTTGGCACCGCGGACCAACACAGTCAATTGCAACTCTGGCATGACGGTCCGCCGGACAAGGTAATCGGCATGGTGAGTATTGCCGCACATGCCGATCCCATGCCGTTGCCGGAGGACTGGGCTGGCAATGAAGGTGGCGGCTCGCTCGCAGACGTACTCGATGCTGAACGAGCGGCGACAACCGAATCGCTTCTCAGTGCCGATCAGCAGGTCTACACCATCACGATGCCAGCGATTGATGAGCAGTCCATTGGCGCCTTCATCGCCCTGTGGCAAGGGGCGACGGCCATCGCCGGCCATCTTCTGCGCGTTGACGCGTTCAATCAGCCGGGCGTTGAGGACGGAAAGCGTCGAGCACGCGCAGTGCTCTGGCACAACGCCTGACACGCCGAAGAGACGCTACATGCCAGCAATACGCGGCGGACGGACCGAGCGAAGATCTTCATCGTCGAGCGATGTCGCCTGCTCGTTTTCCAGCCGGATGGCGTCGTAGACTTCCTTCCGATGGACCGGCACCGAGGACGGTGCCTTGATGCCGATTCGGACCTTATCCCCCCGAATATCCACGATCGTCAACTCGATGTCGTCGCCAATCATGATCGTCTCATCTCGATGCCGTGACAGCACCAGCATGTTCGGATCCTTCCTTGGATTCGGCGCCTGAGCGCCTGGCGAGCCCTTCCCTGAGCACGCCGCAATGACACATCAGGCCGTCACTCTCTGCTCGGCGGCGAGATGGACAATCTCATGTCGCGTTGTCCATCGCTTGTCGGCGAGCACCAGTTGCATGGCCCTGTGATTGTTCAGATTCACGATGATCGGTCCCTGCAGGTTGACTGTCAGCGCTCGATCGTATTTGTTCACGATTGCGAATACCTGAGCCTCGTCGAGATCCCGGATACCCAGATCCTTCATCTGCTCGTCTCGAATCGTCGCCTGATACTCCGGAACCCAAGTAGCGGGGTCAGTCACGACAAACGCCAACTCGGGGGCTTCGGTAGATTGAAGCCAGTAGAACAGCCCGTCGTCGTCCGGCTGAAGTAACGCGTATTGCGTGTAACTGGAGAACCCGAGCAGCCCCGATGGGAACCGAATCAGGCGGCTCTGGTCAACTTCGACCAATCCGAATCGCGTGGTCTGTACATTCATGAAACGTGCTTTCCCGGTGACCAAACTTCCAATCCTTGGTTCCCGCCGATTCCAACGGCGGACGAACATCCTGTTCCCAGCACCACACCCTGTGGGGTCACGCTCACAGCCCGTGGTCCGTCTGCCATCGGCAGGATGGGCGTGACTTCGTCAATACTCCCCCGCTGTGGTCCGGTAACAGGAAGGAGGTATGCTCTTGGCGAACCATGAGAGTCCTGTTGGCTACCCTTGTGGCGGTTTCTCTTCATGGCTGTGGAACCAGCCCTGAAGCACCCGCCTCAGCACCCATCGCCGAACCAGCGGAACGCCCTCTCGCCCTCATCGGTCATGACCGCATCACACAGGCCGACCTGTGGCCGCGGTTGCTCGAAGCGAGCGGGAGCGAAGTCATCGACGATCTCACCCTCTCGATTGCGGTGGAGCAGGCTCTCCGCGATCAAGGCATTTTCCTCAAGGCAGAGGACCTGACCGCCGAGCGACTCATCTTGCTGGAGACCATGAGCGCCAGTTCGCCGCCTGCCATGTTGGATACACTCCTCGCTCGCCGCGGGTTGGGACCGAGTCGGGCTGATGATCTGCTGCGGCGTACGGCCGGACTCCGCAAACTGGTGCAAGGCGATGTCAAGATCACCCCCGCTGCCATTGCGGGCATGTACGACCTCACGTGGGGTCCGCGCACACCTTCGAGGATTATCGTGACCGCCAACCGCGAAGAAGCGATGTCCGCCGCACAGGAGATTCATGGTGGCGCGGCTTTCACCGATGTCGCTGTTCGCTGTTCAGTCGATGCAAGTGCGGACCGCGGCGGGCTGGTAGAGCCGATCAGTCAGGCCGATCCTGCCTGGCCTCAGGCCATCCGTACCACGCTTGCCGCCCTCCCAAGCATGGGTGTATCGCCGCCCATGCTGGTCAACAATCGCTGGGTCATGATTCAGCGGATCGGCGAATCATCGATGGAACCCGCCCCACCTCTTGCAGATGTCGAACCAGAGGTGAGACGCCTTGCGCGTCTTGCGCAGGAACGGGTGCTGATGGAGAGACTTGCTCGTCGGCTTTCAAGTGCGATCGATGTGTCGATCTACGACGAGGCTGTTCGCACCGCGATCAGGTCCGCAGGCTCGCGAGCCGCACAAGGGCGATAGGAAACAACACGACTGCCGGCAGGAATACGCTGACCATTGCCGGAACGCCGGGCATGGGCAGCATCATCGTCAGTGCGCCGCCAAACATCATCGTGATGGCCGCCCCAGCGCACCACATCGCCCGCGTTACCACAGACATGACATCGCGGGTGAGGAAAAGTGGAATCACGATCAGCAGCGCAAGGATGTTCAGCAACAGCGTCGCAAAACGTGCGTACCAATGGCGGCGTAGGAGTGGGCCATCGAATGTCCCCGCCACATCGAGCATTTGGTCCAACTGGGACATGCTCAGCATGCCGAGATACTGGCCGTACCTGTGCAGCGTCAGCAGGTGGGGAGAGAGTTCCGTTGCGTAGAAACTGATGGGCGTGGGCGGCGAGGGCGTAACTGCGGCCGTTCGTTCGTCGACTGCGATGGCGATGGCCGTCCCACCCTCCAGTGTCCATCCGGGTGGTTCCTCTGTCCAGATTCCGCGAGCAGCAGTGATCCTTCGAACCATCCGACCACTCTCGTTTCGCTCAAGAAACGAGGGATCGATCAAGGTTCCGGTGCCCGGGTCGAGTTCCCTGGCCAACAAGAGCGTGCCACGCCGGTCGGGCGTAAACGGGACACGAAATCCCCCGGGCGTCGCGCTTCCAGATTCGCCGTGTCCACGGAGAAGAAGTGGCGCGACGCGGGGGAGCATGTATTCCTGATTCGCCAACTGGACGATGCCGAGCGCCGTCATCACGAGAAGGAGCGGCACGGCCAGTCGGTACAGTCCAACGCCCGCTGCCATGATCGCCACCAGCTCGCGAGACTGATACATCTGCGCAAGTGTGAATCCCATGGCGCCGACGGCGACCAGTCCGTACAAGTAGGCGTACATTTGGAACACACGCGGCCCTTCGAACCCGATGCCAACCTGGACGATCGCAACGGCTTTGGACCACCACCCCTCATCTTCAGCAGACATCGTGGCGACTTTGACGAACTCGTCGAGATTGACGACCAGATCGATCAGCGCTCCCAGAAGAAAGAGGATGGTGAACAACAGGATGAAGTTGATCATCATTCGCTTCATGATGTACCAGTAGAGGCGCTTCATCAGTTTGTTCGAAGCCTCCACCACTGATAGAGCACCAGCGCGGATAACGCGGCATTTCCGGACCACATCACAATGAACCCAGAGACCACACTGCCGTCGCGGACCATCTGCCCGCCGGCGAACACGAGCAACAGGTCGATGACTGCGGGAAGGAATGCCAGGAGATAGGTCGCAAGCGGCGGCCGTTCTCGCAGCCGGATCGCAAAGATCCCACCGAGAAGAACGATGAAGATGCCGGACAGGCTCAACGCATATCGTTGGGCAATTCTGCTGGTGATCTGATGATGCATGGAGATCAGTGCCGACTGCACCGACTTGACAGATGCGACTACCTCTGGATCCTCTGATGGCTCGGCCATCTCAAGGAGCCGGTCCACTTCCCTGGGCACACGGGGAAGTTCACCGATGTTCTCGGGGACAAGGTCGGGACGGGTAATCTCATCGCGTCGGTTGTCGCCGCCCTCTGCTCCTTCGACCCGAACATCTTTCATGAAAAGCGTCACCGCTTCCACACGGCCTCGCGTAGATGCTTCGGCGAGTAGGTTCGCCCGACGAGGTTGCAGCGATCTGGCATCAAGTGTCTTGTGACGCATCGTGACATGGACCGATCCGAGCAGTCGCCCGCCAGCGATCCCACCGGCGGACACGTCGAAGGTTCTGCCGCCTGATGCGGCGCGGAGAATGAGCGGTTGCCCGCTCTGCAGCACTTCGTTCATGCGTGTCCACAGCAGATCATGCCGAAGTGCATCGGCGAGTCGGTTTGCAGCGCGTGCGACCTGCGCGTACTCCAGAGGATGTTCGTACAGGTCAATGAGTTGTGGCTGGGTCAGGGACGATGGCCTCCCTTGCGTCAGGGAAGGCAGGGAGACGGGGTCGGTCAACTGTCCCCTTTCCGCACCGTGCAACATGCCCGATCCATCGGACTCTCGCTCCCAGGACACAGCGTTCTTCGTTTCCACAAACACAGTGGTCACGCCGTCCGCGCGCCGCACGTCCACGACTGCTGCGCTTGCGGTGAGATCCATGATGGGTTGGCCGGCCTTATCCAGTTTGGCTACCGCGACCTTTTCCAATCCAAGACGCTCGCCACCGTTCTCTCCTCCCGGAACGACGATGATGTCCTCCGCCCAGATGACCAGATCCCCCTGCACAAATGGGGTGTGCTGCTGGATCGATCGCGCAAGAAGCCGTGGCAGGTCATGCGTGACTGCCTGCCCCATCATGCCCACAAATTGCGGCACAATCCACTGGGTGAGAACCGCGAGCGTGATTGTCAATGCCACGCCCAACGCCACCACCGGGGCAAGTATCCGCACATACGAATTCCCCGCGGCGGCCATGGCGATGATCTCGTTATCTTGCGACATGCGGTGCAGGCTGAGCGTCGCTGCAAACGCGGCTGCAAAGGGCAGGGCGAACTGGAGCATGGGTACGATGGCCAGCCCGACATACCTCGCAATATCAAGCGGCGAGAGGAGGCTGTCGTTGGCCAGAGGCTTGACCGCCGCCCCAAAGGCAATGACAACCACAAGGACGGCCGCCGTGATGGCGAACTGCCTCAATACATCGCCGAGCATGTAGCGATAGAGCCGCCACGGCATGGCGGGCATTATCGCCGTGATGCCCATCAGACGCCACTGCCACCCTCCCGCGGCCTATCGGACCTCCATTTGGATGGATGGGGTATCCCTGCCGACGATGCGGGCATCGATGTCGTGGATCGCGCTTCGTTCTTGGTGTCGTGGAGGAGATGCAGGGATGGGTTTTCGATTGTTGTACAGCGATGCACTCTCACGACACCAAAGGACAGGTCCGACGCGGATTCACACTCCTGGAGGCCATGCTGGCAGTCGGTCTCCTGACGCTTGCAGTTGCAAGTGTGACCTCGGCGATTGTTGCAGCCCAGCAACAGAGCATTGAGGCCCGCAGGCAGATCGTTGCCTCGATCTCCTCAGAGTCATTGATGGCACGTGTGGCCAGCGAACCGTGGGACAGCCTGCCGAATTGGGATGGCTATGGCGAAGAAGGAAGCGATCTGCTCGACCCGTGGGGTAACGCCATGCAGGGCGATTGGGCCGCACTGCAACACACCGTGTCCATCAAGGATGCTGAGATCGAGGTTCCTGAACTGGAAGTGATGGTCGCGGGGCGATCGGTCACTGTTGTGGCATCGCTGCATGATGGGCGGGCTCTTGCGACGCTGGAGCGATTTATTCCGGAGCCCCAACCATGAATCGTCGTGGACTCTCCCTTCTTGAGACGATGTTCGCCATCAGCATCACTGCGCTGATCGGCGCGGCGATCGCCACCATGATGGTGGCGGTATCTGGAGGATTGGTATCCCGTGATGATGGGCGGCAGTCGGCCGTCAGATTGGCCATGTCGCAGGTGCGGCTCGGGGCATACATCGCTCCATCACGATGTCTCTTGAACAGTGAAGACAGCGAGTTGGTGCTGTGGTTCGAGGACTCCCGTGAGAGTGGAACGGTACACGCATCGGAAGTTCGTTGGATCAGGTTTGATACCAACGATGAGACGATTGCGGTTCACTTCGTCGACTTTCCGGACAACTGGTCGCAGTCCATGATCGATGCAGCTGATGTTGAGTGCACGGCCATGACCGACTATGCCGCATTGTTGAATGGGCTCTCCGCGCAGGATCTCATTGGAGTGCTTCCTCTCGTTGATGGCGTAGAAAGCTGTACATTCTGGGCCGAGGCAGACGAACCGCTGGCGTCGCAGCGGGTTGGCGCGTACTTCACATTGCAGACAACAACTTCCAGTCAGACGGAGGCGCTTGTGGACGAGACGATTCGACTCCATCAGCCGCCGCAGGCTTGATCTCATGAACGCCGCAAACACATCTCGCCGCGGAATCGCGATGATGCTCGTCATGGTGGCCATTCTGGTCACCGGTGGCATGGCGCTTGCATACTTTGGTAGCCGTGACAACTCGATCGCCATTGGCGTGAATGTCGAGGCTGCGGCTCGGGCCCGCGTTGCTGCTGAATCCGGGCTTGATTTGGCTGTTGCGATTCTGGAAACCGATTCGGACTGGCGAACATCCCATGTGGACGGCGTAGTCGCAAGTGACATCTCGCTTGGAACCGGAACCGTGTTCATCACTGTCATCGATGCGGAGACCGATGCGCCGCCGACCGAGGACACAACCGAGGTCGAGATAACAGTCAGCGCCGCCGTCGGCGAACTGGTGCAGACCGCCGTAGCAACGGCCACGGTCATCGAAGATGAGGACGAAGTGGATGTCGATCTCAGCGAATTCGCGATCTTCGCGGCGTCGTCCATCGAGATCAACGGCGCAGCACGCGTGGCAGCATGGTCGGCTTCACCTCTGAGTGCCAATGTGGGACCGATGCGGATAGGTACGCTTTCGCACAGTCCGATGTCGGTTGCGGTGCAGCCCGGTGCCAGGTCGAATCTGGTTCTGCATGCGGATGAGACTGCATCGTCGATGCTCACTACTTCTGCAATTGCGCAGGAAGAGTTTGTTGACACCCCCCGCTTTCCGGACGCACCGACAGCCCCTGCCTCTGGACGATCGTGGGACACCGATCAACAGGTCGATCATGAAACGAATGACCATGGATGGTCTTCATGGTTCGCCCGTGGCCGTCATTCTTCACCATGGCAATCCGAACCATTGCGGATCGAGGGTGGCACATACGAGGTCGATGAGATTCAACTCGGCCCAACCGATCGAGTTGAGATTCACGGAGAGGTTGTGGTGAGGGTGCATGAGGATGTCGAACTCCGTGCAACGGAGATCATGCTGATGGAAGATGCGTCATTGACGATGTATGTCGGCGGCGACTTGCAGATTGTCTCTTCCTATGTGGGCGATGCAGGTAGATCCCGCCAGAGTTGGATGGATCCGCAGCGTGTGCAGTTCTATGGCACGGGAGAAGATGCTGAGTGGGATATTGGCGGCGTATCAACGGTGAAAGCAGAGATCTACGCGCCGGGCAGCAGTGTTGAGGCGTCAGGGGCGACGACGATCTGCGGGCGTATCGCAGCCGATGAGGTGACGCTGAGCGGCGCATCGCGGTTGTTGTATGACCCCCTGCTCGACAACGGCGGTTATGTCGACTCGGACAGCCCGATGTTCGATGAGTACGGAAATCTTCACGCCGCACTGGATCAACTCGCCAATCTGGATCCCGCGACGATCGCTGCGATACTGCGATCGCTCGATCAGGATGACGACGACGATTGGGACTCGCCGCATTGGAGAACGGAGCCAACCGCGAGACCCCACGACGTCGTGTATCTCCTGCTCGTGTACGGATCCGATATCCGTCACTGGGAGGAGATGTTGCGGAAGGCGCGGCGAAGCGGTGCATGGACAGTGGCAAGTGGGGACATGCAGTGAGACGCACCGGATTCACACTGATGGAACTCATGATCACCGTCGCGGTATTGGCGGTGGTGTCAGCAGTAGCCATTTCCGGATTCGGATCCTGGGATACGGTTGGTCTGGACTCGGCAAAGCGACTGTTGATCAGTGACCTCGAGCACGCGCAGATTCTGGCGATCTCGCGGCCGGGCGATAGCATTTCGCTGCGTCTGGATGATGATGGCAGCGGCTGGATCATCTCCGATGGCGCAGCCCCTGACACGCCGTTGCTCGACGCGTTCACCGGCAATCCGCTTTCCTTGCGATTTGGCGAGGGACGCGGTCGGCCGGCAAGTGGCGTAGTTGCATCGACAAGCAGCGGCGAACCGGTGACCTTCGATCACCATGGCGGGCTCGCCAACTTCTCTGAGGATGCCAAAGTCACGCTTCAATCCAACGATGCCACGGCCACCGTCAGCATCTCTCCCGCCACCGGCACCATCCGCTAGGGGTCACACCCCGGGACACACCCCGGGTGTGTCCCTGCTGGCGTGGTCGGGAAGTGGGTTTTTGGGCCGCGATTGTGCTGCGGGGCGAAGAAGGGCTATTTGAGCCCGAATTCCTTGAGTTTGCGATAGAGGGTTCGCTCGCCAATTCCCAGAAGATTGGCAGCCTGCTCGCGATTCCCGCCAGTCATCTGCAGCGTCTGGCGAATCGCCTCCTTTTCCAACTTGTCCAAACCCACGCCGGCGAGGCTGCCGATGGACTGCGACTCGTCGCTGTCACTACTCCGAATCTGATCCGGCACACTCGAGAGTTCGATCCTCCCGCCGCCAGCCATGACCGCCATCCTCGTAACCACATTGAACAACTCGCGAACATTCCCCGGCCAGTCGTACGCCACTAGCCGCAACATGACCGGCTCGGAAATGGCTGGCATGGGAACTCCCGTATCCGCAGCATGCACACCCAAGGCGTGACTTGCAAGCAGCGGAATGTCCTCTCGGCGATCTCGCAACGGAGGCACTACGATCTCCGCGCCGTTGATCCGGAAATACAAATCCTCTCGGAATGTCCCTTCGTCACAGAGATCGCGGAGATTTCGATTGGTCGCAGAGACGAATCGGACATCCGTCTTCTTCGCGTCATTCTGGCCGAGCCGAACCACATCCCCGCTCTCCAACACACGCAACAGTTTCGATTGCATCGACAGCGGCATGTCGCCGATTTCATCGAGAAAGAGCGTCCCTTGGTCGGCATACTCAAAGACACCCTGTCGATCGCGATCCGCCCCCGTGAATGCCCCCCGTACATGCCCGAAGAGCTGATCCTCCAAGAGTGACTCGCTCTGCCCCGCACAGTTGAATGCGACAAATCGTTTCTTCGCACGATTCGACTGGCTGTGGATGGCCGCCGCGACGAGTTCCTTGCCCGTCCCCGATTCACCGGCGATAAGCACCGGCAATGAACTCGGTGCTACCTGACGAATCATGTCGACCACCCGTCTGATTGCCTTGGACTCCCCAACGATGCCCTCGAAACCGTATGCCGAATCGACCTGCCCGCGAAGCGATTCATTCTGCTGCCGCAACATGACCGTCTCTGCCGCCCGCGTGACGAGATTGCGGAAGACATCTAGGTCCAACGGCTTCTCGATAAAGTCGTAGGCCCCGCCCTGCAGGGCAGCCTTCGCCGTCGGGACATCACCATGCGCAGTCACCAGAATCGTTGCCGCATCCGGCTGGTGCTCAATCGCCAACTCGAGCACCTTCAGCCCCGCGGTCTGATCCTCCATCACCAGATCGGTCACGATGACATCAAAGGAACCAAGGGCAAGTTCTTCACGCGAGGCTTCGAGTCCATCGATCACCGTGCACACATGTCCAAGGCGACGCAGAGCCTCCGCCATGACCTCGGCGTGCTCCGGCTCGTCATCGATGATCAGGATCTGGGCGTGCAATTCCTCGGACATGTTGGCGCGGATTGTACCCCTGTCGCCGATAGAATCGGTGCATGCCCTCTCCTCGATCCGCGCTCCCATTCACCCTCGATCATCTCGAGGAGCGGCATTTTCACCTCACAGGCATTGGCGGCTGCGGGATGAGCGGACTGGCCCGTCTGCTTCACCGCATGGGCGCAGGCGTCGCTGGGTCCGACTGCACATCCTCGCCGATCACTGACTCGCTGCTCGAAGACGGCATACCCGTCGACAATACTCAGGACGGTCTGGAGATTCCGAACGACTGCGACGCGGTCATCTGCTCCGCAGCAATAGCGGCCGACCATCCCGAGGTTCTTCACGCTGAGGAATGCGGCATCCCCGTGCTCTCGTATGCTCGGATGCTCGGTCTTGTGCAACAGCATCGCACCGCAGTCTGCATCGCTGGCACGCACGGCAAGAGTACGACCGCATCCATGCTCAGCAATATTCTGATCGCCACCGGACTCGACCCGGGTTTCATTGTCGGCGCCAACTGCCCGCAGATCGGCGGCTCATGCCGCGTCGGTGGAGCAACCATCCCGCAAGGACCCATGGCCGACCGAAAGGGCATCCTCATCAGTGAGGCATGTGAATTCAATCGCTCATTCCACGATCACAACCCTGCCATGGCGATCATCAACAACATCGAGGAAGACCACCTCGACATCTACGATTCGATCGACGCGATCATCGATGCGTTTCGCGGATTTGCTCGCCGCATTCCTCATGCACAAGATGACGGATACCTGCTCATCGCCCACGATGGTGCCCATCGACAACTCGTGACACCTGGACTGGACTGCCGTGTAGAGACTTTCGGCTTTCACCCCGAGGCCGACTATCAGGTTATCTTCGATCCAACCATTCGCCGTGTTGGCATCCTCCGTGACGGCATGTGGACGATCCAGTGGACCAACAGCATGCCTGGGGCGCATAACGCGATGAACGCCGCCGCCGCTGCAATCATGGCCGCCAGACTGGGCGTTGATTGGGAAGACATCGTGCCGCCGCTGGAGTCGTTCGAGGGACTGGACCGCCGGCTGCAGCGACTCGGTGAAATACGCACGAGCGACGGTGGAACCGCCGTTATCTACGACGACTACGGTCACCACCCCACCGAAGTCGAAATGACGCTGAAAGCACTACGGGCCGCCGAACTTCCCAAGCGGCTCGTCTGTGTCTTTCAACCCCATCAGCACAGCCGAACACGGTTTCTCCTGGATCAGTTCGCCCAGAGTTTCTCGTGCGCCGACGAAGTCATCGTGCCACACATTTACTTCGTACGAGACTCCATTACAGAGAAACAACGCGTCTCTGCGCAAGATCTCGTCGATCGCCTGATTGACAAGGGCACGGCCGCCCGTCACATCAACGATTTCGACTCCATTACCACGCACCTTCGACACTCGATCCGGGACGGCGATCTCGTCGTCATCATGGGAGCCGGCCCGGTCTGGACGATTGCCCACGAACTTCTCGCGTCCGAACGCACGGTATCCTGAGAGGCGATGCCTGCGCGTTCCAGATCAAGCCTCCTTGGGGACATCGATGTGTCCGTCGAACTGGATGTGCATCTCGGTTCCATGACCTACTTCGTGGTCGGCGGCCGAGCGGACACGCTCGTCCGCCCGCGAACGCCAGAAGCCCTCACGACCTTGATACGCCGGTGCAGGGATTCAGATGTGCCCATTCGAGTGCTGGGAAAGGGCGCCAACCTCCTGATCGATGACATTGGCGTTGGCGGCGTCATCGTCTCCCTCAGCGAACCCTGCTTTCGAAAGTGGGAATTCAACAAGGTCGGCTCGGTTGATTCGCTGCAGGTCATGGCCGGCGCCGACATGGCCGAGACCCTCATGAACTCAGTCCGGGCAGGACTCGACGGACTTACAGCAATGGCGGGCATTCCCGCCACAATCGGCGGCGCAATTCGCATGAATGCAGGCGGTAGGTTCGGCTGTATCAGTGATGCATTGAGCACGGTGACCTGCGTGACCTCGGGCGGCAAGAGGGTCACCTATCCTCGTGAAGAAGTGTCCTTCGGATATCGCGAGAGCCGTATCGCCGAGCCCATCGTTCTGTCGGCGACCTTCGCGTTGCGAAGAGAGGACCCAGTCGCTATCCGATCGAGAGTGCATGAGATCTTCGCGTGGAAGACGTCTCGACAGCCCCTTGCTGATTCGTCCGCCGGGTGCGCCTTCAAGAACCCACTGGATCCTGAAACCGGCGAGCGGATGTCGGCCGGGAAACTGATCGACAGGGCGGGACTCAAGGGCCTGGCCGTCGGCGGCGCCATGGTCAGTGATCAGCATGCCAACTTCATTGTGACCAGTCCCGATGCAACCGCACGACATGTTATGCACCTCATCGAGGAAGTACGTACGCGCGTGCAGGAACACTGCGGTGTACTCCTGCAGCAGGAGGTCGTCGTATGGTCGCGGGATGAGGATGTGCGACCATGATTGATGTCGCGGTGCTCATGGGCGGCCCAGATGCCGAGCGGGATGTGTCCATCGCTTCCGGCACTGCGATCGCCGACGCGCTGGAGACTTTGGGTGAGTATCGCGTGGCCCGTCACATCATCGATCGCCCGCGAATCGAGGATCTCACGGCGCTCGCCGCCGATGTTGTCTTTCCTGCGCTCCATGGTCCATTTGGTGAAGGTGGCGTTCTGCAGGAGATGCTCGAAGGGAGCGGCGTGTGTTTCGTCGGCAGCAATGCAAAGGCATCGGCGCTAGCCATGGACAAGATCGCAACCAAACAGCGGGCCTCGTCGCTAGGGATGCGAACACCTGCTTGGAGCAGCGTTGGTGCAGATCAATCGTGCGGCATCGAACCGCCGCTGATGCTCAAGCCCGTCGCAGATGGGTCCAGTGTTGACATGCGGATCTGCAGAACCGCGGCGGAAGTCTCCACGGGGATCCTCAACCTTTCCCATCGGTCCTCCATGATGGCCGAATCGCTCGTTTCCGGCCGCGAAGTAACGGTCAGTGTGCTTGAAGATGAGGCTTTGCCCGTATTGGAGATCGTGCCCGCCACAGGGTTTTATGACTACTCAGCAAAGTACGACCGGGACGACACCAGATATGTCACCGATCCGGACATTGACTGCCGTGACCTCTGCCAGGACCAGGCTATGCAACTCTGTCGGAGCATTGGTGTGCGAGATCTTGCCCGCGTGGATTACATCGTCGACGATGGCGGCCCGTGGCTGCTTGAGGTCAACACGATGCCTGGATTCACCACGCATTCCCTGTTTCCCATGGCTGCAAAGGCGCATGGTCTTGACATGCCTTCCCTCTGCTCAAGGCTGGTGCTGGCTGCTGCGCGGCGGCACACGCCAACGCATCACTGAAGTCAAGACGCCAACCGAACCGATGGCAGGTGTACGCCATGGCTCGCACGAGACGAAATAGATCCTCCGGACGCGGCATCATCGCCGCTTTGGCATGGCCGGTACTGCTTGGTGGACTGGGCACACTGCTGATTCTTGGCGTTCCAAGGCTTCGCACACCGCGAACGGCCCCCCCGGCGATCAGCGTTGCCTTCACCACGCTGCCGGACTGGCTCGATGGCAACCTGGTGACTGAACTGGAGATCGTCGTACGGGAGAGCCTTGTCGGCGTCCGGATAGAGCGATCACCCCTGTTGCACACCGCCGAAAACCTCCGCGCAACCGGCTACTTCGCAGAGGTTCGGCAGGTGTCATGGCTGAGCGAGACGTGCGTGGCGGTCGACGCTACATTTCTTGCTCCATACGCGAGAGTCCTGCATGGAGAGCAGGAGTGGTTCGCCGATGTCGAAGGACGTGTCCTTCCAGAGCGAGCAGAGCCGCTGGTTCGCGGGAACTACCACTTCATAACGATCGTCGGCCTGCAACATGCTCCACCAGCGTGTGCGGGTGCACAATGGATGGGTGGCGATCTTGCGTCCGCGCTGTCGCTGCTGCGGGTGATCTACGCCAAGCCATGGGCAGTACAGGTCAAGCAGGTGGATGTGGCGATGTGGCGGGAGAACGGACACATTGCCCTGTTGACCGACACGCCGTGTCGGATTGTCTGGGGATCGGCGCCCGGCAGCGAGCAGGCGCTCGAAGCGTTGGCCGCGGAGAAGGTGCGGCGGTTGGATCACTTCGTTGCATCGCACGGCCGAATCGATCGCGGAAAGAGCGAAACGCTTCAGTTGACCGAAGGCGCCGGTGTCGTGGCATGGCGGTAGCATGTCTCCATGCCCGATCTGTCCTGGCCCACAATACTGCTGATAATCGAGTTGTCGCTGAAGGCGGCCATGATCGCAGTTGTCCTGCTGCGAAAGGGAAGATCACCGGCAGTGCGATTGGCTTGGATCGTGCTCATCATCGCACTCCCATTCATCGGATCACTTTCGTACTTGCTGCTCGGAACAACCCGGCTCGGCCGCAAGCGCATCCGCCGCCACGCAACGATCGTCGCAGAAATCCCCGCAAGTCTGGAAGCGCACGCGCCCGAACTCGAGAAAATCATCGGCCGCGTTCCCGAGGCCTATCAATCCATTGCGAATCTTGCCGAGGCAGTGGGCGCATCCATGGTGGTTGGCGGCAACCATGCGGAACTGTTGTCCGAAACGGAGAAACTGCTCGAGACACTCGTCGCCGACATTGATGCGGCCGAGGATCACTGTCACCTGCTTTACTACATTGTGCTTGATGATCAGGCGGGACAGGCGATCTGCGGCGCATTACAGCGGGCGGCAGGTCGCGGTGTGACCTGTAGGTTGCTTGTCGACGCAGTCGGCTCCAAAGCATTTTTGAAGTCTTCGCTGCCCGGATCTCTACGCGGGGCCGGTGTGGAGGTCGTCGCCGCATTGCCAGTCAACATCATCCGATCAGCGTTCGCCCGCATGGATATTCGCAACCATCGAAAGGTGGCGGTCATAGACGGGCGTATCGGGTATCTCGGTAGCCAGAACATCGCCGAGGCATCCTTTGCGCCCAAGCCGGAGTTCGCGCCATGGGTGGACGCATCCGTCCGCGTCGAGGGCCCGGTCGTCCACGATCTGCAGGCATTGTTCGTGCAAGACTGGTACATGGACACGGACGCATCTCTTGCATACATGCTCGGTTCGCCTGTGTGCAATGCGGACAACACGATGCCGGTGCAGATCATGGCGACCGGTCCAAACTTCGACAGTCTCGCCCTGCGGGAGTTGCTGCAGACTGCCGTGTTCGCGGCCCGCGAGGAATTGGTTCTCACCACCCCGTACTTCGCGCCGGACGAGGCGACGGAGGCCGCGATCTGCATTGCCGCCCTGCGAGGTGTGCAGACGCATCTGGTTGTCCCGGCCCGAAATGACTCGAAGATGGTCGCGGCCGCCAGCCGCAGCCGCTATCAACGATTGCAGGCCGCTGGCGTCAACATCCATGAATTCAAGGGTGGTCTGCTGCATGCCAAGACCATAACGATCGACAAGGCCACGGCGATGATTGGGTCGGCCAACCTCGATCGACGGAGCCTGGACCTCAATTTCGAGGTCAGCATGCTGGTATACGACTCAGATTTCGCCAGTCAGTTGCGATTCCTCCAGAGCTCGTACATGACCAAGAGCACCGTCCTGCCATCGCATGCAGCCGCCGATTGGCCCCTCCACGAGCGGCTCTGGAATAACGCCATGGGGCTGATCAGCCCCCTGCTGTGACCGGGAACCCATAACAATTTGGGCACTTTGGGGGCTTCGTAGAGGGGTATCCGCGGGGATTCGCGATCAATTCACTAGGGAAATGCGTAGAAAGGGCCGATGATTGGCTTGACCATGCCTTCGCAGGTGCATTTCAAATTAGCCCTTTTTGGGGCCGCTGCCGCTGCCGCTAGTGCGGGAGCGGGCTATGTCAACATCGAGGGCGGCGGCTCCTCCTACGAACTTCAGGCGGGGGCAGTACCTGGGATCCTCTCGAGCGATTCGCATGTTTTTTCCGCCAATGATGCCGAAGTACTGACCGCGACCTTGGAGGACGATGGTATTGATACTGAGGGTCGCCTTTCCTTCTTGCTGGCTACCACCGATGCGGGCCTGTCGATTGTCGGCCTGTTCGATGGGATCCAGAGTGGCAATCCCTCTGGAAATATCGACTCCATCCTCGGGTTTTCTTCCACCACTGGACAGGGAACCGACTGGTTCGCCGGCGGCGACAAGGGAAGTCAAGTGGACTGGTATGACCTTGGCAACGGCAATCAACTGGTTACCGCGCTGTTGCAATGGGAGCACGGTCAAAGTGCCGCGGGCGTTGCATGGGGCGACATCGAATCGGCAACAACCGGAACGGTCAACATGTATGACCTCGGACTCGGCGAACTCGGAGGCGAACCGATCCAGTTCGTCACCCATCAAGCGGGGAGTTGGGAAGTCGCCGGAACCGCGGCGTTCTCCGTCGTGGGCCAATATGCATTTGCCTACCAGTTCGTCCCCTCCCCCGGTGCGCTGGGCCTGCTCGCCGTCGCTGGCATGTTCACTCGCCGCCGTCGTCGCTGAGCAGCAGGTTGGGATCCCACCCTGCGCCTCGGTAGGCGTTCACGAGCCTGTCGCCAAGTCGGTACGGGTTGGAGTAAGTGGCGCCGTGTCCTTCATCCGCGGAAGCATCAAACCTTGTGATTGGCCCGGGCGATCCGTCTTCCGCGAGGAACCTGCGACGAATGTCCCAGTCGCGTCCGTGGGTTGTCCAGAATGCGCGGCTCCGCCGCCAGCGATGCGATCATCAGCCAGGTAAGCATGGGTGGCAGAATACGGTCCGATGGTGGTGGGAAGCAGTCCTTGGCGATTGTCTTGACCGCACCACCCCACTACCGTGTGCGGCATGGGCGAGGCGGGACAGGTTATCCACGGCGATTGTCTTGATGTGCTGGAGGCATGGGACGGAGGAACGATCGATCTGGTGTACGCCGACCCGCCGTTCAATACAGGCCTGGTTCGATCGGCACATGAAGGGAGTTTCTCCGACTCGTTTGATGACTATCTGGGATGGATTCGCCCACGCGTCGAGGCATGCATCGCCCAGTTGGGGAGAGCGGGTGCCATCCTTGTCCACTGCGACTGGCGAACGGTGCACCATTTTCGACTGATGCTCGATGATGTCTTGGGTGCAGATCGATTCGTCAATGAACTGGTGTGGTCGTACGGCCTCGGCGGATCGTCACCTCGCAGATTCGCCCGCAAGCACGACTCGATTCTCTACTACGAGGTAAGCGAGGAGCGGTGGTTCGAACCGCCCATGGTCCCCGCAACGAGCAATCGAATGAAGGGCGGCATGAAGAAGGCGACGGATGTTCTTGACATTCCCGCCATCAACAACATGGCCCACGAGCGACTCGGATACCCAACCCAAAAACCGCTGGCCTTGCTCCGGTTGCTCGTAGCGGCCTGTTGCCCGCCGGGCGGATTGGTGGTGGACCCGTTCTGCGGCAGTGGCACGACGCTGGAGGCGGCCGAGCAAGAGGGTCGGCGGTGGATCGGCATTGACCGCAACGATGAGGCGGTACGACTCAGTCAGGCGCGGTTACATCTGTCGGAAGTTCGATCGTCATGACGGCGCGAATGTAGGCGGTGAGCGCCTCGCGGTCTGGACTGTCCAGTTTCGATTCGTGGCTCATCTCCGGCAGAATGTCACCGAACCAGTC
>CAZJKE010000003.1:0-88568 GCA_964546585.1 uncultured Isosphaeraceae bacterium | reverse complement strand
GAACCGTCGACATTCACGTTGGCAACGTGACGCTCTACCACTGAGCTACACCCGCTAGATTGTCGCGGCCACCAAGTTTCTGGGACTTCCAGAGTGCTTGCGAAGGCCGCGGGAGGCGGAGAATACCACATCCCGGCATTCCAGCAATGTGTAGTCAACACACATCCGGACGATTCTCCATCTTCACATCTGTGCACGAAACACGCCTTGGGGCTTGCGATATGGCAGGAACCTGTCAGTATGAAAGTACGAATCGAAGAGAGAGAGGCCGGGGTTCGAGCGTTCGGAGAGACATCCCCTGAGAGAGGAAACGGGAAGACTATGACCAACACACGCTTTTCAACCATCGCGGTTGCGGCGATCCTCGGCGCTGCGCCCTGTGCATTTTCAGCCGAAGCGCCTGCTTCACTTGCCAAGGATCGTGCCCTTCAAGAGGCTCGCGCGAACCATCCGCGGCTGCGGGTCATGGACAAGGAAGGACGTGTCACCCGCTTGGTAGATCGGCAACTCGCCAGCGGTACCTCGCCGGAGGCTACCGCTGAGTCATTCCGCAGCCAGTGGGCTGCAGTGCTTAACGTGGATCCAAGCCAGTTTCTGGCGCGCGGTCCCTTTGCAGACGGTCACAACGTGCAGGAAATGATGCATGACCTCGCAACCGGCGAGCCCAAGTTCACCGGCGTCTACTACATGCAGACGGCCGACGGCGTGCCGGTCTACGGCACGCGGCTCATGGTGCTGGTGCGAAATGTCGATGGCTTCCCGGCCGTGAGCGCAACTGCGGACCTCCGCGACATCACCGGCTTCAAGGCCCCTCGGAATCTGGCCGCTAATGACGCGCTCGCGCTGGTCGCAGCTGCGCAGCGACTTGGCCGAGGCGTATTGATCGATGAGCCGGAGTTGTTTGTCTGGGCAGGCACCGAAGAGCAGCAAGTGGAACCACGGCTTGCGTTGGTGTTCGACGCGTGGATCGGCGGTGGTTGGGACCTTGCGAACTATCAGCGACTGCAACTCTTTGTGGATGCCCGCAACGGCACCATCCTGCACGAGGAGAATCGCATCCTTCATGCGGACATCACCGGTAATGTTGGTGGTATGGCTACTGAGGGATCAGGGGCCGATGTCTGTGAAAACGAATCACACGCAGGCCTTCCTTACGCAACGGTTAGTGGCGGCGGTGCATCGACATATGCCGATGCGAGTGGCGACTATGTACTTTCGATCAGTGGATCAAGCGCGACGGTAACTTCAGGTCTCAATGGTCACTACTTCAATGTCAACAACCAGGCCGGCGGCGACTCCACGCTGAGTCAGAATGTGTCGGCACCTGGCATGGCGAACTTCGTGCACAACTCGGCGAACAGCAGCGAGTACTATCGTGCCGAGGTCAACGCCTACCTGCACGCGAATATCGTTCGCGATTTTGTGCTTGACTACAACCCGTCCTATCCGCAGATTGCGAATGAGACGAGTTTCCCGGTCAATGTGAATATCAGCGACACCTGCAACGCGTACTACGACTACTCATCGATCAACTTCTACAGTGCGGGCGGCGGGTGTTCGAACACGGCGTTCTCTGTTGTGGTTCACCATGAGTATGGTCACCATCTGGTGGCGACCGGCGGCAGTGGGCAGGGGGCATACGGCGAGGGCATGGGCGATGTCATGGGCGTACTCATTACGGGCGATGCAGAACTCGCCCGCGGATTCTTCAGTGACGACTGCAACAACGGCATCCGAACCGCTGACAATTCGCACCAGTATCCCTGCTCGGGCGGGATCCACGACTGTGGCCAGTTGATTTCTGGATGCGTCTGGGATACGCGGCAAGCGTTGATGGCGACCGAGCCGACCGACTACAGCGACATCATCTCGAATCTAGCTGTCAACTCAATTCTGATGCATAGCGGTACGTCTATTGATCCAACGATCACGCTTGATTTTCTGACGCTGGATGATGACGACGGCGATTTGGATAACGGCACACCGCACTACGATGAGATCATCGCTGGATTCGGTGCGCACAACATGGATGAAATCCCCGAGCCGCTGGACAACGACTTCTGCTCCACGGCCCGCGAGGTCACCGACGGCGACTGGAGTTTCACGACCGTGGGCGCGCTCTCGGATGGTGATGCATACAGCGATGCTCAGTGCAGTGGAACCTATCTCGGCGAAATGTACGCCGATGTCTGGTTCAGCTATACGGCGTGCGACACCGGATCGATGGTGGTCAGCACATGTGACCTTGTCACATTCGATTCGGACATCGTGATCTACCAGGGCGATTGCGACAACAAGACGCAGATCGGCTGCAATGGCGACGGTGCCGATTGTGGTGGGTACACATCCTATGCAACGGCCAATGTTGTCGATGGCGAGCACTATCTGATTCGCGTGGGCGGATGGGATGGCAGTGCCAGCGGCAGCGGTGTGTTGCGGGTCGATGGCCCGGGCGAACCATGCGAAGCAGGACCATCAGTGAATATCGGGTATCCGGATGGTCGGCCCGATCTGCTTGATCCCAATGGCGGCACCGAAGTTGCGATCAGCGTCTCGGCCGATACCGCCGATCCTGCGCCGAACACCGGCATGCTGCACTACAACGGCGGCAGCGGGTGGTCAGAAATGGCGATGGGATCAACCAGCCAGGGCTACCTTGCGGTCTTTCCCGCGTTCAACTGCGGTGCATCGGTGGATTGGTATGTCAGTGTTGATGACACCGAGGGCAACAATCACACTAGCCCGTCTTCAGCACCGGGGACGTCGTGGAACGCACTTGCCTACAGTGGATTCGATGTCGTGTTTGACGATGACTTCCAGACCGATCAGGGCTGGAGTGTCAGCGGCAATGCGACTGACGGTCAGTGGGATCGCGGTGTGCCTGCGGGCTTCGGTGATCGATGCGATCCACCGACGGACGCAGATGGCTCCGGCATGTGTTATGTCACCGACAATGTCGATGGCAATAGTGATGTTGACGGCGGCACGACGATCCTGACTTCGCCGCTCATGGATGCAAGCGACGGACCGGTGCTCAAGTACTGGCGCTGGTACAGCAACGGCTCTGACTGCGCAGGCGGAGATCCGCAGAATGACATCTTTGATGTTGATATCTCCGATGATGGCGGGGCGACATGGATGACGCTCGAGACCGTCGGGCCGACAGGCTCAGAAGTCAGCGGCGGCTGGTACTACAAGGAGTTCGACCTCTCGGAGGTCTCCGGCTTCGAGCCGAGCGACGCATTCAGAGTTCGGTTTGTTGCGAGCGACCTCGGCGATGGTTCAGTCATCGAGGCTGGTGTTGACGGCGTGGAACTCTCCCGGGCGTACTGCGATGATGCCGGATGCGACGAGGACGTCAACGGCGATGGCATGATTGATGTCAGCGACCTGCTGGCTATCGTCTCAGCCTGGGGCGGCACTGGCGGGCCGGAGGATGTCAACGGCGATGGCATGATTGATGTCAGTGACCTGCTGGCGATCATGTCGGCATGGGGTTCCTGCGAGGGCTGAATCCTTATCTCACACATTTGACACAACAACAGCCTCTCAGGTTTCCACCCGGGGGGCTGTTTTTACAAACGATCGAGATGGGGAATTTTCAAATCCATTCCCATTATCCTGCCCGTGCGATGCCATGGGCCATCCTTTCATTCGAAACAACCCCCAATCCTGATGCCCTCATTGCGCATCTCGATGCGGCTGTATCGAACGGTCCGCGGAGTTTTTTAGATCCGTTTGATAGTGAAGGTGATCCGCTAGCGGCATCACTCTTTGGGTGCTGTGATCTGCGTTGCCTACTCTTCAATGGTGACCGGCTGACGATCAACAAGGCACCATCGGCAGATTGGAGCGAGGTACGCCGAGCGGTCCGGCAGGTGTTGGCGGAGGCATGAGCACAATCGCCGGACAACTGGAGGCGTGGTATGCAACGCACGCCCGTGACCTCCCTTGGAGACGCGGAACGAGTTCTTGGGGTCGATTGGTCAGCGAGTTCATGTTGCAGCAAACGCAGGTTTCGAGGGTTATCGACCGGTGGACGGCGTTCATGGTCCGATTCCCAACGCCCATCGCAGCAGCACAGGCGACCGAGCAGGAAATGCTCGCTGCCTGGCAGGGTCTTGGTTATTACCGTCGCGCGAGGATGCTACATGGTGCTGCGAGGACAATCGTTGATCGATTCGAGGGCGAAGTTCCTTCAACAATTGCGGATCTTCAGACGCTTCCGGGGGTCGGGCGGTATACGGCGGGTGCTGTAGCGTCGATAGCGTTTGGCGAACGAACGCCGATCGTCGATGCGAACGTGCACCGCGTCCTTTGCAGACTACATTGCCACGGGGGCGAGGCGTCGCCTTCAGCGTGGACATGGGAGCAGGCGGATGTACTGGTTGAGGATGCAACTGATCCGGCGATGTTGAATGAGGCACTGATGGAATTAGGGGCGACGATCTGTACGCCAAGGCGGGCGGAGTGTGAGTCGTGCCCGATAGCGTCCGATTGCCGGGGGAAAAATGACATCGAGTCGATACCGCCGCCGCGGAAGACCACTGATCGTCGACGAATCCACCACCATGCGGTTGTTATGCATCAGGATGGTCTCATCGCATTCGAACAACGCCCCAACGAAGGGTTATGGGGCAGCATGTGGCAGGTTCCAACGGTGGAAGCGGATCACTCTCTCGAAACGGAAGTTGTTGCGCGATCTATTGATTCGGTGACTGATCTGCACGAAGTGGCGTCCTTCGAACATGTCCTGACACATCGTGTCGTCGTGTTTCATGTTTATCAAGGTCGGTGCACCAATGACGCGAGGTTCATTTGGGGCAAGGGTGGAGATTCGGAAGATTTTCCTTTAGCGAATGCCCAGAGAAAGGTCCTCGCATGCGTTTCAGTATCGCAATAGGTTGATTTGGTAGGCTACTTGATTGACCCGGAAGGGAAGGAGAACCAAAAGATGAAAACAATCCATACGGTGATGCCCGCTGCTCTCTTGGCTGTCACAAACATATCGTTCGCGGATTTCCCGCCGGAGGAGTGGTTCGCCAACGACACGCTTGCAGTGTTAGTGGTGACGAACCCAACCGGGATCAGGGATTCGATGCATGAGATTGCGAGGGCCGCGAATGCTCCGGTCCAAGGGGCGAGTCCTATCAAGGCATTTGTTCGTACATTTGTCCCGGACACCGACGCCGTAGATCTTGATAGCCCGATGGTGCTGGTTCTGCAACCTGCCAAGGTTAATCCACTCTCTCCCGGGGGGGGAATGTTCGGGCCGCAGCCGGAGATGGTTTTCTTCTGCCACCTTGCGGAGGGACAGACCGAGGCTCCATCGATCAGTGGTGGCCTTAAGGCAGCAATTGTTGAGGACGGTTGGCTCATTGCCAGTTCCGGCAAGGCTTGGTCACCACCGTCGGAAGACAATTCTGGAGGTCCTTGGCTGATCGATGATGCGCCGCTTGGCGACTTCGTGTTCGTTGCGGACTTCGGAACCCTCTGGAAGCAACTCGGCCCGATGGCCCAGATGATGGGCGGGGCCATGATCATGTCGATGAATCAGGTGCCGCCAGGGTCAGTGCCGGACAAGCGGTCGAAGCGGAAGTCCGCTGCCGCCAGCAAGGCGTTCCGCCAATCCATGAAGGCACTTGGGCAGGTGGACACCATTGTTGCGACCGGGGACTTCGATGGGTACGACTTTGTCATTGATCTCGACATCACGACTACGAACGCAACCGAGGTTTCACCGGACAACGATGCCATTGAGCGAATGTCACGAATGCTGCCCGCAGGCCAAGGCGCATCGCTGGCGATGTCCAAGCGAATGCTTGAACTCTACGCGAGCATTGACTTTGAGGCGCTAGCCGAATTGGCGAATTCGGAGTCGGCTCCATTCATGACGCAGGACATGGCCGCCGAGATGATCAAACTCACACGCGGTGGTGTGGTTGCGACGTATAACTTGGGTCCGGAGGGATTCGATGCTGTGTCACTTGCCGATGTCTCGGACAGCAAGGCGTATGCAGCCGCGATCCCCGGCTTCACGAAGGAGTTCATCGAGTACATGGGCCAGTCTGGTGTGGAGGCCAAGCCGGTGGATGGCGAGGCGAACACATGGTCGATCGATGTTGTTGGTGATGGGCCGAATCATGAAGTCTTTTCGGCGCTCTTTGGGAGCGATAGCCAGATCAAGTTCACCTCGCCGGAGGAATCGATCGAGGCGTTCAGCATTGGGAGTGCAGATTGGAATCCGATTGGCAAGCTCAATGACAACCTCCTGACACAGTTGCTCGAGGAACACGGTGAGGAGTCGATCGACTTGGCTCTCACTGTCGATCCCCGGCAATTCATGGCAGCCTTCCTTGACATTGCGGAGAAGACGGGGCACGGGTCTGGCTCGATTGCAACTTCGCCTTCTGCGCGGTCATCACTGGTCCTCGGCCGGTCAACTGGCCACCAGCGAGCCACACTCCGCGTCAATGTCATGGGTTTGGCGAGGCTCGGCATGGACATGGAACAGTTGAACAGCGGGGCGGTTGCCACTGGAGGCGATAAGTTGGCGCCTTCGCCGAGCGGTGACTAGCGGCCTGCTACGCGGAGGCTTCCGCGTCGATTTCCGCTTGCCTGACCTCTGCGTCTGGCTCTGGCTCTGCGTCCGTTGTTGGGTAACTCACCCGCGCGTGGTAGATGGCGTTGAGTTTCGCCACGATGGCATCCTCGATTTTTGCAAGGTCGGAGAAAGTTAGCCCGCATTCGTCGAACTGATGATCGAGCAACCTCTTGCGCGAGATGTCTCGAACAAGCGCCTCGATGCGTCCCGGGTTCGGGTCGGGCATGGCTCGTGCAGCCGACTCGACCGCATCGGCAATCATCAGGACCGCGACTTCCTTGGACCGAGGCCGCGGCCCGGGATACCGGAAGTTCATCTCACTGATTGGATCTTCGCCTGCCTCGATCGCTTCGCGGTTTGCTGCGTGGTAGAAGTACTCAACCAGCGTAGTGCCGTGGTGGGACTCGATGAAGTGCATGATGTCACGGGGCAGGTCGTACTCGCGGGCGAGTTCAATGCCGTCTTTGACATGTCCAATGATGATCAGAAGGCTCATTGACGGTTTGAGTTCGCGGTGCCGGTTGTAACCCGACTGATTCTCCACGAAGTACTCAGGCTTATTCATCTTTCCAATGTCGTGGTAGAGGCCACCGACATAGGCGAGAAGCGCGTCTCCGCCGATCGCTTCAGTCGCAGCCTCGGCTATATCCGCAACCTGCCGGGAGTGATTGAAAGTGCCGGGGGCAAGTTGCTGCAACTGACGCAGAAGGGGTTGCCGCGGGTCGCGAAGGTCGGCGAGGGTCATGCCGGTGGTGATGTCGAAAATGCGTTCAATGCTCGGCAGGATGCCCAGAACAAAGAATCCGACGAACAGCGCGGCGAAACTCGCAAGCAGAGCGTTGGCGAGCGCCTGCCCCCACGCGATGGCGAAGTCCGGGTATTCCACCATGCCCAATAGGAATCCGCCGATGCCAAGAACGATTGCGGTGACGGCGGAGGCGCGGATCAGGGTCTGTCGCTGGCGGACTTCTCGCAGTTGGGCGATGTTCGTGCCGCAACCTGCAACGATCAGGATGAACCATCCCATGGGTTGTTCAAGCGCCATTGCGACAAGTGCGCACTGCATGAAGGCGAGAAACATGGCCATCCGTTGTCCATACGCAAGGCAGGCAACCGTGACCACCAGCAGCGTTGGAGCAATCGCCGCCGCAAACAGAAAACCGGGTGCCTCGATGGTGATGAGGACGCTGACGGCCAACATGCCGGCCATGAGTGCGCACAGCGCAACAAGTCGCAACCAGTTTCTCGCTATGCGGGGAGTGGAGACGGTGGTGTATGCACCGATGAATACGGCGAGCATCGCCAGCAATCCAATGCCGCCGAGGCGGGGAAGCCACCGAGTGAGAATGGGGGCGGCGGCAGCGAACTGCGAGGTTTCAAGCATGGCGTTCTGATACTGCTTTGCCGTGAGTACATCACCTCGCCTCCAAATCACATCGCCGCGGCGATGTGTTCCAATGATGGGTTCAACTCTTTCGGCGGCGGTAGCCCGTTGCTGCTCAGACAGATCGATGTCGAGCAACACTGTTGGCTGCCCCGCGACGACGAGTCGTGCTTCGATAGTCGGTACGATTTTCTCCGGAAATCCGGAACGACTGACGGTTTCGGCAAGTCGTGGATCGACCGCTTGGCCAGGCTCGGCGGGGAGGGGAATTGCAGCGGCTTGATATGGCTGAAGAAGGCGGTCCCCGGCATCGAGAATCGCTCGATTGGCCGGTGGTGTAGTTGTGAAGACCTGAAATTCCTGACTGGACATCAGGGGTGTGCGGCGAAGGAGGTCGTGGGTCAGCCGCAGGACTTCGCCTTTCCAGGCGATCGTGGGTTCGCCGTCAACGGACATGCTTTGCAAAGCTGCGACCGCTTCCGGTGTCAAGGCAAACTGTTCGACGAGTTCCGGTGTCACTTCATCGACGGTTGTCATTCCTGCGACGGCAGCGGGGAGGCCGAGCAGCGACGCCTCGAGCCGTTCGAGGTAGGCGTCATTCGTGCGGTAGATGCGCGGTGAGGCGTTCATGGCCTCTTCGCGGCGAGCTTCGGTGGCGGCGACATCCTCGACCTCGAAGTCGAGGCGATTGACGCGGGTTGTGCTCATGACCTGGCCATCGCGAACTTTGATCTGTTCGCGCGACCATGTAACCAGCAGCGAGACTGCAATCAGGAACAGAAATACGATGACGCTGGTGTGGATGAATTCCGGCCGCACCAACAGTTCCCGCATGGCCACAGCCTGCCGCGGAAGATTCTGCAGCACTTGCGCCCGCCGACTTCGCGGGCCTCCGCCCGACCGTGATCCACTGTTCCTGACCATCGCGCTGTCACAGTATCGTGGCCGAATTCCCAATGTCTGGCCTTTTTCGTCAAGAATTCTGCTGGCTGCTCTCTTTGCCAAGAGAAAGGGGCAAAAAAGTGCCCCTTACATCGTCAGGGGGGCGGCGAGGTCGGCGGCGCCAAGGATGCCGGCGTTGGGGCCGAGTTCGGTCAGGGCCAAGCGACACCGGCGGGAATCAGGGGGGAAAACATCTCTGTCGAATTGCTCGCGGATGACCCTGAGCAGCGGTTCGCCCGTGGCCTCGACGATGCCTCCGCCGAGGACGATCAAGTCGACTGCCAACAGCGACACGACATTGGCTAGAGCAGTGCCCAACCGCCGCATCCCCAGCATGACCTGCTCATCGCCGCGGTCGAACGCCGCGGCGATTTCTTCAGTTCCGCAGGGTTCCCCGAGCACCCGGCGAAGTCCGCACCGCGAGGCGAAATCCTCGACCACCCGTCGGCCGGATTCGCCCTCTGGTTCGCTGACCGACATGCCGATTTCGCCCGCAGTTCCCAGTGGCCCTCGCCAGGGACGGCCGTCCAGGACCAGGCCGCCGCCAATTCCTGTACCAACCCACGCAGCAAAGAGGCTTGGGTGCTCCTTGCCCGCGCCGAGGCGGTGTTCGCCCCAAGCCGCCGCCGTCACATCATTTTCGATAATGACCGGCTTTCCGAGCCGATCCCACATGGCCGAGGCAAGCGGAGCGTTTGTCCAGTCCAGGTTTTGCGCGCGAAGAACTACGCCACTTTCCACATCGACGCTACCCGCGACGGCAATGCCGACGGCTCCAGCATCCGGTGCAACCTCGGACACCATTTCGCAGGTTGCCGCGACGACACCCTCGAACCCCAGATGGGAAGGAGTTGCTCGGTGATGTCGCTCGGTCACCGCATCACCTTCGACGACCCCGACCAGCGTGTTCGTCGCGCCAAGATCGATGCCAACCAGTCGGTTCGTTGTCATGCAATTAGTGCGGCAAGGTCCGGGCGCCGCGGTTCCCCGTTTGATTGTTCGAACATGCGTGCGATGCGCAACAGCCGCGCATCATCAAACGCGGGCCCCTGCAACTGCACGCCGATAGGGAGCGGCGACCCGTGTTCTTCGCTGAATCCACCGGGTAGTGAGACGCCGCAAATGCCTGCGATGTTGGCATTGGCAGTGTAAATGTCGCAGAGATACATGGAAACGGGATCGGCCTTGGCTCCGAGTTCAAACGCAACTGTCGGGCTGGTCGGGCCGAGAATCGCATCGCACTTCGAAAACGCGGCCATGTACTCGTCACGGATCAATCGCCTGACCTTCAATGCGGTGTTGTAGTAGGCATCGTAGTACCCGGCGCTGAGGACATAGGTGCCGAGCATGATGCGCCGCTTCACTTCGTCGCCGAATCCTTCCGCGCGGCTGCGGGCGTAGAGATCAAAGAGGTCGCCGTCGCCATGTTGCGTCCTGTGCCCATAGCGAATCCCGTCGTATCTGGCGAGATTACTGCAGGCTTCCGCCGGCGCAATCACATAGTAGATCGACACGCCGACGTCGGTGAGCGGAAGATCAATGTCCACGATTGTCGCGCCGAGACTCCGGAATGTGTCGATCGCGTTGGAAACCGCTTGCGTTACCGCGGGCTCGTTCCGTTCATCCAGAAACTGTGGAGGTATGCCAATTCGCAGTTCGGAAACGGGTTGGTCGAGTTCAGCGGTAAAGTTTGGCGTCTCACAGTCCGACGATGTGGAGTCCTTCTCGTCAAACCCCGCTATCGCCTGCATCATCATCGCTGCGTCGTCAACGCTTGATGCGAACGGGCCGACCTGGTCGAGACTCGACGCAAATGCGACAAGTCCGAATCGGCTGACCATGCCGTACGAAGGTTTGAATCCGACAATGCCACACAGTGCTGCCGGTTGTCGGATCGATCCACCGGTGTCGGAACCGAGCGCACCACAGCACAGATTCGCCGAGACCGCCGCCGCGCTCCCTCCGGACGATCCGCCGGGTACGCGACTCGGATCCCATGGATTCCTGGTGGCTCCCCATGCACAGTGTTCGGTCGATGAACCCATCGCGAACTCGTCGCAATTTGTCTTGCCGATGAGAATCGCTCCGGCTGCTTCCAATCGCTCTACGACGGTCGCGTCAAAGGGACTCTTGTAATGTTCGAGCATCCGTGAACCGCAGGTCGTCGTTCCGTGACTGGTAGCGATGTTGTCCTTGATGGCGATCGGGACACCGGCAAGCACCCCGGGATCATCGCCCGCCGCCACCGCGAGGTCGATTCCCTCCGCTCGTGCGATGGCATGATCCTGCCATATCTCATGAAATGCATTGATCGCGGGATCCACTTCGCCGATCCGCTCGAGACATTGACCGATTGTGTCCACTGCGGACACTTCGCCGCCTCTGATGGCCGCCGCCGTGCCCCGCATCCCAGTGCTCTTCGCGTTCATGATCCTTCGCCCAACACTTTCGGTACGGCGAAGAACGGTCCCTCCGTCGCCGGAGCATTCGACAACACCTCTTCCTGACAGAGAACCGGCCCTGCGGTGTCTTCCCGAGTGCGGTCCACCAGTTCGCCCGGATGATCAAGCGGCTCCACGCCTGCTGTATCAATCGCTTGCATGCGATCCACATGCCTGAGAATGGCGGTCAACTCATCCCTCTGGGTCTCGATTTGATCGTCATCAAGAGCCAGCCGGGCGAGCTTTGCCACATGCTTGACCTGCTGCGCATCAAGTTGAAGGGGACTGTCTTGAGGCATGACCGGAAGCGTAGCACAATCGCTTCCGCTACCCTTGCCCCTTCCATGGCACGACATCGCCTTGTTTCCGCGGCAACCCGAGCGGTGGTTGCTCTGTTCATCCTCGGCATTTCGCTGATGATTGTTGGCGGGTTGATGAGGACAGCGCCGGGTCTGGAGGTTGCCCCGACAAGCCGCCTCCTGCCCGCAGTTCTGGTCATGGAGGCAAGACCCATTCCGGTCGAGCGGCGGACGGTGGGCTACGGCGTTGCCGACGCCCTGGACCATGCGGATGTATCAGCCGAGGTTTCCGGTCAGGTGGTGGAATTGCCCGCCACATCGCGGGCAGGCCAGCGTGTTCGAGAGGGCGAGTTGCTCGTCGTGCTCGACGAAACCGACTATCAACAGCAAGTGCGGCGAGCCGAGCAGGTCGTCGCTCAACTCGTTGCGGATCAATCGCTGATGCAGGTGGAGAGAGCGGCCGCCGAGCAGCGGGCTGAACTCGCCGGGCGCGACCGCGCCCTGGCGAAGGCTGAACTCGACCGCGTGCAACAGGCCTTCGAGAAGGGCGCAGCCCGCCAGCGGGAGGTCGATCAAGCGACGCAGCAACTCATCTCCCGGACATCGGCGCAGGTCAACGCACGCGAATCGGCTGATCAGTTTCCTCCGCGGGAAGAGGGGCTGGCCGCCCAACTGCTTACAAGAGAAGTCGACTTGGCCACCGCCCGGACGAACTTGGCCCGGTGCCGCATTGCCAGTCCCATCGACGGGGTGCTGCAGAATGTGGATGTTCGCGTCGGCGAAAACGTTTCGCCGGGCCAGCGTGTAGGGCGGGTCGTAGATTCATCGAGGATCGAGATCCCGCTGCGACTCCCTTCGCACGCGCGCCCACATGTCGGCATCGGTGACATCGTCGAACTTCGTTCGGCAGGTTTCGGTCGCCGCCGATGGCAGGGGCGAGTAACACGGCTCGCGCCGGAAGACGACACTCGAACACGGACGCTCATTGCCTACATCGACATTGAACAACTCGATGACACCGCCGACCGCATACCACCCGGAATTTTTCTCCGCGGAGATGTCATCAGTTCCGGGCCGGGCCAACTTCGGTGGACAGTTCCTCGCCGCGCAGTCCGCGAGGATCGAATAATGGTTGTGCGAGACGGGATCATTCACAGCCTTCCCGTCGCCATCGACTTTTCCGTGGCAGGGGAGTTTTCCGAGTTCGGGCTGCCGGATCGCGCATGGGCGGTTCTCGCCACACCACTCACCGAGGGTGACATGGTGATTGTGGATCCGTCCGGATCGCTTCGTGACGGCATGGAAGTCAGGCCGCTTCTCGCGGCCGATGCCTTCGCACCGGGGGCTACCGGCAAGTGAACCTTCCGGCCTTCGGAGTTCGCCAGCCCGTCCCCATCAACCTGCTGATGGTCGGCATCATCATTGCCGGCGCGCTCGCTGCCGTTGGTCTTCGCCGCGAGTTTTTCCCAGAGATGGACAGTGACTCGCTGATTGTCACTGTCGCCTATCCAGGTGCATCGCCCGATGAAGTTGAAACCGCCGTTGCAACGCGAATAGAGAACGCGGTTGCCGAGGTAGACGAGGTCGGGGAGATTCGCACGAAAGTAAGTGAAGGCACCGCCAAGATCATCGTCAAGTTCCGCGAGGGTACGCAGGACATGGACGAGGCTACTGACGAGGTCAGGCGATCCATCGACGCCATCAAGGACCTGCCAGCCGACATCGAGCGGCCGCGCGTCACTCGCATTGAACCGTCGATGCCGGTGATCATGGCCGAACTCTGGGGAGACGCCGAGCCGCAAGTCATGAAGCAGGCGATTCAAGATGTCCGCGATGATCTGCGATCGTTGCCGGGGATGGGTACCGTCGATCTCAACGGAACTCGTGCTGACGAATTGTCAGTTGAAGTGGATCGCGATGTTCTCGTCGAGTACGGGTTGAGCATCACGGATGTCGCCGATCGTGTAACGGCCTGGATGCAGGAAGTCCCCGGTGGGACCATGCGAAGCAACAGTGGCGATGTTGCAGTGCGCACACAGGGGCCGGACGAATCGTCCTTTGACATGGCGGAGATCGTTCTGGCGGCTGATGACGATGGCAGTGTTCTTCGGCTCGGTGATCTGGCCAGTATTCGAACGACACTCGTCGACCGACCGCTCAAGATGCGATTCAACGGCAAGCCAGCCGTGGGCGTCGTCGTGAACAAGTCAGGCAAGCAGGACATCGTCAAGATGGCGGAGATGACGCGGGCGTATGTGGATGGCCGCATGCGACGCGAGTTCGAACAGTCGCTCGGCGAGAAACTCTCCGGTGGATCGTCTGCCCGTCAAGTCGCCTGGGAACTCGGTTATTCGCGTCCGGCACTCCCCGGCGGGACCACCCTGACGACCTTCACCGACCTGGCACGCTTTGTCGAAGGTCGCCTTGCGCTGTTGACACAGAATGCAATCTATGGAGCGGCGCTGGTTTTCTGCGTTCTCCTGCTGATTCTCAACTGGCGGGTTGCGTTCTGGGTGGGCGTGGGTCTCGTGACGGCGCTCTCGGGCACACTGGCGATCATGGCTGGGTTCGGCATCACTTTGAATCTACTTACGATGTTCGGTTTGATCGTCGTGCTCGGCTTGCTGGTTGATGATGCAATTGTCGTTGCCGAGAACATCAAGGCCAGACATGATCGAGGAGAACCGGCGATGGAGGCCGCCGTCAAGGGGGCCAACGAGGTTCTCTGGCCTGTCGTAGCCACCGTGTTGACATCCATCGTGGCATTTCTACCGCTGACATTCATCAAGGGCAACATTGGCGATCTGTTGGGCGCGTTGCCGATCGTCGTCGCCTGCGCGCTCGCGATGAGTCTCTTTGAAGCCTCGATTATCCTTCCGGGACACCTTGGCCACAGTTTGGAAAAAGGCGATCGGCCATCGTCCCGTCGTCCGGCAAGGTTGATCCGCGCCTACGAGGCGGCACGCGACCGCGTCATCTTCGATCGACTCATTCCCGCCTACCTTTCAGTTCTGCGGCTGGTGATTCGATATCGCTATGTGTCACTGGCAATCGCGATTGCGTCGCTGATCGTTTCGATGGGCATGGTGGCGGGCGGCCGGGTCGGCTATCAGTTCATGGAGATTCCGGATGCCGAGATGATCGCCGTCAATGTGCGGATGCCCGTTGGGACGCCAATTGCCAGCACGGATTCAATGGTACGCGTCATTGAGGAGTCTGCTGCTTCGCATGAGCAGATCAAGACAGTCAATGCTCTCGTAGGTGTGCAGGTTGAGACCGAATCAGGTGTGTCGTCCAGTTCTGCCAATGTGGGGCAGTTGTTCATCGAACTCGCGCCGGCGGAAGATCGAGAGTTGAATGCAGAAGGCGTGATCGACCTCATCCGCAATTCCATTGGTGATTCTGCTTCGCTCGCGGATCGAATCACCTATGAAATGATGGCCGGTGGGCCGGGTGGCCCGGACATCACCATTCAACTGCGAGGTGATGACGAGAACCGCATGGCTGACGCATCAAAGCAAATCCAACAGGATCTGCTTGCATACTCCAATGTTCACGATGTGGGAGATGACGCCGTCCGCGGCCAGCGGGAACTCAAGATCGAACTGCGACCCGGGGCGGCCACCAGTGGTTTGACCGTCACCAATCTCGCCCGTCAGGTGAGAGGTGCCGTGTACGGGATCGACAGTCATGTCTTTGCGAGGGACGGCGAGGAAGTTGATGTTCGAGTGAAGATGGATGAGGACATGCGGCAGGATCTGGGTGAGTTGGAGCAGTTGTGGGTTGCCGCGCCGGACGGGCGTGCAATGCCGCTGGTCGAGGTCGCGTCGATTTCCGAGAGTGATGGCTACAGCACGATCAACCGAGTTGATAGGCGCAGGACCATTACAGTGACGGCAGAAGCTGCTGTGGGAACGAGCCCGGAGTCGGTGATCCGAAGTCTGCCGTTCGATCAGTGGCGGCGTGACTACCCGGACATTGAGATTCGATTCGGTGGCCGCCAACAACAAGAGTCCGATGCCTTCAGCACACTACCGATTGGATTCGCCGCTGCCTGTCTAATGATCTATGTCATTCTCGCTTGGCTGTTCGGCAGTTACTTCCAGCCGTTGATGGTGATGATCGGCATTCCCTTTGCGATGATCGGCGTCATTTGGGGACACTACTTTACCGGGTACAGCCTGTCGTTCCTCAGCATGATTGGGTTCGTTGCGCTCAGCGGCATCGTCGTGAACGACTCGCTCATTTTCGTCGAGTTCTACAATGCGCGGAGAAAGATCGGCGACTGTCTGAGCGACGCAATTGTCGCCGCAGGATCAGCAAGGCTGCGTCCGATCTTTCTGACGACCATTACGACTGTTCTTGGCTTGACTCCGCTGATGCTTGAACAGTCGATGCAGGCCAGGTTCCTGATTCCCATGGCAGTTGCGATTTCCTTCGGCTTGATGGGGGCGACCGTCCTCATTCTGCTTCTTCTCCCGGCGTTGACAGTGATTGGTGCCGATCTGCGATCACTCACGCGTTTTCTCTGGTTCGGATCTGCGGAATAGCCCCGGCGGCAGCCGCCATTTCCCGATCACCTATAATGCGGCCCGCGGACCGGCGAGGTCTCCTCCTCAACTCCCGCGTCAGCCATGAAACTCCTCCAAGGCATCCCAGTCAGCCCTGGCGTCGTCATCGCCAAGGCAATGGTGCTTGAGCGATCGCTCCACCGTGTCCCATTCCTGATTCTCTCGAAAGAGGAGATTCCTGCTGAGTTGGAGAAATTCGACTTGGCGGTCAATTCGTCGAGACGGCAGGTGGAAGCGGACCGTGACCGCGTTGCTGGAACGCTTGGCGCTGAACCTGCAAAGATCTTCGAGTTCCATCTCGGCCTTCTTTCAGACGAATCGCTCATGCGGCCCATCCGGGAGCGAATCGAAAACGAAGGTGTGAATGCAGCGTTTGCGGTCGTCGAGGCATTCGGTGAATTGGCCGATCGATTTCGCGGTATGGATGCCCGGGTCTTCAGGGAGAAGGCGAACGATGTACTCGACCTTGAGCGGCGGCTGCTCGATCAGTTGACGGGAACCGCGCACGATCGGCTTGCTACCGCTGCAGAACCAGTGATCGTGATTTGCCACGGCGTCACTCCGGCCGAAGTCGCTTCGTTCCGGCAGGACAAGGTGCTCGGGCTCGCCACGGATCTCGGTGGCCGCACCGACCACAGTTCCATTGTGGCTGCAGCGATCGGCATCCCTGTCATCGTTGGGTGCAAGTCCGTTGCGGAAATCGTCAACGATGGCGACCTGCTGATACTGGATGGCAAGACCGGCACGGTCATGGTCGATCCCGACGAGGAAACCGTCGCGCAGATGCGTCGGAACATCGAGCAGTTGGAATCCTTCCGACACTCGGTACGGGAAATGGTTTCTGAAGAGTCGGTCACGGCCGATGGCGTGCATGTGCATCTCGCGGGAAACATCGAGTTCTCCCACGAAATCACTCAGGTGATCGAACTTGGTGGCGAGGGGGTCGGACTCTACCGAACTGAATTCCAGTATCTCACCAGCGATACCGTGCCGACCGAAGAAGAGTTGTATCAGGAGTACGCAAAGGCCCTTGAGATGCTCGGCGCTCGCACGCTTACTCTTCGAACTCTGGACTTGGGTGCCGACAAGTACACCCAGGAGCAAGAGGCTGAACCGGAGCGGAATCCGTTTCTAGGTCTTCGGTCGATCCGCTATTGCCTGCAGAATCAGGAACTGTTTCGCACCCAACTCAGAGCCATCGTGCGGGCATCTGTACACGGGTCGCTCCGCATCATGTTCCCGTTGATCACATCGATGAACGAATTGCGGCAGGCGAAGTTGATCCTGAATGATGTCTATGAGGAGTGCGACGATGAAGGCATCGAGTTCGACCGGTCCATGCCTGTGGGCATGATGGTGGAGGTGCCGAGTGCCGCGCTCATGGCGGCGACCTTTACACGCGAAGTGGACTTCTTCTCCATCGGCACCAACGACCTTATCCAGTACACGGTGGCGGTTGACCGCGGAAACGAGCGAGTGGCCAGCCTGTACACCGCCGCCAACCCGGCCGTCATCAAGCTGATGAAGGCTGTTATCAGGGCTGCAAGGCGTGGAAAGGTCGAAACCAGCCTTTGTGGTGAAATTGGCGGCGATCCGACATACACTATGCTTCTGATCGGACTCGGCCTTCGGCACCTCTCGCTGGTGCCCACCCAGATACCTGTTGTCAAGCAGGTGATCCGAAAGGTCGATATTCCGACATGCGAGCGGCTCGCCCGAAAGGTCGGTTCACTCGATTCCGACCGGAGGATCCTGGCGACTCTCCGGGATGAACTGCAGAAAGCCGTGCCGGAAGCGGTTGGTGGATGGTCCACCGAACAAGGGACTCCGGCATGAGAGACGAATATCGGTTGTCGGGCATCGCACGCCAGAACGCGGTGCGGCCCGGCAACAACCAAGCCTTGCCCGTCCTCGCGATCGCGATGGCGCGGTGATTCACCCTCCGTTTCCGCCGCGACATCCCTTCGCAGGCAGAGGCAGAAGATCCGAGTACGGCCGCTGGCCGAACTCGGCGGACATGGGTGGAGCGTTCGGCGGTTTGGCGGCATGGAACGCGGAGACAAAACACTGTGAGTACAGGCAAGAGCAAGGACTCGCCGACGCCACGCCACTTGATGATTGTGAATGACGACCCCGGAGTGGAGTGTCGTATCGCCATCATTGAAGATGGGCGGCTCGAAGAGCTCTATACGGAGCGAACGAGTCAGGCAACGGGCGTAGGCAACATCTACAAAGGGAAGGTAGTCAATGTCGAGTCGGCTATTCAGGCCGCCTTCGTCGAGTATGGAGGACCCCAACGCGGCTTCCTTCATGTGACCGATCTTCATCCTCGGTACTTTCCGGGCAAGGACAAGACCGAACAAGTTGGCAAGAAAGTTGCGAGGAGGGCTCGGCCCCCGATTCAGGACTGCCTCAAGAAGGGCGATGAAATTCTCGTACAGGTATTGAAGGAAGGCCTTGGAACAAAGGGGCCGACCCTGACAAGTTACCTGTCGGTTCCGGGCCGGCTGGCGGTGATGATGCCCTACATGGACAAGGTAGGCGTGTCTCGGAAGATCGAGGACGAAGATCTGCGCCGCAGGATCCGCGAGAAGTTGGATGGGCTGAATTTGCCCGATGGCTTTGGCTTCATTCTGCGAACAGCGGGAATGGACAGAACCCAGACTGAAATCAAACGGGACATCGCCTATCTGCTGCGACTTTGGAAGGTGATGGAGAAGCGGATAGAGCAGGTGGGGGCGCCGTGCCTTCTCTACAACGAGTCGGACCTTCTGGTGCGGACGATTCGCGATGTGCTGCGACCGTCGATTGACGCCGTCATTGTCGATTCAGCGTCCGGGCATGAACGCATCAGCGCATTCCTGAAGGTGGCGGCACCTCGCTCGGCGCCCACCATCATTCGATACGGCGACCCGCTGCCGCTCTTCCATGCATTCGACATCGAAAAACAGATAGAGCAGATTCACAACAGGGAGGTGGACCTCCCCAGCGGGGGGCGGCTGGTCATCGACCAGACCGAGGCTCTGGTGTCGATTGATGTGAACTCGGGACGAAGCCGGCGGGCAAGGGACAGCGAAACAAATGCATTCCGTACCAACATGGAGGCCTGCGATGCGATCTGCCGTCAATTGCGGCTACGGGATTTGGGCGGCCTCATCGTCAATGACCTGATCGACATGGCACTGGCGTCTCATCGAAAGACCGTGGAGAAGAGATTCCTCGACAACCTCGAACGGGACCGCGCTCGAACATCGATCTTGCCAATCAGCCGCTTTGGTCTGTTGCAAATGACCCGCCAGCGGATGCGGCCGAGTGTGCTGGACAGCCACTATGTCGGCTGCACCCATTGCGCCGCTCGTGGGCAAGTCAAATCGCCCGAACAGGTCGCTGCCGATGCCTCGCGGCACGCGGGGTGGTTGCTTCGAAGTGATCGCATTCGCCGTGTAGAAATCGCCTGCTCCCCTGGCGTGGCGAGCGTGTTGATGTCGCACAGACGCCGCGAGCTGGATGGTTATGAAGACGCTACTGGGAAACGAATTGTGGTTCGTGTCAGTGTCTCAATCGCCACGGATCATGTTGCGTATTTCGCGTACGACGAGCGGGGTGCCGATGTGGATGCCAGCACGATTCCGCTGCAAAAGCCGCCGACCCTCGATGCGCTCATCGAAGCGGAGAAGCACATTGACGATGTGGAAGAAGAGGACACTGGCAGCACGTCGCGGCGGCGGCGTCGCGGTCGGCGAACTCCACCGGCGGCAGATGCGACATCCATCGCGCTCGGCGGGGACTTCGATGCGGAACTGGCATCACTCGACAAGAAGGAAGAGAAGCCCAAGCGGCGACGGCGTAGCGGTTCGACGCGGGAGAAGGCCGAGGATGTGACGGTTCGCGTCTACGAACTGGCGAAGAAACTGGGCGTCAGGAGCAAGGAGATCATTGACAAATGCGGTGAGGCGGACATCGAGATTCGCAATCACATGTCCTCACTTTCGGCCGACATCGTCAAGAAGATCGAGTCATTGTTTTCTGCCGCGGTTGGGATAGATGCAGCAGATGCAACGGAATCCACGGAGGGCGATGGCGAATCGGCGGCACCTCGAAAGCGCCGCCGCAGACGCCGCGGGGGCCGCCGGCACAGGAAGTCAAAGGCGGCCAAGGACGCCGAGGTCGGAGAGAGCGAAAAGGAGACCGGTGAGGCTGCTGTTCAAGAGACACCGCCTGATGCTGAGAAGAAAGAAAAGTCTTCGAAGAAACCTCGACGGAGGAGGTCTTCTGGAAGAAAGAGGGCGGCCGACAGCAAGAAGTCCGGGAAGAAGAAGTCGACAAGGAAGAAGACCGCCAAGAAGGCTGCAACGAAGGATCTCGCGACCAAGGTGGAAGTCAAGGTACCGCCGTCAACCGGTCGCAGAACTCTCTACGGCGCAGGGCGACGCTCCATCACATCTTCTGAGGCGAAGTCATCGAGGCGAGAGGGCGAGTGAGCCGACGCATCTTCATCCTGGGATCCACGGGCTCTATTGGGCGAAGTGCGCTGGATGTTGTGGATCACCTTGCCGCGACCGATCCGGAGCGATCGATTCGCGTGGTGGGACTTGCTGCCGGCAAGGACTGCAGGACGCTTGCTGAGCAGGTTTTCAAACTCGGTGTAGAGGTTGCGGCCATCGCAGATGCCCCAAATGAAGGGAGTTGTGACCCTGCGTGGTACTCGGGGCCGCGATCAGCGGAGCGAATGATCCGCGAGCATGCGAAGAAGGGCGACCTTGTGCTTTGCGCCATCGTAGGCATCGCTGGTGTTGAATCAGTACTGGCTGCGATCGATTGTGGTTGCGATGTGGCGCTTGCCAACAAAGAGTCATTGGTTGCCGCGGGCGAGATTGTGATGGGTGCTGCACATCGGAAGGGCGTGAACATCATCCCGGTGGACAGCGAGCATTCTGCGATTCAACAGTGTCTTCCCGGGGGGTGTACCGATCAGGTGCGGCAGATTACCTTGACGGCCAGCGGTGGCCCGCTTCGAAATGCGTCCCGGGAGGAAATCGCAAACGCTACGGTCGATCAGGTACTCGACCATCCGACTTGGAACATGGGACCGAAGGTGACTGTCGACTCTGCCTCCATGATGAACAAGGCGCTGGAGGTCATTGAGGCGCATTGGCTTTTTTCGCTTCCGCCGGAGCGGATTGGCGTAGTGGTGCATCCACAGTCCGTTGTTCATGGAATGGTGGAGTTTGAAGATGGATCCACCATTGCGCAGTTGGCACCGCCGGACATGCGACTGCCGATTCAAGTGGCACTTTCGTGGCCGCACCGCCTGGGCGTCCGTTGGCCCACGGTCGACTGGGCCAAGGCGCAGCGACTGGATTTCCTGCCTGTGGACGATGCTCGATTCCCTTCCGTCTCGATGGGTCGAGAGGTTATCGCTACCGGTGGTACGGCTGGCGCGGCCTTGAACGGGGCAAATGAGGTTGCTGTAGCGGCTTTCCTGCAAGGACGCATTCCATTTGGGGCGATCGTGGATACTGTGAAGGCAGCGGCGGCTGAGGTGCCGCCTGGGGATGGATCCAGTCTCGAGGAAGTGTTGGCTACTGATGCGGAGGTCAGAAGGATGGCTTCCGCCGCAATCGAAACAAGGGCCCATCTGGCCTGACGAATCATCATGACGCTTGTATCGCTCTTCAACTTTGTTCTGATCGTGCTTGGCTTCGGGCTCCTGATCTTTGTCCATGAACTCGGACACTTCCTTGCTGCGAAATGGGCCGGGATTCGCACGGAGTCGTTCGCTGTCGGCATGGGCCCGGTGCTCCTGGCGTGGCGCAGGGGTGTGGGGTTGGCCATGGGGTCGACTGCCAAGCCGGTAGTGGCGAAGTACGGTGAAGAGCCGGCAGAGATGTCAGATTCGCTGCTCCGCGAGCGGGGCATCGGTGAAACCGAGTATTCGCTGCGGATTCTGCCTATCGGCGGGTTCGTAAAGATGGTCGGGCAGGACGATTCAGATCCGTCGGCGGTGTCCGAGGATCCACGAAGTTACAACCAGTGTCCGATTGGCAAACGGATGATCGTTGTGTCTGCGGGCGTCGTCATGAATGTCCTCATGGCGGGTGTTCTGTTCGTCGTGTGTTTTCAGGTTGGCGTTCGGTTTGAGGCGCCCGTCATTGGCGAGGTTATTCCCGATTCGCCCGCGTCAGCGGCGACGGCGACAAACGCCAAGGATCAAACCCTTCAACCCGGCGATATGGTGCTCTCAGTGGACGGGGATGAGACGCGCACCTTCACCGATCTTCAGATCGCCGCATCGATGGCTGTTCCGGGAAGCTCATTGGAACTGGTTGTAAAGCGACCGGGTCGCGATGAGGAACTCATGTTCTCGATCATTCCTGCGACCGTTCGCGAGGAAGGGCTGATGGAGCTTGGTCTGACGCCAGCATCGTCGCTGCAACTCCCTGAGGGCGGCCAGACCGGCGAGGAGATTCTGAATTACCTTGGCGGAACAAGCGTGGCGAATGCCGGCATTACGCCCGGCATGAAGATGATTGCAGCCGGTGTTGGCGAACCACTTGGCCCCGTGACCACATGGGGTGGCTTCGACGCGGTGGTGCAGGCATCGGATGGGAAGAGCGTCCAAACCAGATGGTCGTTCGATGGGGGTGAGATTGACGCGACTATCCCCGTTCGCCCGCTCTTTCAGATTCTCCGCATTCCGGATGTATCTGACGACGCTCCGCAGAACTTTGTCGAGGGACTGTTCGGCCTGGTACCTCTTTCCCGCATTTCGCATGTTGTGCCGACGAGCCCCAATGTGGGCCTGTTGCATGACGGCGATGTCATTGTCGGTGTCGACGGATTTGAGATGCCCAGCCGAGCGAAAGTTCGGAATGTGCTTGCGGCGCACGGGAGCGGCGAAGTGGACATCGAAGTGTTGCGATCCGGCCAGCAGATACATGTGCCGGCAGTGCTTCAGAGCGGACGGCTCGGTGTTGTACTGATGAGCGATTGGGACCTTCCTCGTATTGCCCAGCCGATGACAACTGTCATGATTCGCGGTCCGAACGGGCTCGTGGAACAGCCGACCGCTCTTGCGGGGACGCAGTTGCTTGGGGGTTCGACGATCACCTCGGTCGGCGGCCGGGAAGTTCACAACTGGGTGGACATTCGTTCGGCCGTTGTTGACGCAGTGGCAGGCGGTGAGGAGGTCACCGATGTCGCTATCTCTGCGGTGAATCCGACTGTTGGGAAAGAGCGAGTCTCGATCATCTTGCCTCTGGAGGCCTCGGAAGCTGCGGAACTGGCGGATCTCGGCTGGAGTACACCGCTGGCCGCTTTGCTCTTTGAGCCGGTGTATGTGACGCGGAGTTCCAATGGCAACCCGCTGACAGCCATTTCCATGGGGATTGACGAGACGATCAACATCACATGGTTGACCTATCTCACGATTGATCGCCTGCTGCGGCGAAGCGTCGGCGTGGAGCAACTTCGCGGGCCCATCGGCATCGTGCACATCGGGGCGCGTATTGCCGATCGTGGGTGGAGTTACCTGTTCTTCTTTCTCGCCATCATCAGCATCAATCTTGCTGTGCTGAACTTTCTCCCACTACCGATCGTGGACGGTGGACTCTTTCTGTACCTCATCTACGAAAAGCTGCGAGGGCGGCCGCCTTCCATCGCATTTCAAAATGCGGCGGCAGTGCTGGGCCTTGCGTTGATTGGCATGGCGTTCGTCGTGACCTTCTACAACGACATCATGCGGCTGGTCGGCTAGCAGTCCATCAGCGTTTCTTGGCGGCCTGCTAGACGCCGCGGAGAACCAATGTCTTCAACTCGGTACACTCCTCGATCGCGTACCGGATGCCTTCGCGGCCGAGTCCGGACTCTTTCACACCGCCGTAGGGCATGTTGTCGGTTCGGAATGAGGGAACATCATTTACGACGACGCCGCCGACTTCCAGACGCCGCCACGCCTGCATGACATGGTCCAGACGGTTCGAGAAGAGCCCGCAGTGCAGGCCAAAGTCACTGTCATTGGCGAGTTCGCACGCATGGTCGAACGACCCAAATGGTTCGACGCTTACCACCGGACCGAAGATCTCCTTCTTCCAGATGTCGGCGGTGTGTGGGACATCGCGCAGCACAGTCGGTGCATAGAACGAATTGTCTCTGGATCCGCCGCAGAGGATCGTTGCGCCGCCTGCAACTGCATCATTCACCCATTCTTCTACTCGCTGCGCTTCAGACTCCGAAATGAGCGGCGAGAGGAAGACGCCCTCCTCCAGTGGATTGCCGCCTTTGAGTTCCTGGACGAATGTGACGAGCGCGTCGGTGAAGGCATCGAGGACCGAGTGTTGTACAAGCACCCGTTGCACGCTGATGCAACTCTGCCCCGCCTGATAGAAGCCGCCAATCGAAACACGGCGGGCGGCTGTTTTGATGTCGGCCGTATCGTCGATGATGCAGGCGGCGTTCCCGCCGAGTTCCAAGAGCACCCGCTTTCGGCCGGATCGTTCTTTGAGCATCCATCCGACGGGGCCTGACCCGGTGAATGACAACACCGCGATGCGATCGTCCTCCGTGAGTGGTCCGGCGTGTTCGTTGCGGCAGGGAAGAACGCTGAAGCCGTCCTCCAAGCCTGCTTCGCGCAGAGCGCCGCCGAGAAGAAGGCTGGAGAGAGGAGTGGCAGGTGCGGGTTTGACAAGGAATGGGCATCCGGCAGCGATGGCCGGTGCAACCTTGTGCACGGTGAGCAGAAGCGGAAAGTTGAAAGGAGTGATGCAGCTGACGACACCGGCGGCGACGCGGCGAACGATGGCTTCGCATTGCTCGGACCGGGGCGATGTGTCGAGTCGGAGGTACTCGCCGCCGATTCGGGGAACTTCGTCTGCCGCAATTGAGATTGCGTCGATCGAGCGGTCTACTTCGACAGTTGCGTCGTCAATGGTCTTGCCACCTTCGCGGGCGACAACCTCCGCAAACTCATCGTGGCGACGAGTGATGATGCGAGCGAGATTGCGCAGGATTTTCTGGCGGTGGTGAACGGGGTACTCCCCGTGGCGATCGCGGTTCTCCCAAGCATTCTGGATCGCTGCCTCAATGGTGGGTGGTTCGGCAAGGCAGGCCTCCGCGAGGAGGCTTCCGTCATGTTTGTTCAGCACTGGTAGGTGGTTGGGGGTCTGCGTGGGCTCGGCGGCGAGCCAGAGGGGTACTGTCTGGGTCATGCTGAGAGGCATGGTACGGCGGCAAGATGGGGGGATGTGTACCGGTTGTGCGGGCGGGATCGCCGCTGAGCGGCCTGCATCGATGATCTTCCATGGCCATCGGGCCGATTCATGAAGCAGGGAGGCCCACGATTGTCCTTCCGTAACTCCAAGGCAGAGGGTGGCGATCATGGCAGTGCAACCGATGCAGCGAAAAGACAATGAGACATGCCGAAGAATCTTGATCGTTGAGAGCGATCAGGCTCTTGCTGAACGGCTTGTTGCCGCGATGGTCAGCGTGCGGCAGAACGACGAGCCGTTTGTGTGCTCAGTTGTCCATTCGTTGAGGGAGTTTCACGAGCGGGATCCGGCCTCGTGGGATCTTGTGATTTCAGCGAGTCATCTGCCCGATGGATCTGGCTTTGACATTCTCGCGTACACGCAAGGGCTTCGCCCCGACGCGCCAGTGATTCTGACGGGAACACCGGAGGATTCCGCTGCGGCCGTCGAAGCGATTCGGGCCGGGGCCGCAGACTACCTGGTGTTGACTGGACACGAGACGGTTACGCTGCCGGCGACGGTGCAGAAGTGTCGTGCGCTACAGCAGGTGAGAAATGAAAACGACAGGTTGCATGCTGATCTCAGTCACTCGCTCTCGGAATTGGCGGTTGCGAATCGGGAGTTGCAGTTGATGATTCAGCGATTGGAAGTCGCCGCTCGCACGGATGACCTGACGAAACTGGCCAATCGCCGCTGGGTCAACCTCATGTTGGATGGTCGATGGGAAGAGGCGAATAGAAGTGGTTTGCCGCTCGCATTTCTGATGATCGATCTGGACGGATTCAAGTCTCTCAATGATCGTCTGGGCCACCACCGGGGCGACGAGGTTCTTCGTATTGCAGCGAGGGTCTTGGAAGCCAACTCCAGATCAATCGATCTGGCCGGCCGGTTCGGTGGTGACGAGTTCTGCGTTCTCATGCCCCATGCGGATCCGGATGCAGCAGTTCGTGTTGCCAACAGAATTGCTGCGGCCTTCGGCGAAGCTGTTGCGGCGTTGGACCTTCCCATGGATGTATCGATGTCGATCGGCGTCGCTCACTGGCAGGTCTCAAGTCCCGTCAACGCCGACGCGCTGGTTCGCCATGCCGACGAGGCCATGTACGAGGCCAAGACTCGTTCGGGCCGCCATGTCATCCTCCGCCAACCTCGCTGCCAATCCGCCGCTTGACATTGTGACCGTCACTTGCGACGCATTGCCCGATCGATGTCACGTGCCGCTTCGCGTTTGGTGATGTCTTCGCGTTTGTCGGCCTTGCGTTTGCCGCGGGCGAGTCCGATGAGAATCTTGGCGCGGCCGTCAGAAAAGTAGAGCTTCAGAGGTACGAGCGTGTTGCCGGCGGCGCGGGCGAAATCCGCCAGCTTGCGAATCTCCCGCCGATGGGCGAGAAGGGCTCGAGTTCGGATGGGTTCGTGCTGATGGGTAGGGCTGGCATTGGGATACTCGGCTATGTGAACACCGTGCAGGGTGAGCCCAATAGGTCGTTCCGATGCCCGTACCCATCCCTCGGCGAGACTCGCCTGCCCGGCCCGAAGCGACTTGACCTCGCTCCCCACGAGCCGAATTCCGCACTCCAGTGTGTCGACAATGTGATAGTCCCGCCGCCCACGGCGGTTGAGCATGACGGGGTTTGAAGGGCGATTTGGGCGGTTCTTGGCTGCCATGGGGGACCGAGCGGTGATTGTGACCGAAAAAAGAGGAAAATGCGCCGCGCACCGGGGCTCCATTCCTGCAATCCTGCGTATACAGAGACGGCTCACAGAGCCAGAGAGGTCAGGATTCCCATGCAAATCGCACGGACACACGCCCGAAGCGCCTTTTTTATTACTACAACGATCCTTGCCGCTGCCGCCATTGCGGTGGCAGGCAGAGGCCCTGGAGGCATGTCCAGCCCCCGTCCCACCAAACAACCACTGCTTCAGGCCGACGATCTCGTCTCAGCCTACCCCGGACTCGGCATCCTGCGGGATGTTCGGGATGGCAGAATCAACAGACTGTATGGACGACCCTTCTCCACCGGCGACTCGCCTGCGGCCTCGGCGGCAGCGTTCGTCGATGAGTGGTCCACCGTACTTGGTGCAAATGCGGACGATCTTGAACTCGCCGGGCCATCACCTGCCGGCAACGCCCTGCAGGGCGTCATGTACGACGCTTCGACCGAAACCTACAAGTTCACTGCTGTTCATTACCGGCAGGTCCGCGACGGGCTGCCCGTTTGGGGATCGCGCCTGACGTTGCTGGTTCGTAACGAGCCCGGCTTCCCACTGGTACTGGCTGGAAGCGACCTCCGTGATGTCAACACATTCAGCGGCGAGCGCCGACTTCTTCAGACCAACGCAACACTTGCGCTCGCAGTTGCCCGAAATGAAATGGGAAGCGATGCGACTATCTCCGACCCAACCACAGTGATCTTCGCTGGCGACGAGTTCGCCCCGGTGAAGCCCCGTGTTGCCATGGAATTCGTCGCGGTCGTTGGCGGCCCATGGACCCCCGATACCTACGACAAGAGGAAGTTCGTCATTGACTCCGCCAACGGCGGCGTTCTCCATGAAGAAAACATGATTCTTCACTTTGGCGAGCAGACCGGCAATGTCCAGGGACTCGCCACCGAGGACAGTGGTGCCGAGCAGTGCCATTCTGAGGTGGCCACGGGCATGCCGTACGCGGAAGTCCTGTCGGGATCAAACTCGACCTATGCCGATTCCGATGGCTCTTACACGATTACGCTCGATGGCAATACGGTGACCAGTTATGTTCGAGGACTCTACTTCGATGTCGCCAACCAGTCTGGAAGCGACTCGGTCGTGTCGATCAATGTCGGCGGGCCAAGCAGCGGACTCCTGCTGCATAACGAGAACAACAACGATGAGAACTACCGGGCCGAGGTCAACGCATATATTCACGCCAATGTGGTCCGAGACTTCGTGCTTGAATACAACCCGACCTTCCCGGCCATCAGCAATCAATATGACTGGCCGGTCAACGTCAACCACAGCAGCACGTGCAACGCCTACTACGACTACTCCTCGATCAACTTCTATCGATCGGGCGGCGGCTGCTCCAACACGGCCTTCTCAGTCGTGGTGCACCACGAGTATGGTCACCACCTGGTCGCCAGCGCCGGTAGCGGGCAAGGTGAATATGGCGAGGGCATGGGCGATGTCATGGGCGTCCTTCTGACCGGTGACCCAGAACTCGCACGAGGCTTCTATCAAAGCGATTGCAACAACGGCATCCGTACCGCCGACAACAATTGCCAGTACAGCAGCAGCGGGTGTTCTTCCTGCGGCAGCGCAATCCATGCTTGCGGTCAGTTGCTCTCTGGCATCGTCTGGGACATCCGGCAGTCGCTGATGGCTACCGAGCCGACGCAGTACAACGCTGTCATTTCCAACATCTCGATCAACTCAATATTGCTCCACAACGGCACAGCGATCAATGATGCGATAGCGATCGACTTTCTGACGCTCGATGACAACGACGGCAGCATTGACAACGGCACCCCACACTGGTCGGAAATCACGTCCGGTTTCAATGCCCACGGCATCGACACCCCGGAACTGGCCCTTCTCTCGATCACATTGCCGGATGGACTGCCTGACTTTGTCTCGCCTGATGGCGGCACCACGGTCGCCGTCCGCGTAGAGGGACTTTCGGGCCAACACGCCGCTGGCACCGGAAAGGCATGGATCAGCACGGGTGGTTCCTATGTTCCCTACGACATGGCCGTTGTGAACAGCAGCGACTATCTCGCGACGATCCCCGCTTCTGATTGTGGAACAACCGTCGATATGTACTTCTCCGCTGAGACTACCAGCGGCATGACGGTGACCTATCCCGGTGGCGCACCTGGCAATCACTTCTCTGTTCTCTCGGCTGCGGGAGACTCCGAGGTGACCTTCGATGACAACTTCCAGACCGATATGGGCTGGAGCGTCAGCGGCACAGCCTCCGGCTCAAGCGATGGTCGGTGGCAGCGAGGTGTACCCGCCGGCGGCGGTGACCGAGGCGACCCGGCATCTGATGCCGACGGCAGCGGCATGTGCTATCTCACCGGCAATGCGGATGGCAATACCGATGTCGATGCGACATCTACCATCCTGACCTCGCCGACGATGGACGCAAGCGGCACAAAGGTGCTCGCATACTGGCGCTGGTATGACAACACATATGGTGCTTCGCCCTATGCGGATACATTCGTAGTCGAAATCAGCGATGACAACGGTTCTTCCTGGACTAATCTGGAAACAGTAGGCCCGTCCGGCGGCGAAGTCGCAGGCGGTTGGTACTACAAGGAGTGGAGCTTGAGCGACATTGGCGGGTTCGAGCCCAACGCCAGCTTCCGAATTCGCTTCACCGCGAGTGATCTTGGTGAGGGTTCCGTCATCGAGGCTGCGGTTGATGGCGTTCAGTTGTTCGAGATTTCCTGTGAAGATTCCTGTCCCGCCGATGTCAACGGCGACAGCATGGTCGATGTCTCTGACCTGCTCGCCGTCATCGCGGCTTGGGGCGGGACATCCGGTTCTGAAGATGTCAACAGCGATGGCGCCATTGATGTCAGTGATCTGTTGGCCATCATTGGGGTCTGGGGCAGTTGTCCCTGACAGATCTCACCAGGTAACGACAAGGGGCCGGTCGTCTGACCGGCCCCTTTTGTCTTTGATCGCATGCGCGAGAGAGGACTCGAACCTCCACGGGATATTACTCCCACCAGCACCTCAAGCTGGCGCGTCTGCCAATTCCGCCACTCGCGCGCATCGAGGGACGGGGAGGATACCAGTACCGTGCGGCGGTGACTACCGGGGGTAGAATCCCGCTTCCCCATGAACAACGACCGACTCTCCATCAGCGAAATCTACAACTCAATCCAAGGGGAATCCACTTGGGCCGGCCTTCCGTGCATCTTCGTTCGGCTGGCGGGTTGTCATCTGCGGTGTGCCTACTGCGACTCTGCATTCGCTTTTTCCGGCGGTCAATCCATGTCGCTGGAGTCCATTGTTGAGGAGGCGCAGCAACTCGGCGGAACACTCGTGCAGGTCACCGGCGGCGAGCCTCTTCTTCAGAACGGATGTCATGAGCTGATGCGGCGGTTCTGCGACCTTGGCTGGACGGTCCTGCTGGAGACTTCTGGGTCCTGCGTCATCAGCGAGGTCGACGAGCGTGTACATCGCATTGTTGACATCAAGACTCCAGGCAGCGGCGAAGGGGCGTCATTCGATCTGCGCAATTTGGATGTCCTGACGGAGCGAGATGAGGTGAAATTCGTCATCACGGATCGCGAGGATTTTGATTGGGCCGCCGGATTCGTATCGCAACACAGTCTGGCGAAACGTGCAGGTGCCGTGTTGTTCGCGCCGGTCTCGCCCCAAGCAGCGTGTGAAGTTGCGGGATGCGACGGTCTTCCGCCCTCCGAGTTGGCAGCGTGGTTGCTGGAGACCAAGACACCCGCCCGGCTGCAACTGCAGATACACAAAGTGATTTGGGAACCTCAGGAGCGAGGGCGGTAGCGGCGGACGGTCTCAGACACCACTGCGTATCATGTCACTCATGTCGATGCGACTGGAAAAGATGTTCCGATTCGAAGCAGCGCACTGGCTGCCTGGTTTTCCAGAAGGCCACAAATGCCGCAGGTTGCACGGCCATTCTTACCAGGTTCGCGTAGGGCTGATCGGTGATGTGGATCCGATGACGGGCTGTGTCATGGACTTTGGGGAAATCAGCAAGGTGACTCGACAGGTCGAAGACCAGTTGGATCATCGGTGCCTGAACGATATTGAAGGGCTGGAAAACCCGACCAGTGAGTGTCTGGCGAAGTGGATCTGGGATCGCGTTGTCGGCGACCTTCCGTTGCTCGCGGACGTCGCCGTGGAGGAAACCTGCACGACCCGGTGCGTCTATGCCCCGTCTCGATCGACAACGGCGTAGTTTGTTCGCTCGCCGCGGCCGCGAAGCGGGTAATCCTTACGAAGAGGAAACGCGGGGTAATCCTTCCAGAGCAGGATCCGTCGCAGGTCGGGGTGGTTTTGAAACCTGATCCCGTACATGTCAAACACTTCGCGCTCCCGCCACTCGGCGCCGGGCCAGATATCGGTGGCAGAGTCGACGACTAGCGCAGGGTCCTCATCGATCCCGGATGTGTCCATCGATGGATCCAGAAATGTCTTGACGATGATGCGGGTGGCTGTCTCGGTGTTCGCAAGCAGCCATGCGACGGCAAATCGCCCCGGCATTCTTGCCGGATAGTCCAGATAGTCCATGCCGACCACATCTACCAGAAAGTCGAAGTCGCATTCCTTGTCTTCGCGAAGAAAACGCAGCACCTGATGGGCATCCTTGGGATCTGCAACGACGGTCGCACGCCGCCGAAATTCCGTTCCTCGCAGCGCAAGGTCGGGGAGGCCGCTTCGAAGTCTCGCAATTGCCGGGTGGTCGATTGTCATGGTCATCGGGCCAGTGTATCACTGGTCGCCCGCGGCTCCTACATTCTCCCGGGGCCCGTCCCGCGAAGGTCTTGGATCGTGATCGTGTCGATACTCGGATCCATGTTCCAGATGACACTCCTGGCCCGAACTGGATAGGGGCTCCCTTCGGTTACCACCGACACCGTCCGATTCGGTTTGGCGACCACCGATGCAACGCCGGTACGAAGGTCGTAGTCGAAGGTATCGCAGTCAATCCGCCGTGTCGGTGTAGCGACATACACGCTGCCGTCGGCGATCAACTGTTGGAGGTCCATGCCTGCCAGTGCAAGATTGGCCTCGCCTCGTCTTGCATTGGGCGAGTACGGCTGCACATCCACCGCAAGAGCCTCCATCCTGTCTGCTGTCAGCATGCCCACTGAGCCGTCGAGTCCCTTGTGGAGCATCTCGACATCGCCCTCCATTTCGATGCGGTAGAGGCGTTCATCAATGCGGATCGTTTGAAGTTCACCGGTCCATGTAAACCGGGTCGTTCCCCGGCCCGCCAACGGGGAGCGATGGTCGGATTTTTCCAGCGGCCGCGGATCGCGAAGAACCAGTTCGCCGTCGCCGACGACAATCGCTTCGCCCGTTGGCTCCTCAAACTCCACATGTTGCCCGGCGACGTAGTACACGACCGGTTTGCCTTCATGGGCGGCTGTTTCCCAGAGGCGGTGTTCGATTTTCGCATCACCGCGAGCGATCAGCTGATCGAGGCGGCGGCGGGGGGAATCGTCCTCCGCATTGGCTGGGAGGTTGGCGAATTCCAGTCGCAGGTCATCGCCCTGCATGGCGCTCAGGTCAAGCGGTGATCGGCGGGATTGCACGATGACATCGCCTTCGAGGTCCAGCGCACCGGCCTCGTCATTGAACATGCTGTCAATAGCCATTGACGAGTCCCAGTTGGCACGCAAAGTGACCTGTTGGTGTTCTGGTTCATCGTCTTCATTGCTCAGCACGGGCCTGTCGATCCGGTTATCGCTGGACACGTCAATGGCTTCCTGAAGGAAGCGAGCCTGCCCGGCACCGCTCCAGTTCCCCGTGCCTGCTGAGCGGTCAAGGTGAAGGGTGGCTTTTTCCCCCCGATCAATAAGCATGCGTTCGTAGGCAATGACGACATCACCCTGCAGGACGGCGGCTTCCTGTCCCGCGTCGCCTTGCAGCGCATCGCAGAATGCCCGCCCGCCGTCGCTCAGGAGAACCTGCACATCACCGGTGGCCGACATCCGATCAGCCCGCAGTTGTCCACCCAACGGCGATGCATCATCGGCCGGTGCTTCGTTGTCCTCCAGAAAGAACACTTCCGCGCGGTTGGCCCACAGTGTCTGGCCGCCATTGATGGCTTTCACATCACCGGTGGCTACGGCAAGTTTCGGTACGGATGACCCATCGACACCTTGCTGGAAGTGCACATCAAGTTCGGTGCAATCAACGCTTCCGGTATCGCTCTTCAGTGCGACATCACCTCGGCAAATCACACGTTCCAGAGGGCTGTCCGATCTTCCGGCCCCCGGGGCAAAGGATAGATCAACGCCTTGCTCCCATGTAATGACCATGTCCACCGGCGCAGGGCTCGATTCTTTCTTGCCGGATTGTCGCAACTCCATGTCGCCGGGGCCGTTGAATCCTCCGCGACCTTCAGTCCGAGCCAGCCAGAGGTGTTCTCCGGATGCTCGAAGTTCATCGGAGTGCAACTGCGCGGGATATGTGGTGTCGGCATGGAGATCAACGCGATCCTGCTGCACTTCGTAATGGAGCATTGCGGCGCTTGCGGAAAAAGACTCCCCGCCATCTCTGACAGTTACTGGACTTCCGAAGAGTTCTACTCTTGTCTCCGTCGGTGATGTCGGCATGAGTGACGCATCGTCCAGCGGCACCATGGTCAGGCCGCCTTGACAGGTCATGCGGACCGGCGACTGATCCAGAGGTGTCTCCACTGCTGCGATTGCACTTGTGATGATGATGGATTGGATGCCACCGAATCCTGCGCGGCTACTGCGACTGATGGCATCGCTCTCCATCGAAAACGCGATGGTCATTCGATCGCCACTGGCGGTTCTGCCACTGCCCAGTTCACCCTGTTGCACTTGGACATCGTCCAACAACGTGATGATGTAGTGTTGCGTGGGCGAGGCAATTGCCGCCGTGCTGACGAGGCGGCCGCGGGTTCGGTCCAACGACCTTCGCCTCGCTGCGGGCCGCACCTTCGGCATTGATGGCGAGGATCGATCAGCCGCTTCCGGGTAGAGGAGCACCTGATCGAGTTCCGCGAGTTGCAGGTACTCGATGCGCTCGTCGCGATCGTTGAATCGCAATGTCAGGCGGCGTCCGGTTATCTCCTCGGTCTGCGTAACGATCTGGACATCGCCCTCACATGTAATTTCGCCGAGGAAGTTGTCAAAACTTGCTTGCGGTGTCGTCATCACCATGGAAGGTTCATCAAAGTCCGGATCGACGCGTCGCCCCTGTGTTTCAAAGAGCCGAATGACGACATGTCCGGCGATTTCCCCTGATTCCAGAATTCGTTTCGGCGCATTTGCAATGGCCCGATCGCCACGAATCGTCACGACGCGATCGTCGGACAGAAACAACTCCACCTCCGGGAGGCCCATTTCAATCCATCCGTCAGGGAGACCGGGGGGATCGGGGTCGAGCGAATCACACCTGTATTGCTGTTCCAACTGACCGTCGCGGCCGGTCTTCTGGACCCATCCGCCTTCGGGCAGCGTGATCCCGAGGTCGCCCGCATCGCTCCCGGCGCCCCGATCAGCATCCTTGGTGTCGGCCAGCAGATCGATGACCTCATCGAGGTGCCGCTCCTGCGTCGGTGCATCGGAATCGGAAACTGCCAACAGCAGTGCCAGTACCAGTGCAGAGACGATGGCGCTCGCCCCGCCGAGCAACCAGATTGTCTTTCGGCCCGCATGCCCTTTGCCCCGTTCGATCATTGGTTCAGTGTCTCCCGGTCAAATGATGCGATTGTCTCTTCCCATGTCCCCATGGCCTTCATGAGGTGTTCGACCGCATCTCGTACCGCGCCGTGGCCACCTGCTCGCGGCGTCGTCCAGTCGGCGGCAGATCGCACTTCCGCTGCCGCGTCGGCCACTGCGATGGCGTACCCGGCGAAACGGAATGCGTCGAGGTCGACCAGATCGTCGCCGACGAACGCTGTCTGTTCGGGCGTAGAGCCGACAGAGGCAAGAATCTCCGAGAGGGCGGCAACTTTGTCTTTCGAACCTTGCGCGACATATTGGATGCCAAGTTCTTCGGCGCGGCGTTCGACGACAGTTGACGATCGGCCGCTAATCAGCGCCGTGGTTCCGCCGGCTCGCTGCCACAACGAAATCCCCAACCCGTCCTGAACATGGAACTGCTTTGTTTCACTATCGCCGTCAAGTCGAATGGTTCCATCCGTCAAGACGCCATCAACATCGAGGGCGAGCAGGTGAATCGGCTGGGGTAGTGCTGCCATCGTGCCTGTTCCTCAAAGCGTCAATTGCAGAAGATCGACCGTGCCGCCGCACTGCAGATTCATTGCGATGGCGGCGTTTGCAGCGTCGGTGGCCAGGCTCTCGATGTCTTCAGTGCGTTCGTACATGGTGTACAGCACACCCATGGCATATTCCGCACCTGAGCCGATGGCGTAGTAGCGGTTCAAGGGCGTTACTCCAAGATCGGAGGCAACGGTGAAGATGCCGCCGGCGTTGGCGATGAGGAATGTAGAGTCGAGGTCGCTGAACGGCGTCTCTCGTGACACGGCCTGATCGTTCACGAACGTGTAACTGTCCCGAAGTGCCCGCCAGAACTCCAGAAAGAACGAGAAGATCTTTCGCGAACTGGAGAGGTCGGGTGTTGGGCGTGTGGACAGGAAGTCAGCGAGGATGTCGTCGTAGACAGCCCATCCAGCACCTCCAACCAGCGAGTCACCGATGCGTCCGATCTTGCTTGCCCGCGCGTTGTCCTGTGGCACGCTGCCGGAGTCACCGAAACTCGTCAGTGTGTCACCTGCCATGACGAGCCGGTGGTCCTTGCGAATAGCGAGAATGATCGACATGGCTACTCCGTTACAACCTTGAGGGCAATGAGATCCTGCACATCGATCATGCCGATGGGACGATTGTCGTCGTCTACCACGGGAATCTCGTCCACGCGATGTTCTGCGACAAGTTGCCGGGCATCCCGGACGAGCGCTGAGGCGAGCAATCTCCGAGGATTGCTCGTGGCCACCGCTGCAACCGGTCGCTTCATGGCGTCTGCGTCTTCGATGACCAACCTTCGAAGATCGCCGTCGGTGAAGATGCCGGTCAGTCGTCCGCCATCGTCGATCAGGAGGATGGCGCCTGCTCGCCGGGTCGGCCGACCATCGCTGTCTGGCTCGGGGCGAGCCTGCCACAGTGCTTCGCTAACGCTCAAAGTGTCGGAGACAACCGGCAGGTTTTCGCCCACGCGGAGCCTGAGCACCTCGGTGATCGTGCGGAGCCCGGTGCCAAGCATGCCCCCGGGATGATGCTTATGGAAGTCGTCTGCGGTGAAGTTACGCCTTCGGGAAAGGGCCAGTGCCAAAGCGTCGCCGATTGCGAGCGTGGCGGTGGTCGATGCAGTCGGCGCCAGATTCAATGGGCATGCCTCGGTCAGTGATCCTATGGCGAGATGGACATCGCAAAGCCGCGCCAGCGGCGTGGAGTCGTCGGAGGAGATGCTAATGCGAGGGATGCCATCTGTTCTGAGCAGGGCGGCCAAGTTGAGGACCTCTTCCGTCGTCCCGGAATAACTCATGAGGACGACGACATCGTCTCTCCGAATGGAGCCGAGATCGCCGTGAACCGCTTCCGCCGGGTGAACGACATGGGAGGGCTGGCCGAGGCTGGAAAAAGTCGCGGAGAGTTTGCCGCCGATCAGTCCGGTCTTGCCCATTCCGCTGAATACGACATGCCCATCACAATCGCAGAGCAGATCGAGGGCTCTCTCCCAGGCGGTGGCCACAGCGGGATTGTCCTTCAACTGCCGCGCAACCGACAGGATGGCCTCGGCTTCCGCGACGAGCGAGTCGTGAAGAAGGTCCGTCTCGGCGTCCGTTTGCCGTTTCTCCGGTGGGCGTGTCGTATCCATGGAACCTATGATGGGCATTGTACCTCTCGTGGAGAGCGGGGGGGAATAAGGCCCCTTCGCAAGGCCATGTCGATACAGCAGGAACAGTTTCGAATCTCGCTCGATGCCTTTGACGGTCCACTGGATCTGCTGTTGTATCTGGTTCGGCGGGCTGAGGTGGATATCCACGACATCCCGATCGCCACGATCACGGACGCCTACCTCACAACCCTTCAGCAGGCCGCGACAGTCGATGTCGAAATGGCTGGCGAGTTTCTCGTCATGGCCGCGACGCTGGTCGAAATCAAATCTCGGTCGCTCGTTCCACCGGAGGACGCGGTGCCCGAGGAGGGCGCCGACAGCGCAGATGATGCTTCGGGCGATCCTCGAAGTGATCTGATTCGGCAGTTGCTGGCATTTCAACGGTATCGAACTGCGTCCGAGGCATTGGACAAGCGGCGAGAAGAAGCGATGCGGCGGTTCCCAGTGCGTGCAGCGCCCGGTGAGCAGGAAGAGACTTCTCCGAGCGAAGGAATCGAGCTCGACCTTGAGGATGTGCATCTGATGGATCTGGCCGATGCGTATGAGCACATTGCATCAGCCATTGACTTTGGCCGCCTCGGTGAGCACCGCGTCGAAGTGGATGACACACCGATCGCTTTGTGTCAGGAGGATTTGCTGGATCGTTTGCGGCGCGAAGCAGGTCGTCGACTGACCCTTCAGGGTACTTTCACCGGCCTCAAGGCTCCGGAAAGGGTTGGCATGTTTCTTGCCACATTGGAGTTGGTTCGGCTGCAGAAGGTGACGGTGCGGCAGGAGTCGCGGTGGGGGGACATCATTCTTGAACTGCTCGGCGAAGCGCAGTAATTTCGGTCGGTAGCAGGTCGCGCCACTGCCCGGGCCGCAACCCTTTCAGTCGCAGTGGCCCGACCTCGACCCGCAGCAACCGTTTCACCGGGTGTCCGACATGGGAGAACATGCGCCGGACTTGCCGGTTGCGGCCCTCATCGAGGACCAGTCGGAGCCGCGTCCGATCTCGGCTGGCGTGGACGATCTCGACCGACTTCATCTGCGCTCGTTTCGCTCTCTTCCGGGTGTCGTGTCGGCTGTGGACATCGCTCAGATAAACACCCTTACGGAGTTTCTCGAGCGTCTCGGGTACCAGTTGGCCTCGGACGGTGACCTCATAGATCTTTGGAACGCCGTGACTCGGATGGGTCAATTGCTGCAGGAGTTTGCGATCATTGGTCAGGAGAAGCAGGCCTTGGCTTTCCATGTCCAAGCGTCCAACTGGGAGGATGCGGACGCCGCTGGGATGTTGGACGATGTCCGTGACACAACGGCGGCCCTCGGGGTCTGCTGTGGTACAGACGACATCGCGCGGCTTGTAGTACATGACCACGACGGTGGGTTCGTGCAGGTTGAGGCGGTGGCCTTCAACGGCGATGCGGTCCTGCATCGGATCGACCCATGCGGGGAGGAAGTCCACAACCGTGCCGTTGACCTTGACCTTGCCGCCCTCGATCAGGGCTTCGCACTTGCGGCGTGAAGCGATGCCGCCTTCGGCGAGGACGCGCTGAAGCCTGCGGCCGCGGGCTGCATCGCGGTAGGGGGATGTGGCGTCGTCGCCAGCGGGATTCGCGGATTGCTGGGTTGACCATCCCATCTGGGGTAGTCTATCTCGGGTGAAGGTGCGAAAGTGTATCGCGTGGCTCAAGTCGGCGGTGGCGGATCCGCTGGAGGAGTTGAATCGCTGGGAGCGATTGGTGCGATTCTGTTACCACCTGCTGCGAGAGGGGGCGAGGCAGTTGTCGCAGGATCGAGCCTCGACCATGGCCGCATCGCTGACCTATCGCACCTTGTTTGGGATGCTGCCAGTGACGGTGGTGGGAGCTGGCGTGGCTCGTGCAATCATGGGACAGGACCGGTTTGAGGCCTTTCTGCACAATGCCATTTCGGTGGCCGGGCTGGACGCGGTGAAATTGGGCGGTTCAGAGGGAGAAAGCGTATCGACGCTGGGCCTGTGGTTGCAGGATCTGGTCAGCAGGGGGATGGGTGTCAATATTGCCGCGCTGACCTGGATCGGCGTGTTGGTGCTGGTCTATTCCGCGTTGTCGCTGATGGTGGATATCGAACAGAGCTTCAATGTCATTGCCCGGTCCAAGGGTGGGCGGCCTTGGTTGCGTCGGCTGCCGGTGTACTGGTTCGTGCTGACATTCGGCCCCGTGTTAGTCGCTGCTGCCTTCTGGGTGGATGCGGCGGTTGGGTCTATTCTGGAGGATGTGGTGGGTTGGGCTTGGCTGCTGGCGACGCTCAGCAGTCTCTGGGGGTTTCTGATGGCGTGGGTGTTCCTGTTGGCCCTGTATCGCCTTGTTCCGAGCACCCAGATCCGCCTCGGGCCGGCCATGACAGGGGCGTTTGTGGCCTGTCTCCTGCTGGCCCTGGGCAGGGCTTCGCTGGGGCTCTATTTCAGCCATGCGATGTCCCTGCAGCACATCTACGGTTCTCTGGGACTTGTGCCGGTTTTCATGTTCTGGCTTTACCTCATGTGGCTCGTGATACTGCTTGGGCTGCAAGTGGCGGCCATTCTGCATCAGGTTGGCCCCCGCATGGGATCAAGCAGCCGCCGGGGTGTGGGCAGTTCTTCGCCTTGAGCAACGACCGATAAGGCAGATTCCGGCGAAGGTGAAAGGAATGCACTTTCTTCCTGCTTTTCGGGATGTCCACCTCAGCGGAGAAAGCAAATGTCCGATTACAGCGTCATGAACGGAATCAACGGAACGAACAGCGGTCCAACCGCGCGGCGGTCACTCTTCGTGGATGTCGCGTACGACAATGGCACGGTTACGGCGTATCTCGTCGGTCCTCGCATCGGTGAGCGTGAGGCGACGGTTGTCGCGAATGCCATCAACGCGAAGGTGCGGGATTGGGGATCAAAGGCCAAGCACCTTGTCCTCGACTTCAGCGAGATCCAGTTCATCTCAAGCCTTGGACTGGGCATGTGCATTGATGTGAGGAACACTGTTGACGGTTTCGGCGGCAACACTTCAATTCGCGGACTGAACAGTCATCTTCGCGAACTCTTCGAGATGATGCGTCTTGATCGTCTCTTCGCCATACAGAGCCCTTCTTCGCCGTGGGACACCGCGGCGGCTTGAGTGAGTGGCATGCGAGGCGTGGACGACCTACCATGGCCGTGCAATGGGCCTCGAATCAGCCATTCCCGTCGACGGATATCTGACGACACAGTTGAGCAAAGTCATCAATTGGGCCAGGCGCAGCAGCGTCTGGCCCATGCCGTTTGCCACGGCTTGCTGTGGCATCGAGTTGATGGCGACGGCGTCGAGCAGGTACGACCTTGCCCGTTTCGGGGCGGAGGTCTTTCGCTTCAGCCCGCGGCAGGCGGATCTACTCATCGTCGCTGGCCGCGTCTCCATCAAGATGATGCCGGTGCTGCAGCGGATCTATATGCAGATGACCGAACCCAAATGGGTCATTTCCATGGGCGCATGCGCATCGACCGGCGGCGTATTCGACACCTACGCCGTAGTGCAGGGTGTCGACCAGTTCATTCCGGTCGATGTCTATGTGCCTGGTTGCCCGCCGCGTCCGGAAATGTTGATCGAGGGCGTGATGGCAATTCAGCGGATCATCGATCAGGACGATCTGCCCTACGACGGCGAGGGCCGTCGTGTACCGCTACATCTGTCGCTGGAGCCGAACTACCGGCCGCAGCCTCAGCCGGTGGAAGTTACGGTGGCCGTGACCTGATCTTGCATTGAGCAGCACATGATGGAAACTACAACAGCCACGCTCGATCAGAAGGTCCTTGTACTCAACCGTTATTACGCTGCCGTGCGTGTTGCGACTGTGCGGCAGGCGTTTACGCTGCTGTGCCGGCAGACGGCCGAGATCATTGCAGTCGAGGATGGCCGGTACAACAATTACGATCTCGTGTCCTGGATGGAGGTTGCGGAGTTGCAGCGGGAGTTCGAACGACGCGAACACCACTGGATCAAACTACCTCGCTTTGAGATCGCAGTTCCAAAGATCATCAGGCTGCTGTCCTTCGATCGCTTGCTTCGGCCGGCAGTTCGGTTGACCCGACGGAATCTCTATTCCAGAGATCGTCACAAGTGTCAATACTGCGGAAAGCGAGTGCCGTCGTCGGATCTCACGATTGATCACGTGGTTCCGCGGGTCCAGGGGGGTTGCAACAGTTGGGAGAATCTGGTGTGCGCCTGTTTGCGGTGCAATACCAGGAAGGGCGGCAGGACGCCTCGGCAGGCCGGCGTCTCGCTGATCCGCAGGCCATTTGAACCGAAGGCGAGCCAGACCATTCGCCTTCGGGTCGGCCCGGAACAGTACCGCTCCTGGAAGGCATTTCTCAACGACGCGTATTGGTCCGTTGAATTGCAGGAGTAAGGGTGTCCGGTACCGGACACCGTGGGTTGTTTGAGAGGAGTTCATCATGCCTAAACTATTGTTTGTCGTACTTTCTGTACTGTTGTTTGTTGCGCCGATGGCGGCGGCGGCGGGGTATCGCGACGATGTGCCGGAGAATCTGCGTTCGTTAGTATCCAAGTCCGATTACGACGGGCGATTGCGGCGGCTGACCAACGCGGGGGGCGACCTCCTTTCCAAAGCAGCGATCCGGAAGGCGGCGGCCTCGCCATGCGGTGCCAGTCTGACCAAGTTTGTCGAGGCATACGTAAGCGATTCCGCGGTGGCTGACGCTCTGGACGCAGTGGTCGCAGGGCTTCGGACACCGCCGGCATACAACGGGACCGCGAACCCCTGGTCGGTGGCCGCCAGCGGCGAAGAACTCCTGCAGGTATTGATCAAAGAGTTGACGGCCTGGGGTCCGTGGCTCCCACAGATCGTTGGAGATCAAGACAACGGCCTTCTGTACATCCAGAAGTTTCTTTGGCTGTACTACCGCAACCCCGCCGGCGTGGCTTTCGTGCAGGGCAGAAACCCACTGAATGAGTCCCAGTCGCTGACGGCGGGATTTGATCTATTCAACGAATTTGCAGCCGAGCGTGGAGAGTTTCTGGATTCACCAGCTTCGACGAAGTATGTAGAGCAGTGGTTCAATGATCCCCGCATTGAGATCGAAGATTACCAGAAGCAGAAGATAAGTGAGTATGTGTCATGGAACGACTTCTTTTCCCGCCAGATCATCGTTGATAAGGCATCGCAGACAATTCCAAGCCGACCGGTCACGATGCCGGATCGTGATTACATCATCTCGGCCCCGACCGATTGCATTGTGAATTCGCTTGTTCAGGTGTTGGTCGAAGATGGCAAAGTGAATCGGAGATTCGTCGAGAACCCGCTCGAATTTGACATGGTGCTTGATGTCAAGAGCATTCCGATCAGCCTCTCCGATTTGCTGGATGGAGTTCCTGAGAAGTACCGGACCCCGTTTGTCGGAGGGTCGGGATTGTCATGCATTCTGATGCCGAATACCTATCACCACTACCACACACCGGTCACAGGCACTGTGGTGCATGCGGCAGTGTTGGATCAGTATGGAACGTGGGGCTACGACGATGTGCCGAACTGGATTTCCCGTGGAGGTGATATTGGCCGTCCGGGAGTGGATTTCAGCCAGTTTTCGAGTTTTCAACGTGGCGTCGTGATCATCGAGGTGGAGTATGCGAATGTCCCGGGTGCAACGCCTTCAACACTGAAGGGATATGTTGCGTCGATTCCCGTGGGACTCAATACCGTGGGGTCAGTTGTCTTGGATGCCGACATCAAGCCGGGTAAGAAGGTGAAGCGGGGATACACGAGGATCGGCAGTTTTTACTACGGAGGCTCGCTGAACATTCTCTTGTTCTCAAAGGGAATGGTGAGCCCGGCCGTGCAGTCGCGGATGGGCAATCAGATCGCAATCATCGATATCGGTTCAATGTAACGATGAGGTGTCCGGTACCGGTTCCGGACACTGTTAGTGTCTAAAGCACCGGCGTCCGGTGTGGATCAGGGTGACATGGTGGTCTCGGCAGAGGTCGATCGTTTCCTGATCGCGGACCGACCCGCCCGGCTGGACGATGCACTGCACGCCGGCATCAATGAGTGCCTTGGCTCCGTCGGGGAACGGGAAAAAGGCATCTGAAGCCGCGACGGCCAACGCTGACCTCCCAAGGCGATCGCCCGCCCGGTCGATCGCCTGCCTCGCAGCGGAGACGCGATCGACTTGGCCCATGCCCGCGCCAATCATCGCATGGCCATCGGTGATGGCAATTGCGTTCGACTTGAGGTGGCTGCATGTCACCCAGGCAAAGGCCATGGATCTCCGCAACGCGGGAGATGGATCATCGCCGCATTGGACCTCCCAAGCCCCCGTGTCGGCTGCGGCGGGGGTGATCGTCTGGGTCAACAGCCCTCCGTGTACCGAACGAATGGCAGTCCCGGGTGAAACGCCCACAATGTCACCTACTTCCAGCAGGCGAATGTTCTTCCATCGCTTCTGCAGGACGACGCGTGCAGCGTCCGCGAATGACGGCGCAACGATCACTTCGAAAAACTTCTCTCCGTCCGCAATGATTCGGGCGAGTTCCTGATCGACGGGCGAGTCAAGGGCCACGATGCCGCCAAACGCAGCGAGTTGATCGCCCTTCCACGCAGCGGTGAATGCAGACTCTGGAGAATCGGCAGTGGCTGCGCCGCATGGATTGGTGTGTTTGATGACGGCAGCGGCATGGCCTTGCTGCAGCGCGTGCAAGTCTTTCACCAGTTCCAGAGCGGCGGCGGCATCGATGATGTTGTTGTAACTGAGTGGTTTGCCAGCGACAGATCGTGCAGTGACCACGCTTGCGCCGTCCGCAATGCCCGTGCGATAGATCGCCGCGGACTGATCCGGATTCTCGCCGTAGCGAAGGACCTGCTCCAACGCCGCTCGAATACAGAGATGTGTTGGAAAGAGATCGCCCTCTCCTTCAAACCACCCGGCAATCGCCGCATCGTATTCCGCAGTTCGTCTGAATGCCGCCGCGGCGAGGTCGCGGCGGAGATCGAGCGTGGTAGCGCCATCGTGGCCGTTCAGGTCCGCAATGACGAGGGGATACTGCGAAGCATCGGTGACGACTGTGACGAAAGCGTGGTTCTTCGCGGCCGATCGAATCATCGCCGGCCCGCCAATGTCGATTTGTTCGATCGCCTCAAGTTCCGTGACATCGCCTCCGGCAATGGTGTCTTCGAAGGGATACAGATTGATGCAGATCAGGTCGATGGGTGCCATGCCGTATTCAGCCATCGCTTCGAGGTGTTCGGGGTTATCCCGCCGCCCGAGCAGTCCACCGTGGACAGCAGGATGCAGCGTCTTGACCCGACCGTCGAGCATCTCTGGAAAGCCCGTGACATCTTCAATGGGCGTGACGGGAATGCCGGCATCCTTCAGCGCCGCCGCAGTGCCGCCAGTGGAGATGATCTCGGCGCCGGCATCGATCAGTCTGCGTGCAAAGTCCGCCAATCCCTGCTTGCGGCTGACCGAGAGCAGGGCCCGGCGGATTGGCACAAGCGATGTCATTGGCCGGTTCTTGGGACCAGTCGCAGGATGGCGTCATCCACGGTCAGCAGGTAGAGATCACCGTTGTTCAGTGAATTGGTGAATACGCTGCTGATGTCGGGGAGATCCACCGTGGCAACGACATGCCCCTTCCGCGTCTCGAGTATCTGGATCCGCTGGTGATCTTCGTCCCAGACAATCAGCCTTCCGCCAGTCGTTGCTGTGAGGACATTCCCATTGACCTCACTGGATGTCCAGCGGCGATCGCCCGTCACTGTCGTGGCGAAGGCATCGAAGCATGCGAGCCCTTCACCTGGAATCTGTTGGTACAGGGCCTTGCCGATGAGTGTCGGCGAGGATGTCAGAGGTGATGAAGTCAGCGTTTTCCAGCGGAGGACGCCGTCTTGCAGTCCGACACTTCGCAAGTACTGGTCGGTCCCGGCGATAAAGAGTGACGGCCCATCATCGGCACCATTGTCGCCGATGACCGGCGGCGCGACCACGGCGTCCAGCAGTGTGGTTGACCAAAGTTGCGTGACCGTACTTCCATCCACGACCGCAACTTCCCCACGGGCTCCGACCCCGACCACCATGTCGCCGTACGCGAGCGGCTCTACCCGAATGGCATCTGCAATGCGGTAGGTCCGCAATGAAAAACCGATGTCATAGGCGTGCCAGACAAGTTCGCCTGAGCGGCTGCCGTAGACGAGGTAGGGCCGAAGTGTGGCCGAGGGAGTTCCGGCGGTCCACGGCAGATTCTGAATGGGTTTGTTGGCAGCGCGGGGCGAATCCTTCGCTTCGTTCTCGACAACCATGTTGCCGGTTGCGGCCTCGAGTGCATAGACCGCGCCGTCGCTGGTGATAAGCACCTGGCTTGTTTCGGGGAGATAATTGACGCCCAGTACTTTGAAGATCTTGTTGCCCACCGGGGCCGACCAGCGGCGTGTACCCGTGTCCACTTCGATTCGAACGAGATCATCTTCTTCGTCGATGGCGAACACTGAATCGCCTTGCACGCTCGGCAGTCGAAGGGTGCGTCCGAGGGTGCTGTTCATCCAGTCGACGCGATAGCCCAGTGTGGTGGCATCCTCGACTGGGAGCGGCGGGCGGGCGGTTGCTGCGGTGGTCATGGCGCAGACTGTCAGGGCGGTGGCAATCAGGACATGTGTCATGGTGTGGTGTTTGAGCATGTGGGGCAATCCGGGGTGAGGTCCGGGGATTCCGGGGATTCCGGGGAGGACAGGGGTCAGTATCGAGGGGAGGACTGCGACCGTCAAGGTACCATGTGCCCTGGAGTGTAGATGTTTACAGGTCTCATTCAACATGTTGGCGAGGTTCTGGAGGTGGCGGCAACGGGGGCCGGAAGCGCCCTCCGGGTGATGCCCCCAGGCACGGGTGTGCCGGGCTGGGAGTGTCCGGTGACACTCGGCGAGTCGATCAGCGTGTCCGGGTGTTGTTTGACCGTGGTGGAGGCATCTGAGTCGTTGGCCTTCGATGTTGTTCCTGAGACGCTGTCGCAGACAACGCTCGGTGGACTTCAGCCTTCTGATCGCGTGAATCTGGAGCGGTCGTTGCGGGCGGATTCGCTGCTTGGCGGTCATCTGGTGCAGGGGCATGTAGACGGCGTTGAGGAGGTACTTTCCGTTTCGCCGGAAGGGGCCTCTGATCGACGCGTTCGGATATCCGCGGCGTCAATCGATGGGGATGCGGTTGTGTCCAAGGGATCGATCACGGTGGACGGTGTGTCATTGACCGTTGCAGCGACGGGGGATGGTTGGTTCGAGGTGGCGCTGGTGCCGACGACGCTTGCGGAGACGACGTTGGGGCATGTGTCGCCGGGGGATGCGGTCAATATCGAAACAGACATCTTGGCCCGCACGGTGGCTCATGTTCTGCGGCGGATGGGGAAGTAGGACTCAGGCTGCGAGGCGGGGTGCTACCTGGTCTGGTGTGGCGTGCAGGCAGAGCAGCGTGAGGTCGTCGTCATCGCTTCTCCGGTCAATCTGTTCAAGCCGGGCGTTGGCCTGCGATACGACGGAGTCGTCTGACTCGAGACAGTAGCGGTGGAAGGTTGCCAGGTGCGGCGCCAGGTCGTCGTGAGTCGAATCGTTGCCAAATGCGGTCTCGAAGCCGTCCGAGTACAGGAGGACCTTGTCGCCAGTCTGAAGGCTGACGGTGTCTTGTCCGAACTCGCCGTCGTCGAAGACGCCAAGGAGTGGGCCGTTGGAGTTGAGCAGTTGATGTGATCCATCGTCGGCGACGATCATTGCCGGTGGGTGGCCCGCAACGGCCATTCTCATGACGCGTGTGCGGCAGTTGATAATCGCATAGGTGGCGGTTGCGAAGCGTGATGCCTGTCCTCGTCGCTCCAGCAGGGCGTCGTTGAGGGCCTGCATGACTTCTGCTGGTTCTCGAGCGTTTCCTTGTCCACAGGTGCGGTGTGAGGCGAGCGTTCGGCCGAGCATCATGGCGAGCATGCCGGCCGACATGCCGTGGCCGACTGCATCGGCGACGAAGACGCCGACATGATCTTCATCAAGGCGAGTGACATCATAGATGTCGCCGCTGACGATGCCTGCCGGACGCCAGAGTGCAGAGAAGGACATGCCGTGTACTGGTGGAGTGTCTGGTGACATGAACTCTCGTTGGACCGTTGCGGCTGTTTCGAGTTCGCACTGCAACTTTTCGAGGTCCTCGGCGAGGTCCCCGTGCATTTGTTTCACGAGTCCAACTTGGCTTCGCAGTTGGGACACTTCCGGCTGTCGGTGCAGCATGCCGGCGAGTAGTCCGGCCAGTGTGGTGGGGTCAGTTGTGCCGGGCACATGGATAACGCCGATGCCGCTTGTGAATCCGGTGTATTCATCGCCGCAATCGCTGATGAGGATTGTGGGGATGTTGGAGGCGTAGAGATGAGCGAGGACGGGCAGGGTGCTGGAGAAATCTTCGTTGTTGTGTGACCAGATCATGGCTGCGTCGATGTGTTCGACCTGTTCCGTGGTTTCGACGAAGTTGATGTGGTCGTGTCCGGGCCAGGAGTTGACCAGGGCATTTTGAAGGCTGGTGTTGCCTGGGGATCCGGGGTTTCCGGGGTTTCCGGGGTTCAGGATGGCGATGGTCCACTGCATGGGGGGGTGTTGTGGGGGAGGCGGCGGCGGCCTGACAAGGTCGAGGCTGGCGTCCTTCTTTCATCGACCATGGCTCTTTGCCCCTGCAGGGGGATGGGCGAGGGATGCTGGGAAGATGGGGGGGTAGTTCGGGTGAGGGAGGCTGGGTGGGTGCTCAGGGCCTTGCGAGGGCCTTGAGTCGTGGGAGATCGAGGGCGATTCGATCGTTGACTCGGACATTCAGTCGGTCGAGTGATCCGGCGGTGAGTTCGATGGCGAAGCGTGCCGGTCCGTTTGACCAGAAGTGGGGGAGTCGTCGTTCATATTCAAATTGGCTTTCGTTTGGTCCCTGCGGTGGTTCGGTCTTCATTTCGTGAACGGCGGTGACCGTGCCGCGGGTGTCCAGGAACATGAGGTCGATGTCGACAACGCAGTTGGCCATCCAGAAGGACCGTTCGCGGGAATCAGGAAACACAAACAGCATCCCTTTGCCCGGGTCGATCTGTGTCCGTTCCATGAGGCCGCGTGTGCGAGCCGGTTCGTCGAGTGCAAGTTCAAGAGTGAACTGCTCGCCAGCGATCTCGACTACTTCGGTCGTGGGTCGCTGCGGAGCCTTGCATGCGGCTATGACTGCGGCCATTCCAAGTGTCAGGACTACCCAGCGAGGAGCCATGACTCGTGGTCCTTCGTGTAGGTGATGTCTTCTTTGGGCAGTGTATTGATGTCGAATTGTGTCATGAACTCGTTTGCTTGCATGGGGTGTGGTTCTTCAATTGTTCCGTTCCAGAATGCGAGCAGTCCGATGATACGCTCGGGGGAGACCCCGTGGCGAGCCCAGTGGGAAAGCCGCGAGTCGCCGTGCCGTTTGGCGAGTCTGCGACCGTCTTCGCCCCGAACGAGTGGGAGGTGCCACCAGGTGGGCGGAGTTTGGCCAAGAGCCTTGTGGATGGCTTCCTGGATGACGGCGGAGGGAAGCAGGTCGTTGCCTCGAACGACATCGGTGACGCCTTGGCGGGCGTCGTCCACGACGACGGCAAGTTGGTAGGCGGGCGCATTGCGGCGCGTCCAAATGACCGGGTCTTGCTTGGGGGGGCGGGGTTGCGTATCTGAGAACTGGTCGATGATTGCGGGAGCGGTCGTTGGCACGATGAACCGCCAATTCGTCGCGTTGTCTTCCTGGGCGGCGTTGTGCGCGGCGACATCGCTGGGACGTGTGTTTGTGGTGTCGTCTACTTCTCCTTCATGTGGCGCGGCGGCGGCGGAGTCGATTTCCTTGCGAGTGAGATTGCAGTGATAGATGTGGTTGTTGGCGAGGAGATGTCGCAGTGCTGTGGCGTACACATCGAGGTTGGAGGATTGCACGAGGGTTTCGCCGTCCCAGTCCAGCCCGAGCCAACGGAGCAGTTCGATTGTTTCGGTGATGGTCTCCGGCTTGATTCTCGGGCCGTCCAGATCCTCGATCCGCAGTGGGAGGTTCCAGCCCCGCCGGCGTGCGATTGCCCAGTTCACAAGAAAAGTGCGAGCATTTCCGAGGTGCAAGGCACCGGTGGGGGATGGAGCGAGTCGAGAGCAGCGAGGCTCGGTCACGCCGCCAATCTTTCCCGGACCAGTCTTGATCGGGATTCATCGAGCGCATTGCCGTCCAGTTCGTCGCCAAATCGCCACCGAAGATGGCCGGGTTGTATCTCGATGATCAGTTGGTTTACCGTATTGATGTCGATGTCCGAGAGGCGTTCGAGACAGACGCCCATACGGAGTCGTCCGAGCATGGTCATTGCTTCATCGAGATCCAGGAGCCGAGCTTCCCGAAGGAGGCCGAATGCTCGATGGGTGCGGTCGTCGAGCCTGCCCAGATCTCGTTCAATGAGGAGCATGCGAGCGCGTCGTTCGTATTCGATGATGCCCGGGAGGAGTTGTTCCGAGAGTTGTTCGCAGAGATCATCTTCGGTGCGGCCGAGGGTTGCCTGATTGCTGATCTGGTAGAGGTCGGCCACCGTCTTGGAGCCCTCGCCGCGGTATCCGCGAATGGCCATGGAGGTGTCGCGGCAGGCTTTGGCAACACGCTCCAGTTCCTTGGTGATTCGAAGTCCGGGAAGATGCAGCATGACGCTGAACCTCGCGCCGGTTCCGAGATTGGTGGGGCAGGCGGTGAGGTATCCCCAGCGATGGTGGAACGCCAGAGAGACTTGTTGTTCAAGGCGATCGTCGAGTGCATCGACATCGGCGTGAACGGCGCCAAAGTCGAGTCCTGGGCGGATGCTCTGAATGCGAAGGTGATCTTCTTCGTTGACCATGATGCTTCGTGCCAGTTCGCTTCCGACGGCGACTGCTGCGGGAAGGGCGGCGGATGCCAGTTGCGAGGAAACCAGATGCCGCTCGACCATCATGAGTCTGGTTGGATCGTCTTGCGCGGCCAGATCGACCCACTCGAGCGTATCCACCGCTGTCTCTCCGTCGCAGACTGGTTTGACGAGATCCAGAATCTCGTTGCATACGCCTTCGGTGGCGCGATTGACGAAAGGAAAGCCCTTGATATTGCGAGCCAATCTTGCTCGGCTGGAGAGCACGACATCTCCGAATGCGGTGGATCCGCTGTTGTATGGGCAGTTGCGATCGGGATCGATTCTCACGAGTCGTCCTCTTCTTCGCGAACGCGCCGCAACTCGTCCCGCAGTTCGGCGGCTCGTTCGTAGTGTTCCGAACTGACTGCCATGTCGAGTTCCCGCATCAGCCGTTGGAGGGTCAACTGTCGATCGACATCGAGTCCTGCGTTGATCGGTGCCTTGCCTACATGCTGTGTGCCTGTTTGAATGCGTGACACCAGCGGCTCCAGGTGCGACTCGAAGGTGTTGTAGCACTCGTCGCATCCCATCAAACTCGTCTTCTTGAAATCGGCGATCGACATGCCGCATGCCGGGCATGCCTGTGGTGACACGGCGGGGATGGATTCGGGAAGTGAAAGGGAGATGCCGAGTCCACCATCGCCGATCTGAAGACCTGCTTCTGCGGCGTGTTCTGCGCACAGATGGACTTCTTCGGTTGTGCCGCCGCTTGCCCTGATCTCGTGGTAGACCGCCGGATTGTCACAGAAGTCGCAGGTGGACATGATCGCTTGGTTCAGGCAGGTGGGTTATCGATCGTCGCGCCGCTTCGAACGATTTCGGCGATGGCTGCGGCGCGGTGCACCATGTCGGGCACCGCTTGAAGTGGTTGCATCGTGCTGGCATCGGAGAGAGCGGACGGTGGATCCTGGTGGCACTCGATGAAGATCGCATCCACTCCGGCTGCGGCTGCGGCGGCGCAGAGCAGGCCAGCGCGGTCCGGACGACCGGCCGTCTTGTCGTGGCCACCGCCGGGAAGTTGTGTGGAGTGTGTGACATCGAAACAGACGGGAGGGCCAAGTTCCATCAAGTCGCCGAGGCCGATGAAATCGTTGACCAGCCGTTGATACCCGAAGAATGTACCCCGTTCTGTCAGCATGGTGCCGCTGCACCCCGCCTCTTCAAGTTTGGCAGTGACATGTGTCATGTCATGTGGCGACATGAACTGGCCTTTCTTGACATTGACCGGCCGGCCCGTCCTGGCACAGGCGACCAGAAGATCGGTTTGGCGGCAGAGAAAGGCGGGTACTTGCAGGAGGTCGGCGATTTCGGCCACTGGTCCGGCCTGAGAACATTCGTGTACATCGGTTGTCAGCGGGACGCCGGTGGCATCCTTGATTGCTGCGAGCATCGCAAGGCCCTCTGCCAACCCAGGCCCACGCGGGGAGTGCGTACTGGTTCGATTGGCTTTGTCGTAACTGGCCTTGAAGATGAAGGGCAGGTTGGCGTCCCTGCAGGTATCACGGAGAAAGGCGGCGGACTCGATGGCCTGATCGACTGACTCGAGGACGCATGGCCCGGCAATGACAGCCAGTGGACCGTCTCCGATGGTGATCTCGCCGACATGCAGTTGTTGCCGCATGTGCACAGGGTACCACTACTTCAGCGTCCGATATCGAGGCACCTGTGGCGAACATCCATGGCTGTCAGGCTGTATTCCATGAAGCGGCGGTCGTATCGGGCCGATGACAGGTCATGGTGGGGGACAGAAGCGGACACTGACCAATGGCACACATGCCTCGAGAACCCGAAGCCTTCAGCGAACAAGTGGTTCGTATTCTGCGCCGTCTTTTTCCGGATCGCGATGTGCAACTGGCGGGGCCGATGGATTTGTGTCTTGACGGGCGGCACCTTGGGCTTGAAAACCTGTACCGCATGGTCAGTGTGGAGCCGTCCCGTGGTGTGGAGTTGGTCGAGGATTTCCTTGACCGCCTCTTTGATGGGGATCAGTTGTCGCAACTGCCGCTACCGCTTTCAATGGCTCAGCCCCGCATCATGCCCCGGATTCAGCCCGAGTCCATCTTTGAACAACTGGATTGCGAACAGGTTGCCCATTTGCCGTTCGTAAATGGCACGGTCATTCTCTATGCGATCGACATGCCTCGAATGACCGTCAGTATCACGACCGAGCAGATGCTGCGTTGGGGTGTTACTGTTGATGAACTGGACGACATGGCACGGGAAAACCTCGCAACCTATGAGCCGGGGCTTCGGATGCAGTTGGTGGAAGCCCGCGGTGGCGGCCGGGCGGCCTTGTTCAACATGCAGGATGGGTATGATGCAGCGCGGCTGCTGTTGTCTTCCCTTTGGGCCAAGCTTGCGCCGCAACTTCGGGGCGATTTCTTCGTCGCTGCGCCTGCGCGGGACATGTTCCTCGCAATCTCCGCCGGTCCGGACCAGTTCGTGGATCGTCTGAAGAAGCGAGTGGAGCAGGATTACAGGCGGCTGCCATATCCGATTTGCAGCGATCTCTTCCTGGTGACGCAGGATGGCGTCGCCGGTACGCGAGCGGCAGCCTGAGGGTCACTGAAACGCAACGCGTATACTCCCCCGGGCGTGTTGCTCATCATTGACAACTACGATTCGTTCACATGGAATCTCGTCCAGCGGATTGGCGAACTCGATGCCAGCCGCAGGATGGAAGTGGTCAGGAATGACAAGATCACGGTGGATGAGGCAGAGGCGCTTTCGCCATCTCTGCTGCTGCTCTCGCCTGGTCCGTGCACGCCGGAGGAGAGCGGAATCTGCAGGCCGTTGATCAATCACTTTCGCGGCCGCATTCCCATTCTCGGCGTATGTCTCGGCCATCAGGCGATTGCGGATACGGCGGGGATGGATGTTGTGCGGTATGAGTCGCCCATGCACGGAAAGACATCGATGATTCACCATGACGGGTCCGGGGTCTTTCGTGGTCTCACCAATCCGTTTGAAGCCACGAGGTATCACTCGCTGATCGTCGATCGAGCATCGATCGGTGACGAATTCACTGTTTCCGCCTGGACTGATGATGGCGTCTGCATGGGGCTGCGGTGGAAGGGCGATGGGTCGCCGCTTGAAGGCGTGCAGTTTCACCCGGAGAGTTTCTTGACCTCGGAGGGGCCGGACTTGATCGCGAACTTCCTGTCCTACGAGGAGTGTCCGGCATGATTGGGGCTGCTGCCTGCATTGCGGCGGCGATTGCCCTGCAGCCGCACATTGAGGTCGGAAAGGGTGTGGTCTTGATGGAGGACATCCCTTTTGCCGAAGTGCCTTCTTCGGACGGCGGGCGGATGATCTTGAACATGGACGCCGCGTTTCCTTCGTGGGGAGGCGATGACCCACTCCCGACGGTGGTGTACATCCACGGGGGAGGGTGGTTTGTCGGTTCGCAGCACGAAGGTGCTGATGCGATTCAGGTTCTTGCGGAGGGTGGATATTTTGCGGTGTCCATCGAGTATCGGCTTGGTGGAGAGGCACCGTTTCCCGCCGCGCTTGAGGACTGCTTTGACGCGATTCGGTTCTTGAAAGCCAACGCTGGCGAGCTCGGCATCGATTCGACGCGTATTGGCGTGGTCGGGTACTCCTCCGGCGGCCATCTTGCGGCGTTGATGGCGACCGGCGGCAGTGGTGAGGTGCGGTACGAGAATTCGAAGGGGGCCGAGGTGTCGTGGGCTGGCATCATCAGCGGCCCGGTCATGCCCGCGATGCTGCAGGGACAGGTTCGCAAGATGTTCCGGCGATGGGTGGGTGGGGAGGAATCTGGTCGCAGCGTTTCAGACGCATCACCGGCGACTTGGATTGACGACGCCGATCCACCGTTCTTCCTTCTTTGTGGTGCGGACGATGATGTCGTTCCAAGCGTTCAATCCGAGTCATTCCATTCGCATCTGCGCCAGGCTGGCGTTGACTCAGTTCTTCAGGTGATCCCCGGGGCGAGGCATGTGATCAGCGATCGATCGGCGTTTCAGGAGATGCTGCGGTCGCTTGACGAGCACCTCGGCGGGCATGCGGCTATCAGCGAGCAGTGAGTTCCTCGAGAATCCGCGTCCAAGCCCCTCGATGGGACTCCACCGTAGAGGCCGGGCCGAGCAATCGCATGAACAGGTTGCCGTCGGGATGTTCGAGGATGACCGCGAGAAAAAGATGATCTGCCCGGTGCCATCCGGCGCCCATGCCCATGTACTCGCCGTGTATCTCCACGACTGTCGCTGGAAGGCCAGCAATGGTTCGCGTACTGAGGATTGGCCGCACGGGCCCACCGTCATCGGATCGGAATTGGCCCCTCCAGCGGCTGACATTGGCGTCCACGGTGTTGCCGGAGTTTTCTTGAAAGCGGAACACTGCAAAGTCGGCTGACTCTCCTCCGTCATGTGCCGGCACGGCATAGTTGAGGAGCCGCAGGGTGCTGCGCGGAGGCGACCATGTCCAACTTGCCGGCCGTTCCGCTCGAAGGTCAAGGAAGTCGATGTACCGCTGGTCCTCCGGGGGTTCGATGCGGTAACGGGCGACCCAGTCCTCCTCTGTTCGCCGTTCGTCGAGTCTGCTGCCGGTGTCCTGGCGGCTCCTTGCCTTCCCTTGATCCTGCCGCGTTGGGGACGGAGCGTAGGATTGCCCATCCGGCGTTTCTCCTTCACTGGTACAGCTCAGCGTGCAAAGCAGCACGCAGGCGGCAAGGGGCAATTGGCAGAAATGTCTCATGAGACAGGGTAGGCTAGCACTCCTCTCTTCGGTCCCATTCGGCATCGAATACAGGCCAACATGAGTGGTTCTCTTCATATCGATACTGGTTGCGTCCTGCTGAGCGGCGATGGGCAGCGTATCGCCTCATCAGTGACTATTCAGGGGGGGTCTGTTGTGGCGATTGACGAATCGCCACTGACAGGTGTACACCGTCTTCGACTGGGTGACCATGTTGCGATGCCGGGGCTTGTTGACTCGCACCTGCACCTGGTGGAAGGAGCGTGCGGCCTTGGTTCGGTTGACCTCCGCGGCGTATCGTCGCGCGGCAGGTTTGAGGAGTCGATGCGTGATGCCGCTGAGGCATTGCCGCCTGATGCTTGGCTTGTCGCATCGGGGTGGTCGGAGCAGGTGCTTGGAAGGATGCCGGAAAAGTCCTGGCTCGAGGGTGCCGGTTCCCGTCCGGTCGTGTGTTATCGCACGGATTTGCACGCGGCCATGGTGAATGATGAAGTGCTGGACTTACTGGAAGAAGAGTCTGTTGCTTCCTGTGCAGGCGGATTCGTGGAGGAGGACAACGGTCATCGGACGGGGCTGGTTGGCGAGGATGTGCTCTGGAAATGCGTCATTCCGCTTATTCCACAGCCACCGCTGAATCGCCGAAGAGAGATGGTTGCTGCGGCGACGCGAAGGCTACACGCTGGCGGCGTGACGATGGTCGGTGCGATGGAGCGTCCTGCGGATGTGCGAGATGTGCTGATGCCGATGCGTACATCGCTGGGACTCCGGCTTCGCGTCATGCTGCTTGATGCCGGTGATGGGGCGAGCACCTGGACGCAGTTTGACCAGGACGAGTGGCTGCGGGTCATCGGATGCAAGGCATTCATCGATGGGACGCTCGGTTCGCGAACGGCGAGGATGTTCGAGGACTGGTCGGATCGCCCTGGTGAGAGAGGCATGTTCATTGACCGGGCGGCTGACGGAACGCTGGATACGTGGGCTGCTGCCGTTGCGAGCAGTGGTCTTGTGCCGTCGGTGCATGCGATTGGCGATGAAGCGGTCCATCGCGCGCTCAATGCGCTGGACGGCTTGGAGGAAGGCAGAATCGAACATGCGCAGTTGATCGGCAGCGAGGATCTCGGACGGCTGAAAGGGCGGTTTCTCTGCGTGCAGCCGCTGCACCGCGTTGTCGATGCGATCGGGGCTGATGTGGCGCTGGGTGACCGCGTCGGGCGGCTGCATGCGTACCGAACGATGCTTCGCCGTGGCGGCCGACTCTCATTTGGGTCGGACTGGCCTGTTGCGGAGGCGGATCCCGTTGCGGGCGTTGCAGAGGCGGTGGCTGGTTTCCATGAAGAGGAGAGGCTCAGTGCTGCCGAGGCGTGGCTGGCGACGACCGGCGAAGCCGCTGCGTCGCTCCAGGAGCCGCGGGGTGGGCGACTTGATGTTGGTTGTTTCGGAGATGTGACCGTATTTGATCGAAACCCGCTCGATTGCGACTGGCGAACCGATCGTCCGATTGTCATCATGACTATTGTTGGAGGCGAGATTGTGTACCGGAACACCGAGGAGGGCTCCATCTCATGACGGATCAACTTTCGCACATTGACGAGAACGGGCGGGCGTCGATGGTGGATGTCTCAGGCAAGCCACAGGTTCGTCGCGTGGCCGTGGCGGAGGGATTCTTCGAGGCCGCGCCGGACACGATTGGAGCCATTCTGGACGGCGATCTGCCCAAGGGCGAGGCATTGGCGGTTGCGAGGGTGGCTGGGATAACCGCTGCAAAGATGTGTGACCGTTTGATTCCGTTGTGTCATCCACTGCCACTGGACCATGTGACAGTGTCGTTCGAACACGCCCAAGACGATCGCATCCGCATTGAGGCATCAGCAACGGTGACTGCCCGCACGGGCATTGAAATGGAGGCCTTGACCGCCGTCTCCATTGCCGCCTTGACCCTGTGGGACATGACCAAGGCGATCGACAAGGGCCTCCGCATCAGCGGTATTCGCATCATCAAGAAAGAGAAGGATGTCTGACTCAGACACCTTCGGGGCGGGCGGCGGTACAGAATGCGCGGATCAGATCCGGCGATTTTTCGCCCCGCGCAGACTCCACACCACTGCTGACATCGACGCCAAAGGGTCGGAGGGTGGCAATGGCGGCAGCGACATTCGTCGGATCAAGTCCTCCTGCCACAATCACCGGATGCCCAAGAGAGGGCATGATTGACGCAAGTGGCTCGTGGTCGAACGAGGTCCCCAAGCCGCCCCTTGATCCGTCGACCAACAGGGCGGACACATCGCAACTGGCATCCCATCGGCGGATCGAATCGTCACTCCATTCGAGAGCGCGAATGACCGGGCAGGGTGCTGCTGCAATGTGCCTCTGGTCCTCCTCGCCGCAGAGTTGCAGCCACCCCGGCCAATCACCGAACGATTGCAGATCCCCATGATTCTGCACGACCGCGACCGGCAGGACCCCCGGCGGAAGGAGCCCGCACAGTCGATCGGCCTCGACCCTCGTGACACACCGCGGAGAGCCATCGACAAACACGAATCCAACGGCGTCAGCGCCACAACCCACCGCTGCATCGACACCGCGCTCAGTGCGAAGACCACAGATCTTTATTCGAACGTGTTTGCCTTCGTGCCAGTTTCCGGTCATGTGTTCATCGCTTTCTCCACCTCACCTTGAACTGACTTGAACAGGACCGGGTGTGCCTCAGCCATGGTCTGCGCGAACTCCTCCAGCAGATCGTGCGCCCGCTGCGGTTTGTCAAGGCGGCGAATGTACTGGGTACACAGCAAGAGCGCGACATCTGATCGATCTTCGGCCGCCAGATTGCGAGCGATGTGTTGTTCGTAGACCGTCGCAGCCTCCTCGAACCGTTCGTGGCGAACAAGCCAGTTGCCTATCTCCACCTGCGTCGAAGCGTCCATGGCGAGCGTGTCGTCTTCATCCAGAAGTTCAAGATATCGGGCTGCTGCTGCTTCAAGATCGCCGGATGCCGCGAGCCGCGCCACGACTCCCCGGCCCGTCGAAACAGAGTCGGACATGCGAGGGGTGCGAGGTTTCAACACCACGGTGGGCATGGCCGCATCCTCTGCGAGCACCCTCGAACGGGGTGCGCCCTTGATAGTCCTGCGATACTCGGCCCTCCTTCGCGATTGTCGCAGCAGCCGGAAGAGGTCTGGATCTCCCCTCGGTATCAGACCTGTCAGGAGCAGTGCGGCGGTGATGGTGAATCCGCTGGCATACCCCGCCAAGTGCGCTACCCATGCAACTCGGTCGCCACCGGCTTCAATCATGCTGCCAAGCAGATTCGCCGCATCAAACAGGACGAAGAGCCCGACCAGCCAGAGGGCGGGGATTGCGTAGACGCCAATGACAAAGAAGATCAGCAGAACTCGAATGCGCATGCGAGGAGCAATTGCAACGAATGCTGCAGTCACTGCGCACACCGCACCACTGGCGCCGATGACCGGCGCGGGTGTAGACCACATGTGGGCAAGGCCGGCGATTGCACCGCAGCCCAGAAAGAACACGGCGAACCCGACATGACCAAATCGATCTTCGATCGTGCGACCGAAAGGCCAGAGAAAAATCATGTTTCCCGCGACATGCCAGAAGTCCGCGTGCAGGAATTGGTAGGTAAGGAGATTGGCGGCGTGAAAATCAAGTGGGGTGAGTTGCCCTGCGGCAACCCAGGCATCGCCGGTTCGCGTCGAAAGCGTCCGCTGCAGCACAAATACTGCGAGATTCGCTGCAACGATGGCGGCCGTGACCAGCGGTTGTCGTCGCGTTCGGGCATCCGTGCCGATCGGCAGCAGCATTTGCACAGTGTAGGCTTGGATTCGACGCATTGAATGCTAGAATGGAGAGGCTGCGGGCCGTCATCCGGTTCGCCTCGGTGCTGTCGTGAATGGAAAGAGGCGACGGGCTGACATGGACGGTGTTTTTCGTGATCTTTCCTTTGCTGGAGCGTTACCCATGGCTACTGCCTCGCCTGAGATGAACTTCGACATCGGGCTCGTGAACACAATCGTTGCGAGGTCATCCTTGTCCTGGATCGACGGGTTGAACGGCGTTCTCGAGTATGTCGGCTACGACATCGATGATCTGGCCCGGCACAGCACCTTCGAGGAAGCGACATTTCTGCTTTGGAACAGGCGGCTGCCGAGCCGAAGCGAACTCGACGCGTTCAACGCACAGATTCGCAGCGAATACGACCTTCCGGAGGCGATGTGGGACATGATCGTGTCGCTCCCGCGCGACGCGAGCCCCATGCATGCGCTCAGGACCCTTGTCTCGGCGCTTGCGCTCCATGATCTTCACGCTGATGCACCGGACGAGAACGAGCGAAAGTCACTGTCGATGCTTGCCAAGATGCCCGCGCTGATCGCGGGGTTCGACCGCCATCGAAAGGGCTTGGATGTCATTCGACCGACCGGCGACTGCTGCATTGCGGAGAGTTTTCTTCGCATGGTGCGAGATGAAGAGCCGACCGAACGCATGGTGCGGGCGATGGATGTCTGTTTGATCTTGCATGCGGACCACGGGTTCAACGCATCAACCTTTGCGGCACTGGTGACGATAGCCACGCTCAGCGACATGTATTCGGCGATCACGACCGCGATCGGCACGCTGAAGGGTCCACTCCACGGTGGCGCTAATCAAGGCGTCATGCTGATGCTTGAGGAGATCGGTGACATCGAATCTGCCGAGAGATTCGTCCTTGACCGGTTGGCCAATCATGAGCGAATCATGGGGTTCGGCCACCGCGTCTACAAGGCATACGACCCGAGAGCCACCTACCTGAAGTCGTTCTCCAAGGGCATCGCTGAGGACACGGGGAATCTCGATCTCTTTGAAATGAGCAGCCGCATTGAACAGATCATGGAACGGGAAGTCGGCGAAAAGGGCATCTTCCCGAATGTCGACTTCTACTCCGCGACGACCTATTCCTCGTTGGGGCTGGAATTGGACCTCTTCACACCAGTTTTCGCAATGAGCCGAGTATCCGGTTGGACGGCACATTGCCTCGAATACCTCGCTGACAACCGACTGATCCGCCCACGCTGCGAATACAACGGCCCGCACGGCCAGTCGTATGTGCCAATGAACCAGCGGTAGCAAGTCACTGAACGAGGCTACTGCGGATACAGCAACAACCGATCGTGCGTCAAGAGCAGTATGTCCGATGCGCGGTCGCCGGTCAGATCGGTGATGATCGCCTGACTCGGTTCGAATTCCCGCGGCTCACCACCGGAGAAAATCCGCGATTCGAACACCTTGAACGCCGTCGCATGCATCATCCGTCCACTGTCGCCGAAGGTGAATATTTCCAACATCTGTTCACCGGCATCCAGTGACACCATGTCAACATGTCCGTCGGCGTTCACATCGCCGACGGCAAGTTCGTGCTGGACTCGCCGCGTCTCATCACTTCGCCACGACTGAACCTCATTCAGTGCGAGCCGATCGCCGGAGAGTCGGACAACCGCAAAGCCAGCATCCCCCATGACCAAGATGTCATCGCCGCCGTCGCCGGTGAAGTCACCAGTATGAATTGGCCCAAGTTCGAAGCCGTTGACAAGAAGGCTGTCTGACTCGCTCCAACTTCCGTCTTTCCCAACGCCGATCAAGACAAGCCGGTCGTTGTCAGTATCTGCGGCGATCAACTGATGTTCGTTGATGCTCGCGAGCGACGCGAGAGTCGATGAACCGTCATCTATGTTGATCTGTTCGACAACCTGCCAGCCGGGGCTGACCGATCCTTCCGTTTCAGGCTCGTATCGAACACCTCGAACGAAATTGTCATCAGCAATCAGCAACTCTGGATGCCCATCGTCGTCCAGATCGTGAATTGAAGTGTTGTCCGCCGTGGCTTCCTGCACAAGGCCATACTGCCCCATGTCGCTGTCATCGAGCACCGCGAAGCCGTCATCGGTCGCCTGCAACATCTTCATGGGCCGCTCGCGGGTCAAGAGGAGCAGGTCCATTCGGCCATCCTGATCCGCGTCAAACGCGAGGATCTCATCCGGCCCGCGACTGAGCGAACCGAGATCGATGGTTTCTCGGTTTCCGTCCGCATCGACGAGATCCAGAACATAGTCTCGCTTCTGTTTGGAGACCACGGCCAGACGCCAACCCTCGTCAAGTTCAACCGTCTGGAGAGAAACGGGAGTGTTCCCAGACTCGATCGGTACGGGCTGAGGAAAGGGGACTTTACCTGCGAACAGGGGCGACCGGCCGACTACTCCCTCATCCTCGCTGAGGACGAAGAGATCGCTCTTGCCGTTTCCGTCAATGTCGCACGCCGCGATGGCATCGACTCCTGAGAGCGTCGGGCAGGACCTTGGTGCGTCCATCCCGCCGTTTCGGAGCTGACGAAACACAAGAACAGTGTTGTCCGCACCGTTTGTTGCAATCACATCAAGAAGCCCGTCCTCATCGACATCCACAATGACATGCGACCTGGCCCCACTCTCCGAATCCGCGAAGGCGTGCACTTCGATCGCTGCTTCGCGATCCCCGGATGTCTCGATCGACTCGCGGACAAGTTCGTACAGGACGATTCTACGACTTGCTCGTTCGATGATCGCCATGAGCGCTGCGTCGCCGTCACGCGGTGTCACCGCCGCAAACTCGCGCAGGGTCGGCATGTCGAACCGAATCTGGGGTCCAAGCAAGAGTTGCCCTCCGTATGTTCGCGCGAGCCAAAGTCGAACGGGAGACTTGTTGTCCGGCGCGATACCCGCGATGTCATCAAGCCCATCGCCGTCATAGTCCGCTATTTCAAACGCAACCACCTTTGTACCCGCCGGCACTTCGGTTGCCTTGCCGAGTACATCGCCGGTAATTGGATAGATGACGATGTTGCCATCCGCAATCGTGATCAGTTCCGGCGCGCGATTGTCGATGATGTTGTGGATCGAAAAAGCAGCGCGATTTGCTGCGATGTCCTTGACGCGGTGTCGCCTCGCCTGCTCAAAAGTCCCGTCGGGCATCTGCCGCAGGAACACGACGTGGGATGGCTGCGCGGCGTAGACGATATCCATGCGGCTGTCGTTGTCAAAGTCATGGGTGGCCAACGCCGTGACCTTGTGCGGCACCATGATCTGCTCGCGGTCGAAACGCCAATGCTCTGGTATTTCGTTTGCTCGCGAGACGGAGGGGATGTCCGCTGGATCTCCGTTGCGGTCTTGCAACAGGAGATCGATGCGGCTGAAGTGATTATTGACAATGAGGATGTCTTGAAGCCCGTCACCATTCATGTCGGCGACATACATTGGACCGGCGCGGTCGCCGATCTTGATGGCTTCGACACCTTGGAAGCCAAAGTAATCGGCCAGCGGAGCGTCATCGGCGTTGGTGGCAGCACACAGGGCTGCGGCAGCGGTCAGCAGCAGGGTAGGCATGGGTTTCTCCTTCGGGATGAGCCACTATACTGGCCGGACCATGAAGCGGATGGCATGTATCTCGTTGGCGGCGCTGACGGCGGTTTCCACCTCGGTTCTGGCGGATGTCGTTCGGCTTCGCGACGGTGCGGAGGTCACGGGCGAGATCCTGAAACGAACCGACAGTCATGTCTGGATCGATATTGGCAGTCAAGTGATCGAGATACCGGTCGAGGATGTGGCCGAAGCCATTGTGGATGCGGCCGACTCCGAAGTTGCCGTTGAGGATGACGGATTTCTCTATCGCGTCGCGACCGGGCTTCCGGAACTGAGTCCGCGCGAGCAGGCGGCGCTCGTCGGACCGTCGGTTATCAAGGTGTCGACGCCGAAGGCGCTGGGGTCAGGTGTTATCCTCAATGAAGACGGTTTCGCCGTGACCAATGCCCATGTGATTCAAGGCGAAACCGATCTGCGAGCAACTGTGTGGCTTCCGCAGCCGGACGGGACACTTCGGCGTACCACGCTGGAGGACATCGAAATCGTCGCCATCAACAATCACTTGGATTTGGCGCTCCTGCGGCTGGTGCATCCCGAGGGCAAACCATTCGACCATGCGCCCCTGGAGCGAGACGAATCCATCGAGGTTGGACAGACAGTCTTCGCGATCGGGAACCCGCTTGGTCTGGAGCAGACGATGAGTCAGGGTGTGATTTCCACGACGCAGCGAAGTTTCAATGGCTTGACCTACATCCAGACGGACGCGGCAGTCAACCCCGGAAACTCCGGTGGCCCATTGTTCAATACATGGGGCGAGGTTGTGGGCATCACGAACATGGTGCGGCGAGATGCGGAAGCATTGAACTTCGCCATTCCCACGCGGTATGTCAAGGATTTCATTCGCAACCGCGAGGCCTTTACCTATGACGCAAAGAATCCAAATGCGGGGCACAAGTATCTGGAGCCACCATTCAGAAGACGAACTGGGACAGCACCGCAGTTGAGAGGCAGTGGACACTGATCCCAAGCAGATAGCAAGAAGGAGTACCGCCATGTTCACGACACTGATGACGACAACGCTGGTCCTGTCCGCTGTGGCGGGGAGTGATACGAAAATCGAAGACGCGGTGGTAGGCGAGGCCGTCCTTGTCATGTCGGTTGACAACCTTGGCCGCGCGATGTCGTTTGCCAAGGACAACGGGATCTGCGAAGCCCTGTACAGTGCGATTTCTGCGGTCAAGGGCGAAGAGGCACTCGACGAAGCCTGTGGCGAGATGTCGGCGATGTGGAATGAACTGCTGGCCGAAGCGGGCCTTGATGAGTCGCCTGATTGCCCATCGGGGTATGCGGGATTCGCGGCCTATCCGGTTGTCGACCACGAGTCGGGCGAAGTGTCGCCCGGGTTGTTGGCCATGATCGAGATCGACGCCGGCGACTGGGGGTCGGTTGTCGAGACCCTGATCGAGCGCGGCCAGGAACAGTCCACATGGGAAAGCGAGACTGTCGAAATCAGCGGCGAGGATGTTTGGGTCCTCTCCGGACACGACTGGTCGGAACCGTTGGAGTATTTCGGGGGTGGATCGGGTGGCCGGTTCTACGCGGTGTTGGAGGACGGCTTCCTGCTGGTCGGTACGGATGCCGATGGAATTGCTCGCGGACTTGCGGTCGTCGATGGCGATGCAGAGCCCGGATCGCTTTCCGAGAACGAAGATTATCAGGCCGTCATGGAGCGGCTCGGGGACGATGGCGATGTGCGAGCAGTCATCATGCTCGAGAACTTCGTGGACGCCCTCATGCAGCCCGGGGCAAACCACATGATGGCCATGGCTTTGCCGATGGTAAAAGCTGCGATTGGCGATATTGACGCCATCGGGAACATCGTGAACTTTGATCCTTCCGACGACACATTATTGGAGTCGAGGTACACAGTATGGATGCGAGATGGCCGCGATGGGCTCCTCGGCCTGATTGGCGAGGGTGGATCAAACGGTGATGTGCCGTCATTCGTAGGGTCTTCGACCATCTCCTTCGGCAGCGTCGAGTTCGAATTCGACAAGGTGTCCGATTGGCTCAGCGATTTCATCGGCAGTCAACCGATGCTGCAGATGCAGGCCGGTCCACAGATGGATGCGGCCCTCGGCATGATCAAGATGGCGACGGATCCGCTGGGCGAACGGACCGCAGTTGTCACCACACTGCGGCAGCCGATTGCGGCGGACAGCCTGAGTTATCTGCTTGCTGTCGAGTGCGATGATCAACCAGCGTTCGAGGCATTCCTCAACCTGATGGCACCGGGGCTCGGAACCGAACCCCGCGATTTCCTCGGGTTCCGCGTTTTCTCATTCGACCTGGGCGGTGGCATGATGCCGGGACTTCCAACGCCTCCTGGCGTCGATATGACCATGTCGCTGGCGGTGGCTGGCAACTGGGTATTTCTGGGGAACACACCTGCCATCGAAGATGCTCTCAGGATCATTGCAAACCCCGACGAAGCGTCACGGTCGCATGGTCCGGATGAGGCGGTTGGACTGCTCCCATCAGGCAATGCTGCGGGATGGGGATACGGCGACTTCATGGAAACCCTCGCTGCGCAGGTGGAGATCAATCAGATGCAGATGACACAGATGCTCAGCGAGATGGAGGAGTTCGATCCGGAGATGGCTGACGAGATGCGAGAAGAATTCGGCAATCAGTTCAACGCCTTGCCCATTGATGCGTTGATGAAGATATTCGGTCCGACTTCGTGGACGCTGCAGAGCGACGACAACGGATTCACGTCACAGGGGTTCATCCTTCGCCGAAAGTAATGCCAGATGTGTCCGGTCCCGGTCCCTGGTACCGGTACCGGACAACTCTAAGTCCGGCCGAGTTGGAAGAAGATTGCCGTAAAAGTCAGGTCGGCGATAATGACCGCCACAATCGTCTGGACGACTGTGTTGGTGGTGGCGATGCCCACGCCTGCAGCGCCGCCGGTTGTCTTGAGGCCATTGTGGCAGGCTATTGCGCTGAGAATGAGCCCGAACACGGCAGCCTTAGCGAGCCCGGAGACGAAGTCGCTCATGGTAATCTGATTCAGCGTGTTGGCCTTGTAGACCTCGTACGGCACCTCGAGGAGTTCTACAGACACGAAGCATGCCGTCGCAATGGCAACGGTGTCGCCAATGACCGTCAGCAGAATAAGGCTGAGCACGGTTGCAATGACCCGGGGCATGGCGAGGAAGCGGATCGGATTGAGGGCTTGCGATTGCAGCGCCTCGATTTCCTCACCTACGACCATCGTGCCGAGCTCCGCCGCGATGGACGCACCAGCGAAACCTGTGAGCACAATCGCCGCGATAAGGGGTCCCAGTTCCCGAAGTACAGCAATGCCGACAATGTTCGCGATCTTGTCCTGCTGGCCCAGTTCAGCAAGCGGCGACCACATCTCCAGCGCCAGGATCAGGCCAATACATCCGCAGACCAGACAGACAATCCCCACGGAGCGACTGCCGATCCGGACTATCTGTGCGACAACCGCAGAACGACCGAACCTGACTTGCCGCGTACAGACCGATCGATAGATCCACACTCCGACGGACCACAGGAGCGTCGCCACTCCCCCAATCAGATCAAAGGCACGCACCCACACATCGCCCCACGCTTCAAGCAGGCGAAGGGGCATGGAGTGATCGGATCGTGGTGAACTGGACACTGTTTTCCTATTCAGCCATGGCCTGTTCACGACTATCCACTATTTCGAAGATCTGGTCGAGTCGAGCCAGTTCAATGATGGAGCGAACTCGTTCGCCAAGCCCGCAGAGAATCAGACGAATCTCAGAGCGTTTGGCAAGTTGCAATGCTTCAACCAAGGTCGCGACACCCGAGGAATCCATGTAGTCCACATTGTTGAGATCTACGATAATGCGTTGCGGGACCGCATCAAGAACCGGATGCAGGTGCTCGCGAAGAATGGAGGATCGACTCAGATCGATGTCGCCTGACGGGCACACGATCGTGCTCTTGCCATACTCCTCGATGAAAACGGTCAGATCATTCTCAGCCATGTTCATGCACCTGTTGCCTGGCATTGGGAGTCAATTCTCTTCATCAGTGTGAGCCGCATGCCCCCGCCTTCCCGTTGATCCCAGCGGGATGCATCCATAACCGACTGGATGAGGTGTACGCCGAGACCACCTGGCCGAACTTCGTCGAGCGGCCGGGAACGAATGACCTTGGGATCGACCTGCAATCCGCGATCCTCCATGACGATCTCAAGCCAACGCTCGTTCTCGCCGTTGACCGTCAATGTGATCTCAATGCGACCGTCCTCGTCGCCTTCGTATCCGTGACGATGGATGTTGCAGAGTGCCTCATCGGCGGCAAGCGCAATTTGTCCGGCATCTCGATCATCAAAGCCCAATCGCCGACAGAGCCCGAGCAGCAACAGCCGCACGGGACCGAACCAGTCCGGTCGGGCTGGAATATCCAGCCGCATGTCCCCTCGCTGTGGTTCCCTGCTCATCATCGCCATCCCATGGTACCCAAAGAGAAGACCGCCACCGCTCCGTGGTACGATGTCCCGCTTCCCCTTCAGGCCGAAGTGCGGGGAATGCCCATCCCAATGACCGCAGGACACAATCCCCAACACGGCCCCGAAACCATCCTGATACTGGATTTCGGGAGTCAGTACGCCCAGTTGATCGCACGCCGAGTGCGAGAGGCAGGTGCCTTCAGTCTGCTCATGGCGCCGAATACGCCCATCGAGGAACTGGCCTCGCATCATCCGGCGGGACTGATCCTCTCCGGTGGGCCCGCAAGTGTTGACGACGCCGGTGCACCGATGTGCGACGAGCGGCTCTTTGAATTGGGCGTGCCGATCCTCGGCATTTGCTACGGCATGCAACTGGCCTGCCGTTTGCTTGGGGGAAGAGTCGATAGCGCGCAGGCCCGGGAATACGGTCGGGCGAAGCTCTCGGTGCTTTCCTGCAATGGGTTGTTTCAGGGACTACCGAAGGAAACTGCGGTCTGGATGAGCCACGGTGATCAGGTTGAGGATGTCGGCGATGACTTTGAGGTCCTCGCGACCACGCCGACCTGTCCAATGGCCGCTGTTGCCCATCGCACCATGCCATTTCACGGTGTGCAGTTTCATCCGGAGGTGACACACACGCCGCACGGTGTGGATGTACTTCGGAACTTCCTCTACGAAATCTGCGGTTGTCGAGGAACATGGCGGATGGCCGATTTCATGGAGGCCGAATGCGAGCGGATTCGGCAGGAGGTCGGTGACAAGGGCGTGCTGTGCGGACTGAGCGGGGGCGTGGACTCTTCCGTTGTGGCAGCATTGCTGCATCGCGCGATAGGTGACCAACTGACCTGCATCTTTGTGGACAATGGCCTCCTTCGGAAGAACGAGCGGGAACTTGTCGAGACGACCTTTCGTGATCACTTCGACATCGATCTTCGTGTTGTTGATGCGGCCGATCAGTTTCTCAGTGATCTGGCTGGCGTGATCGACCCGCAAGAGAAACGGCGTCGTATCGGCCACCGTTTCATCTCTGTTTTCGAAGAGGCGGAAAAAGAGGTCGGTAGTGGCGGTAAGGTGGAATTTCTCGCGCAGGGCACGCTCTATCCGGATGTCATCGAGTCGGGACACGGGTATTCCGGGGCTGCGGCCAACATCAAGTTGCACCACAATGTCGGTGGGCTGCCGGATGATCTCGATTTCGAACTGATCGAACCACTCCGAGACCTGTTCAAGGATGAGGTGCGGAAACTGGGCGAGGTGCTCGGATTGCCGGACAGCATCGTTTGGAGGCACCCATTCCCCGGTCCTGGACTTGCCGTTCGTTGCCTGGGGGAAGTGACGGCTGACAAACTCGACCTTCTTCGCGACTGTGATGAAATTGTCCTGGAAGAAATGGTCGCTGCGAATCTCTACCGCAGTACTGATCAGGCGTTTGCTGTATTGCTTCCGATTCAGTCTGTCGGTGTCATGGGTGACGGGCGAACCTATGAGTCGGTGGTCGCCATCCGCGTCGTGGAAACGCAGGACTTCATGACTGCTGACTGGGCGAAGATTCCATACGACATCCTCGGCTCGATGAGCAACCGCATCATCAACGAAGTGCGGGGGGTCAACCGGGTTGTCTACGACATCAGTTCCAAGCCGCCAGCAACTATCGAGTGGGAGTGAGGCGTCGCATACGCTGCTCTACGCGCTGATCTTGGCAAAGATCATTCGTCCCGCCGTGGTCTGAAGTGTGTTGGTCACCGTGGCGGAGACCATGGAGCCGACGTGACTGCCACCGTCCTCGACCACAACCATCGTTCCATCCGGCAGATACCCCACGCCCTGATCGGGGTTCTCACCGGTCCGAACGAGTTCGATGTCAACGCTCTGCCCTGGAATGGCACGGGTCCGAATCGCCGATGAGAGTCCGTTGAGGTTGAGCACACGGACATCCTCGATCATGCCGATTTTTTCCAGCGCACTGTCCGTCGTCATGACGCGGTAGTTGTTCTCCCGCGCGAAGGCCAGGAGCGCCCGGTCGACGGATGCCTCGGAAGGTTCAGCCGGATCGACATGGACATCCAGTTCCGGAGATTTGTGGATCTGGCCGAGAACAGTAAGACCCCGCCGACCGCGTTCCCGTTTCATTCGATCCTTTGAGTCGGCCAGCGTGTGCAGTTCGTCGATGACAAACTGGGGCACGATGAGCGGAGCATCAATGAATCTCGTTGCAGCCATGTGCTCAATGCGGCCGTCTACAAGGACGGAAGTGTCCAGCGCCATGGGCCGGACACCGCGAATCTGACGATTGAACTCAACATAAGGAAGCACCAGCCGCAGATTGTCGCGCGTCGTGATGACGATGCTGATTGCGAGATAGCAAAGCGTGATACCCGCGGCGAGTTTCAGGAGGGTGAGGTACTGGAGCGCGGCATCGCCGCGGCTGATGCCCCACGAATCTGCGATGAGATCAATGAGGAGGCCGACGGCCAGCGCCGCAAACAGGCCCGCGACCAGGCCCAGGTAGACGCCGAGCACTGCAGAGAGCCGCTTGTTCGGCGTGAGAATGTCGATGATCAGAATGATCGCCGTGAAACTCATGGTGGCGATCACGGGTCCGAGATAGTCAACAACAACCAGATGGAATGGCTTGGACGACGCGGCGAGACTTCCGGCGAAGGGGAGAATCGACACTGCGATCATGAACACTACGAAGAGCAGTCGTACCGTCAGAATGAGCAGTCGTTGTGTTCGGCGGTCGCGATCATCACGATCTCGAAACGGCAGAGCGGTCTCCATACCTGCATCCGGCATTCGGGAAGTGTACTCAAGGTTGGCCGAGAACCCGAACCTGCGGTGGTATGATGGTGACATCGGGGAGAGGGGGAGGACGGTCGGGCCCCTTGGACGCTTGGCCCGTGAACCTGGTCAGGGCTTGACGGCAGCAGCCATAAGCGGCGTCATGCGAGCCTCGGGTGTTCTGGCCGTCCTCCGCCTGTCCCCGATCAGGAGGCTCCCCTTGGGATACACGGTTCTTGCCCGGAGATATCGCTCGCGATCGTTTGACGATGTTGTCGGACAGGGGCCGATTGCGCGCACACTCCGGAATGCGATCTCCTCCGGCAGGACAGCACATGCCTATCTCTTCTGCGGCACCCGAGGCGTCGGGAAGACCTCGATGGCGAGAATCTTTGCTCGCGAACTCAATCTCGATGACGAACTGCGGGAGTCCGAGGAAATCGGCGAGTCGATCCTTCACGGGCAGGACCTCGATGTGATTGAAATCGACGGCGCGTCAAACCGCGGCGTGCAGGAGGCTCGCGATCTCATTGCGGCGGCAGGGCTTGCCCCAAGCCGGTGCAGGTATCGCATCTACATCATTGATGAAGTGCACATGCTCACGACGCCCGCCTTCAACGCACTGTTGAAAACGATGGAGGAGCCACCGGCACATGTGAAGTTCATCCTGTGCACGACCGAACCCCACAAGGTTCCACCGACCATTCAGAGCCGGTGCCAACGCTTCGATTTTCGCGCCATCCAATCGGCGAAGATCGCTGAGCACCTCCGCTCGATTCTCAAGCAGGAAGGCGTAGATGCGGATGATGAAGTTGTCGCTGCTGTCGCCCGGCTGGGGAACGGTTCGATGCGCGACGCCCTGAGCCTGCTTGACAGGTTGCTCGCTGGTGGGGAAACGCACCTGAGGCGCGATGACATGGAGGACATGCTTGGTCTCCCGCCAGCCGCGGCGGTTGCTGAGGTTGCTGATGCGGTCGCCGAAGGGAATGTGGCTGCGGCCATTGCCGCCGCAGATGCTCTGCTCGCGATTGGCATTGCACCGGACCGTGCGCTGGAAGAACTTGCAACGACTTTGAGATCGGCACTGCTCGTACACTCCTGCGGCAGGGACACTGAACTGCTCGAGCTCTCCGATGACGCACGCGATCGAGCCGCTCGGCATGCCGAATCACTCGATCAAGCGGCCCTTGTGCACGCCATTGCGGTATGCGACGCCACATCACGGGCGGTTCGTCGTGGCGGAAGTGGCAGGGCTGTGTTTGATGCCACCATTGCGAGACTTTGCATGACCGGGGAACTGGCAGAGGCCGGTACCGCCATGAGGGGTGTTGATTCAGCACAAGGCGGAACCAAAAAAAAAAGGCCTCCGGCTGATGTAGCCCCAGTGAAGCAACATCCAGCGAAGGAAGTCAAGAGCGAAGCACATACGCTGAATTCTGACCGGGTATTGGCGGTCTTGGGCGAAACGGCGGGCCTGCGGCGACTGGCCGGTTTCCTGTCGGTGGAGTCGATCGAAGATGGGCACATTCGTCTGGCAGTCACGAAGGAAGGGCAGGAGATGGCCCGGCTCATTGTTGGGCGGAGCGAGGACATCGAGAGGGCACTGCGAACGACTCTTGGCAAGCAAGTCGTCGTTGCATTCACCAATGTCGCGAAACCACAGGATGCCGAGACCATTTCCGTGGAGGACGATGACCTGGTAAAGGCTGCGAGAGACCTGTTTGACGGGTCGGTCGTCAATGTGCGGGACGCAGGTGCCGGCAGCGATTCGGAGAGTTCGTCGTGTCCCTGAGAGAATCGCCGGGTACGCCCGAGCCAATTCGACGCCTGCTGGATGCGCTGACCTCGCTGCCTGGAATTGGCCGCCGAAGCGCAGAGAGAATCACATTTCATCTGATAAACGCATCTGCGGAAGATGCGATGGCCCTCAGCCGCGCGATTGCGGACACAAAGCAGCAGGTGCGGTGCTGTTCCATCTGCAGCAACATCGCTGATGACGACCCATGTTCAATTTGCGAAGACGACGAGCGAGATGCATCGAGCATTCTAGTTGTCGAACAGCCGCGGGATCTCATCAGGCTTGAGGCAACCGGCATGTACCGCGGCGTTTACCATGTGTTGGCCGGGCGTCTTGACCCGCTCGGAGGGGTTGAGCCGGGTGACCTTGCGATAGAAGGATTGGTGGCGAGGGTTGAAGATTCCGATCGCAACGCCCGTGGTGTGCAAGTTGGTGAGTTGATTCTCGGTCTCAATCCTACGCTGGAAGGAGACAGCACAGCCCTCTACCTCGCTGACCTCTTCAGTGGGCACGGGTTGACCATTACTCGTCTGGCACGAGGGCTTCCAAGCGGTTCGCATATTGAATTTGCAAATCCGCAGGTCTTGTCCGATGCCATCGAGGGACGCAGCGGAATCCGCGACGATGCGGTTTGAAACCGGGCAGCATCTTGGTGCCAGTCAACAGACCCGTCTTGCACCGCGGATCATCCAATCCATGGAGATCCTCCAGTTACCACTTCTTGCATTGGAGGAGAGGATCGACCGGGAACTGGAATCCAACATTGCAATGGAATTGGTGGAGCCCGAGGCCGAGCAGGAAGCGGATCCGGGCGAGGCCACCGATGCTGCCGCAACGGAATTCGAACGGCTGGCCGACTTTGAGCGGCAGTCGGGTGCGGAGTTCTCCGACTCCCCGCCGGCGACCGGGCGACGGTTGTCTGGCGAACGCGACTCAAAGATGGACGCCATGGCGAACCTCAGTGCCCGCGGCGAGAGTCTGATTGAGCAGTTGCAGCGGCAATGGGCGTTTGGGGATGTCGATGAGTCAGTGAGGGAAGTTGGCACACGACTCATTGACTTCATTGATGCCGATGGGCTGCTCTCGATGTCAGAGCCGGCGTTGATTGATCGCATTGCAAAAGAGGGCGGGCCGACCATCGATCAGTCACTGGTTGAGCGGGCGACGGTTGCATTACAGAATGTTCTGGAACCGCGTGGGCTGGCTGCGAGAGATGCGAGGGAGTGTCTTTTGTTGCAAGTCGCGGATCTCGAAGAGGAGGGGGACGAAGGCTGGGCGGATGTCCGCACTTTGATCACAAGACACTTCGATGAACTGTTGGAGAATCGCCTTCCACAGATAGCGAAAGCGACGGCGTTTGGAATGGATCGCATCAAGGAGGCCATGGACAGGATGCACCGCCTCACACTGTCGCCTGGAAGGCTGCTTGTCAGCGAGGATGTGCCGCCCGTGATTCCGGATGCGGTCATTGAATACGACGATGCAACGGACTCATATGTCGCCGCGGTGTATGACGGCCGACTGCCGCCCTTGCGGATTTCTCCGCGGTATGAGGCGATGGCTGTGGACAAGAGTGTTGATGAGGAGGCGAGAAAATTCATTCGCCGCAATATCAATTCTGCGAGGTGGATCATCGAGGCCGTCGGGCAGCGTCACAACACGCTGCTTCGGGTGGTGGAGGTCGTGGCGGATCGGCAGCGAGACTCCTTCGACCGCGGAAGAGAGTATCTTCGGCCGCTACCGATGGTAGAGGTGGCCGACATGCTCGGAATTCATGTCGCCACGGTGAGCAGGGCGGTGGCGGACAAGTGGGTGCAGACACCGCAAGGAATCATGCCGCTTCGGAAGTTCTTCTCCGGTGGCACGGACAGTTCCGGTGATGGTCGGATGAGTTGGGAGGCTGTCAAGGCTCGATTACAGGCGATCATCGAGGAGGAGGACAAGTCCAAGCCACTGAGCGATGAGGCGCTTGCGGCCAAGTTGCGAGAGCAGGGTATTGACATCGCCCGCCGCACGGTGGTCAAGTATCGCCAGCAACTTGATATTCCCGCAGCCCGCCTGCGGCGGCAGTATTAGTCTCCAGACTGCGACCTTCCGTCAATTCGAGTCGATTTCCTTCGCCTTCTGATCGCAGGCTGTGTCGATACGGGCGATATGGGACTTGGTCAGCGAGTCGATTTCGACCTTGCCGTGTTTGGCGTCATCCTCCGAGACATCGTTGGTCTTGTCCTTGGAGAGTTTGTCGATGTGTTTGTTCGCATCGCGTCGCTCGTTGCGGATCGCTACGCGGCTGTCCTCGGCCATCTTCTTCACTTGTGCAATCAACTGCTGCCGTCGTTCTGAGGATGGCGCGGGAATGGCGATGCGGAGCGAGTCGCCTTCGATCTGCGGATTGAGCCCAAGATCCGCGGTCTCAAGGGCCTTGACGATCTCCTGCCTTGCGGCGGGGTCGTATGGTTTCACGACCAGATGGGTCGCGTCCACGACATTGATGCCCGCGAGATCCCGCAGGTCAGTGCTGCTTCCGTAGTAATCCACCTTGACGAACTCGATCAGGGCCGTCGAGGCGCGCCCGGTACGCATGCCCCGCAGTTCGTGGTCGAAATACTCCGCAGTCTTGTTCATGCGGCCACGACAGTCCTTGGTTATCGCTGCAATTGACATCGTTGATCCCTGTGCCTTGGCTCAGACAGTCTCCTGAACCTGTTCTTCGGAGGAACTGTTCATCAGGAGCGTTCCGAGTGGCTCACCTGACACGACGCGGCGGATGTTGCCGTCCGTCTTGAAGTCAAACACGATGACCGGCAGGTCATGCTCCATACACATGGAAAGCGCGGTGAGATCCATGACGCGGAGTTGTTTCTCGATGGCCTGCGAGAATGTCAATTTTTCATACCGCGAGGCGTCCGGGTGCGTCATTGGATCTGCGGAGTAGACGCCGTCGACCTTCGTTGCCTTCAACAGGATCTCGGCATTCAACTCAATGGCCCGAAGTGATGCGCATGTATCGGTCGTAAAGAAGGGGTTACCTGTTCCCGCTACCAGAATCAGGACTCGTCCCTTGTCGAAGTGTCGCAGGGCCCGCCCACGAATGAACGGCTCGGCTACCGATTCGATGTCCAATGCGGACATGACTCGCGCGTGTTGACCAAGGCGCTCCAACGCTTCCTTGAGAGCCAGACCGTTCATGACGGTGCCGAGCATCCCCATGTAGTCCGCAGTTCCCTGATTGATGCCCGCTCGCTCGGCCAGTTCCGCGCCACGAATCATGTTGCCACCGCCAACTACGACGGCCAACTCTGTTCCCAGCGAGGAGGCCTGCACAATCTGTCCGGCGATCGTCGCCAGTTCATCGGTATCGATGCCGCCTTCGCCCGGTTTGCCGAAACTCTCGCCGCTGATCTTCAGGACGGCTCGGGTGTACTTGGGGGTCTTGGGTGTGGGCATGGCAGGTTCCTCAGATCGTGCGTACGCATTCTCGCCGCAGGACCGGGCCCGGGTCAAGGCGGGCTATCATGCCCTCTGTCGTTTTCGGGGAAGGGAGCCAGATGGATGTCGGAGACCCAACACCCTCAGATTGAGCCGCAGGAAGGCGGGCTGCCAGTGGCAGCAGCCGGGCTGCAGGAGCAGCAGAAGCGGCGGTTTCGGCGTTCCATGGGCATGTTTCTTTTCGTGGGCGTACTCATTTCACTCTTTCTGCACTTCGACATTCTGGTCCTGCTGCACCTGCTTCAACGGGGGGGTGGGGATCGGAATGCCCCGGCCTCCATGCTGGTGGAATTCGCCGTTCGGGATGAGCAGGAGTTGACGCATACTCCGCCTGGCGAACTGGCCGAACAATCGGAGCCGACGACGGAAGCAAGCGACGCAATCGACGACGCGAGTGAAGTAACGCTGGAGGCCGATGTCGGTTCATCACCATTGGAGGCTCTGGAACGATCGGCCATGCCGAGCCTTGGAGGTGCAGGGTCGGGATCCGCCGGCGCAGGTAGTGGTGGCTCTGGTGGTGGGGGCGGCGCATCATTCTTCGGAATCTCTGCAGCCGGCAGTCGCTTCTGTTACATCGTGGATGTGTCAGGATCGATGCGGAACCAGAGAAAGTTGGATGCGGCAGTCGCGGAACTCACGCGGTCGCTCAAGGCGCTTCCCGACTTTACTCGCTTTCACCTTCTCTTCTACAGTTCCGGCGTTCGGGAACCACTTGCGCAGAGTGGCTGGAATACCGCTCGCAGAGGCACGCTGAGAAAGATCATCGCGGAACTCGGCGAACTCCGACCGGGCGGCGGGACGCAACCGGCACCCGCCTTCGAACAGGCACTGAAACTGCGACCGCCTCCGGATGTCATTTTCTTTCTGACCGACGGCGAAATCAGCGGGTTTACTGTGGCCGATCTTCGATTGCTGCTTCCAACTGGCGACCGCGTGGTTGTCAACACGATTGCTTTCGGCGATGAGGCGAAGCAGCAGTTACTCCGAGATATTGCGAAGGCAACGGGCGGCCAATTCCGCTATGTCAAACCGCGAGGGTCACCCTGAATGCTGCGATTGGCAATCACTTTGACGCTGTGTTTCGCCGGTGTTGCAAGAGCGGACCGACTGGTGTTCCGCGGTCAGCAGGGCGCACTTGTCGGCAGAGTGGTCAGCGGCGGCGAGGAGGGAGTCCGCATTCAGGTGGATGACTCGCAGTCCATGCAGGTCGTGCCATGGCACGAGATCCGCGAAATCCAGAGCACAGTTCGATTGCCGGAGCAGGACGCGCTTCTCAAACGGGGCGAGCGGCTCTGGCGAGCGAGACAACGACTTGTTCGGGGCGACATCACCTTGGCAGAGCCGCTCTTCGAACAGGTGTTTCGGGAACTTCGCGGTGCCAGTGGAAGCGACGCGAGACTTGCCGCCGAAGGACTGCTCCGCTGCCGCATTGCTCGCGGAGATATATTGGCCGCCGCGGAACCGCTGTTGGAGACCATTCGCCTTGATGAGGCTGGTGTCGCGCCGCCGTTCATGGAACTTGGGCCTGTCATTGATCCAGAAACCGGTCTGTCGCCCGGCATGCCGCCGGTTCGGATCGTGTTGCCCGCAGCCGAGGTGTTGGCGCCCTGGATCAGAGGAGAGTCAACCCGCGCGGCTGCTGTGGCAGAGGGCATGCTTGCAATGGTCGATGTCGACCGCGAAGCGCCAAGCATTCCTGGCGTCAAGGATGGCGGTTTCCTTGCGCAGATCATCAGCGTTTCAGACAGCGCCCGCGCCGGGTATGGGAAGGCCCGCAGTGACCTTGAGAAAGCCCTTCCGACGCTTGTTCCCTGGCGGGCAATGTGGGCGAGGTGGTTTCTTGCTCGTGGCATGCGAACCACAGGGGATGACGCCGATCGCCGCGCCGCCATGCTCCACCTTGCCCATGTGGCAGCGGAACATGAGGCGAGCCAGCGGTGGCTTGCTGGCGCTGCGATGTTGCTGCTTGCAGATGAACTTGACAAGGATGGCCGTGTTGAGCAAGCCGATCGAATTCGGATCGAACTAGCTACCACTATCCCAGCACACCCGCTTCTTCGTGACAGTTCGAGGATGAACATCGAAAAGGATGGAACTACACCATGACTCCTGTTTTCCTGGTTTCTTCAACCTGGCTCGAAACTGTCGGCAAGGGAGGGCCGGTCGGTTACATCATCATCGCGATGAGCATTGCAGCGGTGGCCCTCATCGTCATGCACGTCGCCCAGATCCGGCGCAGCAGCCTGTTGCCGCCGGAACAGTTGGAACAACTCGACCGACTGCTCGCCGAAGGCAAGGTCGAGGAGTCGCTTGAATACTGCATGAGTCCGGACAACGATTCCTATCTCACCCGGATTCTCGCCAGCGGACTGCTCCGTTATCAGCGATCCGCATTTGGTCCATTCGAGTTGAAAAACGCGATCGAGGAGGCGGGCGAGGACCAGACGGCCCGGCTCTATCGATCGACTGATGCGTTGGGGGTCATCGGGGCGATCGCGCCGTTGCTTGGCCTGCTTGGAACGGTGCTCGGCATGGTTGGGGCATTCGACGCCATTGGAAACAGTGGAGCCGGGAACTACGAATCGCTGGCCACCAACATCAGCCTCGCGCTGGTGACGACCTTGCTCGGCCTGGTACTCGCAATTCCCTGCGTCGCGCTTTTCAGTTTCTTCCGGAACCGCATCGACGGACTGAGTTCCGAGGCGGCTTCCGAAATTGAGCGACTCGTCTTGCACCTTGAAGAGGCACAGGCCGGCACCTGATGGCCTTTACCCGTTCACGAGGCAGGTCGCTCATGCCCGAGGTCGAGATGACGCCGATGATCGACATCGTCTTCTTGCTCATCATCTTCTTCATGGTCGCTGCGCAGTTCGCGCAGCAGGCTCGGCTCGATCTTGATCTTCCGCGTGAGCGTGGCGAGCAGATGGAATCGAAGGAGGAATCCGGGTTGGTCATCAACATCGGGCGGGATGGGTCCATTGTGCTGGAAACAGATCAGCCAGCGGTGACGCTGGATGTGCTGGAGCAGCGAATCGCACAGGCCGTAGCCAGCGGGCAACCCGACTGGCAGGGGTTGATGATCCGCGCCGATCGGAATACAGATGCATCAACATTGAACGAAGTCATTGAACTGCTGCATGATCAAGGCCTCTCGGCGACCCGTATTGCCACGGAGGTGCCCAGATGAGGTTCGCAGGGAAGTCATCGAGACGCAGGATGGATCGGGTCAATCTGAGCCTCGCGAGCATGATTGATGTGACATTCCTCCTGCTGGTGTACTTCATGGTGACGACAGTCCTGACCGCGCCGGAAGATCGTCTGGCTCCAGCACTCAAGTCGGTGGAGGCCTCCGGGGCAGGCGTGCAAGCGGACTTTTCGCCGCAGGTCATTGAAGTGAGAGTGATCGACGGCGCACCGGCCTACCGCGTTGGGTCGAGAATCGTGTCGCAACGAGAGGTGCTCCAGAAAGTTCTCTCCGAATTGCCCCTTGAGCCGGGTGTGTTCATTGAAGTTTCAAAGGGCGTTTCAGTGGGGTTTGCTATTGCAGCGTTGCAAGTTGCAAGAGATGTCGGTTTCGAAAAGGTGACCTATGTACCCGCGCATGATTAGCGTCTTGATTGCTGCGGCCATTCTCCTGTGCGCGGTCACTGCAGACGCCGCTGACCCTGTGGCTGCATGGCTGCGACGCATTGGCTGCGATCAGTTGTTGGCAGATCACCTTGAGTCGCTGTTGGAAGGAGAGGATCAATCGGTTCGCCAATCAGCGGCAGAGGAACTCGCCGGACTGTATGCCGTCATGCTCGCGCGGGCCACGGATGAGACCCGAGTGCAAGTGATGCGGCGAGCATCGTCGTTGTTGGAGCGGATTCCGGAGGCAGGAACTGATCGGCTGCGTCTGCAATTACTTCGCGGATCCTATTTGGCGGCGGAGGAGACTCTTGAACAGCGGCGAATGCGGCTGGTTGATCAGGCGAGCGGCACTGCCGCGCTCGAACAGTTGAGCGTCATTCGCAAACGACTGACTACATTGGAACCGTCGATAACGAAGCGTGCGCGTTCCGCCGCTCGCTCAGCCCAGGCCATGGCCGATGCGGCAAATGCGACCTATCTCCTGGCTTGGACGGAGTACTATCTCGCACGCGAACGGCAGGATGCCCCACTGGCCAATCAGGCGGCGAACCGATTCGCCTCACTTCTTGAAGGTCGTGTTGCCAGTTTGCAGGAAGTGTCGACGGATCTTCGCAGTCGCGATGTCGGCGCCCGGAGCATTCTGGGCATTGCACTGTGCAAGGCTGCGGCGAAGGATCCGGGCGGCCCCGAGCCGTGGCTTGAACTCTTGGAGGACGATACGGCGTGGGACGACGTCCGCAGGCAGGTGCCGCTGTGGCGATTTCGACTTGCTGTGGACGATCGACGATGGTCCGATGTGCTTTTTCTCCTGCAGCAGGACAGCGTAGTGGTCGACACCATCTGGTACCGACTTGCGGCAGTGCACGCGCTTGAGGATCCGCAGTCAAATGTGGCCGGGGAGGTTGCTCGCGGGGCAATTGCCGCCATGGCCGCGGCCGGACAACTCGAACAGGTCTACGACATTGCCAACCGGTACCCCGACTGGATCCACGGGCAGCGGGGATTCGTCGCAGACTATGTCGCGGGCGCCATGGCGTTTCGCGAGGCGGAGGGAAAGGCCAAGGGCAGCGATCCTGTCGTTGATCCTACGCTGCAACGGGAGTTCCTTGAGGCTGCGAGGATGTTTCGAGAGGCGCTGGCATCCTCTGACGTCGCCAAGGCTGGCCGGGCCGAAGCTGCGTGCAGGGAGTTGCTTGGCCGCTGTCTCTGGAGAGCGGGGGACATCCCCGGTGCATTGACGGCGCTCGCCGCGGCATCGGATGCCGGGCAAGGTGAGACGGCGACATGGATGGCTATTGTCTGTATTGACCGGCTCGGCACATTGGACTTGGAGCAACAGGGGCAGCGAGAAACGCTGGTCGATCGCTATCTGGCGAATTGGCCAGGGACGCCGAGGGCGGGACGGCTCATGGTCCGCGAAGCCTCGCGAGAAGGCGCCTCGGAAGCGACCATTGATGAACTGCTGGATATTTCAACCACGCACCCCGGGTACGAGGATGCGCAGAGACTGGCAGCTTCGATGCTGTTCAGCAAGTGGCGGGAGGCCGATCAGTCGCACAAGCCCGAGGCGGGGAATGCGTACCTGAATGTTGCTGTGCCGCTTGCTGTTGCGGATACGGTGGCAGCGGATGCGGATACAGCGCAGTGGGCGGTCAGCAGATGCCTTCGCATTTTGGAAGTGGCGCTCGATGACGCGGTGGGGCGATCCGTCGCAGCAGCGACTGCGATGAAGTCGATCGAGTCCTTGACTTCCAGCGGCAGGTTTGACGGAACGACGCTGAAGCGGGAGTTGGCGTATCGTCAGGCAAAGCTCCTCGCCGTAGAGGGCAACACCGATGCACTGATCGCGGCCGCGAAGGACATGGTGTCGAAGTGGCCCGATGATCGATGGGCGTCGAGGGCTGCAAGGCTCGCGTTCAACGCTGCTCGAAGAGGTTGGGGTGCCGGGCAAGACGACTTGGCCCCAGAGGTGTGGCGATTGGGGCAGGATGTGATTGAACGAGGCGGTTCCGGTTTCCTGGATGGGGACGCCGGTTTTGCTGCGGCTCTTGACACAGTGAGAAGTGGAACCAGCGTGTACCTCGCCAACGATGACGAGTCGATGGGAACGGATGTACTCGGCCTTGCGAGGCGGCTGTCTCGAAGAAGGCCAAAGGATGTCACGCTGCTGCGAACGCGGGCAGTGCTCGAAGAAAGGGTTGGTGATCAAGCTGCGTCCATCGACGCATGGCGAACTCTAGGAGCCGGTCTGCCAGAGGGGAGCGAGGCGTGGTTTGAGGCGAGGTTTCACCTCATTGAGGGCGTGGGGCGGATGGACGCCGACCGCGGCAGGAAGTTGCTCTCACAGCATCTGGTGATGTATCCCGGCGGCGGCCCGCCGCCCTGGGGGTCAAGGATCGAAGCATTGCAGACCGCGGAGGATGACTCGTGAATGTTGGCGAGGCAATCACCACCATCCTCGGCTTGCCTGCCGGAAGTGATCCCTATCGCGTACTTGGACTTCGCCCGGGCCAGAACGACCCGGCATCCATTGATGCTGCCGTTCGCCGGCGAATGGCGCAGATATTGTCCCACCCACTTCGTAACTCTGATGAAGCGGAGGAGGTGCGAGCAGTGCTGCGGCGATTGGCCCGGGCGCTGAAACACGCTGCCGGTGGTGAGGAGAAGGCACGTTCCGTCGCAGCCGCGCCCCCTCCTGCGCTGACCGCCATCGACCGTGCGGTTCTGGCGGTGTTGGTTGGCGAAGGTGGATGGAATCGTCGCAGCCGCGCCAGACTTGTAGCCGTGGCCGCGGCCTATCGAATTCCCGTTGATGGTCTGGTTCAAGTGTTGGAGTCACTTGCCGATGCGGCAAGGAGTGGTGGTGGCCCATTGTCTCCGAGAAACCGCGGACGCATGGCGGTGGATCGGTCGTGGACCGCGCTTCCCGGGAAGCCAAGTGCCATGAGCCGACTTGACGATCTCTTTGATCAGGCCGCCCATCGTCTGACGCCAGAACTTCGCGAGCCCGGTACGGGCACCACGATCAAGATGGCGGTGCTCTTCGGCCTGTTGGTTGTCATTGCGATGGTGCTTGGCGTCCGGCTGCTGCTTTCATCTGGCCCTCAGTTGCAGGATGCCGATGACCGCGGCGGGCGTGTCAGCGGGTTTGTGGAACGGCAGAGTGAACAAAGCCAGCCGGAAATTGCACGGTTGGATACGCCCGTGATGCCGACATTTGCCGCCGATGACTTCCCCCCGGCGGCGGCTCACGCCGCCGACCGGGCTGCCAGGGCCGCTGCGGTGCTCGCCGAGTTGGAAGCCAACCTCATGGATCAACTGCACGGTGGTGGAGGTACCGCCTCCGCTGCCGATCTCGACTCTTGGCGGGGTGTCATTCTCGACGCCGCGACGAGTTGGCCGTATCTGGATGGAGCGCTATTGGAGAGAATCCAGACAGCCGTACTCCGCATCATTGGCGAGACCCGGGCTGTTCCTTCTCTTGGCCTGCAGTTGCTGGAGGCTTTTCCGGCAGGATCACTCACTGAAGACGATCCGGTATCACTGCTGCAAAGCATGTGGTCGTTGGAGACCTTTGCCGTGGTCGCCTGCTCGCCCAATGTCGCTGGTGAAGTGCGTGATGATGCGCGCCGTCGATGGCAGGAAGCATTGCCGGGAACGCCGATGCCCTGTGATCGGGGGTTGGCGAGAGCCGCCGTCCTCAGGTGGCACGCCGCGATGCTTGCCCGAGACTCTGAGCGGGGGGAGAGCGCATACGCCATGTGGGAGTTGTGGCTTGCAGCAGTCGATCGAAATCCGGATCCGGCGATTCGTGACGGGCATCGATTCAGCGCCCTGTCGGACATGCTCGCGATGGACATCGACTTGACTCGAGAGAGTCGCACACGCAACATCATTGGCCGGCTTCTCGCGAGCATTGAATGGCAGCGATCCGGTGCGGGGCGGGACGCCTTGCTTGCCTTGATCGAAGACGCGGCAGCGGATCCGGTGGATCTTTGGGCGATCACAAGCATGCTCGTGCAACTGGATCGAACATCATGGGTGATGGATCGCCATGTTGTGCCACCGTCGGCGACGATGGAGGAGCGACGAGCGGTCGCGGATCTTCTTGCCGGAGATTGGCCAGTTGACTGGATGCCGACGCAGCATGAAACGCGACTGCTCATACCCGTGGGGTTTTCGCCGGAGCTGGTGGATGCTTGGGTGTCGGCGTTGGATGCCGCGCTTGCTGAACCTCAGCTCGCCCGCCGCTTCGCCATGCTTCGGCGGCTTGATGAGGCTGCCGTTGCCATCTGGCAGGGGCATGTCGATCACGCGACGCGGATTCTGGAGCATGTGACCGCCCCGGAGTTCCTGCAACAGGAGGAGGTAGCCGGTTCGGGGTCGGGCCGCGATGGCTACGGTGGTGGCGACGGCGTCTGGAGCGAGGACATGCAGGCTCGTCGAAGTGATGGGGAAGGAAAGATGGAGCTGCTGGACAAGCTCATGGACTCGGCATCAGGCGACCTTGGCCGCAAGGACGCGGACACGCTGGCGCGTGCTGCGCTGACCGACAACGTGCCGAGCGTTCGCAGAGCAGCAGCCGAGGTCATTGTGTCCAGGTTTCCTCGGGGGGAGCGATTGGCCGTGGCGCTCCTCGACAACCTGTCACTTGCACGATCCGTGGACGGCGTGGCCGCCCTTGTGGCGGATCTCACCGGTGTTGTCCTACCGCCGGCCGAAGGGGCGGGGTGGCGTGTGGGTGTTCGTCGCGCGCTCGTGCAACATGCTTTCTCATGCCGCGACGCGAATGCCGGTGTGCTGGACGCGGCCGCCGAAGATGCTGCCGCATCCTGCCTTGCCGAAGCAACCATGATCGATCCGTCATTGTTGGCGCCGGCCGACGCGCTCGACCCGTTGCAATCCCTCGACACACTCACGTCCACCTGGCGACGATGGGTGGAACAGGAGAGCCATACGGCAATTGCCATGGCTGTCAGAACGCAGCGCACTGCCACATTTCGGGGTGACGATAGGGGTGGCGGTTCGCTCCATGGCTTCCTGCGGGGCCAGTTGGATCTGGTGGAACTTCTTGGCCTGCTTCACGCCCAATGGCGAGGATTGCCCGTTGAGGAGGCAGCAGGTGTTCGGAGTTTCACCGCAGCACGTCTTGCTGAGGAAGGTGATGTAGTTGGCCAGTTGGTGATTGTGGAACAAGCCATTGCGACCCAGTGGCGAGAGATTCTTTCCCATGCCTCGTTCGTTGCCCGGGCGAGGATGGAGGAGGGCGAATCGTGAACACACTTCTTGCAGCGATCGTGACATCCACGCTGCTCGTGTCAGCGGCGGGGACCGAGCGGTCCATCGATTCGCTTGACGGGTTGAAGATCCTGCGGGCAGCAGAGGATGCGATTGATGTTGGAGGCGAATCACCAGCGGCGGTGGCAGAGGCGAAGGTGTTGTATGTGCGGGCTGCTGCGACCGAACCTCGTCTGCGGAGGAGCGCGATTCTCGGTCTGTTGGTCATCGAAACCGATGCGAACACGCGGCGGCGTTTGCGTGACCTTCTGGCGGACACCGCATCGCCGATGATTCCGATTTCCGCCGCTCGAATCGCTGCGAGGCCGCCTCACCGCAACGAGGATGTGCTCGCGGCATGCCGATCGCTGGCCTCATGGCGGCGTGGCAATCCTCGGCGGCTCGATGAGGCGATGAAAATCCCATCGCAGCGTGATCTGTTGCGGTACTACGAGCACTATCTGCCGGCAGGGCTTGATGGCCTTCTCGCAGAGGAGCGAGGCCGTCGGCGGCGACTTACCGACGCGGAGTTGCGAGGAACCCTTCGCATGGAACTGTCGCTGCTGGGTGGTCGCAGGGGATGGGCTGCGGAGGCGGTGGCGACCAATCGCCAGCCCATTGGCGGTGGCGGTGGCAGCGATATCGCCGACATCATGGGCGTCGATTTGGGTACGGGAGAGTGAAGAGTCGCCCGGTCAAGCGCCGTCGCGATGCATCCACGCGTACTTGTTCTTCAGCACAGGCATGATGTCATCGACGGCCGTTACGGTCGGTATCGACCAGAACGCCCAAGTTGTGTCATGAGGAGGCATGGCAAGTTCCAGCCCGTCGCGGACGAATCGTTTGAGACGCCGGGTTGGGAGTTGCTCGAGGAACTCGTGGGTGAACTGCGAGGCAACCTGAAGATCCTCAGGTGACGGAATGATGATGGCAAGGGCTTCGTCCTGGTCATCGGGTGTCAGCGTAATGGACCAATACCAGCAGTGCCCAAACCATTTGAGATCCTCGGTCATGGGGCCGAGCGATTCGGCCTTGGATCGCATGCGGTCGAAAGCCTTCTTGGGATCGCCTTTGATGGGCGATCTCAGTTGGTCAAGGGCGGGCGTGTTGTATTCGTCCTGCCAAGGGGAGATTGAGGCGTATTTGGCCATCTGGTGGGGTCCTTCTCGAGCCACATAGCATAGCAATCCCATGCTGTTTGGTAGAGTGGCTTCCATGGCACATCCGGCAGAACAGGACGGCGTGCGGCAAGAGCCCGGAGAGTCTGTCGACATATCCGGCGCCACCATCCTTCTGGTCGATGACAACCAGCAGAATCTGGAACTCATGCAGGCCTATCTGGAGGATTTGCCGTGCGTGATGAAGACCGCTGTTGATGGTGTCGAGGCTATCGAGATGATTGAGCAGAGCCCTCCCGATCTGGTGGTCTTGGATGTCATGATGCCCCGGATGAGCGGATTTGAGGTCTGTCAGAAGATCAAGTCACAGCCGGCGACGCGGGACATCGTGGTGATCATGGTCACAGCGCTCCACGAGGTTGGCGACTACGAGCGAGCGGCGGAGTGCGGCACAAACGACTTCATCACCAAGCCGGTCAACAAGGTGGAACTGTTGACGCGAATTCGGTCATTGCTGGAGTTGTCGCTGGTCAAGCGACGGTACTGAGGGCGTCGGACACCTTACGCTGCTGGGCGGCGGGTAACGATGGCGGGGGTGTCCCCGGGACGGATCCATCCGCGGCTTCCGCGTGGTTCGAGGGTCAGGAGCAAGTGCTCGTAGTAGGACCGCAGCGCACGCAGATCAAATGCTGCAAGCCACGACATTGAAGCAGTCGGGTTCAGGCGTCGGATGGCGTCAATGACTTGGCTCTTGCTCAGCATGGGGGCTCTCCTTCCCAGTGGTGTTGGTGTTGGTTCTGGGATGGGGCATCGGGCATTCTAAACAGGTCTCTTGACCCGATAACAGCCTCTTCGGGCACATTGGCCGGCGTGCTACTCCCCCACATCACAACCCGTTGAGACACGACCACCCCCCAAACCACTACATGTTGTGGCACAGGGGCGTCCCGAAAAAGATCAATGCAGCGTCCGGCCAGTCCCGCGGCGAAGGGTGTGGGACCGCCCTGCGGGAAGTGAGCCAAAGGACTCCACCGAAGTGTCCATCCAGCGAACCAAGACCTCCTCGCACAACTCCTCGCTGCCGAGCCCGATGTGCGCAGCGGGGTCGTTGCTCGCAAGGTAACTCCATCCCGCCTGCACCGGTGCTGTGTGCCGCTGGCCCCCTTGCCGCCACGATACCCACGCGCCGATCGCATCCCGGTTCCGCTCGTCGATCACATGAAGTCGCACCCAACTCCCGCGATTCGGCGCGATGTTCATGAGCAGGTTGGCCGGCGCATCCTTGTTGATGACCACAACGTCCATGCCGCCATCGCCGTCAATGTCGCCAAAGGCCGCCCCGCGGCTCGTCAGAATGATGTCATTCGCAATCCCATCACCGAGCGGGTGCTTCCGCCAGTACAGCCCCTCTCCAATGAGCAGGTGATTCTCCTCAGCGTAGGGGTCGTCGGTCGCCGGGCTTGGGAGACGCTGGACGCCACCATTGGCCTCGAACAGATCCAAATGACCGTCGTTGTCGAAGTCCACCCACCCCAGCCCGAATCGAGTTGCGTGCTGCGTCGCAGCTCGTACACCAGCGGCGGCCGTAATGTCCGTGAAATAATCACCGTCGTTTCGGAAGAGCGAGTCGGATTCGCCGTAAAGGTTGCAGACGAGAATGTCGAGATCGCCATCGGAATCAATGTCCGTGCTGGTCACGCCCATGCCTGCCTTCGATGTACCTTCATCATCGACCGCGCATCCCGCAATGAGGCCGATGTCCGTGAATGTCCAGTCGCCGTTGTTCCGCCAGAGTTGGTCGGGCATGCCGTCGTTAGCAACGAATATGTCGACAAGGCCGTCACCGGTATAGTCGTTGGCCAGCACGCCGAGGCCGGTGCCGAGCCGCCCGCCGATGCCGGCAGCCTCCGCCATGTCCGCGAAAGTGCCGTCCCCGTTGTTTTGGTAAAGGAGGTCGCGGGCGGGGGCGAGGAAGTTCTCCGGCGAGCAATAATCCAGAGTCCCGTGGGGGGAGTAGCAATCCAGCGACAGTTCGGGCGACCACACGAGGTAATTTGCCGCGTACAGATCCAAGTCGCCGTCGCAGTCCAAATCGGCAAACACAGTTCCGGCGCCCCAGCCCGCATCGCCGACACCGGCGTACGCAGTTACATCGACGAACGTGCCGTCACCGTTGTTTTGCAGCAGTACATTGGGCCCAACATTGGTGATATAGAGATCGCTGTCGCCGTCGTTGTCGTAATCGCCAACCGCCAGCCCCATGCCGTAACCGGCGTCGCCGGCGCCGCTATCTGGAGTGATGTCGGTGAAGTGCCCGTTGTCGTTACGAAGCAAACGGTTCACGTCATCACTGGCCTGCACGAGATAGAGGTCGAGGTCTCCATCGCCGTCAACATCTACGAGGCCGCCGCCGCCGCCGATGATTTCGGGCATGAGCAGATCGCCCGCGGCGCCGGAATTCCAGGTGAAGTCAATGCCGCGATCGGCCGCTTCATCGACAAACCAAGGGTCCGCCGCAGGTTCCGAGCGTTGTTCCGGCGGCGGGCTGTCGCAAGCGAAGAGGAGCAAGAGGAGCAAGAGGGAGGCGGTTGTCCTCATGGGGCACCACCAATGAGGGACGCCGCCCGAGACAACGCGGGATGTCCCGGGAAACGCCTCTGGGCGGCGGCGAGGATATTCAGGGCATCTGCCTTTCGCCCGAGCCGGGCCATGGCCATCGACATGCCGCCGATGCTTGCCGGCCGATCGGGGTCGATCCGCACGATGATCTCGAACTGCTGCAGCGCTTCGCTGTTCTTGCCGAGATCCAACAACACCATGCCGAAGAGTTCACGAATTGAGGGATCATTGCTGCCAATCTGAACGGCCGCTTGCAGGTGCGCGGCTGCATCTTCCATGCGTCCGGCAGCCATGGCAATGCGGCCAGCCTGTTCCCTGGCGGGAGCCATGGATGGTTGCAGTTCGATGGCTTTCTCCGCAAAGGCGCTCGCGCGATCCAGAGAGCCTGCTTCCAGCCAGACGCCAGCAAGCGTGATGTGAGATGGAGCATGGGACGGGTTGAAACGGATGGACGCATGCAGGACCTCGATTGCGGCTTGGGCATCGCCCGAGCGGTGCAGTGCCGCACCGAGGTTGTTGAGAACCGTGGCATCGCGAGGACGCGCTTTCCGCATGGCCTGCAACGATCGAACTGCCCCAGCGAGATCGCCAGCGTCTAACTTCACCATGGCCCGGGATAGATCAGCCTCGTATCCGCGCCTCTGGGCAAGGACCTCGTGATACCAGGGATCGTTCCATGTCGGCGGGCTGGCATTTCCTCGGCGAAGCAGCGGATCTGCCTCGCGGCCCATCCTCTGGTACACCGTGCCGAGGAGATACGTCAGATACGGGTGATCTCCGCCTCTATTCTTTATGCCTTCCAGCACCACCGCGGCTTCGGTCAGCCGCTGTTGTTGCATGCGGGCGCGGGCGAGTCCGATCATCGCGGCCGTATCGGTGGGATTGATGGACATCGCCTTTTCGAACTGGGACACCGCGTCATCGGGCCTCCCGAGATCCAAGAGCCAGAATCCCGCTTGCCAGTGGGCTGGGGCGTACGATGCCTCTTTCGCTGCTTGGTTGGATGCTGCCAGTGCCCGGTCGTATGCGCCGCCGCGCGCGAGCGCGATGCCGAGCAGATGCCACGCTCTGGCTTGATGACCGCCGCCTGCGCCAAGGTCGATGGCGGCTTCGTAACAGGGAATTGCCAGCGGCTCCTGTCCATGCGCGTGGTAGAGGCCTGCCAACTGCAGCCACAGATCGGGCGCAACCGGCGTTGCATTGACCTGATCCAGTGCTGCGCGAATAGCGGAGGCTGCTTCGGGCGCAAGAGCGGACCA
>CAZJKE010000002.1:134106-146194 GCA_964546585.1 uncultured Isosphaeraceae bacterium | reverse complement strand
GGGTCAGACCCCTGTGTTATCGGACGGTTGGTGTGGGTTAGGGGGGCTGGCGGGGGGATAGTCAGAATCGATTCCTTGAGAGTCGCCGCGGTGGTGGTATCTTCAACATGGAAGAAGTTCCCCGGCCCCCTTCGCTGGAGAAGAAAGAAGAGGCAGATGGCTTGTGGCCCATCCATACTTGACCGCGTAGCCGTGGCGTCCGCCGCCATGCTGTGCTGTGGAAGTGGGTTTGCACAGTGGACCGATCTGGCCACCGGCAACATGAAGGACACCATCGGCAAGAGTTCCGGGTCCTCCTGGGCCGACATCGACGGCGACGGTGACGACGACCTGATTCTCGGCACCAACGGTAACGGGCCGACCTACATCTTTCTCAACGATGGCTCGGGTGGCTTCAAACAGATAGGCGGCCCGTTTCTCGATGGGTATCACGCAGTCTGGGCGCCACTGCTCGGCGACTACGACAACGATGGCGATCAGGACCTGTTCACTGTCGGGTTCGGCGAGCAGTGCTACCTGCTTGAGAATCAGGGTGGCACATCCTTTGTGGATGTTCCGAGCAAAGGCCTCTTTGAAAACGCGGGCAACCTGATGGGGCGCGGCGGCGCGTGGGTGGATTACGACGCCGATGGACTGCTTGATGTCATGGTTGCTACCAATGCGGCCAAGCCGGATGTCGGCCGCGACAAGTTGTATCGAAATACCGGCGGCAACATGTTCATCGACGCATCACCCGATGTCTTCGATGCCCAGAACATCGGACGCGGTCTGGTCTGGACGGACCTTGATAATGACGGCGATGTCGATCTCTATGCCGCAGCGGGAAAGGGGTGCCCATGCGAGTGGGAAACACAGCCTGCCGACTGGCTCATTCGAGCGGAGAACCAGATGTTCTCCAACGCGGGCGGCGTCCTGACGAACATGACTGACGCAGTCACGATCAACATCGACCATGCCCGAGGCGTGGCTGCCGGCGACTACGACAACGACGGTGACATGGACCTGTACATCTGCAACATCATCGTTGGTGGATGGGAAGGCGATAACCCCGAGATCTTCGGCGGGTACAACAAGTTGCTTCGAAATGACGGCGATTTCGTGTTCGTCGATGTGACCCCCGATGAACTGGTTCTGTACGGCAACCAGCGGAGTTGCAGTTGGGTGGATACCGACAATGATGGTGACTTGGACCTGCTGGTGGTCGGCATGGACGGGACGAGCCCCACCAGACTCTTCGAGAACATCAACGACGGGGAACTGTTCGTGTCCATCGACGAGGGTGTTTTCGCGGATCCCCTGTACGCCGACAAGAACGGTGTCAGCGGATCGTTCTCGGATTACGATCAGGACGGCGACATGGACCTCTTCATGACATATCGCCACAGCGAAAACCGACTTCTTCGAAACGATCTGGCGAACGGGAACCATTGGATAGAAGTCGACCTCGACGGTGTTGAATCGAACCGCGACGGTGTTGGCGCACGGATCACCGTGACTGCTGGCGGCCGCGCCCAGATTCGCGATGTGCTCACCGGCACCGGCTACTGGTCACAGGACTCCAAGGTGCAACACTTCGGACTTGGCCCCGAGACAGAAGTTTCGGAGATCGAGGTTCGGTGGCCTTCTGGCATCACGCAGATTGTCACCTATGTCGCCGCGGATCAGCGCATTTCCATCGAAGAGTGCGAGATCAACTGCACATGCGACGGAGACAGTACCGGCGATGGGCATGTCGGCGTCAACGACCTGCTCATCATGCTCTCCGAATGGGGCCCCTGCGATGGATGTGTTTCCGACCTGGTTCCCGACGGGGAAGTAGACATCCAGGATGTGTTGATGCTTATCGCGCAGTGGGGCGCATGCCCCTAGCAGGCCATCAGCAGTTTTTCAACGGGCCAGAAAGTCCCGAAGAATCTCGGCGGCTGCAAGCGCATCACGACGACGGCGTTTCTCGCCGTGCGTCAAACCGCTACCGGACAGAAGTTCTTCGGCTGCAGCGCTGGTGAGCCGCTCATCCTGATAGTCGAGTTGACAATCACACGCCGCCGCCAGCCCGTCGCCGAACGACCGTGTCAGCACCGCACGCGGTCCCTCGGAACCATCCATATTCAATGGCAGGCCAACAACGATCACATCAGCGTCGTGTTCTCTCGCCGCAGCAACAACCGCTGCAACGAGAGCATCTCCGCGTGGAATGTCGAGCACCCGCAGCGGATGAACCATGGCCGGATCATCATCACCCACCGCAAGCCCAGTCCGTTTGTCGCCAAGATCGACCGACAGATATCGCATGTCATTGAAGGTCGGGATCGAGAAGATTGTGCAGATCTTTCACCCGCTGCGCCTCCGATGCCGGGCAAACGAGCGTCGCACTTGATGTGTGCACGATGACCAAGTCCTCACAGCCAATCGTCGCGATGGTGTGCGATGGATCATCCGACACCGCCAACACGCCGTTGGAATCAAGAACACACAAGTTCGCATTCGTCCGGTTGCCGGCCGCGTCCGTTTGAAGCGTCTGTCCAAGTGATGGCCAACTTCCAACATCCAACCACTCGACATTCATGGGAATCGTGCAGATGGTCAAATCGTCATCGTCGGTTGCTGGCTCCATGAGGCCGTAGTCCACACTCGTCTTTTCCAGTGTGGGATAGACGCGGTCCAATACCCGCTGCTGATCACTCGTCCCCCATGCATCGGCGATCTGAGAGAGACCCGCAGCCGTCTTCGGATGATGCCGGGCAATCGCGTCGAGAACAGTTGCCGCATGAAACACGAACATCCCGCTGTTCCATGAGAATGTGCCCGCATCGAGATAGGACCGCGCCGTTGCCTCATCTGGTTTTTCGACAAACCGAATCGCCGAGTATGCGCCATCGATCCCCGGCAGTCCCTCGCCGCGCTGGACATATCCATACCCCGTTGCCGGGGAGGTCGGTGTGATGCCAAAGGTGACAAGCCGGCTCGGATCATCCTCGACCACATCGAAGCCCGTGCGAATGCAGCTGGCAAAGACCTCCTGCGGTTGAATGACATGATCGGCAGTGAGCACGGCGAAGACGGCATCCGGATCCTGTTTCTGCAACACGGCGGCTGTAAAGCCAACGGCGTTCAGCGTATCCCGCCCCTCCGGCTCGCCGAGCAACTGTTCGTCGGCCAGATTCGGCAGCGAGTCACGGACCGCGTCTCGATGCGTCTCTCCCATGCAAATCAGCAAGTGGTTTCCGTCGACGACGCCGTCAAGCCGCTGCACCGCGGCATCCAACAGGGTCTCGCCGCCGAAGAGCGGGGCGAGTTGTTTGGGGACACCGCCGCGGCTGATGGGCCAAAGTCTGGTCCCCGACCCGCCAGCCATGATCATCGCGTATCTCACACGGCCTCCTTCACGCGGAAGCATGCCTGTACCAGTTGATCCGCCGACTCGATTCCATCCTGCTGTTCAAGCACGGTCTGAACGAGCACCCGAGCATCCCGCGGAGACTCCCCCATCTGCCGAAGCATGGCAACCGCATCCTGAACGAATGGTGAGGCGGCTACCTCTTCGCCCGATCCCGCCGGTCCCATGAACTCCTCTACCTTGCCGTTGAGTTCCGCGACGATGGTCTCCGCCGTACGGCGACCGATCTCTGGAAGTTGCGTCAGGCTGGCGGCATCCCGCTGTGCGATCGCGGCTGCGAGTTCCGCGAATGGCCGAACCAGAGCCCGCAGTGCCTTGCGGTTTCCGATGCCCTTTACGCTTGTGAATAGAACGAAGAACGCGCGGTCCTGTTCGCTGCAGAACCCGATGAGCCGCGGCGAGAAACTTGCACCCTGAGCCTGACCCTCAAGAAAGTGCAGCGTATGAAACTCTGCATCACTTCCGATTCGACTGTGAAGATCCGGGACATCAGCGGCGGGAACAAGCAACTCGTATGTTATTGCTCCGACGGACAGGAGTGCGCGGCCGTCATTCACCTCGACCAGTTGTCCGCGGATTCGCGTAATCACGATGTCAGTCTACCAGCGGCCAGCCTGTTGCTTCGGCCATGCGGGCTCGAATCGTCGTGGTGATGTCCGCAGGGGATGAAGCACGATCGAAAGTGAGCAAGTCCACGAATCGCACCGTGGTTTGGCAGGGTTCGAAGAGCGCGGCAAACATGTTCTCGGTACGTGGGGTGCCGTCGACTGTGACCAGAAGGAGGGACGCTGGCGCTCGCGCGGCGAGCAGCCCTGCTCCCTCGATGAATGGGTGAATGGCCTGCCGCTGTCCCCGAATACCCCCCTCAGGGAAAATCCCAACGACGCCTCCCCCCCGCAGGTGTCGAAGAGCGGCCCGAAAGCCGGCGGTATCTCGACCGTCTCGAGACACCATGATGGGATCGGCTGCAGCCCAAAACCAGTCAATCGCCGAGGTCCTGTACTCGGCGGCCATCATCCACCGAATCATGAATCGGCAGCCCGCCTGCACATACAGCGGGTCGATCGGGCTTTGGTGGTTGCAGACGACTATGAGCGGCCCCGCATCCATCCCTCCAGGCACCTTGCCCTGCTGCTCGATGCGAAGCCCGTGGAGAAGGCGAAAGAGGACATTGAGCAGGAGCCAAAGGAGCCCCGTCAACGGGTTTCCAGTTGCCATCGCCGCCAATCGCGGTGCGACGATGCATCGGCCTAGAACCACCACCATGGACCAGATCGCGAAGGAGGCGGCAAGAATGAGGAGCGGTGGCACCACTCCATGCTATCCATCCGAGCCGATGCCCGGTACCCTGCCCTAGGTTTGCGCCGCCCATGCCTCGACGGGATGACATCAAGACAATTCTGATCCTTGGTTCCGGCCCAATTGCCATCGGGCAAGGCTGCGAATTCGACTACTCGGGGACCCAGGCATGCAAAGCCCTTGGGGAGGAGGGATTCCGAGTGGTGCTGGTCAACTCCAACCCCGCCACGATCATGACCGATCCGGCTTTTTCAGACCGGACCTACATCGAGCCCATCACCTGCGAGGCCGTTCGTCGGGTGCTGAAGAAGGAACAGGAACTCGGTACCCCCGTCGATGCATTGCTGCCGACGCTCGGCGGGCAGACTGCCCTGAACTGCGCGTGCGAGCTCGACGAACAAGGCGTGTTGGAGACATTCGGCGTCGAGATGATCGGCGCAAGTCGAGAGATTATCTTCCGCGCCGAAGATCGCGAAGAATTTCGCCACATTGTCGACCGATCCGGTCTGCAGCAACTTCGTTCAGCGGCAGTGTCCTCGATGGAGGACGCCTGGACTTTCCTGACGGAGGTTGGACTACCCGCCATCGTTCGACCGGCATTTACCCTCGGTGGAACCGGTGGAGGCATCGCGTACAACCACGAGGAGTTCGACGACATCGTTCGGCGAGGCATGGACGCATCTCGAATCGGTCAAGTGTTGATCGATGAGTCGGCCCTTGGCTGGAAGGAATATGAACTCGAAGTTGTGCGGGACCGCAAGGACAACTGCATTGTCGTCTGTGGCATTGAGAACATCGACCCCATGGGTGTGCACACGGGCGACTCCATCACCGTCGCGCCGATCCTGACACTGACCGACAAGGAATACCAGCGAATGCGAGATGCCGCCATCGCAATCATGCGAGAGGTTGGCGTGGACACGGGGGGATCGAATGTGCAATTCGCGGTGAACCCGGAGAATGGCGACATGGTGGTGATCGAAATGAACCCGCGAGTGTCTCGGAGTTCCGCACTGGCCTCGAAGGCGACTGGTTTCCCAATCGCAAGGATCGCGGCCAAACTGTCCGTGGGGTACACGCTCGACGAACTGCGGAACGACATCACGCAGACGACATCAGCCTGCTTTGAACCTTCCATTGACTACATCGTGACCAAGATGCCCAGGTGGACCTTCGAGAAGTTCCCAGAGGCGGACGAGACGCTGACCACGCAGATGAAGTCAGTCGGCGAAGCGATGAGCATCGGCCGCACGTTCAAGGAGAGTTTTCAGAAGGCCATTCGATCCATGGAAGTCAAACGCTTCGGATACGGCCTCGATCGGAATGACAGGTGGCTTCGACACCGCCGGGGCGATCCGGAGGCCGACTGGCCGATTGACGAGGATACGCTGGTAAGGAAACTGTCGGTGCCCAGCCAGGGTCGGGTGTACTACATCAGGTATGCCATGAAACTCGGGTGGTCGCAGGAACGCATCCATCGATTGACGAAGATCGATCCGTGGTTCCTGGATCAGTTTGCGCAACTCGTCGAATTCGAGGAGGAACTTCTTGCAATCGATTCGCTGGAGGGGCTTGATGCCGACCTTCTTGCGAGGGCCAAGCAGATGGGATTCTCCGACCCGCAACTGGCCTATCTCTATCTTGGGGCAATCACCACGGAGACGATTCTCGAGGTTCGAGAATACCGCAAGTCGCTTGGCATCGAGCCGGTCTATAAACTGGTGGATACCTGTGCCGCCGAATTCGAAGCAATCACACCCTACTTCTACTCGACCTACGAGTCGCCGCTGCAACTTCCCGGCAAGAAGACCTGTTGCGACGACGAAGTGCGGATTGGCGATCGCGACAAGATCGTCATCCTTGGCGGCGGCCCAAATCGCATCGGCCAAGGCATCGAGTTTGACTACTGCTGCTGTCAGGCCTCGTTTGCTGCGAGCGAAATGGGTTTTGAATCCGTCATGGTCAACTCGAATCCAGAGACGGTCAGTACCGACTATGACACGAGTGACCTCCTCTTCTTCGAACCGCTCACACTCGAAGACACGCTGAACATTCTTGAGAGGCTCAACGGCGGCGGCAGCGAGGTGCCGGACCGAAAAGGTGGGGTCGCGGGGGTCATCGTGCAGTTCGGCGGTCAAACGCCGTTGAACCTTGCCCATGGTCTGGCCGCCGCCGGTGTACCGATCATCGGCACGGGACTTGAAGCAATCGACATTGCCGAGGATCGGGATCGGTTCAAGGCGGCGCTGGACGAACTCGGGCTGCGGCAGCCGGAGAATGGCATCGCGTACTCCTTGGACGAAGCGACGGGTATTGCCGAGAGGATCGGGTATCCGGTCCTCGTGCGGCCGAGTTATGTTCTCGGTGGCCGTGGCATGGAGATCTGCTTCGACGAAACATCGTTGCACCGATACATGCGAACCGCCGTCGATGTGTCGGAACTTGCCGATGCGCCCGTGCTCATCGACCGATTTCTCTCTGAAGCGATCGAGATCGATGTGGATGTCATCGCCGACTTTGACCCGCATCCCGCGACTGCGTCGAGGAGGATCGTAAGACCGGAGGCAACGCCCCGCGCGGTGATGTGCGGGATCATGGAACACATCGAGCAAGCCGGCGTGCACAGCGGAGACAGCAGTTGCGTCTTGCCGCCGTTCTCACTGCCGCCGTCCATTCTGAGAGAGATTCACAGACAGGCGGCCGCGATGGCGGAGCGTCTTCGGGTCTGTGGTCTCATGAACATGCAGTTGGCCATCAAGGATGAGACGGTCTACGTAATCGAAGTGAATCCGCGTGCCTCGCGAACCGTGCCGTTCGTGGCGAAATCGAAGGGCGTTCCCTGGTCCCGACTTGCCGCGCGAACCATGATGGGCGCCTCCATCGAAGAACTCGGATGCGAGGAGATTCCAGACACGGGGTATTACTCGGTCAAGGAGCCCGCGTTTCCGTTTGAGAAGTTCCCGGGTGTGGATGTCGTGCTTGGGCCGGAAATGCGATCGACGGGTGAGGTGATGGGCGTGGACCTGTCGCTGCCGGTCGCGCTGGCCAAGGCCAAGATGGCGGTTGGCAGGCCTTTGCCCATTGAAGGCAATGTCTTCCTCTCGACGCGGGATTCGGACAAACCACGCACTGTCGAAGTTGCGAGGTCACTGGTTTCCATGGGGTTCCAGGTCTACACGACGAGCGGGACCCGCGGCATGCTCCGCTCGCACAGCGTCTCGACGACGCTCATCCGTAAGATCTCCGAAGGCGCTCGCCCCAACATTCTCGACCGCATTGCAAACCGCGAAATCGATCTCATCATCAACACACCTACGAGAACGGGCGCCCATACCGATGAGGGGCGGATTCGCGCAATGGCCGTGCGGCAGCGAATCCCGATGATCACGACGATGACCGGAGCGGTAGCAGCAGTGCAGGCGATCGCCGCGCTTCGCGCCGGTGACTGGAGCGTCATCGCGCTTCAGGATTGTTTCCCCGAACTCAACCGAGAAAGCCGCAGCGGCGAGGCGGCCACCGCAGGCGCATGACCCTTCTCCCGATACAATCCCCTCCCCCATGCCCGCCTTCCTGACGCCGCAGCTGATCACTTCTGTCATCGTTCTGGTCGTGATTCTGCATGTGTCACTCGGTGCTGCGGCCTATCTCATCCTGCTTGAACGAAAACTGTGCGCGTGGGTGCAGGATCGCATTGGGCCGAACAGAGTCGGCCCACTGGGGCTTCTTCAACCGATCGCTGACGGTCTGAAGTTGTTCATGAAAGAGGACTTCATGCCCCGCGGTGTGGACCGCGGACTCTTTGTGCTCGCACCTGCCTTTTCCGCGGTGCCGGCGCTCATCGGGTTTCTGGTTATCCCGTGGGGTGGCTGGCTGATTCTGGGCGGCGGCGAATCTGTGGCCATCATGGGCGCCAACATCAACATCGGGGTCATTTACCTCGTGGCGACCGGGTCGCTCGGCGTATACGGTGTAGCACTCGGGGGCTGGGCGTCGAACAACAAGTATTCGTTCCTCGGTGGTCTCCGCGCAAGTGCCCAGATCATCAGTTACGAGATCCCGATGGGGCTGGCGCTGTTGTGTGTGATTCTGGCATCCGGCACACTGCTGCCGCAGGCGATCGTTGCTCAGCAACTCGAGGGACAGTGGAATCTCCTGCAGCAACCGCTTGCGGCGATTCTCTTCTATACCTGCCTCCTGGCCGAGGCGAACCGGGCTCCGTTTGATCTCGCCGAGGCCGAACAGGAACTGGTCGGCGGTTGGCATACGGAGTACTCATCCATGCGGTGGGCACTCTTCTTCATGGGCGAATATGTACATCTGTTCGTGGGCAGCGCCTTCTTCGTGACGCTGTTCATGGGCGGCTGGTCGCTGAATCCTGCAACGGGCTGGGACTTGCCCGCGGCAGGTAGCATCTGGCTCATCCTTCTGCAGGCTGGGATCGTATTCGGAAAGGTCTTCCTGCTCATCGCCCTGACGATGTTGGTTCGCTGGACGCTGCCACGCTTCCGGTTCGATCAACTGATGCGACTGGCGTGGGAAGGCATGATCCCCACGGCGCTTCTGCTGGTGTTGATCGTGTCCTTCTATATATATATGGGATGGCTTCCCTGGCTCTGGACAGGTTCGGTGTTGGCAGTGCTGATCATGATGCTTGTGAACCCATTGCTGCCGAAAAGCGACATGAACCGTCGCATCGGTCTTGTGGGGAGTCGCTTCAGCCCACCGGAGTCGCCCGGGGGGGGCGGCGGTTGAGGACATGGAGGGATGCGATTGGCGGCCTTTGGCTCGCAGTTGTGCTTGCTTGCCGATGCCGGTTGCGATTCGGCGGCGGGTATCTCGCGTGGCGAAGACGCACCGCATTTGGCGGAGGTGACCTGAGTGTGGCCGAGAAGCGGCGTGCGCTGCTTCAGTGGGCGCGGTGGGCTTCATCGATGCGACGACTTGCCAAGAGAAAGAGCCGCACGCCCGGGATACACGCCCAGTAGCAGTACGCTTCCGGGGCGTGGCACGAGCGAAGAAGTCATATCACTGCACCGCCTGCGGCGTCGAACACCCCTGTTGGTCCGGCAGGTGCGTGAGTTGTGGTGCCTGGAATACCGTGCAGGCGCCGGATGGGGACACCAATCCGGGATCGCCCTCCTTTCATCAGCATGCGATTCGACTTTCCGACATCGAACCAACTGAAGTCCATCGATTCAAGACCGGAACGGGCGAACTCGATCGCGTGCTTGGCGGTGGGCTGGTTGCGGGAAGCGTTGTGCTGGTTGGCGGGGAACCGGGAATTGGCAAGTCAACACTCTTGATGCAGGTTGCAATGCACGCCGCGGAGGAACGGCGGGTGTTGTACGCCACGAGCGAAGAATCTGCGTACCAGTGTCGCCTGCGCGCAGAGCGACTGCTGGGCGGCAATGTCCTGCCAAGCGATCTCTTCGTGGTTGCGGAAAGTGACATTGCGAGTATTTCCGAGCAAGTGCAGCAGGTGCGGCCCGGCATCCTGATCCTGGACTCCATTCAAATGGTGCATCCAAGCGATGGAGGTTCTTCTCCCGGTGGGGTGAGCAATGTTCGGCGATGCTGCCGAGCACTGGTGCACCTCGCCAGAGAACTGACAGTGGCGGTCTTCATCGTGGGACATGTGACCAAGGACGGTCAATTGGCCGGGCCGAGAACGCTCGAACACATGGTGGATGTCGTGTTGCAGTTCGAAGGGGATCGGCATCATGCCGTGCGAGCACTACGCGGCGCGAAGAACCGTTTTGGTACGACAATGGAAGTGGGGCTGTTTGAGATGAGTGAAACCGGGTTGCGGGAAGTGGTCGACGCTGGTTCATTGCTCGACCCCGATGCGCCTCCGCGAAGCGGCGCTGTGACCTGCGCCGCCATGCATGGAAGCCGATGTCTGTTGACGGAGGTGCAGGCCTTGGTTGCAGTGGGCAACCTTGGCCAGGCGGGACGGAGGGCCACGGGTGTGGACGGGAAACGTCTTTCGATGCTCGTGGCTGTCATTGAACGACATGCCGGCATTCCGCTCGGCGAGCGGGACATCTACGCGAGCGTGGTAGGGGGACTTCGATTGGTGGAACCCGCTGCAGACCTCGCCCTGTGTCTTGCGATCATTGGAACGGCTCGAGATCTCGCATTGCCGTCAAAGACATGCGTGATGGGCGAAATCGGGCTCGGGGGTGAGGTGCTTCCGGTGCCCCACCTGGAACAGCGCCTCCACGCTGCGGCCCGCCGGGGCTACGAAAGAGTGCTGGTCCCGGCGGTTCAGGCAGATTGTGGCGGCGATGCGGTGGCGGATGTGGCCCATGGGGGACGGTTTTTCGCTCAAAGTCGGCCTCAGGAAGGCGTGCATGGACCGGTTATCGGACCGGAATGTCTGGATCGTGCGAGATCGCACATAAACCCTCTGAAAGCCTAGAGTTAGGGCGAAGAAAAAGGGGCTGCCAAAAGGGCTGTTTCCTTTTTTTCACCCTTTTCCGCTGGGGGGGTAGCCAAGGGCCGGGAAATCACTACTATCTCGCCTTCAACTTCTCGGCCCGGGTGGGCCGATAGGGAAGAATCGTCCGCTCCGCGTCTTGTTGACCGGATCCATAGCGGGCGGGTGGATGGTAAGGACGCACGAGGCCACGGGAGTCGGCTGAGGCGTTCGACAGATCAGGAGAGTTGACCCATGAGTCATCTTTGCCTCTTTGCCGGCGTCACTTCGTTGACGCTGACGAGCATGGGCTATGCGGGCAGCGATATCAACGCTGACCTGCAGGTTCGCCTCGAGGCGGCTGAGGCTCGCATTGCCGAGCTTTCTGCCATGCAGAACCAGGACTGGTTGACCGAATCTCGCAGTGACGAGATCCGCAGCCTTGTCCACGACGTCCTCGCTGACGCCGACACTCGTGCAAGCCTTCAAGGCAGCGGTTCCAACGCTGGCTATAACGGTGGCTTTACGGTCGGTAGCGGTGATGGGAACTGGTCACTGACGATCAACGGCGTTCTTCAGGAGCGTTGGGTCTACAGTGACGTCGACGACGACACACTTGCGCAGGACAGCCGCTGGGGCTTTGATCAGACGCGAACCGTGCTGAACTTCTCCGGTGCAATCGCTGGCAGCTACGGCTATGACATCCGGCTTGATTGGGGTGCCTCTTCGGCCAACCCCAATGTTGACTGGGCCTACGGCACAGCTGACTGGAGCGATGGCTGGGAACTGGCCATGGGTCAGATGAAGGTACCGATGAGCCGTGAATGGCTGATCAACGCCGAGGACCAAATGGCAGTTGAGCGATCACTGCTCTCCTACACCTACTTTGGTGGTACGGGTACGACGACCTCAACGGGCCTGTCGTTCAACTACAGTGGTGACGAGGCTCGCTTCTGGGGCATGTGGAGCAACGG
>CAZJKE010000002.1:130379-134006 GCA_964546585.1 uncultured Isosphaeraceae bacterium | reverse complement strand
CTCAGTGGTAGCGGATGGGATCAGTTCGACGAGTTCACCAGCCCCGAAGGTGGCGAAACCGGCACCCTCGTCGGCGTGACGATGAGTTACGACGACAACGGTCCTTCGACCCTTGCGGCTGTCTCCAATGACCGCTGGACGTGCACCGCTGACGTACAGATGGAGTGGGGTGGCAGCAGCGCCTACCTGCTCTTCATGTATGCCGATCAGGACGTCGGCGATGCCAACCCCATCGGGTTTGTGGCTCAGGCCGCCACGTATCTCAACAGTGACTGGGAACTCTACGGTCGCTTCGAGTACGAGGACTTTGACGACGACACCGACAACCTGGAAATCCTTACGGTTGGTCTGAACAACTACTGGGCGGGACAGAACGCCAAGTGGACGACCGATCTGGGTTACAGTTGGAACGGCGTTGCGCCGCTCGGTGTTGATGCGACGAACATCACGAACTGGCGTGGCTCGAATGCCAACGCGAGCGAGTGGGTCCTTCGCACCCAGCTCCAGTTCTCCTTCTGATCCGAGAAGCGAACCGGAGGTCATCCTCTGATGACACTCACGCAGCCGGCCCCCTCGGGGGCCGGCTGTTCTTTTTGGGGGTTGGGGGTCGGCACCCTGACCACCATTCCCGCCCAACCCTCTTCGTGGCCGATACAATCGTGGCGCGACACCACGGATGGATACGCAACGCTGGCAATGGACTGCACTGGCGATGGCCGCCGCATGGGCGACCGCGGCGGCTGCCCGTGCAAGTCCGCCGACCCTTCAAGATCAGATCGATCAACTCCGCGACGAGATTGCTGCCGCCGAGTCGGCGAATGCTGTTGTTCGCGACGAGTTGGATCAGGCACAACTTGAAGTACAGAATGAGTGGTTGAGTGCCGAGCGGGCAGAACAGATCGGCGTGCTTGTCAACGATGTGCTGGCCGATGCCGAGATGCGGGGATCGCTGACCGGCGACGGCGTCATGATGGGCTGGTCAGAGGGGTTCTTTCTTGCCAGCGCCGATGGCCGCTATGGACTCACCATCAACGGGCTCATGCAGACACGGTTCATTGGCAACTGGGTCGATTCGCCGGTAGATGACCCCAATGCCGTGCCGGACGAATGGCGGTACGGCTTTGAAGTTACCCGCACACGACTGGATTTCGGCGGACACATCGGTCGCCGCGGGCTCCAGTTTCTCGTGCAGACCGGGTATGGCCGCCTCGACCCCGACAGCCTGACCAATGACTCGCACACGATGGCCGGTCGCGTGTGGGACGCCTGGATTCGAACGCGGCTGAGTGACAGCGTTGCGGTCACGATGGGCATTTTCAAGTTGCCGTTTACCAGAGAGTCGCTGGTTGCCGCTTCAGCCCAACTGGCGATTGAAAAGACAACAATTGACCACCGCCTTGGCCTGGGCAGATCGCAGGGGGTGGAACTGACCTGGGCCTCGCCTGATCGCCGCGTCTTTGTTGCCTTCAGCAGTGGTTCAACGGCACTCTTCCACAACGCGATTTTCGGCCAGCCGAGTCCGGTACCACCCTGGGCCGCGCTTGAATCCGATGTGGAATACGCGGTCACCATGCGGCACGAGTGGAAACTGGGTGGATCGTGGGACCAGTTCAATCAGTTCACGGCACCGTTGGGAACGACCCCGGGCGTGTTGATCGGTCTCGCTGGACACATGCAACACACGGAACGAGACAACGGTTTACCACCCCCGGCCGGTCTTCCCAAGGGCCGGTACATGGCGGCCACCATTGATGCGACGCTGCAGTTTGACGGGGCATCAGCCTATGTAGGCATCATTGCACAACGGGTCCGTGATTTCTCGGTACAGGTGCCGGAGGTCAACTGGTTCGGCATGGTGCTGCAGGCGAGCACCTATGTCACCAATCGCGATGAGGTCTTTCTTCGGTGGGAGGCGGGTGGCTCGGACGCGGCGGAGTTCAATGGCAAGGACCTCAGCATCATGACCGCGGGTGTCAACCATTATCTCGATGGACAGGATCTCAAATTCAGTGCCGATATCGGCTTCAGCTTTGGCGATGTGGACCAGGTATTCGTCATGCCGCAGGCAGGCACCCAGCCAGACACGCATCACGGAGGGCAGTTGATCTTCAGGACGCAGTTCCAATTGGCTTTCTGACACACGACCATGTTCCGTTTACTTGCACAATCAGATCGAAGATCCTTGGGCACCACAGCGGTACTGGCCGCGTGCCTCATGGCTGCGCAATCCGTGCAGGCCGATGATGTGCAGCAACAGATCGATCAACTTCGAGATCACCTCAACAGCGTGCAGGATGAGACTGCACGAATGCGGGAGGATCTCAATGTCCTACGAACGCAGGCGGGTGAGTCATGGTTGACGGCTGCTCGGGCGGACGAGATTCGCACGCTCGTACACGAAGTGCTGATCGATGCGGATTCGAGAAACAACCTCGTCGGCGACGGACTCCTCGGCGGCTGGTCCGATGGCTTTTTCCTGGCAAGCGCTGATGGTCGATTCAAACTGGAGATCGGCGGCCTCCTGCAGGAGCGTTTTCTCGGTGGTCGCCTTCGCAGGGGGGCAACACCGATCGACGATGAGTGGCGATACGGATTTGAGAACACTCGCATGCGGCTGAACCTCGGCGGCTGGCTCTTCGACCGGGACACGACCTTCCTGATCCAGCCCGGGTGGGGCTGGAGCGATCCGCACGCCATCGTCGACTCGGCATCAACCACCACACTCACGGACATGGAGTCGCGGCTCTGGGATGCGTGGGTGCGACGGCGGCTCTCCGAGCAGTGGGCTGTTCGGATGGGCATCTTTCAGTTGCCGTTTACGAGGGAATCGCTCATTTCCGACACCCGGCAACTGGCTGTAGATCGATCATTGATTGACTATCGACTCGGTCTTGGTCGATCGCAGGGTATCGAACTCACATGGATGCCGAGCGATGCAGTACGCATCATCATGGCGGTCTCCGACGGCTCGCTCACCCGAGCCGGTCTGATTACCACGCCCAGTGGCGGGTTGCCGCCTACGATCCCGCCGTGGAGCGGGCTGGTCTTCGATGCCGAGTGGGCGCTCACTGTCCGCGGGGAGTGGCTTCTTGGAGGTGACTGGGCGCAATTTCAGGAGTTCACGAGTCCTCCCGGCAGCGACACTGGTGTGTTACTTGGCTTGGCCGTCCACGGGCAGCACGAAGAGCGGCGGGGAATAGGCAATCCCAAGACCGACAGTTGGGGATTCACCGGCGATCTCTCGGTTGCGCTCGATGGCATCAGCTTCTTTGCCTCAGGCACCTATCACCACCAAAAGGGCTACAGCACGCCGGTTGGCAACATCAACACGGTGGAATGGCTTGGATGGGTCTTCCAGGGCAGCACCTACCTGACGGACGACACGGAGTGGTTCATGCGATGGGAAGGTGGGGGACCAAAGGCGACACAACTTGGCGGTGCCGATGTCAACATTGTGACCACGGGGATGAATTGGTATCTCGAGCAACAGTCACTGAAGGTCACCAGCGACTTCGGCTTCAGCATGGGCAAGGTGCCCGACAGCATGCAGAATCTGATGGTCGGTTGGCGGACCAGCGGCACGCGTGATGGCGAGTGGCTGTTCCGGACACAGTTGCAGTTGGAGTT
>CAZJKE010000002.1:128123-130279 GCA_964546585.1 uncultured Isosphaeraceae bacterium | reverse complement strand
GCGGCCAATGGACTCCAGTTCAATGGTGCCGTGAATACCCAACCCTGTGAGATCCTTCGTCCGCTCCTCGGTGCCGACAAGGCCGATCCATCGCTCGCCGATGGGATTTTCCGGATCATCCGCCGCATAGGACTGCCGCGTTCGTGGATTGATCCAGGTGGGATTGACCAATTTGGAATTCCGCCGGACGCGGAATCGGCCGACCGGCGTGGAGTTGTATTCACCGAGACCCACCGGGACTGATGCGACGAAGACGCGATTCTCGGCTTCTCCCATGAAGAGATCCATGCGATACCCGGCCTTGTCAATGACGGCGTGGAACGGGCCGGTCACCAGTTTCAGGTTTTGCCCGACTCGGATCATGGAGGCCTTTGGAATCTCATTGATTCTCTGAATGAATCGCCAGTCAACCTGAAGGTTCATCTTCTGTACGAGCCTGCTCAATGTGTCACCGTCCCGCACGATGTATTCCATTGCGAATGTGTCGCCGGGGACAACTTCCGGCGAGAAGATCATTCGCTCGGAGAGATCCTGCAAGACACCCTTGGCCTGCACAACTTCAGCCGGCGTCAGGCGGTTTCCAAGGAGCGCCGCGGTGAGTGTGCTTCGCGCTTCGGTGAGGTTGTTGGCATCGATCAGTGTCAGTCCATCGGCGAGTCGCTCCGCGGTGCCGGTTGCGGCAAGCGACGCGGCCACCGGCGGCGGCGCAACGGCTGGCTGTTCGGGTACGGTTGCGATTTCAGTGCTAGGCGCTGCAGCGATCTCTTCCACCTCAACCGGAATGACTTTCGGCGTGGGCGCTGGTTCAACAGGTGGCTTCGCTTGCGGCAATGTTCCCGTTGGCTCGGGCGGCAACTGCACGAGCGTTTGATCGGCAGTGTTGTCGATTGAGGCTTCGCCTCGGGGCCACACATACCATGTGATCACGCCGCCAGCGACGATCACGAGGATCCACGACATCCGATTGCGTCGCCGCCGTCGATATCGGCGGGAGGGGCGACTTGCGGAACGACCTGCTTGACTTGGAAGCGCCATGGCGGCGATTGTACGGTCTTGCCGGCACTACGGGGGGCCGGTCAGAACGCCCTGGGGCGTGATGACCGCGGCCATGTGGCGGTCGTGCTTTTCACAGGGGACAGTGTGAAGAATCTGCTCTTGCAACGCGACCCCGAGTGTGACGGCCGTGGTGACCGTGTCGAGGAATCGATCATAGAAGCCCCCACCGCGGCCCAGCCGGGCACCTGTGGCATCGAACGCCAGCCCCGGGACGATGACCACCTCGATCATGGAAGCGGGGAGAGGGTGAGGATCCCGAGGTTCCCGGATCCCATGGGGACCCGCGGTGAGCGTTGATTCGCTGAGCGATGACAGCATGCCCGGCTGCATCCGCTTCTGATCCCAGTTCACCAGCGGAACGCACACAGTTCGGCCTTCTCTGATCCATCCATCCATGAGCAGCCGCAGATCTATTTCGTCGTCCAGAGGCAGGTACACCATGATGGTGTTTGCGGACCGAAGGGTTGCAAGTGAGGCCAGATTGGCCGAAATGGCCGTGTCTGCTTGTGCCCTCTGGTCACCGGTGAGGCCGGCAATGACACGACGCATCTGCTTTCGACAGTCGGGCTTCGAGATCACGCTTCTGGATTCCAGTATGTCCGATCTACGCCAAGGTAGACCTGATCGGCGGCATCTTCCTTGTGGGGGTTGCGATATCCACCGCCGCCGCTGCCGGCCAGATGCTTCGGAACCGGGACCGTCCGCTGGTGTTCTACATCATCCATCGCATGCCAGATTGCCTGCGCTGCAGCATTGGACTTGGGTGCGTTGGCGAGAAAGATCGTCAACTGACTGAGCGCAAACTGGCACTCGGGCATTCCGATTCGCTCGGTGATGTGCCATGCCGCCGCTGCCTGTTCCATCGCCCGTGGTTCGGCAAGTCCGATGTCCTCGCTTGCAAGAATGGAGAGTCGCCTCGCAATGAAACGAGGGTCTTCGCCGCCGGCGAACATGCACGCGAGCCAGTAGATAGCCGCATCGGGATCCGAGCCGCGAATGGATTTGATGAGGGCGCTCGCACAGTCGTAGTGACCCTGCCCGTCGTATCGAACGGCCTTTCGCTGCATCGACTCTTCTGCGACTGCAAGATCGATGACGCC
>CAZJKE010000002.1:65015-128023 GCA_964546585.1 uncultured Isosphaeraceae bacterium | reverse complement strand
ATGACGCCGGCAAGCGCCGTCTTGCCGGTCCCAGGGCTTCCCCAGAGAATGACCGACGGCATGCGGTCGGCAGCCATCATCCTCCGCAGCACACTACCGGGGCCGATGATGGCTTCCTGTCCCACGAACTCACTCAACGATCTTGGCCGCATCCGATCAGCCAACGGGCGAACCGCTTCGCGGCGGCCGGTGGTCTGCTCATGGAACAAGTCAGGCATGCTGCGATTGTAGAGTCCCATAACGGAATTGATCGACGAATTGGCGGCCCTCTTCAGGGGTTGTGGGGTACCCTTTCCCGGCATGTGTGGCATCATCGCCTACATCGGAACCAGGCCGGCCTCTCCAATTCTGCTTGAGGGGCTCAAGCGGCTGGAGTATCGCGGCTATGACTCGGCTGGGATCGCCGTGCTCAACGGCGGTCTCCGCGTTGCGAAGACAGCAGGGCGAGTCGGCGTCCTTGAGGACTTGGTCGGGCAGGATGAGGCGTTCGATGGCATGGTCGGCATGGCCCATACCCGGTGGGCGACCCACGGCGCTCCGACCGACACCAATGCGCACCCGCACGGCGACAATGCCGCCTCCGGCCACGGCATCCAACTGGTCCACAATGGCATCATCGAAAACTACGGTGCGCTGAAGCAGTATCTGGCTGACAAGGGCCACGTATTCGCGAGCGAAACCGACACGGAGGTATTGGCGCATCTCATCGGCGAACTGTACGAAGGGGACCTGGAGGCTGCGGTACAGGCGGCGTTGCGGGAAGTGTCCGGTGCCTATGCGATTGCCGTCCTTTGCGACAAGGAACCGGATGTGTTGGTTGTTGCCAGAAAGGGCTCGCCTTTGATGGTCGGTGTCGGCAAGGAGGAATACGTCGTCGCCTCCGACTCAAGTGCCATCGTCGCCCACACGAATCAGGCATTCACGCTCGAAAACGAAACAGTTGCGCGATTGACGAAGGATGATTTTCGCACGACCACAATTGACAATGTGCCGATCAGTCCGCGCATTGAGGAACTCGAGTACGACTTGCAGCAGATCGAACTGGGCGACTTCAAGCACTACATGCTCAAGGAGATTTGCGAACAGCCGAGCACGGTCAGAACATGCATGCAGGGTCGAATCGATTCGGCGGAGCGGCGGATCGTACTCGGCGGCATAGCCGATCATGCGGAGGAACTGGCCCGGGCGCAGCGGATCCTCCTGCTCGGGCAGGGGACGGCGTTGCAGGCAGCCAAGATTGGCGAGTACCTCTTTGAGAGTCTTGCTCGCGTGCCTGTGGATGTCGAATTTGCCAGCGAATTCAGGTACCGAAACCCGATTGTGGAGGAACACACGATCGCGATCGCCGTCAGCCAGAGCGGAGAGACAGCCGATACGCTTGCCGCGGTCGAAGAGGCAAAGCGGCGAGGCGCGTTCACGCTCGGCGTGGTCAATGTCGTGGGTTCGTCGATAGCCCGAGAAACCGAAGCGGGTGTCTACCTTCGCGTTGGGCCGGAAATCGGCGTGGCATCGACCAAAGCCTTTCTTGGGCAGGTGACAGTGCTCGCCATGCTTGCAATCTACATGGGCCGCCGCCGCACGCTTGGGCCGGAGGAAACGGCCGAACTGCTCGAGGCAATGGAGCAGCTGCCGGAGCATCTTGACCGCGTCTTGAAGCAGAGTGAACACATCTTGAGTGTCGCCAAACGCGTCGTCGATCGTGAAAACTGGCTGTTTCTCGGCAGGGGAACCAACTATCCGGTGGCGATGGAAGGCGCTCTGAAGCTCAAGGAAATCAGTTACATCCACGCCGAGGGCATGCCCGCAGCGGAGATGAAGCACGGCCCGATAGCACTGATCGATGAGGGCATGCCTGTTGTCGTTGTGGCTACCCGCGGGAGCCAGTACAAGAAGGTCATCGGGAACATGGAGGAAGTTCGTTCCCGCGGCGGCCGCGTACTTGCTGTTGCCACGGAAGGGGACGCGGAGATTGAGCGACACTGTGATGAAGTGTTTCGCGTACCTGATGTGCCGGAATCATTGCAGCCGATCTTGACCGTTGTTCCGCTCCAACTGCTGGCCTATCACGCAGCCGTGCTTCGCGGGCACGATGTGGACAAGCCCCGCAACCTTGCGAAGTCCGTTACGGTGGAGTGACTGCAAAGGCAAAGCGTCGCCGCCACGGCGCGGAGATTTCCAGCATGAGGCCTCCGAAGACGATGGCGATGGTGAGAGACGGTGTCAATGCGCCGATTGCGCCGAGCAGGACCACCATGCACACCTGCGATACGCCCGCATCCACCAGCGGCATGGCAAGCGCCATGGATCGCTGCTGATCTCGGCCGCCAAGGGCAAGAAGTCCAATCATGCCACCGAGCCAGCGGCCGTCGCCGCTGAGAAGCAGGATGATCAGGATGGGCCAGAATTGCACGGCATCCATCGGATTGATCAAGACGATCGAACAGGTCACCATCGAGGGAAGAACGATCCAGTCGATCGCCGAATTGATCCACTTTCGGCGGGTAGGGGCAAGACACCAACCAAGTGGTAACGCAGCCAGAGGCGCGAGCCAGACAATCGCGCTTGCGCCCATGATCCGCCATCCTGCCAGAAGTCCTGCACATGATGCGACGATCCACGCTACCCGGCCACAGCGGAGCATCAAGGATGCGCCGCCCTCCTCTGCCCGATCGGCAGTGGCTCGCTCCCAAGTTGCCAATGTCCACGGACCTGCTGCAAGACATGCCCCTGCTGCGACTGCAATCGGTGGCGATGCGTCCCAGAACCAGAACGCACATGCGGCGACTATGCCACCGGGCAGCAAAGATGCCCACATGCCGACCGAAGCGGCGGTGCCGGGTGTAGCGGTACCGGCGGATGTGCGGCGTCTGGCTCCTACAAAGAGCGCAAGGGCCACCAGTGTCATGCCGTAGGAGCGAAGCGGCCGCTGGTCGTGCCACTGCGCCGCGTTGACATCGGCCTTCGCCTGTTCGATGGCGACTGCGTGTTCGGCTCGCATGAGGGAGAGGACGCTTGCATCCACGCCAACTGCCGTGGCGGCGCGTACATCGGCCTCCTGCCGACGCATCGTCGTTTCAAGCGCGGCTCGTTCCTCAATACCGCCGGTGAATACCTTGTCCCACATGCCAGGATCGAGGTGGCCGAGCACCGCGGGCCCCAGAAGAATGCCGCCGACGATACCCCCGAGCATCGCCGGTGCTGGCGAACGCGCGAGGCGGAGAAGTGCGGCGAACACGAAGGGCACGATCAGGAGCAGCGTGTGCTGGGTGCTGCTGTTGATGAAGAGGTCCCTCATCGTGCTACGCTCCACGGCATGGCCGCCGCATCAACGACCTGGCAGTGTTGCGATGGGACCATCGATTTGAGGCGTCCTGTACTCGTTGGCATTCTCAATGTCACGCCGGACAGTTTCAGCGATGGCGGCAAGTACATTGACGCCGCTGCGGCCGTGTCCCGCGGCAGGGATCTTGTGGAGGAAGGTGCTGCCATCATCGATATTGGCGGCGAGTCTACCCGCCCGGGCGCCTCGCGGGTATCGGAGCAGGAACAGATCAATCGTGTGTTGCCGGTCATTCGTGGATTGCGTGGCACAGTGCCTCTGTCGATTGACACAACGCGTGTGGAAGTGGCTGAGGCAGCGGTGGAAGCGGGCGTCTCCATTGTCAACGATGTGTCAGCGGGTACGGAGGACGGCGACATGTTGCCCTTCGTTGCGGACAGAAGAGCGGGAATGGTGCTCATGCACCGCGTCGCTGCACCCCCTGATGACCAGTTCTCGACCGACTATGCCGAGGAACCGCAGTGTGCCGGGGACGACATCGTGCAGACGGTTCAGCGTTTTCTGGAAGGCCGGGTCGCGGCTGCGGTGGAAGCGGGCATGTCCCGGGAGTGCATTGCGATCGACCCCGGGCTCGGTTTCGGTAAGAGTGTGCGGCAGAACTGGGAGTTGATGCGGCGGATGGAGGAGTTTGTCGGGGTTGGCCTGCCGGTATGGGGGGGTGCCAGCCGCAAGAGTTTTCTTGGGGCTGTTGCGGGCATCGCCGATGCAGAAGAGCGTGATGGAGTGTCGGCTGCGGCTGCGGCCATGATGATGTTGGGCGGCGTTCAGCTCTTTCGCGTGCACGATGTACGAAGGCATCACCACCTGATCGAACTGCTGGATGTTGCCGCGGCACTTTGACCTCTCCCGACCCCGTGGTACCATGTCCACCTTCGTACGAGGTTCAAAGGACAGGAGATTTCCCGTGGCAAGCGATGCTGTTGCAGAATTTACGGATGCGAACTTCCAGAGCGAGGTGCTGGAATCAAAGCAACCTGTTCTGGTGGACTTCTGGGCCGAGTGGTGTGGTCCCTGCCGTGCACTTGGCCCGACGATCGATGAGTTGGCAGGTGATTTTGAAGGCAAGGCGAAGGTTGGCAAGATGGACATTGACGACAGTCGCGAGACCGCGATGCAGTACGGCATTCAGTCCATCCCTACGATCTTTGTCTTCAAGGATGGCGAGATCACAAACAGATTCTCCGGCATCACCGCCAAGGCGGATCTCGCCGCAGCGATTGATGCAGCGATGTAACGCCGTTGCGTTGATTGTGCAGACCATTTTGGGGCCGTAGCTCAGTTGGGAGAGCGCTTGCATGGCATGCAAGAGGTCGTCGGTTCGAGCCCGATCGGCTCCACTAAGAACAAAGCAGGGTGTCGGACACCCGTTCTACTTTCCAGGGTGTCCGGTACACTGCCGCGTCGATGGGAAACGGTGAAGCGCGAGTCATGGTCGGGAACCCGGGGTCGAATCGGTCGCTGTATAGGGCGATCCAGTTTCTCGTACATGACCCGGTAGCGCTGGTTGAACTTCCAGATGGATCGCGAACACTGATTCTGCGGGAAATCGAAATCGACCGGGCATCGCGCGATGCCAGCGTCGATCGCGTCGCTGGGTACGGCGAGTTCGCACCCGAGGAAGGCCTGAGTGGTGACCGCGGGACCGTGGTCGCCCAAGTAGCCGCCGAGTGCCTGCGCCGCGGAGGTGTCTCCCGAGTCATCGCGGACAGGACACTCCCCCTTCTCGTCACCCGAACCATCGAAGAGGCTGGTATCGAGGTAGTGCTTGACGCAGACATCGGGGTCGCCGATCGGCGGGTAAAGGACAGCGTCGAGTGTGAGAACCTCCGGCATGCACAATCTGTCACCGAAGCGGTCATGAACATGGCCTGCACGACGGTGGGGCTGGCAGAGGCCAACGACGACGGCTCACTTCTGCACGACGGGCAACCGCTGACATCGGAACGCCTCAGGGCGATGATCGATACCTTCCTGCTCGAAAGGAACTTTTCGAACGCTCCGAGCATTGTTGCCGGCGGGCCGCAAGGAAGCGACTGTCACGATCTGGGTAGCGGGCCTCTCCGCACCGGTGAACCAGTCATCATCGACATCTTTCCGATGGACCGCGCCACGCTCTACAACGGTGACTGCACACGCACCGTCGTCAACGGAACGATTCCAACAGAAATCAAGTCGATGCATGCGGCCGTCGTCGCAGCCAAGGCAGCGGCCACCGCTGCAGTCAGGCCCGGCATTTCCGGCGAAGCAATACATCTGGAGACGCTGCGGGTTCTCGCGGAGCACGGTTTCGGCGAAGGCCAACCCTCGATGCCGCATGGCACAGGACACGGGATCGGACTCGATGTCCACGAATCACCACTGCTGGATCGCGCCGGACCAGACCTCTTGCAAGGCGATGTGCTCACCATCGAACCCGGTCTCTACGCGAGCGGTATTGGCGGCGTGCGCGTCGAAGACATGGTGCTCGTCACCAGAGACGGGTGCGAGAACTTCAACCGACTGCCCCAGGATTTGTCGTGGTCCTGACGACAATCGTCACAGCAGTGCTTGCGGCCGATGGACCGAATCCGACTCCTCGGGAGGCGATGGAGTCCATGATCATCGCGGAGGGTTTGTCAAAGGAGCTCGTGGCCGCGGAACCGCTCCTGGAAGATCCAATTGCCATCTGCTTCGATGAACAGGGCCGGATGTACGTGGCCGAAAGCCAGCGAGTCAACCGCGGCGTCGAAGACAACCGCACGAGTCCATTCTGGCTCCTCGACGATGTTGCCTCGCAAACTGTCGAAGACCGGCTCTCGATGTACGAGCGATGGGCTGATCAGCGAGAAGGCGGCATGGCGTACTACTCCCAATACGACGATCGCATCCGCCGCCTCGAAGACATTGATGGCGACGGTGTCTTTGACACATCAACGATCTTCGCCGACGGCTTCAATACGCCTCTTGACGGACTTGGCTCGGGCCTCCTGGCGATTGACGGAGACCTCTGGTACACGAATATCCCACACCTGTGGAGACTTCGCGACACCGACGATGACGGCATCGCCGACGAACGCACTTCGGTCTACCAGGGCTTCGGCGTTCGAATCGCTCTGCTCGGGCATGACATGCACGGCCTTGCGCTCGGACTGGACGGCCGCATCTACTGGTCGATCGGCGACCGCGGATACCACCTCGAAACCGACAACGGCACGATGCACAGCCCCGGTAGCGGCGCTGTCTTCCGCAGCGAGCGGGACGGCAGCGGCATCGAAGTGTTCCACCACGGTCTTCGCAACCCCCAGGAACTTGCCTTCGATGAGTACGGCAACCTGTTCACCGGCGACAACAACTCCGATGCGGGCGACAAGGCACGACTTGTCTACTGTGTTGACGGCGGCGAGACAGGGTGGCGGATGGAGTACCAGACGCTTGAGGGCGACAACCTTCGCGGGCCGTGGGTGCAGGAGAACGCGTGGGATCCGGCGGCCAACGATCGCTCGGCGTGGTTACTTCCGGCGGTCGCCACAATCGGTTCTGGGCCTTCGGGACTGGTGGCGTATCCAGGCAGGGGATTGACCGATCGATACGACGACCACTTCTTCATGTGCGACTTTCGCGGTGCAGCTTCGTACAGCGATGTTCTCTCTTTCGCAGTTGAACCCAAGGGTGCGGGTTTCGAGATGATCGATCTGCATCCCTTTGCGGAAGATGTTCTCTGCACGGATGTCGACTTCGGTTACGACGGCCGAATCTATGTCAGCGACTGGGGGTGGGGGTGGGGCGTCAAGAATGTCGGCCGTGTCTACGCGATTTGGGATGGTGCGAAGAGGAGCGGCGGCGATGTCTCAGCGATCTTCGCAGATGGATTCGATGACCGGCTAACCGATGAATTGGTCTCGATGCTCGGGCATGCCGATCGCCGCGTTCGGCTGCGGGCGCAGTACGCGCTGGCTGATCGCGGCGCGGCGAATTCGCTCGCAGGGCTGCTGCACGAAACCGACCAGCGCACGCGAATCCACGCGATGTGGGGGCTGGCGATGATCGATCGTGACGGTTCTGACACCATGGATCTGATCATGCCACTGCTAGGAGATAACGATGCCGAGATTCGCGCGCAGGCCGCGAAGATCATCGGCGAATCGGGAGCGACCAATCGCGCGAAGGACATTCTTCCACTGATTGACGACCCGTCGCCGCGTGTCGCGTTCTTCGCAGCCATCGCCGCCGGAACGCTTGGCGATCACGATGCTGTGCCGCTGCTTCTTGACCTTGCACGCCGCAACGCAGACGCGGACCCCTATCTTCGCCACGCAGCCGTCGTCGGACTCTCCCGTTCGGCAACTGCGGAAGACCTCTCGAGCGTCGCGAGCGCAAAGGAGTCGTCAACCCGCCTTGCCGCCGCGCTCGCACTGCGGACCATGGAAGATCCAATTGTTGCCGTCTATTTGCAGGATGTCGATCCCGCTATTGCCACCGAAGCGGCGAGGGCTATTCACGACATGCCAATCACGGGTGCCATGGCCGATCTGGCCGCCTCGCTGTCGAGGGCATGCACACTACCTTGGCAACGACGGGCCATCAGCGCCGCAGAGCGGCTCGGTACGGATTCCGGGCTCGCCGGCCTCGTGGATTTCGCCTCGAACGAGGCGAACCCGGAGTCCATGCGACTCCTTGCCCTCGATGTTCTTCGCACATGGCGGGATCCGCCGCCTCGGGAACGAGTGGAGGGGACATGGCGACCGGTTGACTTCTCGCCACGCAGCGCCGACCTGCTCAAGGACCGACTCTTTGCCTTGCTTCCTTCGGCGACAGGTCCCGTGCTTGCCGCAGCGCTGCAGACGGCTCTCTCGCATGATGTACCCGTTCCGCGTGACCTCGCTGCTTCCCTGCTCGCTGACCCCGAGCAGGACATCGCTGTTCGGGTTCATTGCCTTCGCCACCTCTCGGACGCCACCACGATCGAGTCGTCATTGACGAACGAGAATGAAATGATCCGCGCTGCGGCCCGCGACCTCCTCTTCGACAGTAATCGCGATCGCGCAACTGCACTCCTTGTGCATGCCATCGAAACCGGTTCGCTTCGTGAGTCGCAGGCCGCAGTCCTGACTCTTGGTCGTGACGAGGATGCCCTTGCCAACATCACGCCGCAGGATCTTCCTGTCGAACTCTGGGTAGAATACGAAGAGGCGTCTGGAAACCCAGTTGCCTTTGGCGACCCCAATGAGGGATGGTGGCTCAGCCGCGGGGGTGATCCGGATCGGGGTAAAGAACTTTTTCACAATCACCCACATGCCCAGTGTTTGCGGTGTCACGCAGTGGGCGGCGTCGGTGGTATCTCCGGGCCGGCGCTTGACGGTGTCGCATCACGACTGGACGAGTGGTCGCTGCAGCAATCATTGCTTGTTCCCGGCGCAGTAATCTCCGAAGGATACGGCGAGTACTCCACCATGCCGCCCATGGGCATGCTGCTCGATCATCGAGAACTTCGCGATGTCATGGCGTGGCTGCAGTTGTTGAAGTAGTCCCGCCTTCGCCCCCAAACCTCCTGTGCAGATGCCCGGCGACAATGCTCGACAGGTAACTCAGCGCAATGGCTGCGATGACGATGTACATGCCTTGCTGCACCTCAGTCTTTACGAACTGCCGTCCCTCGGTGATGATCAGGAACAGGGCAATTCCGAAGACATCCAGCATCGACCACCGGGACACACCGGCCGACAATGCCTTGGCTCGTTCGTGTTGTACATGACGCATGGGAACGGCCCACGACAAGAGGAGAATCCCAAGTCGCAACAGCGGCATGACGCCGAGGAATCCCACCATGATGATGGCGAGCAGATACAAATCCTCCTGCCACAGGGCAATGACAGCCTCTCTGATGCTGTAGACATAGGAAGTCAGGAACGCCTGCGTGATTCGAAGAAATGGCAGGTCGATGGCAGCAAGCAGTGCAATGGCCGATACGACGGCCAACACCGGAAGCGACCAGCCGATGAGTCCAAGTTCAACAGCTGGCCAAAACCGATCTTTGGAAAGTTCCGGGCATCCTTGCTCTGCTCGCAGGCGGTGCTCCGCGAGCGCGAGCATCCCTTGCGAGACAAGCATGCTGATGGTGATGGCGGCAATGAAGAAGTAGATTCCGGAGTGCAGCGTCGAGGAAATGAACGTCTGTCTGTCCGTCAGCACCAGCAGCAGGATGACAACGAAGATGTCCATGTAGGACCACTTACCGAGAAACTCGATGATCGTGAGCAACTTGACACGACCCGCAGCCGTCCACGGAAAGAACCAGGCGGCAATGAGACACCCGATCTTGACCAGCGGAAAGACGATGGAAAACACGGCGATCAGAGCGGCAATGAAATACAGGCCGTTGGTCCACATGAGGTTGACCGAGTGCGGCAGGCTGTAGATGACCTTGCCCTTGAGAAACTCGTCAATCTCCATGAACGGGAGGACCAATCCAAGAATGTTGCAGGTCAACGAGATGACCAACAGAATCGGGATGACCATCCCCTCTGCCCCGTACCGCAGGAAAAAACTCTTGCGCGATGTGTCTTGCATCCACCGCAGTATCCCCCAAGATGCGACACCGCGCCAAAGAACTTTCCCAATGATGCCTTGGCAATCCTGTTATGATGCCCCCATGACCGCTGTCCTGATCACCAACGCCCTCTGGCTGGCGTTCCTCCTTGGATGGTGCTTGCTCTGCTATGCAGATGCAGCCGGCCGCCGACGATCCGGCGAAGCGGACTGATCAGTCAATCGAACGGACAGATCCTCGATCTCGTCCTGCCTGGAGACGAAGACATCGACGATCTCCGGGTCGAAGTGCGCGCCTCGACCAGCGACCACCGTCGCCACCGCCTGCTCGTGTGACATCGCGGGCTTGTAGACCCGAACACTTCTCAGAGCATCGTAGACATCGGCGATCGCCACAATCCTCCCGGGAAGACTGATCGTCTCACCAGCGAACCCGAATGGATACCCCGTGCCGTTCCAACGCTCATGATGCCCAAGCGTGATCTGAATGGCCGTGTCGATCCAACGATCGCGGCCGAGTTGCTCGGAAAGTTCAAGCAGGATGTCCGCACCAATCGTCGTGTGGCACTTCATCTGCTCGAATTGTTCTTCGTTGTAGGTTCCACGGAACAGCAGGATGTCGTCCGGCACACCCACCTTGCCGATGTCATGGAGAACCGATGTGGCCGCAATCACCGAAGCCGACTCTGCATCCGTCACACTGCCAGCAATCGTCGCCGTGTAATGCCGAATACGAGCAAGATGTCCGCCTGTGTCACCGTCACGTGACTCGGCGAGTTTCGCCAGACCAACAATGATCGCCGCCCGCGAGGCCGGCGGGTTCATCCCGTCGCCCTGGTCAGTGATCTCCGCGAGGCGCCGCTGCACAAGATCAAGCCTCTGGTCCCGCTCGGCAAGACGCCGCTCTGCATCCTCACGAGCAGCCCGCTCAGACCCAAGGGCAGCCTGCAAACGCGCGATTTCCTCGTCAGCGCCGCGGAGGCCCCGGACACCCCGGACGGTACTCACAATCGGCTTTGAAGGTGGCATGGCCATCGAGAGGAGTCATCGACCATCCAAGTCCTTTCAGGAAATGCAAACCTGACCAGCCGATGTTATCGGTCGATGGGCCGCACATAGATGTTGGCAAACTCGATCGGCGATCCATGTGATTGCAGGCCAATAGGACCCACTTCCGCCACCCCCGGGAGAACTGCCCGGTCAATGACCCGCACGCCATTGAGGTCAACGCAGAGTTCATCGCCCACCATCCGAATCAGGAAACGATTCCATGACCCAATCGGCGCGTCCGCCCGAGACGACGGCGTGACGCCGGCAACAACCGACGGAGCCATGCTTGCATCCGTTCGATACCCGTACACCTCTCCACTGCCGATCGGCCAACACCAGGCATTGACCTGCGACTTGCTCGATCCGCGCAGATAGATGCCACTGTCCCCGGCGTCCGGCACCTCTACCATGACAGGCTCACCGCTCTCACCTACCTTCGGCGTTCCATCCAACTCGATGACCGGCCGCGCGGTTGAAACCGACTCTCCAGTCCAACGCCAATCGACGATCATCTCAAAGTCGCCAAAGGAAGCCTGCGTCCAGAGGTCCCCGCCGCGGCCATCATGCTCCAGCCGCCAATCGGCAACCACCCAGTGATCAGCCGTCTCTTCACCGGTCACCCAGCCGGTCAGATCAACGCCGTTGTAGATCGACACGAATCCCGCATCCACCTCGGCGATGTCCTGCGGAGGAAGGGGCGTAGCCGATGGCGGCAGTTCCATGATGCGAAGATTCCTGAAGTGCGCCTCGCTGCCTTCGGCCTCCAAACAGATGTACCCCTTTCGCGGTGACATGGAATGTCCCCCCGAGACAAACTCGCCATTGACCGCAAGTTTGATCGATCCGTCAACGCATGTGAGTACATAGTGATTCCATTCGGGCGAAGGTTTCGACCGCTTCTTCGATGGCAGTGACCGCGCCCATCCACCAGGATGTGGCCGATCCGGTGTCATCGTGGCGCCGTGTATGGAAAAGATGTCTCCGTCACTGGTGTAGTTGGGGGTCTCCCACTTGTCCATGACCTGCACTTCAATGCTGCGAGTAAACGGCACACCTTTGGCTGTCACCGGATCCGACCAGATGAAGAGCCCGGCGTTTCCGCCCTCAACCACATGCTTCCATTCCAGTTCAAGAACAAAGTTTTCGTACATGCGATTCGTCCGCAGCACGCCGGTCGGGACGCCGCTGCAGACGATCATGTCGTCACGCACCGTCCATGTGCTCGGCGCGCCGTTGACAATGGTCCACCCCGTGAGATCGCGACCGTTGAACAGGTCGACCCAGCCCGGCGGGGAACACATGGCAAAGAGTGCTGCGAGAATGTACGGCGTCATGGGCATATGCTACATCCGCTACCATTGTCTTCGTCGCTGAGACCAAGGAGCACATCAATGAGGCACGCAAGAGCAGTTACAACAGTCCTTACACTCATCTCCCTGATGGCACTCATTGGATGCAACGCCAATCCGAAATCAACGAAAGCAGGCACGGCCGAACTGTGCCCCTGCGGAATGCCACAGGGCAGCGACGACTGTTGCAATGACGATCTGCCAAAGTGCCCGGACTGCGGCAAGATCAAAGGTTCACCAGCCTGCTGCAAGTAAACGCTGTGCGTTGCCCGGTGAATACACGCTCCATCGCTGCCGCGATGGCGGATGCCGGAATGACTGATGCTGTGCAGGCGGTCTCACCGCTCGGCGGTGGGTGCATGCACAATGTGGTGGCCGTCAATCTCAGTCGCGGCGGCCACCTTGTCGCGAAGTGTGCGCATGCTGCTGATGCGGACATGTTGAATACCGAATCGCACTCGTTGGAGGCCATTGCCGCAACTGGGACGGTGCGAGTTCCAGATGTGCACACCGTCGGCGTGTATCTTGGAACCGCCATACTGCTCATGGAGCATCTACCAGGCGCGACAGCGACCGCTCGTGCTTGGCCCTTGTTTGGCACATCGCTCGCATCCCTGCACGACTGTGCTGCCGGTCAAGCGTATGGGTATTGCAGCGACAACTATCTGGGTAGAACACCGCAACGAAACACATGGTGCAAGGACTGGGTCGAATTCAATGTCACATGCAGGCTGGAACCACAACTCGCGTTGGCAATCGATAGTGATCTCCTGCAAAGCGGCGAGAAGGATGTATTTGAGTCGCTGATCAAGCACCTCGGTGACATCCTGCCACACCAGCCGCCACCAGCGCTTCTGCATGGTGATCTCTGGTCGGGGAATGCGGTGGCGTGTGGCAAGGAGTTGGCGATCATCGACCCGGCGTGTTCGATCGGGGATCGATGGTGCGACATCGCCATGATGCGGCTCTTTGGCGGGTTTCCCGAAGAGGCCTTTGAAGCCTATGAAGCCGCCACCGGACAGCGGGCAGACTCAAAGCGAATCGCGGTCTACCAGACCTATCACCTGCTCAACCATGTGAACTTGTTTGGACGCTCCTATCTCGCAGCGGCGATGGGTGCGGCGAGGTCGGCCTTGTCATGCTGACGGCGATGCTTGTGCAATTGGCTGCTCTTCCGGATTTCTCACGTGCGGGATGTCCGCCGTTGCCACCGCCTCGGAGGATTGTCAGTGTTGTTGAGTACGGCGGCGTTGCAGACGATGACGTAGGCGATGCAGCAGCCATCCAGTCGGCGATTGATGCGGTCGGCGATGGTGGTGGGGCTGTGCGTATTCCCTCGGGCCGTTGGATTCTCGAGAAGCCGATCCGAATCTCCAAGAGCAATATTCGCCTGCTTGGTGACCCCGCTGGCGGGACGATTCTCTCTTGCCCTGAGCCGCTTGCGGAACTTCGCGGCGCTGATCGGAAGTGGAGTTGGTCCGGGGGCTTGCTCACGCTGTCACCGGGTGGACGCGACGAGGTGGTGGCGGACATTGTGTCGGACGAGGCCGATGGCGCACACTCGTTTACCGCGCAGTGGATTGATGATGGCAATCGCCTCACCGCGGGAGAGTGGGTACAGATTCGCTGGTTCAATGACACCGGAGAGGATTCACTGCTGCAATGGCTGTACGGCGACGCAGTCGACCCACCTCGGTACGGCTCGGAATTGAAGGCATCAGACAAGTACCGCATCGTGACATGGGTGCGAGTATTGGCTGTGGATGACGATCGAGTGATGGTCGAACCACCACTGCCGGCGCCTCTGCGGCCCACGTGGAACCCGGTGGTTGTTCGCCGGCCGTACCTGCAACACTGCGCGGTTCGCGACTTGACCTTTGACTTCAGAGAGGAACCCTATCCGGGGCACCTCAAGGAACGTGGTTTCAACGCCATTGCAGGAAATGGGCTTGTCGAATGCTACCTGTCGGGCATTCGTACACGCAATGCCGACAGCGGCATTCTGCTTGGCACTTGCGGCTTTACGACCGTGCGAGATGTGGCCATGAGCGGCCGCACGATGCATCATCCGATCTGCCTCAGCGGCTGCGGCCACTGTCTCGTCGAGGACTTCGTGATCGATGCGCCCCACCGGCACGGCACCACGCTGTCATGGTCGAGTCACTTCAATGTCTTTCACCGTGGCCGCGGCCGGGAATTGGCGATGGACTGCCATAGGGCGTGTGCCTTTCGCAACCTCCATCAGGACATCGTGATTGAGCAGCGTGACACACCGAAGCAACCACTTCGTAGCGGCGGTGCGCTGGGAAGAGGCCCACATTCAGCCCGGGAAAATGTGTACTGGGACATACAACTGATATTTCCAGGTGACGGACCACCTTTCAAGGTCAGGCTCATGGAGGACTGGCCGCTGGGCGTGTTCATCGGGTGGCATGGCAACCGCGAGATCGACATGTCACCCGCTGCGGGCGGGCAGATCGTCAAACATGTCGGGGAGGTGCCCCCCCCGGGGCCTTGGCAGCGTGATCCCCCATCGAAATCGACGCCGAACCCTTGAGATGTCACCATCCATGACCTAAGGTGACCGCGGGTGGGGGACAAGGAGATCAGCATGACACGACAACAAGTCGCCGCATTTGGAGTTGCGATGGGCTGCCTCGCGGGCGTGGCCACCGCTGCCAATCACACCTACCACCACTTCAAGGACGCAATTCCGCTGGGGCTGGATGTCACCATGATCGCGGTCTTTGACGAAGGCGGTTCGCCAGCAGCGCCGGGCGATGTACTTGCGAGCGTCGGTGTCGACGCTTCCATGATGTCGCCGAGCACCGTGCCAGGCTGGACCTATATCGAAACAACACGGTCACTGCACGGCGCACGACAGATTGATTCCGTGGTCAGTCGACTTGCCGCGGAAGGCGAGTTCGACTTTGTGTCGCCGGTCTTCGCTGGCCAGAGCGGGTTGCCCTACATCCCGACACGCGATCTGCTTGTGATGCGTGCCGCAGGCAGCGATGCCGAGGCCGCCGAAGCAGTGATTTCCTTACACGGCGACATTCTTGATACAGATTTCGCGGGGATGGATCGACTCTACCGCGTTCGAACAACGCTTCGCGATGGGCGCGATGTGCTGGCGGTAGCCAACACGCTGGCCGTCATGGACATGTTCGAGTTTGCCGAGAGCGATGCAATCGCCTGGGTCCGCGGCAATCACATGCCCAACGACCCGGAATTTGGCCAGCAGTGGGGCCTGCACCAGTCCAACGATCATGACATGGATGCCCCTGAAGCGTGGGACATTTCGATGGGCAGCGAGGACATCGTCGTTGTCGTGCTCGACTCGGGCATCGATCAGGCGCACGCTGACATTCACCAGTTGACCGGCCAGACATTCACCGGTAGCGGAAGCAACGGAAACCCAAGCACTGGTTGTGACAACCACGGCACGGCTGTCGGCGGATGCGTTGCTGCAACGATCGACAACAATCAGGGCGTGACAGGCATTGCCCCGCACTGCTGGGTTCGCGCCGGCAAGGTATTCAATGAGATGGATCTCTTCGGGTTCTGCCTTGGTTTTCTGGAATTCCAGGAGAGTTGGGTTGTCAGCGGCATCAACTGGGTCGAAGACACAGGTGCACGGGTGACCAATTCCAGTTGGGGTGGCGGCTCGCCGATGTCGAGCATCACCAGTGCCTTCAACGCAACACGAGCGGCGGGCGTCTTTCATGTTGGTGCTGCAGGCAACGACGGGTCTACAACGATCGGCTGGCCCGCCAATCTCAGCAGTGTTGTTGCGGTCGCAGCGATGTCATCAAACGGATCGCTTGCCAGTTTCAGCACACATGGATCAGGCCTGTTCATCAGCGCACCGGGTGAGGGGATCCGGACGACCGATCGCACCGGCAGCGCGGGGTATGGCTCCGGGAACACCACCACGATCGACGGGACCTCGTTTGCCTCCCCATATGCCGCGGGAGTCGCCGGGCTTGTGCTTTCCGTAGACCCGAGCCTGAGTCCCGATGAGTTGGAGGATGTCTTGTCGTCGACGGCCGTCGACTACGGCAGCAACGGCTACGACACGAACTTTGGACACGGTTTCATCAACGCCCAGGCGGCGCTGGAATCGATCGATCCGGTCGAGGAATGCTTTGGCGATCTGGACGGCGACGCGGTGGTCGGCGTCAAGGATCTTCTGGCACTGATCTCGCAGTGGGGATCATGCGGCGGATGCAGTGGCGATCTCGATGACAACGCTGTGGTGAATGTCAAGGACATGCTTGCCCTGATCTCAGTCTGGGGCGACTGCTAGGACACCGTTGTCTGATACCGTGAGGTGGCGGGCGCGGATGGCCGCGCCGTTTCGCACCTCGATGCCGATCCAGTTTCCCGGTAGGGGAAGATCCTCGGTGTCGATCAGCGACACGCCATTGAGATTGACGCGGCCGGGGCTTCCAGGCACCAACTCAAGCGTGCACCACTCGTGCGAGCCGATGGGCGTGACTTGAAGCGACCGCCGCCCTCGCACACCTCCCATACCCCGCCCCTTTGTGGTGCCGACATCAACCGTCGTGCCGGTGCCAGTATCGTCCGGCTGCAGGATGATGCCCCCATAGCCCGTACCGTCGGTCCACACATCAAGCCGCACGGCCCCGGCATGCTGGAGCGGTTGAGGAATGAGCAGGACGCCGTCGCCCTTGAGCGAGAGCGTCTGATCGGTGAGATCCCATTCGATGTCGCCAATGGCACGCCATGTGTCGGCTTGCTGCAACAACGAATGCCATTCGCCGGCCCCCTCTGGAATCTCCGGCCGCCGCAGTCGAATGTCCGCAAATGCCATCTGCCCATCGAGGCACTCGACACCGAGCGAGAGATCGCTCTCCGCCCGCTCCGGCAGCGGCATGTTCTCAACGACCGGCACAGCATTGACTTCAATCCGCTCAATCCTGTCGTTGTTGAGCCAGATCTTCATCTCGTGCGCAAGACCGGGTCCGAGGTACCCCGACTGACGAGGCAAGAAGAGAACGCGGCCATCGCCGTCAATCATCGTTCCCGGCGGCTGAGACGCACTGTCGGCAACCTGAATCCCGATGTCTGGTCTGAGCCAGAAGACGCCACGACCCTGCTCTGGAAGCATGAATCGAATCAGGATCTCCGCGTCTGCCTCGAATCGCAATCGCGAGTCGAACGCACTTACCTCTTCCGCTACGAGCCAATTGCCCCCGGGCGGCATGGCGAATCGCGTCGGCTGATCAATGTCCAACTCCGCGTTGCCGACAGCGATGTTCTCGTGATCCCACAATTCGAACGAATCACCCCACATGAGATAAAGCCAACCCTCAACCCTCTGCCCGCGTTCGACCGGCGGCCGCGCCTTCTTGGCGACGGGCACAATCGCCCCCTCCGCATCACCCGGAATCCGGTTGATCGTGTAGTTGAATTCGTCGTGCAACAACGGCGTGCCGTCAACAGCCATTGCCTCATGCAGAACCACACGGGCGCATGTACCTGCAGCCATGCCCTCAAGTCGAATGGTCATCGTCAACCCATCCTCGGAAAGCGAGGACCCCGCCAGGGGCATCGGCGTCGTGTTTCTCTCGGGAGAGCCGTACTCCCACCACCAGTCGTAGTCGTACCGTTCCGCCGTTACCTTCGGAACACCGCCCAGCGGTTTCGTGAATGAGACCTCGAAACCGTCCTGCAAGATGTGAACGCGTTCCATCTCCATGGGAAGTTCGCCGGTCCACCGAACTCTCGCGATTCCGTCGGATGGGGGCAGGCCGCCCCATCCGCGGTTGGTCATCCCGACCATGAGTGTGCCGTCCGGCGCGAAGGCGACGCGGGCGGCGGAACCTACGCGCTGCCGCAATTGCCAGCATGCCCCCTGCAATGTCCCGTCGATCTCTTCGAAGTCAGCGCGGATGATCTGCCCATTGGTGAGTTCCGCCACCAGGAACTGCCCCTCGAAAGGGCCAAATGCGCCGCCGGTGGTGTCGGCAATCAGGTTGCCTGCGGAGCGTGACCACTTGTACGGCAGCCAGATCGCGGCGGGAACTCGAGGTGTGTCCGGAGGAACGGTGTCGCTCGCCTCATCCAGATTGTTCGGCCACTGGTCGGACCACCGCAGCGACGCGGGGTGACCGTGAAAGCCACCCGGCTGCACGGCATAGATGGGGCCGGCGGGCATCCAGTCACCCTGATTGTCCGTCACCAACAGCGTTCCGTCATCCATCATTCCCAGTCCACAGGGACTTCGAAACCCCGGCGCAACGGGTGTGGTCGTGCCATTCGGCGCGACCTTCAGCACCCAGCCTCTCCAGGGAACGCGGGACTTGCCGTGCCACCACTGGGCTCCCCAGAACCCCACATTCAGACCGATGTACATGTTGCCATCGGCGTCGATCGGCAGGCCGAAAGCAAACTCATGGTAGTTACCGCTTGCGCCCCAGTCCTGTGAGATGGTCTCGATCGTGTCGATGATCCGGTCGTCATTCTTGTCAAGAAGCCGCGAGAGTTCAGTCCGCTGAAGCACCACGATCTCACCGTTCACAACAGCAAGTCCGAGTCCCTCATTCAACCCCTCGCAGATCAATTCGAAGGATGCATCGTCCGGATTCTCCGCAAGCGGATCAGATATTCGCCAAACCTGCCCCCGCCTGGTGCTGACAACAAGGTCGCCGTCCGGAAGAAACCCCATGCCACCGACTTCGAGCACTTCCCCCTTCGGCGGCGAGAGGTAGTCGACGCTCCAGTACCGCGACTCATCGCCGCTGGCCATCAGAAGTGCCAGGATCAGTGCGGCGTTCACGGCACTACCTTTGCCGTGTGGGTCAGAGTAAACGCGGTCTTGCCCGCCGGAAGTGTCATGGTGTGGCCACCCGACATCCGCCGTGCAGATGCCGGAATGTGCACGATGATTGGCTGTGACGCATCGATCTCAAGTTGCTGCGCTATCACCGCGCGTTCTTCCACCGTCGCCCCGCGGCAGGACTCGGTTACCGTGCCAACGACTGAGCCGTCCGTTTGTGCGAGGGCATATCGGATGCTGCCACGATCTCCAAGTGTGGATGTCTCCAGAAGAACGCCGCGCAAGGGCCGCTCAGTTGCTGTGGCGAACATGCCGACACCATCGCCGTCGTCAATGTCCGCGACAATCGTTCCGAGCAGTTGCAGCGGTGTACCGCCGCGACCATTCCAATCCGCTCGGCCGACAAACCGACCTTGTCGAACGGCGAGCAGTCGCACATCATCAGCGCGGTAGACATAACTGCGGCCGTCGGGATTCCCGACCACCAGCCCCCGCGGCCACATTGCCATTTCATCGATCACTGGCCCGAGCATGCCGCGGACGATGATCGGTTGGTCGCCGACAATCAACTCCGTTTGATCGGAACTGGCCTCGGCGGCAGTGGGTGCGAGACTTCGAACAAAGGTCGCCAAGCGTGCGATCTCCTCTTCCTTCAGCGCATCGACATAGGGCGGCATGGGCGAGCCCGGAACGCCGCCGGCGATGGTTCTTTCAATCGCCTCCTGTGTATTGCCGAATGAGAAACCGCCGTCAACGAAGTTTCTCGCGGGACGATCGAGTTCCAACACGCCGTCACCTCGCCCCTCGGCGCCGTGGCACAACGCGCAGTACATGGCGAACAGTTCCCCACCGCTGCTGGTGATCGCCGCCGGTTGCGGTGCTGGGGCAGATGTCTCGGGGGGTACCGCATCCTTGCAGCCGGCGACAATCAACAGGCATATGGCGCACGCGGCGTGGAGGGATCGGCCCATGGTGGGAGACAGGCTACCCCATACCGGGAGAAGCGGCGACCTCGATTGTCCCTGCCGGTTCAAGGGCGAGCACCATGTCCTGATCGTCGCGGCGAAAGGTAATCGACTGGGCAATGTCGTCGCGGTCGAGGATGTCGAGGACCGCGCCGGGGCGAAGCCCGTGTTCTTCGGCAAAGCGAAGAAAGCGGGGGTGTTGGTCGGCGAGGCGGGCAATGGTCACTCGGTCACCCACCTCGCAGCCAGCGAGATGGCGGACCTGACGCATCGGTACCTGACCTCCTGCATCGGGGATCGGATCCCCGTGAGGATCAACCGTGGGGTGCCCGAGCAGGCGATCCATCTGTTCGATGACGCGGTCAGACACGGCGTGCTCCAGGTGCTCAGCCTCCTCATGGACCTCGCTCCAATTCATGCCGAGAATGTCAACCAAGAATCGCTCCACGATCCGATGCCGCCGAACGATTCGGATGGCCTCAGCCATTCCGCTGGTGCTCAATCGGACACCGTGGTGGGGCTCGTGATCAAGAAAACCGGCCTCTGCAAGCGTCTTGATCATCGCCGAAGCCGACCCGGGGGTGATATCGAGCGCGTCGGCGAGTTGGCCAGTGGGAATGCGATGCTCTCGATCGCTGGATTCGAGGAGGTACAGGGCCTTCAGATAGTTCTCAACGGTCGTGGTGAGCATGGTTGACTTGTAGGATAGCAAAGAATATACTTTTGGCTAGCCAAAAAGAGAGGGACATGCATGATGATTTCTTCATCGCTTTCCGCGGTCCTCATGGCCGCTTCGCTCGCTGAGCCTCTACAGGTCGTTTCAACCACCGGCATGGTGACCGACATTGGTCGGCAAGTTGCCGGCGACCGGGCGACGATTGTCGGCCTTATGGGTGAGGGGGTCGATCCCCACCTGTACAAGCCCACCGCCGCCGATGCCCGGGCAATCATGTCGGCGGACATGGTGCTCTACAGCGGGCTCATGCTTGAGGGCCGCATGGCCGACACATTCATGAAAGCGGCGCGAATGGGCAAAGTCGTCTACCCCGTCACCGAGTTGATCGACGAATCACAGTTGCTCGAACCGCCAGAGTTCGCCGGGCATTGGGACCCGCATGTCTGGATGGATGTCGCGGCATGGTCACTGGCGGTGGAAGCCGTAGCAACCGCGTTGTGTGAACAGGCCCCGGACCACTGCGCCGAATTTCAATCGCGCGCGGCGGCATACGGAAAGAAGTTGGAACAACTCGACGAATACGCCAGACGATCCATCGCCTCCATTCCGCGGGGGAAACGGATCCTCATTACCGCCCACGACGCGTTCAACTACTTCGGGCGCGCATACGACATTGAGGTCGTCGGGGTGCAGGGGCTGTCGACGGAGTCGGAGGCGGGCATCGAGGATGTGAATCGCCTGGTCAACCTCCTGGTTGATCGCGGCGTCACCGCCGTGTTTGTTGAATCAAGCGTGTCGGACCGAAACCTCCGCGCGTTGGTCGAAGGCGCTGCGTCCCGCGGGCATGCGGTGGTGATCGGCGGGCAGTTGTTCTCCGATGCAATGGGTCGCGGTGGCACCTATGAAGGCACCTACATCGGCATGATCGATCACAACGTGACGACGATCACCAGAGCGCTTGGCGGCGATGCGCCGCCACGGGGCATGTCCGGATTGTTGTCTGGATCAGTGAGCGGCGGTGACAATGAAACCGGGAAGTGAACATTCAGACAGTGCGCCGGTTTCGATCCATGACCTCACAGTCGCGTACCATCGCAAGCCGGTGTTGTGGGATATCGATCTGGACATTCCGGAAGGGAGTCTGTGCGCGATCGTCGGCCCGAACGGGGCGGGAAAAAGCACGCTGATCAAGGCAGCAATGGATCTCGTTCCGAAAGCGTCGGGACGCGTCCTCATCTATGGCAAGCCATTTCGGCGGCAGCGACGAATGGTGGCATATGTGCCGCAGCGGGAATCGGTTGACTGGGACTTTCCCGTGGACGCCATCGGTGTCGTGCTCATGGGGTGTTACGGCCGGATCGGCTGGTGCAAACCGGTTCGCCGGCGGGATCGTGAAGCCGCCATGGCTGCGCTTGAACGAGTCGGCATGGCCGACTACGCCCATCGTCAGATCAGTCAACTCTCCGGCGGCCAGCAACAGCGAGTCTTTCTGGCACGGGCGCTGGCCGAAGATGCAGACATCTATTTCATGGATGAACCCTTTGCGAGCGTCGATGCTGCGACCGAGAAGGCGATCGTGCAGGTACTTCGGGATCTTCGCTCAAGCGGCAGAACGGTCATCGTCGTGCATCACGATCTACAGACAGTGCCCGAGTACTTCGATCATGTCATTCTTCTGAACATGCGGGTTGTGGCCCACGGGAGTATTGCAGACGCCTACACCGAAGAAAACCTGCGAAAGACCTATGGCGGGCGTCTGACGCTGTTGTCTGAGGCCGCCGAACGATTCGCTCGCAGCGGATCCGCGCCGTGAAGAGTGGCCACTCGATTGCAGATTCCGGATTCACACTGCCCTCGATGGAGCATGTTGTTCGCGTCCTCCTCCTGGAGGAGTTCAACACACGCGTCGTGGTGCTCGGCATCATGGCGCTCGGGGTTGCGGCGGGCCTTGTCGGGACCTTTCTGCTGCTTCGCAAGCGGGCGCTCACTGCCGACGCCTTGTCGCATGCAACGCTGCCCGGCATTGCCATCGCGTTCATGGTCATGGTTGGGTTGGGTGGATCGGGCAAGGTCATCGGGGGTTTGCTGATTGGCGCATTTGTCCTTGGTTGCGTTGGCGTCTTGCTGATCCTCGCCATCCGACGCACTACGCACCTGAAGGACGACGCAGCAATCGGCATCGTGCTGAGCGTGATGTTCGGGCTCGGCATCTGCCTCCTGCGGCTTGCGCAAGAACTTCCATCGGGGAGCGCCGCCGGCCTCGGCGGTTTTGTTTTCGGCAAGGCAGCCTCCATGGTGCCTTCCGATGCATGGGGCATGTTGGTCATGGCCTTGATGGCGGGCATTGCGGCGGCACTGTTGAGGAAGGAACTCACGCTGCTTTGCTTTGATGAGTCGTTCGCATCTTCGCAGGGGTGGTCGACACTCTGGCTCGATGTCCTGCTCATGGCGCTTGTCGCAGCCGTAACCGTAGTCGCGCTGCAATCGGTCGGTCTGGTGCTGGCGGTTGCAATGCTCATCATTCCCGCCGCAGCTGCTCGCTACTGGACGCAGAGAGTGTCGTCGATGCTCATTGCCGCTGCCATCATCGGGTGCCTCGGCGGGTGGTTGGGCGGCGTTGTCAGTGCGATCGTCCCACGCATGCCGACTGGGCCGGTGATCGTGCTGGTCTTCGGGTTCTGGTTTGTGATCAGTTTCGTTGCTGGATCCAACGATGGTCTTGTACTTCGGGCCATTCGCCGCATCTCACTCGCCCGGCGGGTCTCAATGCAGAACCTGCTCCGGGCGTTCTGGGAGTGCAGCGATTCCTCCAGCGACACCACCGTAGCGGTGGATGACATCGTGGGGCGGCGGTCGTGGAGCAACCGGCGCGTGCGAGGACTCCTGTCGCGAGGGCGAAGACGGGGTCTGGTTGGGAAGGCCGCTCGGGGCAAGTGGTCCCTGACGGATAAGGGATCCGCCCATGCACAGCGAGTCGTCCGGAATCACCGGCTCTGGGAAGCCTATCTGGTCCACTTCGCCGACATTGCTGCCAACCATGTCGACCGCGACGCCGATCAAGTTGAACACATCCTTGGCCGCACCATGGTGGAGCGACTGGAAGCAACCCTCGGAATGGAGACAGATGCACTGCCGGTCAGTCCACACGACCTTGAGGGGGGTTCATCATGACCTGGACGATCCTGGACACATGGATCGTCATCATTGGTGGCTTTACCGCGGGAGCCTGCGCGATTCCGGGATCGCTCCTGGTGCTGAGGCGAATGAGTCTCATGGGGGATGCGATCAGTCACACGGTACTTCCGGGCATCGCAATTGCATTTCTTGTGACTGGCAGCAGGGAACCGCTCCCAATGCTCCTTGGCGCCGTTGTTGTCGGGCTCTTGACAGCCTTCCTTGTGCAGGCCATTCACTCCATGGGCCGAGTGGAGGTTGGCGCTTCGATGGGCATTGTCTTTACAACGCTGTTTGCCTTTGGACTCGTACTCATGCGCAGGGCAGTCGATCATGTTGACATCGATCCGGACTGCGTGCTGTATGGCGCCATTGAACTCGCCTGGTTTGATCAGGTTTCCATTGGCGGTTTCGACATTCCTCGCGGTGTTATTGTCAACGGCGTCGCACTGATTGCCAACGCGGGTGTCCTGTTGCTCTTCTTCAAGGAATTCAAGATATCTTCGTTCGACCCCGCGCTTGCGGCCTCGCAGGGATGTCGCCCCTGGATCATGCACTATCTACTCATGACGATGACGGCGGCAACGGCCGTTGCCGCGTTCGAGACGGTGGGGAGCATTCTGGTCATTGCCATGTTCATCGTGCCCGCGGCGACTGCCTATCTGTTGACCGATCGATACAGCGTCATGATCGTGCTGGCTGTGCTGATCGGTGTGGCATCCGCTGTGGTCGGACATCTCGGGGCGATTACGGTTCCGCTTGTCTGGGGATTCAGTGGCACGAGCACGGCTGGCGCAATGGCAGTGGCAACTGGTGTCTTCTTTGTAGTCGTCTGGATTTTTGCGCCACGGAACGGCGTCGCCCTTCGAGCCGCATCACAGTGTGCTTCGAGAGTCCGGATTGCCGCGGAGGATGTACTCGGCCTGCTTTGGCGGCTGGAGGAACGCCTTGGCGGGAAGCCAGCGATGCATCGTCGCGAGTTGGCATCGGCTCTCGACGCCGGGCCGATGGTCGTTGCATTGGCGATGCGACGGTTGCGAAGCGGTGGCAGTGTTACCCGTGACGAGGACGGATGGAAGCTGACGGCATCAGGTCGCAGCCGTGCGACATCGCTGGTGCGGTCGCACCGCCTCTGGGAAATATACCTCGATCGCCACTACCCGCAGGATGCGCACCAGTTGCATCCCGCTGCCGAGCGATTGGAACATGTCACGAGCGGTACGTTGCGGCGAGCGCTCGACGAAGAGGCGGGGGACATCAAACGCGATCCGCATGGTCGCGAAGTTCCTTAGCAGGGGGCTGGCAGCCTGCCAGCGGAAGGCGGCGGGGGAGTCTGGACTCGCTGACTTCTCACTCTGCCGCGCGTTCATACAACTGCTCATACTGCGCCGCGATCGTATCGGTGTCGAGCCATTGCAGAATGTGCTCGCGGCCGCGTCGACCAATCTCCATCAACTTCTTCGGGTCCGACAAGAGGGTGCCGATACCATCGGCGAACGCTTCTGGCGTGCGATCCACGATTGTCGCGCCGCCGTTCTGAAGTTCACGCCAGATGTCGGTGCCGCGTGTGGTGATGACCGGTGTGTCGCAGAGCATTGCTTCGGGGTACACCAGCCCGAAGTTTTCCTGCTGCGTTGGCAGGGCGAAGATGTCGGCCATGGAATAGAGCGACAACTTGAGGTCGCCAACGACCATGCCGACGCAGGCGGCAAGGTCCCGAAGCCCGGCGGTTTCAATGCGGCGATTCAAGGCGTTGACATAGTCTTCTTCGCCGGCTCCTGCGATGATCACCTTGACCGGCGTGCCGCGATCCCGGAGCATTGCGGCCGCATCAACCAGTGTCTCGATGGATTTCTTTGGGTGAACGCGGCTCAGGAAGAGAACGGTCGGAAGATCACTGTCGCCGAACGCAGCCTTCGCCGCCGCGGCGTCGGGAACAGTGGCATAGGGTTCGAGATCCATGATGAGCGGAATCGCCTCGACGCAGTCATGCGGCAACCACCGCATTGCTTGTCGACGCTCTTCCTCGGCCGTGGTCAGAAACACCCGCGTACCCTTGAGCATCGACCGACCTGCCGTCGAGAGATACAGTCGCTTCTTGAGACCTCGTTGCTGCATGCACCAATCATCAAGCATGCCATGGGTGCTGAGCACCCAGGGAACGCCAGCCACTTGACAGGCGCTCGCCATGTTCGGGTTGGACGGAATCCACATCGCGTGGATGTGTGCGACATCACAACCCTTGGCAGCAGCGGCCGCAGCATCGATCTGGGAGGACGAGAGGCGGTGGGCCCAGCCGGCGGGCTCACCGATCTTGACGATGCGTGGGCACAGTGCTTCGCCGAGTTTCCATGACTCTGGCGCGTCCGTGTCATCACAAGTCATCCAGATGATCTCGTGGCCTCGGCGCGCAAGCGTAGTTGCAATGTCGAGCGCCGCCCGAACGGTGCCGCCTTCGGAGAGGTGGGTGTTGGGGAAGTAGTGCAGGATCCTCATGCGGACGTGACCCATGCATCGTCTTGCTCGTCGCCTGTTTCGATCAGAAGATCGGCTATTGCATCGCCATAGGATTCCCTGAGTTGTGGTGTGAAGTGGTTCACCCAATCGCCCGCGACGCCTTTGCGAGCAAATGCGGCGGCAGAATCCTCCCCACGGTCGCGTCCACCGCTCATCCGTTTGAAGTTGTTGGCTTCCACGACGCGCTTGATCGTTGCGAGGTCGGCAGGAAGTTCGAACAGGTTTGCAATCGCTGCCATGCCCTGTATTGGATCACAAAGCATGTCTTCATACCGGACCTGTAGCGAGTGATCCGGGTCGGCATTGTCTCGCCACGAACGGATCCACGCTGCGTAGGCGGGGAGCATGCGGTCCGCGAAGATCGCGAGTCCTTCCGCCACACTCTTTCCGATATGAAAGGCATGTTCGGGATGCCATGGAGTGTTCTGCACATAAAAGTGATAACTCACCGCGACATCGCGAAGATCCCGCTGCAGTACGACATAGTTGACACCGGCGTCTCGAAGAACTCGCACATTGTTGGGTGATCCGTGAACATGCATCTTCGTAAGCACGAGCATGTCCTGGAACCGGTCGAACATGTCCTCTGGAAGTTCGAAGTCGTGACTTCCCCCGGTTGCAATTTCGTGCGAGGCTACTTCCGGCATGAGATACTCGTGGTACCCCGGGTAACTCGCGACCATTCGCTCGATCCATGTTGAACCACTCTTTGGAAGCCCGGCAATGAACAAGACTGGCTGGGCGTACTGATCGCCGTATGCTCGAAAACCCTCGCGGCAGGCCTTGGCTTGTTCTCTTGCGCGGAAAACGACTGCGGCACGCTTGCCGGCTTTGGACATCCATGGCGGAAGCCGCCTGGCAATTGATTCGAGTCGCCGCGTGTTCATTCCGTGGGCTGGATTGTAGACATCTGTTCAGTTGAGTTCGACCAGCGTGTAGTTGCCATGTCGGATTGTCGTCAGATGGTCCTGGGGAACATGGCCCAGCGGCCACGCGTCACTCAATTCCACCAGGAGCCAGTCACTACCGTTGTGCCGGATTACATGATCTCCGGGCGATGCCCGGAGGCGGACAGCAGCGAAGAGGTGATCCTGCATGGCGACAAAGCAGACATCGGCGAGATCGAGACTCCGTACCAGCGAGGCAAACAGGAGACTCTTGGTATCGCAATCCCCCCACCCTTCGGCGAGCGTCTGGATCGGCATCATTGCGCCGGCTGTCAGAATGCGATCGCCGTCTGCGTTGATTCGAAACTCGCCGGGGAGTCTGTATTCAAGTTCCTGTACGAAGGAGGCCATTGCGCCGACCAGTTCGCGAGGTTTGTGATACCCAGACTTGCGGGCGGCGGACTGAATGCGTCTGGCGGCGTCACGAATATCATGGATGCTCTTCTGAACGACCCAGTCGTAGTTCACTCGGAACTCGTTCTTGGTGATATCCATCACCATGCCGCGCTTTGCCGCTCGCTTTGCGAGGTCGTTCCGTTTCTCTCGGAGTTCTTCATCGGTGTGATAGGAGATGGAAATCCAAGTCTCCGGAATACCGAAGGACTCGCTGGCGTTTCGGACAGCGTCCCGGTTGACGAAAATGTTGCAGGCGAGTTCGTTCATCTGCGATTCAGGATCAACGACCGCTGTGTCGCCTTCCCATCGCACGACCTTCCGCGTGTTGATGTCCTGCCAACGCAGCGACAGACGATCCGCCGTAGCCGCCGAAGCCACAAGCAGAGCAAGAACAGTCACGACTCCATGTTCAACTCGCATGGATTCCTCCAAGAACCTCGGCCATGACCGCGATTGCATGGTCGATCATCGCGGGTGTGATGTCGAGGTGGGTGACAAATCTGATCCGCTGTGGATCAAGTGCCTCGGCAAGCACACCCCGCTCCGCCAATTCTCGGCAGAAATCCGGGCCAGATCCATGATTCGGGTCCAAATCGACGAATACGAGGTTGGTTTCGACGGATTGCAGGTCGCAGGACAGCCCGGGAAGCGCGTTCAATCCCGCAGCAAGTTGGAGGGCAGCGGCATGATCTTCGACCAGCCGATCGATGTGATGTTCAAGGGCGTGATTTGCTGCTGCGGCAAGGATGCCGGTCTGGCGCATCGTTCCGCCGTACATCTTTCGAAAGCGGAACACTCGCCGCATGGTCTTTTCATCCCCGGCGACGATGGAACCTGCCGGGCAGCCGAGGCCTTTGGAGAAACAGGCGGACACGGTGTCGAACCCGCTGGCCCACTCGCTCGGCGGAATGCCGGTAGCGACCGACGCATTCCAGATGCGCGCTCCGTCAAGGTGCGTTCGGAGTTCGTGTTTGCGGGCGGTTTCGCATACATCCACGACCTGCTGAATCGGCCAGATGGAGCCACCTCCTCTGTTGTGGGTGTTCTCAACCACCAACAGGCGGGCAGGAACGAGGTGATCGTCGTCAGGCGGAACCAGCCGCTCGAGTTCCGCAGATTCGAATTGCCCGCGTGGGCCGGTTGCCGGGAGAAAAGTGCATCCGGCCAGTGCCGCGGCAGCGCCAGTCTCGTAGTGGACGATGTGGCTTTCACTGTGCACGATGATGCCGTCGCCCGGCTCAGTCTGGCTGCGGATCGCGAGCTGATTGGCCATGGTGCCCGTGGGGACGAAGCATGCCCGGTCCTTGCCGAACATCGCTGCGCATCTCTCCTGGAGTGCATTGACGGTCGGGTCATCACCGAGCACATCGTCGCCGACAATGGCAGCGGCCATTGCTGTTCGCATGGCATCGGTCGGCCGGGTGACGGTGTCGCTGCGAAGGTCAATCACGCCATCGATTGTATGTCGTGACTCACAAGTTCTGTTCAGGGGCGTGGCAGAGCGATTGCTGCGCGAGGCGCCGGAGTCGCTGGATACGGCAAAGCACTTCTCCAAGTGGCATGCGCAGGATCACATGGATCTCGTAGGCGTTGAGTTGTTCGGCGAAATGCAGGGCGAGGATCTGGCGGTCCTGTTTGGAGAGTCCTCCAAAGAACACGGCCAGTGGATCGGTTCCCGGATCTCGGTGGAATCGAAGTCTGTGGTTGTCTGCATCCTGCTGGGAACTGATTGGCCCATCCGGGCTGAAGTCGGCGATCATGGGCGACCTCCTGTCGTGTGTCTCTGATGCCGGCACTCCGCCGGCCCCCTGACAATCCCCCTCACTCCCTATGACTGTCACTTTTTTTCGGTTTTTCTCCCCCAACCCAGGGTCACACCCGGGGACAGACCCGGGGTCACACCCGGGGTCAGACCCCCGTATTGGGCCAAAAAACCACAAGCCCCCGGCTCGTGGAGGCGGGGGCTTGTGGGGGGAGAAGGAAGGAGAAGAGAGGAGTCGTGTTTGAGGGGCCTTTGCGACCCACGCCACGACAATCCGACACCCCCCGTCTGTTTTTCGGGTGGAGGCGAAAAAGAGCAAGAAAAGTGGCAGCCTCAGGGGGTACCGAAGAACCAGAGGCCGCAGTGGTAGCCACCGTCGTCAGGGGATGAAGCGGTCCAGGCGACCATTACGGGCTGATTGACGGCGTTTCCGCCGGGAAGGTATCGAGAGACGACCCCGGTCATACCCTCGGAGAGCGGAATCCCGGTGATGATGCGGAGGCCGCCATCGCTGCGGTCGACCATGGCATATCTGACCGGTGTTCCAAAGTCGTGGCTCCATCGAAGCACCACCTCGCCCTCGCACGCCCCTCGAAGGCGTCCGCGGCGGTTCGAGCACCTCTGGTTACCGGTAGTCCCGTCAATGGAGTCGCTATGAAGCATGTCCCGCCTGTCGGCTACATTCGGGCACCGCTTGACACGACAGCCCGGCAGGGCACCGCAAGGGTTGATCTGTATGGGTCAGGCGTTTCAGGAGGTACTGCGCACGGGCCGACGAGCCTGCTCTTCAGCGTGATATGAACTTCGGACCAGCGGACCCGACTCCACCACCTCAAACCCGATGTCCAACGCCCGCTCTCTCCAGGCATCAAATTGCGAAGGGTGCACCCAGCGATCGACGGGCAGGTGATTCCGCGTTGGCTGAAGATACTGCCCGATAGTGATGATGCTCGCGTGCCCTCTTTCACGGATGTCCCGAAGCACCTGATCGACTTCCTCATCGGTTTCTCCGATGCCGACCATGATGCCGGTCTTGCATCTGCATCCGGCATCCGCGATGTGGCGTAAGACCGCCAGCGATCGCTCATAGCGAGCCTGTGGTCGGACCGCCGGGTGCATCCGCCGAACAGTCTCGATGTTATGGGCGAGAATCTCAGGCGCAGCGGCGATGATCACATCAAGATCACCCGCATTACCCTGAAGATCACCCACGAGCGCCTCCACCGTGGTGCCCGGAGATTGGCGGTGAATCGCCCGAATCGTATCGGCCCAGGCAGCGGCACCGCCATCAGGCAAATCATCACGGTCCACGCAAGTCACAACAATGTGCCGCAAGCCGAGCGCGGCGATGGCCGTCGCGACAGAACTCGCCTCGCCGGGGTCGACCGGCAGGGGTTTGCCCGTGCGGACATTGCAGAATCCACACGATCGCGTGCAGATGTCGCCAAGAATCATGATGGTTGCGGTGCCCCGGGCCCAGCATTCACCAATGTTGGGACAGGACGCTTCCTGACAGATTGTGTGCAGCCCCTGTTCGGCCACCAGCGATCGAAGCCGCTCGTACCCCTCGCCACCAGGCATCTGGGCCCGGATCCAACTGGGCTTCCGAGGGATCACCAACGCGTGCGACCGGGCGTCGTTTCCGAGAATCCTATCGCTCAGGGACACCAGAGCCCCTCGGGAGGCTGTTCGGGCGGTATCTCCCCCAAGGGGTCGAACATGGCGTGGAGGGGGCGCGTAGGTCATCAGGGAGCAATGATTCTACCCCCTGAGAGGGTCTGGATTGAGGAGGAGATGGTTCAACAAACGCAGCGTTGGTGGTCGATGAAGTCCGATACCCCCCTGTCCAATCGGCGGGAGGGCATCGTTCTGTCCCCATGGTGGGGGTAGAGGACTGCGATTCGCTGCGGAGTTGGCCAACAGAGACATGTCTCACACATTGCATAAAGCAGCTCGCTCGGTCGCCGCCACGCTTCTTGTCGCCACCGGCTTCTCGCTGGCCGGCTGCGGGGCGAATGGCTGGCTTGGGGATCCGACCAAGGCCGGCTATTACAAGCCCACCGCAACGACGATTCCCGTTCTTGAGCGGATTGACCTCATTGAAGAACCCGGCGACGCATGGCGACACCTGTCGAGCGTCACGGCGGAAGATTTGATGCCCGCGGATCTGGCCTACCGCATCGCCCCGGGCGACATGCTTACGCTGGACATCTACGGTCTCTACAACGAAGGAGCGTGGTTCCCAACACGCCGTCGTGTAGACCAGGGTGGATACTACCGCGTACCAGACGTGGGCGATGTACTTGCTGCCGGGCTGACGCCCCAACAGTTTCAGGACCGCGTCGCCGAAAAACTCCTGAGCCGCATGACCCATCCACAGGTGCAGGTCGCCGTCGACACATCGACGGGCTTTACCTACACGATCTACGGCGGGCTGGCCAACTGGGGGGTCTTCACATTGCAGGACCCGGATCTTCGACTCCTCGACGCGCTTGCACAATCGGGCGGTGTTCCCGCGACGACGGAGACCATCTATGTCATACGGGATGTGCCGATTTCCGAAGATCTGAAACCGTCCTTCCTCCGCGGCGTGGAACGCCCCGTGCCCGACGACACGCCTCCGGCGTATGGCGGGCCGACCACACCATCGGACAACCGACCTACGGTCGACGTGGAGAGTCTGATCGACCAACTTGGTCTCGGCGACGTGCGATCGCCTGATCTCGAACCGATGCCGTCGCCGCAGCCGGACGCGCCACCAACCGTGTCGCCCGGCATCCTGCAAGCAGCACACAGTTCTCCAGGCGATGAACTGGTGGACATCGATGACCTGGTACCCGTACGAGCGGCGCCGCCTCCACCGATCGATGTTACCGATGCTGGCGGCGGCGACATGTCGCCCATTTCGCCGGATGCAGCCTACCTCTATGTACCGGAGCGTGACGAGTGGGTTCGGGTTCCGGTGCCACCCGAAGGCGGGGAATCAATCGCCAATGAACATGCTGGTCGGCCGGTCGATCCATATGAACCGGCATCGGTGGACGACGACACTCCCGACATCATGCTGGAACGCATCATCCCGATTGACTACGAGCGGCTGGCATGGGGTGACAGTTCCTTCAATGTGGTTGTTCGTCCGAACGACAGGATCTATGTCGAGCCACCGGTGATCGGTAATGTCTATGTTCGCGGTGAAGTGGCACGACCTGGTGTGTTTCAGTTACCCGCAACCGGCACGCTCACGCTTTCTCGTCTCATTACGGCCGCTGGCGGGTTCAGCCCGATTGCCGAGCCGGAACGGGTGAACCTGACTCGGCGGATAGGCAAGAACCTCGAAGCAACAATTACCCTCAATCTCGCGGCCATCATGGCGAGAACCGAACCAGATGTCGTCATCAAGCCGGACGATCATGTGGCAGTGGGAACATCCTGGGGTTCAACGCCCATGGCCATCATCCGCAACGGATTCCGCGCAAATTACGGATTCGGATTCCTGCTTGACCGCAACTTCGGCAACGATGTTTTCGGACCTCCCCCAACAAACCGGCGGGGCAACTGATCGCTTGCCAACTGGCGTGAACCGTGGTGTTTCGAGATTCGTACCATGATGCCGGAGAGGTGGAGCATGAGACTTCCGTGGGCAGAGGGAGCGTGATTGGGATGGAGCGGGATCGCCAATGAGCACGGCTGAAGATCTGCGGCCTGCAAACAACTCTCCGCTGTCGCGGCAGTGGTTGTGGGCAGTCATCCTGTTCATTGCAATGACATGGGTGTTTTGGGACTTCCTGCAGCGACAGGTTCTCTTTGCGGTCAAGAAGCAAGCCGACTGGGGGCACACACTTGTCATTCCGTTCATCGCCGGTTACTTCGTGTGGCTCATTCGGGGTCGATTGTGCGAACAGCCATTCCGCATTGCGTGGAGTGGTCTCGTGCCATTCATTCTCGGCTTGGCGTGGTACACCATCTGCGGCCTTGGCCCGACGACGCTTCATCATCACAACCTCATGGGTGTTGGCGTGTGCATGGCGGTCTTCGGCATGGTCCTCTTCATCTTCGGCTGGAGGGCAATGCGGTACCTCCTGTTTCCGTTGCTGTATCTGTTCGTCTTCGGCCAGACCATCTCGGATCGCATGATGGAGGTCGTCACCTTCAAGTTGCAGGACATCGCGGCTCTCGGTTCCTACCACGGCCTCTCTCTGGTCGGGCTCGATGTGACGCGGGCCGGCAACACACTTGAGATATTCCACGGCGGCGTCAGCCATCCACTCAACATTGCTGAGGCGTGTTCCGGCATGAGGATGCTCATGGCGTTCTTTGCGCTTGGAGTCGCCATGGCCTTTGCCGGCCTTCGATTCTGGTGGCAGCGAATTGCGCTGGTCTTGATGGCCCTGCCGACCGCCGTATTCGTCAATATCCTGCGGGTCATGACACTTGGCCTTCTGAGTTTGGCCGACTCCAACTTCGCCGCCGGTGACTTTCACACCTTCATAGGCACCCTTTGGCTTGTGCCTGCCTTCATGATCTATCTTGGGATCGTCTGGTTGCTTCGAAACCTCGTCATCGTCGAGGGAGAAAGTCGACCAGACACTGATTCCGCAACAGCGACGTTTCGCTGGCCTGCGACGAGAGGCTTCATCATTGCGACCGTGCTGCTGGGCATGTCGGCGGTGGTGTTTCAGGTCGGCGTACACCAACTCAACATCTTTCTCAGAAAAGAACCTGTACATCTCCGCCATCAACTGTCAAACATCCCCACACAGATTGGCAGATGGCAGGCGAGCGGCGACGATCTCCGCCTCGACGAGGCGGGCGTGGAGGCGCTTGGTACCGATCGCTACCTCAGTCGCCGGTATGTCGCGGAGTTCGACGGCCGTCCGGTGCAGGTGCAGGTACACATCGCGTACTACACGGGTCAGATCGATGCAATCCCACATATCCCGGATCGCTGTCTTGTTGCCGGGGGGTTCGTACCCAAGTCGGCCGAGCCGGCCACGCTTCCCCTGACACTACCGATCGACTCGTGGAGAGAAGACCCGGAACACGCACTGGCTGGCGAACACTATCGGTATGTGCGCGTCCGAGATCCGGAGGGAGGCCGCCGGGAGAAGGTCAGGATGCCGGTGGGTGAAATACGCCTGCGAACCACTGAATTCAGTCATCCACAGGCTGGCGACGGGCGGATCTTCGCGGGGTACTTCTTCGTCGCCAACGGAAGGACCACGCCATTCCCAGAGCGAATTCGGCTGCTCGCATTCGACAGAACCTCCCGCGCAGCCTACTACTGCAAGGTACAGTTCACGATTCACGGCGACGCGCTCTTTGGTGAAGAACGGTTCATCGAGATGACCAGTGAAATCGCCGCCGATCTCCTTCCGGTGATCATGCAATGCCTGCCCGACTGGGTCGAGGTGACAACCGCCGGGGACAAGAACGAGGACCGGGGGTAGGAGCAGAGAATCACATGGCACAACCTTCCAGGAAATCAAGAAAGGGTCGCAAGAAGGCTACTCGCGTCAACAAGAAACTGATCGCGATTGTCGTATCGTGCGTCCTGCTTGCGGGCGGCATCGTTGCCGCATTTTGGGCCTACAACCAATTCCAGTCCACGGCTCGCAACATTCGCGCAGGCGATGAACTCATGGCCAGCGGTGATTTCCGGCAGGCTCGAAAGCAATACGGGCGTGCGGTTCGAAAGGAAGGGGGCAACCTCGGGCACATCCAGAAACTGCGGGAGGCCATTCGTTCAATTGCACCGGGAACGCCGGGCGAAGCGACCGCTTTTTACGACGAGTATGTCGACACGCTTGTACACGAGGCCAGATACAACCCAAACAGCGCCGAGTCGCAACTGCAACTGGTGTACGAGTTGTACGCGGCGGCGAGGATTACCAACACCGAGGCGTACTGGCAGAAGTTGCGATTCGCCTGCGACACGATGCTCGATCGAATCAGCGAGGATGATCCGCGTCGGTATGAGGCAGTTCTGTATCGGGGTTTGGCCCGCCTGCGAACGGAAGATGCCTCGCTCACGGAGACCTTCGATGAAGGGTACATCGTGTTTCCCGGCGAGGATGACCTGCAGACGGCACTGGAGTCCGACCTCGGGAACGATCTGGCATGGGCGATGCTGGCCCACGGCCGCATGGCGGTCTACTACCGACTCGACAATACGGGCAGGAAGCATCAGGCCGAGAAGAACCGCGAACTCGCGGAGCGCACAATGAAGCGGGCCATGGAGGCCGCTCCGCAGGGAATGGAAGTGGCGCTGACGCATGTGCGAGAAGCGATTCTGCGACGGTCTCGGCTGCAGAGAGACTGGGCTGCCGATCGAGACGCCGTAACACAAGCGGATCTGGATGCGGCTTCCGCGGGTGTTGAAGTTGCGGCCGCCCATCTGTTGGCTACCTTTGATCCTGCTCGCGACGCCATTCGAACACGCGAAGTCGTGCAGATGCTGCTCTCGAGCGGAGAATCGGGGCGAGAACCGACACTTGATGTATTGCGACGCCATCTAGAGGCGAACGAGGATGACCTTGCACGCAGGCTCGTACTGGCGGAAGTGTTGTTGATGCTGGACCGACCCGACGATGCGGAAGTGGAGGCGGATCGAGTCTTGGACATGCCGCAGCGAACGGTCGGCATCGGCGCAATCGAGCAGTATCAACTGCGGTCGGTTGCGGCCAAACTCCTCTTCGACATTGCGGCATCGAGGATCTCCGATACGGAGGGTTCCGCTCGGGAGGCTGTCGTTGCGGACGCGACTGCGCGGAGAGACCGGTTGAGTGCACTTGTCTCCGAGGATGCCGACAATCCAATGGTCCTCGATGCCGACGCCCACCTTGCCATGTGGGAGCGCGATTGGAACGCAGCAGCACAAAAACTGGAACGCCTGCTATCGGTCGATCCATCTCCCGAAGCGGAGACATACCACTTGGCGGCGCAGAATCTGCTCCGTGCCGGGTCGCCCGGGCTTGCCCTGGAGCGGGTGTCGCGGGCACTTGAACTTCGGCCCGGAACAATTGTTCACTATCTGTTGAAGGCTGGCATCGAGTACGAACTTGCCCGGTACGACGACGCGAGACGAACGCTGTCCATGCTGCCGCCGGAGGTCCTCGCTTCCAACCCTGATGCCCGGCAACTTCTCGACAACATTTCCCTCCAGTTGTCCGGTCAGATGAGGTCCGGTGCGGCGTCGGCTATCGAGGATCCGATCCTGCAGGTCATTGCCACGGCGAATGAGGCAAGGGTGGAAGGCCGAATTGATGATGCTGCAGTTCTGCTGGAATCGGCCATCGCCGAGGCGGAGACCGCCGACTGGCGGCTCTTTGCCGCCATGGCGAATGTCCGTCTTGCCGAAGAAAACCGTGAGGCGGCAGTCGCCTTGCTCGAGAAGGCGATGGCGTTGGAGCCGGGCCATCGGGGTTTGGAGCAGATGCATGCGACGCTCACCAGTGATGATGAGATCGCAGCGTACATTGCGTTGGCAAGAGCGACGGTGGACGAAGAGGAGCAGGACGCTGTCATTGCCGCGGCGCTGTATGAACTGGCCGGCCGCCGGGAACGGATGGCGGCAACGGCCCGTCGCATGGGCCGCGGCGACGAGGCGGCCAAGGCGATGGATGTCGCGACGCGGGCGCGTGCAGAGAGCAAACGATTTCAGGAACAAGCTGCCGCCAAAGGGGGATCGAATACTGCATTGGTCGTGGTGCAGTTTGAACAGGCAATTGCCGATGGCGACTTTGATGCTGCGGAGGCCTTGATCCCATCACTCGGCAGCGGCCGCGCCGGCAATGCGGGGAGCATGCTGGCAAAGGTAAAACTCGATCTTGCTCGAGCAGTGGCTGCAAGAAACCGCGGTGACGACGCAAACTTTGAGAAGTTCGCTGACCTCGCCCTTGCCGGTGCTCGCGAGATGACAGAGAACATGCCCTTTGACTCCGCTGGGTGGCGTCTCAAGGGGATTGTCGAGGACGCCAGAGGGAACGCCATTGGCGCCCTTGAGGCGTACACGGAAGCGTACCGATTGACGCCCACCGACCTCCAGAATGTACAGAGGTATGTCGGGGCGATGCTCAAGGTTGAAACAGAACCGCAGCGTTTGCTCCGGGTCCTTCAGACTGCGCACCAACAGTTCCCCATGGACCGAATGATTGACTCCGCTTGGTTGGAAGTTGAATCGAAACACGGTGATCGGGCTGCTGTCTTGGGGATCCGCCGACAACGCAATCAGCGAAACCCGCTGGATCGAGAAAACAGCCTTCGGTATGCGAAGTTGTTGCTCTCCATGGAGCCCACACGGGAGATGATGCTCGGCGCGAATGGTCAAGAGCGATTCTCCCAGCGGTCGTGGGTACGCATGTCGCGGTCCCAGAAGGCCAATGTGATTGGGGAGGTCAAGGCGCAGTGGAATGACACGGTGAGCGAGATCCTCGCGACGGCCGCAAAGACGCCGGACCCGGACCTGATCACGGCGATTCTGCGGGCGGAAATCCTCCGCGATCGTGGGCAACTTGATGACGCATCGGCGGTACTCGACGCTTTCGTCGCGGGACGGTCGTCGAAGTCGGACCATGAAATCGCCGTCATTGCAGCAGCCGATTTTCTGCGGGGAAGCGGGCGAATGCCGCAGGCGGTTGCGATTCTGACAGAAGCCAGAGAGGAGCAGGGCGAGGATCGCCGTATCGATGCCGCACTGGGCACGCTCTACTATGTCAGCGGACAGCACTCGAAAGCCACGGAGTTTCTCCGCCTGGCGGTCGAGGCCAGCGGGGATCCCACACTGCACGGTCGATGGGTTGAGTCCCTCGCTCGCAGCCAGCAGTTCGACGCGGCCGAATCCGCCATCGAAGGCATGCGGGGCACGAACACGCGATACAGCACGGCGATGCTTCGGGCCCTCGTCGAACGCGGTCGCAGTGAGATGCTGCTCGCACAAGGAAAGACGGAGGATGCCAGAGAAGCATTGACGAACTACCGGGCGGCTCTCGAAGTCGCCATTGCGGCAGATCCTTCCAACCCCGTGCCCCATGTCCGGCTCGCTCGAAGTTTGCTGAACGAATACTGGACGACACAGGACCGAGAACTACTCGAAGAGTCATTGGACATCATTGCGCAGGGCACTGACGAGAACGACACTTCAGAAGCACTGGCCGTTGTGCAAGCGGATGTACTGCAAGCCGACGGGCAGCTGCGCCGCGCTATCGATGACATGGACCGGTTCCTGGTTCGCGTGCCCGGATCGATCGCCATTCGTCAACGACTGATCGACGGCCATCTTGACGCAGACGATTTGGAGAAAGCAATTGCCGCTGCCCGCGGCGGCATCGCGGTCGACTCTGCCGATGCGACATGGCATGAGCGGCTCGGCGATCTCCTGAATCGCGCATCGGGAGAACCGGTGAAAGTTCTACCACCTTATTTGGAGGCCTATGCACGGAATCAGTCATCTCGGGTGCTGGGCAAGATCGATGAGGTCACCCGAACTTCGGAACCGTGGCCGTGGCAGGATGTATTGGCCGCGATCGATGGTTCGGGCGTTGGGCAACCTCCAGTTGCAGGGGTGATCGAGGCGAAAGCCCTTCATGGGCTGGGCCGGCAGCGAGATGCGTTGCAGGTCATGACCGCCACCTATGGTCGTTACCGGGAGGCAATTGAGAACAAGTGGATCGCTTCCAGTGCGCTCATGGACTGGTATGCCGATCTCCGCGTCCTGTTCCCCGAGGATCCTTCGGAAGCGGAAGCCTTTGCTCACGGCGTTCTCGCGGGCAACGCGGACGCAAGGGACATTGCCGGCCTCGCGCTCCTCTGGAAATCCTACGGGGCCGAACATGTCGATCGCGCGGTGCAGTTGATCGACGATGTGTTACCTACGCTCCAACAGGGAACGGCGGAGCACGCGACGCTCTTGGCAACGCGGGGTGCGTATCTGGTTGAGGCGGAGCGGTATCAGGAGGGAAGCGATGCGTTCGCCGAACTTGTGGACGCCTACCCCGACAACCCTGCGTTCCTGAATAATTACGCATACATCGTCGGCGTGTATTTGGACCAGCCCGCCAAGGCGCTGCCCATCGCTCAGAAAGCGGCATCGCTCGCTCCGAGGTTCCCCTCCGTGCTCGACACCGTTGCCACGCTGTATCACCGGACCGGCGACGACCGCCGCGCCGCTGACACACTGAGCTTCCTGGTGCAGATTGATCCCACCAATGCCGAGGCGCTCGCGAGGCTCGCCGTGCTCTATGCGGGGAGCCTGGAAGAGGCTGACCGGGCCGTTCCGCTGGCCGAGCGTGCTCGAAGCCAGAAGCCACGATCGGCCGAAGTACTCGACGCCCTTGGCTGGAGTTATGTGCGGTCCGGCCGCCCTGGCAAGGGAGAGGAATTCCTGAACCGGTCGATTGCCCGGGAACCAACCATGAACGCGTATATGCATTTGGCACAGGCACTTAGTGATCGTGGCAAGGCTGAAGAGGCCATCAATACGCTTCGGCTCGCCGAGGATCTTGCCACGGATTCATATTCCCGGAACAGCATTCGCCGCCTTGAGGACGATATTCGCAATGCGCAGGCGGCTGTCGGTGACTGATCCTGGCAACACGCCTGTAGCGAGAGAACTTTGATGGCAGCAACACAGACACGGCTCCCGGCTCGCACCAATCGCCCCATGCCCAAAGGGCGGGCAATCGATCCCATGCGGGTGCTCCGACGGCATTGGAAGGGCATCCCCATCTGGGGCATCCTCGGAGGCATGGTCGGCGTCGGCGCCTTCTTCCTCTTCTCTCGCATGTATCCGCTCTACACAGCCGAGTTGCTCTTCGAGGTTCGCCCGGGACTGGGCGAGGCAACGGATGTCGGAACGGTGGATACCTCCGATGACAAGATGGTGGCGCGGGTGGCCGCCACACAGACGCACCTTCTGAAGGATCGGAGCATCCTGACCGAGGCGGTCGAGGATGTCTCGATGCGGAAGACCGAATGGCTACAGCAGTTCACGGACCCCATGACTGGAACGCTGCTGGTGGATGACGCGGTGGATGTTCTTGAGGAGGAGATTCGTACGCCGATCATTCGCGGCACGAATCTCTACGGCATCAGATGGTCAGCGCACCGCGCCGCGGATGTACCCATCGTGCTGAACACCATCGCCATTGCGTATCTGAACAGAGTGAGGAAACTCGATAACGAGATCTTCAACAACAACAAGGATCTCTTTGAAAAGGAGGGGCAGAGAATCCGGCTGGCACTGCAGGACCAGAACGACGAGATTCAGAACTTCATTCGACAGCGAGGCATCACAACGCTGGACGACACCAGATTCTCGGCCACCATGTTTGAAATTCAGCGGCTTACGGAGAGTCTGACTGCAACGCGTACCTCGCTCAGTACGATCCAGACAAGTTACCTGCAGACGGCCGCCAAGTTGGAAGGGACCATGGAGTCGACGATGGAAGATCGGCTTGAGGCGGAGCGGGACCCAGTCGTATATCGCCAGATGCAGACACTCGAAGCCCTGGAGTCCCGGTTGCGAGGCCTGCGGGACCGACTTGCAGCATCACATCCACAGGTCAAGGATGCCGAAATCGCGGTGCGGGCGACGGAAGATCAGATCGAGTCCAAGATCGAGCAGATCACTCGCCGCAACCTCAACGCCAGACTCAAGGAACTCTCCGATCAACGAGATCAGTTGATGCGAGTGTTGGAACAGACGGAGACTGAACTCGAGTCCAAGGACGGCATGCTGCGGGATCTTGCTGCAGATCAGTCGCAGTTCGAACACATGATCTCCACGCGAACCCAGCTGGAGCAGCAACAGGATGAAACCGCAACGCTCTTGACGAGCGTTCGGATGATGCAACTACGGGCGGATGCAAGCCGCGTACGGCAGACCGGACCGGCCTTGGAGCCTCGCAAGAAGTCGTTCCCACGACTGGAACTCATGGTCCCAGCAGGAGTTGCCCTGCTGGCCGGTGCGTTCGTCGGCATCGTTTTTCTGCGGGAAATGACCGACCAGAAGATTCGATCTGCAAGCGATGTCATGATCATTCCCGGTGCCCGCATTGTCGGCGTCTTGCCTGATGTGGAGGAGGATCCCTCCGGACTGGAGGAAGCCGAACTGGCGGTGCTCCACAGTGGGCAAGGTGCATTTGCCGAGTCCTGCCGTCAAGCATGGGCGACAGCTGCGCGGTCCATGTCCACCTCAGGACATCAAACGCTCCTCCTTCTGTCCGCCGCGCCGGAGGCTGGCACGACCACTGTGCTGTCCGACTTCGCAGCCTCGGCTGCGCTGGCAGGGCGGTCGGTGGTTGTGGTTGACTGTAACTTCAGACGCCCACGACTGGCCACGGTCTTCGATCTTGATGACGCTGCTCCTGGTGTCGGTGATCTTCTTGCCGGAACCGTCAGCCTCGGCGAAGTCGTACAGCACTCGGCCAGCGGCATCGATGTCATTTCGGCGGGCACGCCAGCGAATCGGATCTTCGATCGACTGGGAAGCGAACGGATGGTCAGCATCTTCGCCCAACTCCGCGACGCCTACGATCTGGTCATGATCGACGCGCCGCCTTCCATCGTTGCCGGTGATGCAATGCTCCTTGCCAACAGGGTTGATGCAGTGTCGCTCGTGGCGAGAGCCGACCGGGATGATCGCGGCTTGATCGCCCGGGTACTCAGAGAACTGTCCGAGAGCCGCGGCGAGGTACTGGGCGTGACGCTGAACAGCACGCACGGCACGGCCGGCGGGTATCTCCGCAAGAATTACCGCGTCATGACCAGATACATCGAATCCGATCAGGACGAGTGAACCTTCTAGGATCGGAGATGATGTGAACCGATGAAAGATCGCCGCCGCATTCTGGTGACCGGTGGTGCAGGGTTCATCGGGTCGCACCTCGTAGAGCGACTCGTGGGCGATGGCGCCGCTGTTACGGTTCTGGATGATCTCTCGACCGGCCTTCTTTCCAACCTCTCCGCCGTTGCGGATGAGATTCACTTCATCGAAGCATCCGTGACCGAAGGAATCACTGGGCTTGACGCATCGTTTGACGAGATTCATCACCTTGCCGCGACGGTGGGTGTGATGCTTGTCGTGGACGAACCGATTCGCACCATTGAAACAAACATCTTGGAGACCGTGAGCATTCTCGAGTTCGGTGCGGCAAGTGATGCGTCTGTTCTCATCACATCAACCAGCGAGGTCTACGGAAAGTCGGACGAACTTCCCTATTGCGAAGATGCAGACCTGGTCTTCGGTCCGACCACGCATTCCCGCTGGTGCTATGGCTGCTCGAAGGCGGTTGACGAACACCTCGCGGTTGCGTGGCATCGCGAGCGGGGCGTGCCGGTGCGAATTGCCAGGCTGTTCAACACGATCGGCCCGCGGCAACGCGGACGCTGGGGCATGGTGGTCCCCCGGTTCGTCGCCGCCGCCCTTGCGGGAGAACCATTGGTCGTTCACGGCGACGGCGAACAGACCCGCTGTTTCGCGGATGTCGGCGATGTCGTCCCGATGCTGTTGTCGATGATGGCGAACGACGAATGCCGTGGTCAGGTTGTCAATGTCGGAAGTGATCGGCCGATTTCCATCAACGATCTTGCTCGGCTTGTTGTTGCAGTCCTCGGCAGCCGGTCAACAATCGAACACCATGCCGTTGCGGAGGTCTACGGCGAGGGGTTCGAAGATCTTCGCGATCGCCGACCCGATCTCTCCAAGTGTCGAGCATTGCTCGGGTGCGTACCGGAAACACCGCTTGAGGCGACGATTCGCTCGGTTGCTGCAGGCATGTCGGCGGGGAACCAATGCTGACCGTCGGCGAATTCACCTGGCTGCAGTTGCTCGGGCTCTACTGGCCGGTGCTGGCAGTGTCCTTTGTCGTTGCGGTCATTGCCACACCAGTTGCGAGGAAGGTTGCCCACGCAACTGGCGTGGTCGACCATCCGGATGAGTCACGGAAGATTCACCGAAAGCCCATTGCATACCTCGGCGGTGTGGCGGTGCTTGTTGCCGTTCTGGCGGGCATTGCCACCTCCTCGGCGCTCATCTCCAAGTCACCGCTTGCATTCCAGCCTGTGCCAACGGCCATCATCCTTGGCATGTTGGCGATTGCGTTCACGGGCTTTGCCGACGATGCGCTCGGTTGGGACCCATGGCTCAAGACGGCCGGTCAACTCGTGGCGGCGGCGGCGTTGGCGATCGAGGATGTCGGAACAAAGGTGGCGGCAGGGTTCTGCAACGGCGTGTTTGGCACGCGGGACATCGTCTTTCCCATCCCAGGAACGGATTTCAACTTCGATGTCGTCTACTGGCTTGGTACTGCGGTCATCGCCATCTTCGTGCTCGGGGGGTGCAACGCCGCCAACCTGATTGACGGGCTGGACGGACTCCTCTCCGGCATCGTTGCCATTACCGCGGCCGCATTTCTGGTTCTCGGGTTGATGCTCGCGATGTCATTGACGCCCGATGTGGTGGATCGCCTGCGGGAGGCGATGCCGGTAGACGCCTTCGGTGATCAGGGCGGCGACGGTGTTACGCTCGACGGCGTTCGAATCATGCTGCCGCTTGCGGTTCTTGGGGCGTCGCTCGGGTTTCTCATATACAACTTCAACCAGGCGTCGATTTTTTTGGGGGACACGGGCAGTCTCTTGTTCGGGTACTTGTGCGTGGTGATGATCCTCATGCTTGGCGAGCGAGGACATACACATTATGTCGTGGCCGGGTTGATCATTTTTGCGGTTCCCATCATGGATACAGCGCTTGCGATCATCCGCCGCAAGATCGCGGGGAAACCCATGTCGGAGCCGGACAGCAACCACATTCATCACATCCTGAAGCGCAAACTCGGCACTGTGAAGAAAACGGTCCTGTCGCTGTACCTGCTCTCGGCGGCCTTTGCTGTGTTGGGCATTTTCGTCGCAAGACTTCACCTGACCGGCGGTGTTGGCGCGTGGTTGATCTACTTCGTGGCGGCCGTACTCTTTGGCGGCGTCGGTTTCATTGCCGTGCGATCCGCGCGGCGGCATGGTGAAGCATGAGCACGGATCGCACATCGATTCTCTTCGTTTGCATGGGAAATATTTGCAGAAGTCCGACTGCGGAATGTGTCTTTCGCGCAATTGTCGAGCGAGAGGGTCTGGGCGATCGCTTCGCCATCGACTCTGCCGGTACCGGTGGTTGGCATGTGGGAGACAAGCCGGATCGCCGGATGCGGGCTGCTGGCCGAAACCTTGGATGGGCCATCGATGGCGCTGCGAGACAGGTCAGTGGTGACGACTTTGATCATCATGACCTGATTCTGTGCATGGACGACGTCAACCTCGGCGAATTGCTCGCCATGGGCGCCCCGGCCGATCGAACCCACCTGTTTCTGGAATTCGTCGAGATGGGCACCGAGCGGGAGGTTCCCGACCCCTACTACGGGGGCGAGGATGGTTTCGAGCATGTGGTGACTCTGGTGGCACGGGCCTCTGAACGGTTGATCGAACGAATCAAATGAGTGGTACGATGGCGTGAATGAGCGACGGCACGGTCATTCTTCTCGCCGACAAGTTTCAGTCCTCGGGCCGGCAGAAGCTGGAGGAATTGGGCTGCGATGTTCGGCTTGATCCATCGCTGAGCGGCGAGGCGCTGCGGGCAGAGATTGCCGACATTGATCCGCATGTTCTCGTTGTGCGATCGACCAAAGTGGACGCGGCAATGCTCGATGCGGGTAGTCGGCTCAGCCTGGTCATCCGCGCCGGCGCGGGGTATGACACGATCGATGTGGCTGCGGCGTCCGACCGCGGCGTGTTTGTCGCCAACTGTCCGGGAAGGAACTCGATCGCTGTGGCGGAACTCGCCTGGGCGCTCATTCTGGCATGTGATCGACGGGTTCCAGATCAGGTCGCGGATCTTCGTGGCGGTCGCTGGCGAAAGAAGGAGTTTGCCTCGGCTCGCGGCCTGTACGGCCGAACGCTGGGGATTCTCGGCATGGGCGGCATTGGGAGGGAGGTCGCGGTCCGGGCAGCTGCTTTCGGCATGCCGGTGGCCGCGTGGTCCAGAAGTCTCACCCCTCAAGAGGCATCGCGTCTGGGCGTGCAGTATTGCGAAACGCCACACGACCTTGCCGCGGTTTCCGATGTCGTTTCGATTCATGTTGCGGCCTCGACCGACACCGAGAACATGGTGGACAAGTCGTTTCTCACGCGAATGAAGGATGGCGCGACGCTGGTCAACACGAGTCGAGGAAAGATCGTCGATGAGAATGCGCTGGCAGCGGCTGTGCGCGACCGCGGCTTGCGGGCAGGTCTGGATGTCTATTGCAATGAACCTGCCTCCGGCAATGCCGCGTTTCATCCGCCCATCGTGGATGAAGCGTGCGTGTATGGCACCCACCATGTTGGCGCTTCGACGGAACAGGCACAGGATGCCATTGCTGCAGAAGTAGTGCGGATCATCGAAGACTATGTCTCCAGCGGCGTCGTGCACAATTGCGTCAATATTGCTGCCAGAACAATGGCGACGAGTTTGCTTGCGGTGCGACATCGCAATCTTCCCGGTGTGCTTGCGCATGTGTTCGATGTGATCAGCCACGCGGACATCAATGTCGAAGAGATGGAGAATGTGATGTACGAAGGCGGCGCCGCTGCCTGTGCGAGGATCCAACTCGATGATGTACCCACGGGCGAACAACTTGATGAGATCCGCGACAACGCAAATGTTCTGTCGGTGGCGGTGTCCGCCATCACGGCGAGCGAGCAGTAGGAGTACCACCATGCCGCACACGACAACTGATCGCATCCTGAACTTCTCGGCTGGCCCAGCCACGCTGCCGGAACCAGTCTTGATGAAAGCAAGGGATGCGATCTGGAACATCGAGGACAGCGGCATCGGGATTTGCGAGCACAGTCACCGCGGCAAGGTTTTCGACCGGGTGATAAACGAAGCAGTCGCCGATTGCAGAGAGGTCGGCGGCATTCCGGATGACTTCGAGATCCTCTTTCTGCAGGGTGGAGCCACGATGCAATTCGCGATGGTTCCCATGAACTTTCTGCCGTCTGGCGGCGTTGCCGACTATGTCGACACTGGAACATGGGCGTCAAAGGCGATCAAGGAGGCGGGGAAGATCGGGAATGTACATCTTGCATTTGATGGGTCGGCGAGCGACTACGACCATTGCCCCTCCGAGGACGAGTTGTCGCTGACCGCCGATGCTTCGTATCTGCATTACTGTTCCAACAACACCATCAAAGGGACACAGTTCTATCACACACCCACGGGGACCGGTCCGGTCATCGCGGATATGAGTTCCGACATGTTTTCAAAGCCCATCGACTGGGGTCGCCACGCAATGATCTATGCGGGAGCCCAGAAGAACCTCGGCCCGGCTGGTGTCGTGCTTGTGATCCTTCGGCGTGATCTGCTCGAGCGGTGCCCCGATGATCTTCCCCTGATGCTCTCCTACGCCGCGCAGGTTGAGAAGGAGTCGATGCTCAATACGCCGCCGACCTTTGGCATCTACCTCATGGGGCAGGTATTCAAGTGGATTCTCACTGAGGGTGGCTTGTCCACCGTTGCGGACCGCAATCGGCGAAAGGCGGCGGTCATCTATGACGCCATTGCGGATCGGGCCGATCTGTTCACGACGATAGCCAGAGAGGACAGCAGGTCGCAGATGAACATCACCTTCAAGACCAGTGATGCGGAGACGGATGCGAGGTTTGTTGCAGAAGCAACTGCCGCGGGCATGTCCGGACTGAAGGGCCATCGATCGGTTGGTGGCATTCGCGCGTCGGTCTACAACGCCTTCCCCGAGGCGGGCTGCGAGCGACTCGCTTCGTTCATTCGCGGCTTCTGACGACACCAGTCCCGGACACCTCCTGGATTTCGTGCACAAACAGTCCGCTGCGGAGCTTTGGCTCAAACCAGGTGGATTTTGGCGGCATGATCAGGTCCGCATCGGCCACGGACAGCAACTGTTCGATGGAGGTTGGATACATCGAGAACGCCACGGCGGCTTCGCCCTCATCAACCAGCCGTTCCAGTTCATCTGTCCCACGAATGCCTCCGACGAATGCGATTCGCACATCCGTTCTCGCTTCACCGACTCCCAACAGCGGCTCAAGTACCAAAGACTGCAGCAGATCCACATCCAGCGAACGAACCGGGTCGTCGCGGGGGATCGCGTCGGGATCGAACTGGATTGCATACCACGTACCGTCCAGATACATGCAGCACCCTCCCGAGGATGCTGGCGTGGGATTCGATGTTGGTGTGGCCGCGGTACCGAGTGCCGACAGTAATTCCTGCGGCGTGTGGCCATGCAGATCCGCAACAGTGCGGTTGTAGGGAAGGATTTTCAGATGGGACGCGGGGAAGAGCACCGCGAGAAAACGGTTGTACTCCTCGCTGCCATCATGATTCGGGTTCGCCGCGGCCCGCTCCTTCGCCGCCCGAACCGCACTTGCGGTTCGGTGGTGCCCATCCGCGACATAGGCCACCGGTATGCCTCGGAGCGCTTTCAGCAACGGGGCATCATTCTCAATGCGCCATCCCGTATGGGTGATGCCATCATCTGCCACAAAGTGAAACATCGGTCGGCGGTTGATGGCGTCGTTCACAAGCAGTGTCACCGCATCCTGGTCGCGATAAGCGAGAAAGACTGGTCCGGTATTGGCCCCCGTTTCAAGCACATGCCGGGTGCGGTCGTCTTCCTTGGTCTTCCGCGTCTTCTCATGTCTGCGAATCACGCCGGATTCGTAGTCGCCGACCGTGCAGCACGCCACAATGCCCACCTGCACATGTTCCCCCATGCACTGCCGGTAGGCATAGAGTGATGGCTCATCGTCCTTGAACAACACGTCGGCATCCCGCAGGCGCTGATAGGCATCCGCCGCTCTTTCGTACACCTCGTCGGCATGGGCGTCGATGCCGGGAAGATCGATTTCGGAGCGGATGACATGCAGAAAACTGTCATCATTCCCCTCCGCTAGCGCCGCCGCTTCCTCCCTGTTGACGATGTCATAGGGAACGGAAGACACTCGAGGGGCATCCCCGGCCGATGGGTGAACAGCGCAGAATGGGTGAATATCAAGCATGGCACGCCCCTTCGTGAGAGGGGCGGAAGTGTACCGCGCTGGCAAATTGGGAAGCCTGTGCGCTCTGCCCGCCAGTGAAGCATGACCACGCTGTTATGGACTGCATGTTCCCCCATTGTGGACCGATGCCAAGGAGGTCGGACGCGTGTTCCGGCACGCCCGGCGCCAGGACGGCCAAGGGCACCCTTAGAGGTAACGGGCCACGCTGGCCCCGCGAACAACAGACAGCAGTACGGGAGCCCCCCAACCATGCTTAGTATCAAACGAACCGCCCGCAAAGCCTTCACCCTCATCGAAATCTTGATCGTCGTCGTCATTCTTGGCATCTTGGCCGCGGTCGTCGTACCGCAGTTTACCAGTGCTGCAGATGATGCCAACGATGCCGCAGTCCGAAGTCAACTCCAGACGCTCCGTGGTCAGATCGAACTCTTCCGCGCCCAGCAGGGTGCCGATCCCGGTCTCATCGCTAATGGCTGGACCGAGTTGATTGATAACGACTACCTGACGATCGCCCCCAACAACCCCTACACGAGTTCGACGACCGTGGCCGCCGCGGCAGCAGCGGGTGTGGGTTGGGTATGGCGCGACAAGAGCGCAACGAATACTACAAAGGCGCTGTACGGCGTTGACGCGGACGGCAACGAGTTCTCGGAATAACCTCCCGTTTCCTCTCAGGGCCCTTGCAATACCTGGCAGGGACGCATGGCGGAGGCCATGCGTCCCTGTTTCATTTCCAGAGGACAGACGCCGGGGCAGGTCCGAGAACCAATGCCGATGCTCGCCATGAACGGGGCAGTGGGTTCTCAGGGAGGAAAACGCCTCATTCGCCTTGCCCGTCCACGGGTTCGGACCGATCACCCAATGAGATGCGGCCTGCGGCCGCGGAAACGAAGATGAAGTACGCCACGATCTCATCAATGCGGGCAGGGCGGTTGTGGATATCACCACACCGACTCGGCTGGTCACTCGTGGAACTCATGGTTGTACTGGCCATGCTGGTCATTGTCGCGACCATCACCATTCCACATGCCGCTTCCGGCGCTGGCCCCAGCGGCCAGGCCGCCGCGAGGACGCTCGTTTCCGACTTGCTTTCGGCTCAAATGGACGCGGTTGCGGCCCAGGAGTACCGCCGCGTGCACTTCTTCGATGACGGGCGTGGCTGGTGCGTACTGGTACTCCCGAGTAACGCTCTGGGCGACCCATTCGACCAGGCCACCGCGGTGTACATGGCCGATGAGGTCGAATCGCAGGGCCAGGGACAATTCGCCATCACCGACTTCCAACAGGATGGTCGGTTCCGGAATGTGTCAATCGCCGCTGCGTCGTTCGACGGTGACAGTCGCGAAGTCACATTCGACCCGAGCGGCGGCATCGTCGCCAGCGATGGTTCGCCCGGGCTCGGTGGAACGGTGCAGATCGACTCAGGTCAGACGAGCTGGGAGGTTCAAGTCGCTCCGCTGACCGGACACATCACCGTGTCGGAAGTCACCGGAGGAAATCCGTGAATCTCCCCTTCACTCATCGCACACGTGGCTGTGTTGGAATTGCCCTGATTGACGGTGGCGCGACGGTTGCGCAAGGACACTGGGACCAAGGGAGCCTGGACAAGCTCCGCGGACATCGCATCGAAGGCAATCCTCGTGACTTCGAAGGGGACCAATGGCGCTCCGCCACCGGAAAGGCAGGCACACGCGGCGCAGCATGCGTGCTGTCGATTCCTGCATCCATGACCACGGAGCATGTCCTTCGAATTCCAGCGATGCCCGACGCGGAGACTCGCGAGGCTGCCAGTTGGGAGGTGGCCGAGCGACTCGGTGTCGCTCGTGAAAACATTCAGGTCGACGCGATCAGAATCGGAGATGGCGCCGAAGTGATGGCCGTAGCGGCTGACCCAACGATCATCAGAAACATCCTTGAACCGATCTACACCGCCGGGCTTCGCCCCACTGCCATTGAACCACAGCAATTCGCCATCGCACGATTGTTCGGGATGCGGTATCGCCGCGCTGCGGATCAGTCATCGGTACGAGCCATTCTGGACATCGGTCGAGCATCGGCGACGATGTTGGTGCTGACCGGCGATCGTCTATCGTTTTCCCGACAACTTCGAAGTGGTGGACAGTCCTTGGTGGACGCGGTGTCGAGCAATGTCGGTGTCGACCCTGCCCGCGCTGCGCAGCTGCTCGACTTCGATGAGTCGTCGCAACAGGATCCAGTCATCGAACAGGCGATTGCGCGAGCGACCCGCGCGACGCACGAGGAGATGGCAGCGGAGGCAGTTGCCTGCCTTCGCCACTTCGGCGTCACAAGTCGGGGGAATGCCCCCCAATGCCTGATATTGACCGGTTCGGCCTCACGGAATCGACACCTTGCCGATGTGCTCTCCCGCAGTTGCAGCATGAGGACAACGGGCGATGACATGCTCTTTTCGAACCCGTCGGTGATGCAGGTCTTCCGTGGAATCGATGGTTGGCAGGCAGCGATCGGCGCCAGCATGCACCCGGTCACGAAACGAGAATCACGGCGTCGCCGCGGCGACGGTTCAGAAAGGACTGCTGCATGAACCTTCTACCTGAACGATATCGAGAGCGCAGTCTGGGCCGGGCCCGAAGCGGCCGAGTTGCCGCGGCTACCATCGCGATTCTCGGATTGACGGCGATCGTTGCGACGCACGCTCGTTTGTCCACCAAGAGCGCATCCAGCCGGCTCGTAGCGGCGCAAGCGCGGGCCAACGATGCGCTGGAGATTGAATCACAGGCATCTCATCTGGAACAGGAGAAAGCCAGCCTTGAGAAGTTTGTAGAGCGATACCGCAATGCCGAGGTATCTCTGCCGATGGGTGACATCGTTGCAACGATTGCAAACATGCTTCCCCAATCCGTGACTCTTGAGGAATTGGCCCTCGACCTTGTGAAGAGCGAAACTGGCCGCAAGTTGACTGGCCGCCTCGCTGGTTTCTCAGAGACAGACGAGGAGATCGCCCGATTGGTTGATGACCTGGCGGCGACTCAACCCTTTGAAGATGTTGGTATGGATTTCAGTCGATCGCGCACGGTGCGCGGGCGACAGGCACGCGAATTCCGAATTGGATTCAGCATCGATGTCGATGCCCCTTGGCGACTGCAGCGGGGAGTCGCGTCTGTGGGAGAACTGCAATGACAGCACAGAAGGAACGATGGTACGTCTTCTCCGCGATCGTCTTTGCGATCCTCGTCTTTGCGTTCTTTGCATGGCCGAACTACCGGCGAGCAAAGGCTGCCGGTTTGGAGGCCTCGGCGATGGAGGAACGAATTGAACGGCTGGAGCGGCGGCAGGAGGAAGTCAAACGCCTTCGAGAGTCATACGAACTCGTGCTGGCAGAGGTTGAACAGTCGTTCAAAGCGGTACCAACATCGCCGCAGCCCGCCCAACTCGTGCAGGCACTCTCGCTGGAAGTGGACGGCGTTCGAATCATCGATCAGGGATTCACGGCAGGCGAAGGGTTCGATGGCGGCGATAGCGCATTTGCCGTGCTTCCATTGGCCGTAACGCTGCATGCCGACTTCGACTCGATCTTTTCGATTGTAGATCGAGTGGAGTCGATGGAACGACTGGTCAATGTCGCCTCGATTCGACTCTCACGATCATCCAAGGATGCCGATGCAACAGCTCCGCCACTGGAAGCGGCTATCGGCTTGCACGCGGTTTATGACCCGATGCGGGAAGGGCCCTGACATGAAGTTCCGTGCGTACACTCGACGCCAGTGGCGTTCCATGACGGCTGACCGAAAGCGATTTGCCACGCTCTGCGTGCTTTCCGCCATGGCATTGCTGCTGTGGGCGAGAATCATCGTCATCGCTCGTCCTCCAAGAACGGCCGTTGCCGATCCGATAGCGCAGAGCAAGGCAGCGGAAGTTCCCCCGGAAACCAGGGCCGCAAGAGCGGTTTCTCTGGACCATGCGGTTCTCAGAAACCCCTTCAGGATGAACGAAACAACATTCCCATCCACCGCAACCGATAATATCGGCAGTCCTGCTGGTGGAGGGGAGGCCAAGGATGGTGAGCGATCACTCGTGGCGGCGCTCGCATTGGAGGGCGTGATGGCAAAGGGCCCCATGGCGCTCATTGACGGGCGAATCTACCGCCCCGGTGACACCGTGGCCGGGCACGCGGCGGCCGATCCAGTTCTGCTGGAGGAGGTTCGTGCCCGTTCAGTCATCCTCGCGGCGGGAGACCGCCGATATGAACTGACGATTGCGTCGCCCGGTCGGTAAGACACCGGTCCATGGGCTGCGCGGACCGCCTGCCCATGAAGACCCTCGACGCACACCTGTTCCCGTTGGCAATGACCATCTTTCTGGCGGCCTGGGCCCCTGCGCAGGAAGCCCCGCCACCGTTGCATCGAGAGGCGCCTTCGCCATCGGAACGACATCTCATTGGAGAAGAACCGCAGCCGCGAGAAGAGCCAGAGGTCGTTGTCGACCGCTTCGGAACTGTCGATCTGGTAGTGCAGGACACCGAAGTGACGCAAGTGCTGGAGATGCTGGCGATTCAGTCGCACAAGAACATCATCGCCAGTCAGGGCGTGATTGGTGGCGTATCGGCCAACCTCTACGATGTGACATTCCACGAAGCGCTGGACGCGATTCTCCGTGTCAACGGATTTGGTTTCATCGAGGAAGGCAACTTTGTCTACGTCTACACCGCCGAGGAACTGGAGCATATCGAGGCGGCACGCCGCCGCACCGACAGCCGGATCTACGGGCTTGAATACTTATCCGCAGCCGACGCCGATGAATTCGTGCAGCCGCTCTTGAGCGAAGCTGGCATGACCGCCTATCGCGGCTCCGTCGAACCGGGGTATGCACCGACGATCACTGATGGCGGCGCTGATAGCTTTGCCTGGGCGTCCAAACTTGTGGTGACCGACTTCCCGGAGAATCTGGATCGCATCGGTGAGTTGCTTGATGAACTCGACACTGCGCCAAGGCAGGTAGTCGTTGAGGCGACCATTGTTTCGACCACGGTCAATGAAGACAACCAGTTTGGCGTCGACTTCTCGGCGTTGTCCAACATCGACATCGGCGGAATTACCGGTGGACCGATGGCTGCGGCGAACGATCTGGTGAGCGGAGCACTCGGCGCCACAAACTCCGTGGCGACCACCATGGACATGGGTGGGACAGGCGATGCGACACAGGCGGGACTGTTGAAAGTCGGCGTGCTCCGCGATCATGTGGGCGCCTTTCTCAAGGTGCTCGATCAGGTTTCGGATACGACCGTTGTCGCGCGACCTCGCCTGACATGCCTCAATCGACAGAAGTCCGAAGTACTCATCGGCGTGCGGCGCGGCTATCTCTCATCGACGGTCACACAGACGAGCACGACGCAGACGGTCGAATTTCTGGATACCGGGGTGCACCTGGTTCTGCGACCGTTCATTTCTCCCGACAACATGATTCGGCTGGAGTTGTACCCGAGCCTCTCGAGCGCGACCTTTCGCACCGACGGCACGCAGCAAGTTCCCGACGAAACGACGCACGAAGTGCGGACCAATGTCCGCTGCAAGGACGGCGAAACAATTGTGCTCGGTGGACTGTTCAAGGAACAGACGACCATGACGCGGCGGCAGGTCCCGTTCCTTGGAGACATCCCGGTATTGGGAGCAGCCTTTCGTGGGCAGGATGACGCGATTATCAAGGAAGAAGTCATATTTCTGCTGACGCCGACCATCGTGCAGGATGAGCGGCTTTGGGAAGCGGGTCGCGACTCTCTGGAACTTGCTGATGCGGTCCGAATCGGTGCTCGCGCCGGGCTCTTGCCGTTCAGTCGTGATCAGATCACCGCGAATTACAACCGCGACGCAATCGATGCGTATCGGCGAGGTCGCTTGGACGAGGCGCTCTATTGGACGAACCTCTCGCTTCGAACATCCGGTGTTCAGCCGGAGATGATTCGCCTGCGGGATCGAATTGCCGATGAGGAAGGATCAGCATGGGAGGAGGACATTGTGCGTGACCTCCTGCTGAATGAAGTTCAACAGTTGCAGATATCCCTTCAGGAGACATCCGAATGACAAGGTTGTTGGTTGCCGCCCTCTTATTGCTTCTTGCAGCGGGCTGCAACGGACCCACACGGGCCGGGAAGGCTGCTCGAAACGCGGCGCACGAACGCATGGATCGCGTCAATGCGGAGCTCGCCGCACAACAGGCCACCCAGCAGTTCGAAGTCGGCCGGCTCGATGACGCCTTGGACATCATCAACGGTGCGATTGAACGATATCCCAAGTCAGCGGAATACCAACTGCTGAAGGGACGCATCCTGCTGGAACAACATCGACTTGATCCCGCCCGCGCAGCGTTCGCCGAAGCTTCATCGCTTGACCGGTCAATGGCGGAACCACATTACATGACGGGTATTCTCCACCAACGATGGTCGGACGACGCCACCGCTCTGCAGCACTACTCGGCAGCGATGGAGGCGGATCCCACGCATCCGCAGTACCTGCTTGCGACGGCCGAGACGATGGCGGCGCTCGGCAGGATGGGTGAGGCCGCTGCACTGCTTGAAGAACAGCAGGCGCACTTTGAACATCATCCCGCCGTTCCAACACTGCTCGGGCAAGTGCGTTTGCGAGAGGGTCGACCTGGGGAGGCCGCGGATCATCTCTCGGAGGCGAGGCTGCTGCGACCGGCGGACACCGAAGTGGTCGAAGATCTTGCGATTGCGCAGTTCAGAGCGGGACGGTTTTCAGACTGTCTTTCAACGCTTCGTGATCTGGAACAGTGGGATGAAGAGCCAAGACCCATGCTGCAGCGATTGCACGCCAAGTGTCTCGTCGCCACTGGGCAGTTGATCGCTGGGCGGGACATGTCCCTGCAGGTGACGCGGCGGAAGCCCGATGATGTGGAGGCTTGGACGGACCTCGGTCTCATCGCCTGGAAAATGGGTGACTACAACCGATTGCGGGCGTGCGGGAGTAGGATCGGCCAGTTGGCACCCCAGCGGCCGGAGGGCGATTTGTATCTGGGAATCGCGGACATGCACGAGGGACAGTTCGAGGACGCGAGGGCCAAGCTTGCCACAATTCGCGGAAACGAAGCCATTGGACAACTGCTCGCGGCGATGCCGCGGTTGGATCGTCCGATAACACCGAGAACATCTGCATCGATTCCTCCCAATGCGGCAGACCCACGAAACACGGCCGGTGATTCTGCCGACATCGCTTTGCAGGGGCTTGACCCCGGGCCGGACGAGGGAAGCCGGCCCGTGGCACATGCCCTGGGGAACGATTCCTTGCAGCCCTAGGCGGAGCCTGGCGCGGCAGGATCCTCTTCCCCGCAGGTGAAGATCCCGTGCTCGGCTCAGTTATCTCCATCACGATTCTGTTGACTGCCGCTGGGACGGCAGTGATGGCTGTCGTCGCGGCGCTCAAGTGGCGAGGGCGTGCACGCCGTGCCGAAATGGTCGCCGATGCAATCAAGGCAGAGGCCGATGCAGCCGGCGAAGAACTCGAAGGCGCCAAGATCCACGCTCGTATCGATCGAACCCGGCGAGAACAGGTTGAAGCGGTGCTTGATGTGCTCGGCGATGCCGTCATCGTCGCCGATGCGCACGGCGACCTCCTGCACGCGAACCACCGAGCGGCGAGCCTCCTCGTTGCGCCACTGGACGAATCCTACGGGCAGAACATCGCGGAGATCATGCGAAATTCGGATCTGGGCGAACACATTGCGTCTGCCGCACGCCAAGAGTTGGCAGATGGATGCCCCGCCGAGTTTGAAACGGACTTTGACGAAGTACATACCACCTGCGAGGTCTCTCTCCAGACCGTTGGCACGGAGAAGGAGTCGCTTCGCGCCGTTGTTGCTGTGCTGCGCGACTTGGCTCGCGAGCGAGAAGTGGCCCGGCTCAAGAGTGACTTCGTATCCAAGGCCAGCCATGAACTTCGCACACCGCTCTCGTCGATCGCCGCGTATGTCGAGATGCTCATCGACGGCGATGCTGCGGACGAGGCAGCAAGAGGCGAGTTCTACACCGTCATCCAGACAGAGACGGAACGACTTCGTCGCCTGATCGACAACCTGCTCAATATTTCGCGCATTGAAGCGGGCCTCATGAACATCGACCGTGAGACGGTCGACTTCAAACCGTTGATCGAACGGGCGGTCACAACAATGTCGCCGCACGCAGGCGAGAAACGAATCGAGATCCGACGCGAGATCGCTCCGGTGGGACTCTGCGCAGTCGGTGACGAGGACATGTTGTTTCAGGTCATCGTCAATCTCCTTTCCAACGCGATCAAGTACACGCCCGAGGGTGGTCGCATCACCATTACCGCGGACAGCGACAACCTCACCCACGCAATCCACCTGTCCGTGTCCGATACGGGCCTGGGACTGAGCAAGAGCGACGCTGATCGAGTTTTTGAAAAGTTCTATCGGGTCGAGAATTATCGACGTTTCGCAGAAGGAACGGGCCTGGGGCTGAATCTCTGCCAACAGATCGTTGAGACCTTGCACAGCGGACAGATGGGTGTGGAATCGACAGTCGGCATGGGGTCCAGATTCTGGTTCTCAGTTCCAATGTTCAATGTGGAACACATGCGGGTGGCAGCATGAGGAAACAATACACATGACGCGCCGGATTCTCATTGCCGATGACGAGCCCCATATCGTGCAGGTCCTGTCCCTGAAACTGCGACATGCAGGCTGGGAGGTCGTGACGGCCGTTGATGGTGAAGATGCCCTGCATCAGATCCTCGCGGAACCGCCCGACTTGGTCATTACGGACATTCAGATGCCATACATGACAGGCATCGATCTCTGCCAGGAACTGCTGCAACGAGCTGCGTTATCGTGCATTCCTGTCATCGTCCTGACCGCAAGGGGGCACGCATTGAATGCGTCTGATGCTGAGCTTCCGAACATCTGCCATCTGGTCAGCAAACCCTTCAGCCCGCGTTCGATTACCGAGCAAGTGCGGGCGCTGCTGGACACGGCCCCGAGACCACAGGTCGGGCGATCGGAGGCGGCATGAGGACCACGCTGGGTCGCACGGACCTTCCAGGGTCGGACACCTGGTCTGACAGATTGCGGGACGCGGGGATCATCGCGGTGGAGACAGACCGGAACGGTTCAGTTGTTTCTTCTCACCGTCGTGGGCATGACTGGCTCGAGGATCTCCTCGTGCAGTCACCATTGGTCCGGTCGGCCATTCGAGACACTTGTGACCGCTGGGACGGGCAGGATGAGGTGCAGGCCGAGCGGGCATTCCCCGGCCTTTGGCTGCTGCCGGTTCCGTTGTCGGCTCGGCGATCGCGCCGCGGATATGCAATTGCGATGGTCATTACCGAGGAACTTCTCTCCGGCGAACACCTGCACGCGCTCTGTCAGGCAAGTAGTGCAGATTACACAACGATGGTCGCGATGCTGTCGTCGCTTCCACCGGCTGCGAAGTCGGACCTGGGCCGGCTCGGCACGCTGTTTCGCCTTGCCTGGGAATCGGAACATGCACACCGGGAGGACCGCAATGTCATCGAATCGATAGGGCGGGAGTTGAGCGAGTCCTATGAGGAGATCAGTCTTCTCTACACGATCACCGGCAGCATGCACACAGTCAATCATCCCGAACGGTTTATTGAATTGGCGTGCGATGAACTGCTGCAGACGCTTCCCTACACATGGATTGGCGTGCAACTCTTCATGCGAGATCGGCTGCCGCGAGCGGGGGCGGATCTGGTGATCCGCGGTGAAGCTGAAGTCAGCACCGACGACATTCGAGCGATCGTTGCCGGGGTTCGTTCCAGACTGGCACCGGGATCACCCGCGATTCTAAAGGATGGCGGACCATTCGGACGGGCCGCCGTTGTGGAACCGATCACCAGCGACGGGCAATTGATCGGCGTGTTGATGGCAGCGGACAAGTTCGGCCCGGATACGTCCGTGTCATCGGTCGATATCAAACTCCTGACGGCAACTGCTGCCCAGTTGGCGATCTTTCTGGAGAACGCCGCGCTGTACGAAGACTTGAGCGCGACATTCCTCGGCACGCTTCAGGCGCTCACGGCCTCCATTGACGCGAAGGATCGATACACCTGCGGTCACTCGCAACGGGTTGCACTGCTCACTGCGCAACTTGCCGCAGCCACTGGTATGGACGCGGACCGTGTCGAGCGGGTTCGCATCGCTGGCCTTGTGCACGACATCGGCAAGATCGGTGTGCCAGAGGCGGTGTTGCTCAAGAAGGGGCAGCTCTGCGAAGAGGAATTCGCTTGGATCAGGCGGCACCCGGAAATCGGGGCGAGGATTCTGCGAGACATTCCCCAGATGGAGGACATTATCGGGGGCGTGATGCATCACCACGAACGGTTTGATGGCAAGGGATATCCACATGGCCTCGCGGGCGAGGACATCCCTGTGATTGCGAGGATGATCGCATTGGCGGACACCTTTGACGCCATGTCATCGAGCCGCACCTACAGAACGGCGATGACCCGATCTGCAGTCCTGCAGGAGATGAGCAATGGCGCAGGAACCCAGTTTGACCCGGAGCTTGCGGAACGATTCTTCCGCCTGGATTTTTCTGCCTGGGAGAGTTTGATTCTTGACCATCAGACCATGTCGGCATCCGGCAAGGAGCGTGCAGCATGAAGATCACGATTGAAGCCCATCGAGCGGCCACTGTCATCTCACTGAGCGGGGGGTTTTCACTGGATGACTCCGACACCTTTCGGCGACAAGCCCGCGAATTGCTGGAAAACAGGGCTAGCGACATCATTCTGGACTGCTCGGAAGTTGACCTGATCGACTCCATCGGTCTTGAGTCGCTCCTGTGGCTGTCCGATGAAACAGAGAGTTGCGGTTTTCGATTGCGGGTTGCCAGAGCCTCTCGCAGCCTTCGCCGCGTCTTGACGCTGACACGGCTTGAGCGAGCACTTCGGGTGCACGAGTCAGTAGAGGCGGCGGCAATGAGTCTGACGCAGGCCCGATAACCGCATCTGGATACGACCTCGCCATGCACGGTAAAGACATGCCCAAATCGACGATTACAGCCCAGGCACCGCTTGGGAAGTTGCTGCAACAGCGGGGCCTGCTGTCGCAGGAGCAACTCGACGCTGCGCTCGCACGGCAACAGTCGGGCGAGTGCCGCATGCTTCTGGGCGAGGTGCTCGTGGACATGGGCGTTGTGGACGAGACGCTGGTGCTGGAAACATTGGCCGAGTCCTACGGCATTCCCTTTGCGTCAGACACCGCAAGACTCGCGGATCCTCGCGTGATCGAAGAACTGCCGCGGGCATTCCTTGAAGAACATGGCGTGCTGCCGATGTTCCTGGTGAACGGTGTATTGACCGTGGCAGTGAGCGAGCCAGCCAATCTGTATCTCGTGGAAGAAGTAGAGCGACTCTCCGGCCACAGGGCTCAGATCGTCGCCGCAACTGCGAAGGACATTGACGCGGCACTTCGCTCTTATCTTCCCGCAGCAAATGTCTTCGTTATTGACGAGATCTATGAAGACATTGACGAACATGATTTCGCCGTTGTCGAGCAGGATTCGACGGAACTTTCAGATCTTGAGGAAGTCGCCGGCCACGGCCCCGTCGTCAAGCTGGTCAACTTCCTGATCTACTCTGCGGTGCGGGACGGTGCATCGGATATCCATATCGAACCAGGTGACCATACGCTTCGCGTCCGCTATCGCATCGACGGTCGGCTTCAGGAGAAGATCGAGCCGCCGTACAAGATGCATCAGGCGATCGCGAGCCGTATCAAGATCATGGCAAGCCTCGACATTTCCGAGCGGCGTCTGCCGCAGGACGGGGACTTCAATGTGATGATGGACGGTCGGCCAGTGGACATTCGTGTCTCCACGATGCCTGGGCGGTTCGGCGAGATCGTCGTACTTCGAATCATCGATTCCCAGAACAACCGGCTGCAACTTGATCGTCTTGGCTTCAATGACACAACACTTGCCGCATGGACCAGCATCGTTTCGCAGCCCAACGGCGTGGTTCTCGTTACGGGTCCAACCGGATCCGGCAAGTCGACAACGCTGTACTCGGTGTTGTCGCAACTCGACACGGCGGAGATCAATGTGTCGACAATCGAGGATCCCGTTGAGGCGCAGATTTCCGGCATCAACCAATCGCAGGTCAATGAGCGAGCGGGTTTCTCCTTTTCCCGTGCGCTTCGTTCGATGTTGCGACAGGATCCGGATGTGCTCATGGTCGGGGAGATTCGAGACGGGGAGACCGCGGGCATCGTGTCACAGGCCGCATTGACAGGGCATCTCGTCTTCTCGACGCTGCACACGAATGATGCGGTGAGCGCGGTCACCCGACTCATCAACCTCGGGGTCGAGCCTTACCTGGTTGCGGCAACGATCCGCGGCGTTCTCGCACAGCGACTTGTCCGGAAGATCTGTCCGCACTGCAAGGCGCCTTGGGAGGGTGACGCTGCGGCCGCGGATGCGATCCGCGCTGCCTGCGGTGATGTCAGCGACCTGTGGCACGGAGCGGGATGCAGTCGCTGCCGAGGCTCTGGATTTGCCGGGCGAATCGGCATCTTCGAACTCCTGATACCGGATGATGCGCTGTTGCAGGCAGTGAGCCGCGGGGCATCGCTGCAGGAACTTCGAAGCCTTGTCGGTGGAGGAGAATTTGCAACGCTACGGGATGATGGCATGGCCAAGGCCGCGCAGGGGTTGACGACCCCGGAAGAAGTCCTCTGTGTGACCAGGGCATGATCGCAACAACCGCCAAGGAAACCTTCGCATGGAAGGCGCGGGACGCCAGTGGTAAACAGGTCTGCGGTTCACAGTCTGCAACCACCGTCGCGGAAGTTGCCGGGCAACTGCGATCAAAGGGCCTCTTTGTTACCGCGATCGATCCGGAACCGTTGCTGCGTCCGGATGTTGCGGAACGGGAAGACACATCATCTGTCGTTGATAAGCGGGTCAAGCGCGATGAGGTCATAGCATTCTGCCAACAACTTGCTGTGATGCTCGATACAGGCGTTCCCCTGTCGGAGGCGCTGGAGGCACTGAGTCAGCAGACAAAGCACCGTGAATTCCGTACCGTCGTAGATGGCTTGCACCAGGACGTACGCAGCGGTGAAGCGCTCTCCACCTCCATGGCTCGCCGAAGAAAAGTGTTCCCGCGCATTGTGGTCAGTCTGGTCCGGGCGTCCGAACTCTCAGGAACACTCCCCCTGATGCTCGAACGGGTGTCCGGGTATCTCTCCAGAGAACGGAAGACGCTTCGGCAAATCAAGGGCGCCATGGCCTACCCACTCATCATGGGAGCAACTGCTGTTGCAGTGACGGCGATCATCGTCACTTTCGTGCTGCCACGATTCGCAAAGATATACGAAGTGCGGGCAACGACTCTTCCGTGGCCGACACGAGCATTGCTCGCGATCAGCGAGGCGATCACAGGGACATGGATGTACTGGGTACCGGCGTTGATCATCGCTGTCATTGCAGTCATCCTGTGGTACCGAACACGGACCGGTCGCAGCGTGATCGACCTGTTGAAGCTTCGGCTGCCGATTCTCGGCCCGATGTCAGCGCAGCTCTATACGACGCGGGCCTCCCGCACGCTCTCTACCCTGCTGGCTGCCGGCGTCGGTGTGCTTGATGCCATTGGCATCTGCCGCGACGTCACGAACAATGTGCAATTCGATCGAATGTGGGGCGAAATGGAGCAGAACATCCGGAACGGCCACCCGCTCAGCGACGCGGTGTTCGACTCGCCGCATGTCCCCTCGTATGTGGCCTCGATGATCGCCAGTGGCGAGCGATCCGGCCGACTGTCTCAAGTGATGGATCGGGTTGCCGGCTTTGCAGATGATGAACTCGAGGCGCGTGTCAAGAAGGTTGGCGGACTCATTGAGCCGGTCATGATTCTCGTCATGGGCAGCGTTGTCGGCGCCGTTGCGATCGCGATGCTTCTGCCCATCTTCAGCATGTCGCGAGTTGTTGCGGGCGGCTGATCCACTGCCTCAAGGCGTTTCGAATCTCCATCGATGAACCCGCCTTGCGGATCGCATCCTTGAGCGGTTTGACATGTCCCATCGTGCGGCCATATCTGCTGATGCGACTTCGGAGACACCGCACCGCCGCCTGCTCGCCGCGGTGTTCGAGAATGAGATCCAGATGGCGTTCAACGACTGTGAGTTTGTGTTCCAGCGTAAGTTCAGTGGGCTCTCGACCAGCGAGCGCGTCGGCGATCTGGTGAAAGATCCACGGTTCGGCGGTGGCTGCTCTGCCAATCATGAGTCCGTCGCAGCCAGTTGTCGCAAGCATGTACATCGCATCGTTCGCTGATCGAATGTCGCCATTCCCGATCACGGGGACGGCGACAGCCGCGGCGACGGCCGCGACACCCTCCATGTCAACAGTGCCGCGAAACTTCTGTTCTGCCGTGCGTCCATGAACAGTGATGGCGGCGATTCCCGCGTC
>CAZJKE010000002.1:55893-64915 GCA_964546585.1 uncultured Isosphaeraceae bacterium | reverse complement strand
CCGGGCAGCCCATGTTGATGTCGATCACATCCGCGCCCTGTTCCTCAATCCAGCGAGCAGCCTCCGGCAGAGGATCGTCTGCGTTTCCATACAGTTGGACACACAGCGGGCGGTCGGTTGGATAGGGCCGGGCGTGCTTTCGCACGGGGTCAATGCCCCGGATGATCGCGTTGCAACTCAGCAGGTTTGTGCACGCCATGCCGACGCCGCCAAGTTCGCGGCAGAGCAGTCGCAGGGGGAGATCGCAGATACCCGCCATCGGGGCAAGAATCAGCGGAGTATCCAGCACAAGGTTGCCAATACGCATCTTCCGCCATTCTGGCAGCCTTTTTCCGCAGCGTGCATCCATGGGCGGTCGGAATCGTGACATTTTTGGGTTCGGCCGGGATATGTTGGCATCCCCATTGCGTCTATGTCATGGCCGGCGGCCATTTCGTCGGTGAAGGAGAACACGCATATGTCCAAGATCATTGGAATCGACCTGGGCACGACCAACTCGGTAGTCGCCGTCATGGAAGGCGACCAGCCCAAGGTACTCATCAACAGCTCCGGCAATCGGACGACGCCGTCCGTTGTCGGTTTTACTGACAAAGGCGAGCGGCTCGTAGGCCAGCCCGCCCGTCACCAGCAGGTGACAAACCCGACAAACACCGTCTTCTCGGTGAAACGATTCATGGGGCGTCGCCACGGCGAGGTCTCGTCCGAGGAGAAATTGGTGCCGTACGGCGTCACTGGTGGTGACCAGGAACTGGTCAAGATCGAGGTACGCGATAAGGAATACACTCCACCAGAGGTAGCGGCGATGATTCTCGGCGAACTTCGAAAGGTCGCCGAGGACTATCTGGGTGAGAAGATTGACAAGGCGGTCATTACCGTGCCGGCCTACTTCAACGACTCGCAGCGACAAGCGACGAAGGATGCCGGTGAGATTGCCGGGCTGACGGTCGAACGGATCATCAACGAGCCGACGGCGGCAGCGCTGGCCTACGGCCTGGAGAAGAAGACGAATGCGAAGATTGCGGTTTTCGACCTCGGTGGCGGTACATTTGATGTATCCATTCTCGACATCGGTGATGGCGTATTCGAGGTCATGGCGACCAACGGCGACACGCATCTCGGCGGCGATGACTTCGACCAGCGATTGATCGATCACATCGCTGAGGAATTCCGTAAGAAGGAAGGCATTGATCTTCGCGATGATCCAATGGCCTTGCAGCGGCTCAAGGAAGCTGCCGAGAAGGCCAAGTGCGAACTGTCGCAGCAGATGGAAACATCTGTCAACCTGCCGTTCATCACGGCGGATCAAAGTGGCCCGAAGCATCTTCAGGTGACAATTACGCGGGCGACCTTCGAGTCTCTGTGTGCAGATCTGTTCGACCGGCTTCGCGGCCCATGCGAAGCCGCGCTCAAGGACGCGAAACTCTCGCCGTCTGAGGTTTCGGATGTCGTCATGGTCGGTGGATCAACACGAATCCCCAAGGTGCAGGAGATCACGAAAGAAATCTTCGAGACCGCTGAACTCGACAAGTCCATCAACCCGGACGAAGTCGTCGCAGTCGGCGCGGCTATTCAGGGCGGCGTTCTGACCGGCGATGTCAAGGATGTCCTTCTGCTGGATGTGACACCGCTCAGCCTCGGCCTGGAGACGCTCGGCGGCGTCATGACACGGCTGATTGAGCGCAATACAACCATCCCAACATCGAAGAAGGAAACCTTCTCTACGGCGGCCGACAACCAGACATCGGTGACCATTCATGTACTTCAAGGCGAGCGCGAGTTCGCAACCGACAACCGATCGCTCGGTCGGTTTGATCTGACGGACATCCCACCCTCACCCCGCGGCATGCCGCAGATCGAGGTGGAGTTCGCCATTGACGCCAACGGCATCATGCAGGTGTCGGCGACCGACAAGGCGACCGGTAAGAGCCAGAAGATCGACATCACCGGCTCGTCCGGCCTTGCTGATGACGAAATTGAATCGATGAAGCAGGACGCGGAAGTGCACGCCGAGGAAGACAAGGCCCGTCGCGAACTCGTTGACCTGAAGAACCGTGCAGAGGCCGTGGCGTATCAGACTCGAAAGAGCCTTGAGGAGCACGGCGAGAAGGTCGCTGCGGATGTCAGGGGCAACATCGAGTCTGCCGTGGCCAATCTGGATGACACGCTCAAGGGCGATGACGCCGCGGCGATCGAAGCCGCATTGTCAAACCTTGAATCAGCAGCAACCGAACTCGGCAAGGCAGTGTATGAGGCTACGGCACAGCAAACTGCAGCCGGCGGTGACGAGTGCTGCGGCGGTGACGAATGCAAGAGCGGCAGCGATGATGTCATCGATGCCGAATACGAGGTCAAGGACGACTGACCTCATCAGAACTCCCTCCTCCCGGAACTGCAACATGTGGTTCCACAGGGCCCCGCATCGGCGGGGCCCTTCTCCTTGGGACCGGTAATGCTTCCTCGTAGGAGAAATGCCTGTTTTTTGGTAGCCAAAACCCAATCTCCGGGGTCTACTACAGCGTCGACAATGGAAGGGGACGATCGAGGCATGAGCCTTTTGCGCGGGCCAGTATTGAAGACCACCGTCATCGTATGCGCCCTGTTGTTCAGCGGCCAAGTCGCGTATGCGCAATGCGCGCCAGACGAGATACCCGACTGCAACGGTAACTGTGCGCCGATTGCATGGATCGGGGATGGGGTCTGCGACAACGGCAAATATGAATGGAATGGCGTAGCGGTCTACTTTGACTGCGACGAGTTTGATTGTGACGGCGGTGACTGCGACCCAGAGAACAGTCCAAATTGCACCGGAATTGAGACCATGGTCTGGTATGTCGATCAGGATGTTCCTCCTGGCGGCGACGGGTCCAGTTGGACATGGGCCTTTCAGAATCTGGAGCAAGCATTGCTTGTTGCAGAGGACGGCGAGCAGATCTGGGTAGCGGAGGGAACCTACCGCCCGAGCGGGGCCAACAAGGATTCGCGTTCGGCGACATTCAGTGTCGAGAAGAAAGTCGGCATCTACGGCGGCTTTGTGGGGACGGAGACCTCAGTCGAACAGGCAGATCCATTGACGAACATGACCGTCTTGAGCGGTGATCTCAATGGCGATGATCCGGTCGACTTCTCCGACAACGCCTATTCCGTGGTGACATTCTCGACCAATGGTGTTGGCGAAGGAACACTGTTGCATGGATTCGTGATCACCGCGGGGAATGCGGACTACGAAGACGATGCGAATCCGGCGCAGTACACGGGTGGGGGAATCCTCTTTGACGGTACAACCAACGGACTGCTTGTCGAGCGGTGTGAGATCCGTGGCAATCAGGCCATTTCGGGTGGCGGCGTCGCCAACACCGACTCCTTCGACCGCGGCACATTCATGTCCTGTAGATTCAACAGGAATACCGCGCATAGCATGGGCGGGGGCATCTACGCGACTGGTTCGATAACGGTCATCAACAGCCAGATGGCAGGCAACTCCTCGGATTGGATCGGTGGCGCAGTTGCAATCGATGGTGGCAGCCTGACGATGACCAACTGTACGATCGCCACCAACATCGCCTGGCACAGCGGCGGACTGCATGGATCTGACACATCGACGGCTGATGTGACGAACTGCATCATCTGGGACAACACCGACTTCTATGGCGAGGGTTCTCAGATTGAGATGGGCAGCGGGGCATTGACGCTGAATTACAGTTGCATCATGCATTTGGAGGCAGGTTGGGGGGGCACAGGCAACATCGCCAAGCCTCCCAGATTCGACGATGAACGAGGGACTGATGACCTTCCGGGTACGGGCGACGAAGCGCTCTGGCTCATGCCGACCTCACCTTGTATTGACGCGGGCGATACAACGACCGCAATTGTTGATGTGCTTCCCTCGTCTGACCTTGGCGGCGAATTACTTCGCCGGATCGATGATCCTTACTCGCCCGATACTGGCCCGGTGGATGATGGCGGCGCGGTCGTGGACATGGGCGCTTGGGAGCGGGCGCCGACGACGCCCGCCACCGGCGGCATCTTTGTCTGGTCCGGCGGCAACGGCGTGTTCAACGACGCGACAAACTGGATTCCGGTGGGCATCCCGGGACCTGGTGACACAGCGATGTTCGAGATCAATGATGCCACTGGCACGGTGATCATCACACTTCCGGAGGATGTTGCAAACCGGCGAGTTGTCTGCTCGGGAGGCGGCGTCTCGCTTGACATCACAGGGCAGCAACTTGCGGTCGACGGAAGCGACCCGGTCTCCATTGCTCCGTTTGGCGACCGTTCGGCGGAACTTATCGTCCTGGGCAGCGGCGGCTACCTCGATGTTCCGGGCTTCGAAGTGGACGCAGACGGAATTCTCACTCTTCGAGAAGGCGTACTTGTCTTCGCGGGGACGACAAGAATTCGCGATGGCGGAAGGTTTGGCGGCGACGGTGGAATGGTCAGCGATGTTTGGCTCGATGGCGGCATCGTCGGCCCAGACGGGCAGTTGTCGATCAGTGGAGATATCTACGGGTGGGGTTCATCGAACGCAGGATCAGGTTCGATGGGCAGCATGGTGTTTGACATTGCAGGGTACGCTCCGGGCACGGGCTACGATCAGCTGCAGGTCAGCGGCACCGCCCATCTTGGGGGTGCGCTGGTGGTCAAATTCGACTCAGACTTTGCCGTTCAGATCGGTGACACATTTGACGTGCTCTCAAGCGGGGCAATTGACGGCGAGTTCGACGGCATCATCTGCCGAGGCCTTCCTCCCGGCATGAACTGCCGATGGCTTGGATCCTCCGGTCTGCGTGGCGGTGGAGTGGGCGTCGGTGAGGCTGAGGAAATTGTCTTTGGAGAGGCGAGAACAACAGCGTTGTCGGGCGATCCCGGAGCCATTGCGATTGCTGATCTGAATGGCGATAGTGATCTTGATGTTGCGGTGGCCATTCCCGCTAACGGAACTGTCGAGGTGTTGCTCAATGATGGCGGTGGCCCCGGATCTTGGGCCGGATTCTCATCGGATGGCACTGTCGTGGTAGGCGCGAACCCTGTTGATCTGCGTGCCGCCGATCTCGACGGCGACAGCGATGTGGATCTTGTTGTTGCGAACTACGATGACGATACGGTTTCGGTGTTGGTCAACGACGGGTCAGCGTCATTCTCGGTTTTCGACTTCGCAGTCGACGAGAATCCAGTGAGCGTCGCGGTGGGAGATTTTGTCGAAGGCGGCAACGGTTTCGATGATCTTGCGGTGGCATGCGAGGAGCCCAGTGCGACGCCTGTCGCGACGATCTTGCAGAACACGACTACCTTCGGCATTCGGGGTACGGCATTCACCGAGGTCGGGACCATTGCTATCAGCATGCCGACCGCGATTGACCCGGCGGATGTCGACACAAACAAGGATCTTGATTATGTCGTGCTGAGCGAAAGCGGTGACTCGCTGCTGGTCAAGAATGGGGACGGTGCGGGCGGGACCGTCAGTCTTCTTTCAACACCAATCGATCTTGGTGCGGGAAGCGCGCCGGTCGCTCAGCTGCTCGGTGATGTGAATGGCGATGGTGCGGATGATGTTCTTACCGCCAACTTCGGCACGGACGAGGTCAGCATCCTTCGCAGTTGGGGCACATCGCTCTATTCGCCTGTTGACTATCCGCTGGGCAGCGCTCCGCAATCGCTTGCACTGGCCGACTTCGACAACGACGGCGATCTCGATCTCGCGGTCTCTGCAATTGGCACTTCAGATCGCGAGATCGTCATTGCTCGAAATGACACTGAGGACGCCAACACGATTGTGTTTTCCGACATTGGCTCTCCGGTCAACAGTGGCACCGAGCCAACATTGCTTGTGACCGGGGATGTTGACGGCGACGGATTGGACGACTTGGTGTCAATCACCCAGGTGGATGTGCTGGCCCGCGGCGTGCAGTCAGCACTGACGGTGAACATCAACGGGGAAGTCGCCTGTGCCGAAGATGTCAACGGAGACGGTGCGGTCGATGTGTCCGATCTCCTGCTGGTCATTGGGGCCTGGGGCGCAAGCGGTGGGGCGGAGGATATTGACGGCAGTGGTACCGTTGATGTCTCGGATCTGCTCATGCTCATCGCCGCGTGGGGATCCTGCTGAGTATTGCAGCACATCCACGATTCCCGCTGCGCCCAACACCAGACTGACCAGACCGTTCAACATGAAGAATGTGAGGGCGATTCTTGATGTTCCCCACAAGTGCACCGTGGCGTGTTCGATGATGAGCAGGGCGGCGACAACAATTGTGGCGCCCACGAACACCCAGCCCAGTTGCGGGTCGGTTACCCAAATTGCAACGAGCGCCGCAACAGCAGTCCCGTGGAGCAAGCGACTCATCCAGAGTGCGCGGCCAACACCCAGCCGCGCCGGAATACTGTGCAGTCCTTCCTGCCGGTCCACGTCGACATCCTGCAGCGCATAGATGACATCGAACCCGGCCACCCAACACATCACCATCGCTGCCAGTAACCACATGACAGGCTGTTCCAATGACTGCGGCGACACGGCCAGCCCCGCCGCCAACGGGCTCATCGCAAGAGACAGGCCGAGATAGATGTGACACAGTGCCGTGCGGCGTTTCAGGAGTGGGTATGCCGCAAGCCATGCCAGCACCGGGACCGACAGCAGCAGCGGCCACCAGTTGGACCACAGGATGGCGAACATTCCGCAGCAGAGGATGAACGCCAAAGACGAAACCGCGATCGATGCCCGAACCAGTGTGACGGACGCTGTGCCCGTTGGCAGCGATCGATCGGCAGTACGCGGATTCCTCGCGTCGATGTCGCGGTCGAGCAGTCGATTGGAGAGCATTGCGACCGTACGGGCGAGCACCATGCACGCAACAATGAGCGCCAGTTGCGGTCCGAATCGCGACCAGTCGATCGACCCACCATCAGTGGCCGCAAGAAAAGCGGCGAGGAGCGCGAAGGGCAACGCAAATACGGAATGGGCGACCTTGATGTCGGCAAGCAGTGCCAGGGCGGCGGACATCGCCCAATGATAGAATCCGCCTCGCATGGCAACAGCAACCAAGACCGCAATCACGCCAACCCGGGCCGAGGACTATCCCGAGTGGTACCAGCAGGTCATCCGCGTGGCGGACCTCGCCGAGGTATCACCGGTTCGTGGCTGCATGGTGATCAAGCCCTGGGGGTACGGAATCTGGGAAAACATCCGGGAAACCCTCGATGCCAGATTCAAGGCGACCGGTCATCGAAACGCGTACTTTCCGCTGTTCATCCCGCTCAGTTACCTGCAGCGGGAAGCAGACCATGTTGAGGGCTTTGCAAAGGAGTGTGCGGTTGTCACGCATCACCGTCTTGAAGAAGGGGCGGATGGTCATTTGATTCCAGCCGGAGAGTTGGAGGAGCCACTGATTGTGCGTCCAACCTCGGAGACGATCATCGGCGAGACGTTCAGCCGCTGGATCGAGTCGTACCGCGACTTGCCACTGCTCATCAATCAATGGGCCAATGTCGTGCGGTGGGAGATGCGAACGCGTCTGTTTCTGCGTACCTCGGAGTTTCTCTGGCAGGAGGGGCACACAGCCCACGCGACGGAGGAGGAAGCGGTTGCCGAAACGCTCCAGATCCTCGACATCTACGCCGACTTTGCCAGAAACATGATGGCCATGCCCGTGATCACCGGTGCCAAGAGCGAGGCGGAGCGATTCCCCGGGGCGGTCGAGACCTATTCCATCGAGGCGCTCATGCAGGATGGAAAGGCGTTGCAGGCGGGGACATCACACTTCCTTGGGCAGAATTTCTCCAAGGTGCAGGACATTACCTTCCAGAGCGAAGCGGGCACGCTTGAACACGCATGGACCACCAGTTGGGGCGTGTCGACGCGACTCATCGGAGGTCTGATCATGACGCACGCGGATGACGACGGCATGATCGTGCCCCCGCGGCTCGCCCCTGCGCACATTGTGATCATGCCGATCACTTTCAAGGCAGACGATCCGGAGGCAGTCCAGAATTACTGTCACAAGCTCGCCGCCGACCTTGGTGTCATCAACTACCACGGTCGTTCCATCGAGGTCGAGCTCGATGATCGCGATCTTCGGGGCGGCGAGAAGGTGTGGGGGTGGATCAAGCGGGGAATCCCGATTCGCCTCGAGGTTGGGCCGCGGGACATGGCCGATGATGCGGTCTTCATGGGTCGCCGCGACCGTGGTCACAAGGACAAGGAATCGGTGCCGCGTGCGTCGTTCATCGAAACCGTGGTGTCGCTCCTGGACGAGATTCAGGACGGACTGCTTGCAAGAGCGCAGGAGCGAATGGACACGTCCACCTTGATGACCGAGGATCGCGACGTGTTCGAGTCACATTTCCGTGATGGCGGCGGTGGCTTCGTCTACACCCCATGGGCCGGAACGCCGCAGATCGAGGAGGAGATCAAGGCTGATCTTGGCGTGACGCTGCGGTGTCTGCCGCTGGATGGACATGGCGGTGGCACGTGTCCCTTCACCGGAGAGGCAACCGAGCAATGTGCCGTGTGGGCGAGGGCGTACTGAGTTATCGGCTCAAGAAGATGCCGTTGGGTGGTCGATGAGGGGATCCCCGCTTGGTGGGCCTCCCATGCCGCGTGTTGAAGGGGGAGGCGGGTTGCGAGACGGCGAGTGCGCGGTAGGCTTCAGGCATGAGAATTGACGGACCCATCCCCTTTGCCGCAGCGCAGGCCTATGGCATGCAGCCATCGCCGAAGCCACCTGCCGTCGGTGGCGACCTTATTGCGGGCACCGTGCCGGGCAAAGTGACATTTGATGGCATTGCCGCTGCCGACATGCAGCCGTTGCAGTTGTATGCTTGCGCCGCCGATCGCATCGAAGCGGCCACTCGCCTCGCCATCGGCCGGAATCTCGACATCCAGGCGTAAGCCGCCGGACCGCCAGTCCGCGCCGCAACCCAACCCTTCATCGGATCCGCCGCTGCCATTCCGCTGTACCCCTGCGGAAACAGGGGGTGTGACCCCTGTGGGGGTGTGTGACACCTCACGCTGCGACAGGTTCTACGC
>CAZJKE010000002.1:40452-55793 GCA_964546585.1 uncultured Isosphaeraceae bacterium | reverse complement strand
GGGGTGTGACCCCTGTGGGGGTGTGTGACACCTCACGCTGCGACAGGTTCTACGCGAGGCGTATTGGGCCGGGTAGATCAATCCGCAGCACAACGCTGCCGCTGGGCATCTGCAACAGTGCGGCTCGCAGTTCGGCCGGCAGCAGCACCGTCGTGCCCCGCGGCGCGTCAAAGCCGTGTTCGTGCTCGATGGCCATCTCCCCCTCCAACACCATGAGGACCGACGGCGTCGCATCCATGACCAGCGGCATCGCTGCATCCTCCACCGCCTCGATCCGCTCGATGCTGAAGTAGGGCGTCTGTGTCAACAAGGTCGAAGCAAAGGGCCCGCTCTTGAGCATTGGGGAGGGCGACGCCTCCGCAGCCGCTCCCGTGAAGTCAATGCACGCTAGAGCCTGATCCAGATGCATCTCCCGACCCTCTCTTCCCCAATCCCAGACCCGGAAGGTCGTATCGCTCGGCGTCTGCACCTCGGCCACAAGTACGCCCGCCCCCAATGCATGGCAGGTACCGCTCGGCAGGTAATGGCAGTCGCCAGCCACCGCAGGAATGGCGATCAGGCACGGCGGCACTTCGCCGCTCTCCACCGCCTCTCGCAGCGAGTTCACAGTTGTGCCATCAGCGAGTCCCCGGTAGATCAGTGCCCCGGGCTTTGCATCAAGCACGACCCACGCCTCACTCTTCAGATGATCCTGCGGGTGCCTTGCGACCCACGCCTCGTCTGGATGAACCTGTACGGAGAGGTTATCGCCAGCGTCAAGGAACTTGATGAGCAGCGGAAACCCGCCTTCCATCAACGACGCTTCACCCATGATGCCGCCCTCTTGAACCATCGCCTCCCGCAGCGTGCGACCCGCAAGCGGTCCGTTTGCAATGACCGATCGGCCGCCGTCAATCGAGTCGGGCAGATCCGCCAGTTCCCAGGACTCGCCGATGCGCTGATCGCCAGGCAGGTTCTTTCCCCAACTCCCAAGGCGATCACCGCCCCACACCTTTGCTTTCAAAATCGGCGCAAACCGCAGTGGGTAGACGGACATCAGATGGTCATGCCGGTGATCTGCACCTCAAACACCGGCTCGCCCTTGACGAATCCCTGCGAGAGACAGACGAACCGCCGCCGCTGAAACTTCAGTTCCCTGCTGATGAGTACCAGCGTATCCCCCGGCACAACCTGACCGCGGAATGTGCAGTCATCGCACCGCGTAAACCCAAGGAAGTCGTCGTGCTGGGATTTCTTCTTATAAAGGATGCTGCTGAGTTGCGCCGCCGCCTCGATCATCAACACCCCGGGGAACAGCGGCCGGCCGGGAATGTGCCCGGCGACCCAGAACTCGTCATCGCCAACTTTCTTGATGCCAACAGCAAGCGACCGCTCGTCATTCAGCCATACCACCCGGTCGAGTTGCCGCATGTCCCCGGATTGCGGGTTGAGGGTGCCGACCTCCTCTCCCGACACCGCAGTGTGCGAGAGATCAATGGACGCGAGATCAATGAGCGGGTCTATGGCCATGGCGGACAAAGCATAGGGCCCGAGAGCCGCATACCGCGAATCCTCGGGCCCGATGATGGTTGGGATGCGACGCTGGTCTCAGCCGTCGCCGCCGCGGAGTCCAAGGACATCCTTTCGCACATCCTGGGCTGCGGCCTTGATGTCCTGCATGGCCTTGCGGACCCGGGTCCCTGCGGCCTTGTTGCCGCCCTCACACTTGGCCACGTCATCCGCTGCTTCGTCAATGAGTCGTCTCAGGCGATCGTATGCTTCCATGGTGGTGCCTCTTGTGGTTGGAGAATGCGGTTTTCCGACGGGGCGCCTGCCCCACACGGTCCATCATTGCATTGTTTATCGGTCAGGATCACCCTCGAAACCCCGTTTCGGGCGCAAAATCAGAGAATATTTGGGATTTGTTCGGTGGTTCCGGGCCTTTTTCCGCTTTCTAGACCCGCAGGACGGCGACTTCTGGTGCTTCGGCATACCGACGTCGAATCACCTCGACGACCTCCGAAAGGAAGGAATCCACCTGCTCCGGGGCCCGCCCCACGAACGCCCCCGCCGCAGCGGCGGCATCCAGATCGACGCCGGCAAAGGCTGGTTCTGCGGCAAGGCGGGCCAGCAGATCGTTGTTGGAAGCCCCGTCCTTGATCGACTGGGAGACTTCGTGTGCATGGCCGCGGATGATCTCGTGCACATCCTGCCGATCGGCGCCCGCTTGCACCGCCGCCATGAGCATCCTCTCTGCAGCCAGAAACGGAAGTTCCCGTTGCAGGTTCGCCGCGACGCGAGCCTCGTGGACGACGAGTCCGCTACACACATTGCCCAGCACATCGAGAACGCCGTCGAGCGCCAAGAACGCTTCGGGGAGGACGAGTCGGCGGTTCGCCGAGTCGTCGAGCGTTCGCTCCATCCACTGGTTTGCTGCGGTGTCATACCCGTTCCCCGGAAGATGCATGACAAACCTCGCAAGGCCGCAGATTCGCTCACACCGCATCGGATTTCGTTTGTGCGGCATGGCCGAGGAGCCGATCTGCTTGTCCCCGAATGGTTCGTCGACTTCGCCGAGGTTCGCAAGCAGCCGAAGGTCGGTTGCGCACTTGTGACTGGCGGCGGCGATGGCTGCGAGCGCGGCCAGCACCTGGGCATCGACAAGCCGGGGGTAGGTCTGCCCGGTGACGGCGAGGCGGCGATCGAGATTCCAGCCCATCTTCCGCGTGACAAGTTCGTCGAGTTGGTCGACCTTTGACGCGTCGCCGTCGAAGAGATCAAGAAACGACGCCTGTGTCCCCGTTGCGCCGCGTACACCGCGGAAGCGAAGGTGATCGAGGCGGTGTTCGACATCCTCAAGTGCAAGGGCGAGATCCTGCGCCCAAAGCGTCGCGCGTTTGCCGACTGTCGTCGGCTGCGCGGGCTGATAGTGCGTGTAGCCAAGCGTGGGCAGATTGCGGTAGGTCGCAGCGAAATTGCCAAGGGCGTCGATCGCCGCGGCCGTCTTCGCCGCGATCACCTGCAACGCATCCCGCATCTGCAGCAATTCGGTATTGCAGTTGATGAACTGGCTCGTTGCGCCAAGATGAATGATGGGCCGCGCAGAGGGCGCCACATCGCCCAGCGCGTGTACATGGGCCATGACATCGTGCCGAAGGTCCCGCTCGTAGTCGGCGGCGACTTCGTAATCGATGTTGTCGAGGTGCTCGCGGAGCTCGGCGATCTGGGCATCGCTGATGTCCAGCCCCAACTCCTGCTGCGACTGCGCCAAAGCCAACCATAGCCGCCGCCAAGTTCCGTATTTACGGCGAGGCGACCAGATCGCCTGCATGGCCGCTGAGGCATAGCGGTCGGAAAGGGGAGAGTTATAGGTGTCGCGATTGACGCTCACGAGGACACGCATTGTACCCGTAGGATGCCCTTTGTGGCGTGGTTCATGATCATGGCAGTGCTCCCCGGCCTCTATGTGGCATCGGTCGTGTATTTGGTCGGCAGAGGTGGAATGGATGCGTTGATTGGCAGCGCACTGCTTGCCGCCAGTGTGTACCTGCTGCACAGACTTCCTCGCCGGGCGAGGCCGGAGATCGTGACATGTGGCTGGATCATTGCCGCCGCGGCGGCATGCGCAGGTGCTGGTTTCCTGTGGCGAGTACATCCTTGGGCGGCGATCCTCGTCCCCTCCGCTGCGCTGGGCGTCCTTGTGTACGGCCGCGCTGTGCTGGCACGACCGCTCCGCGAGGTGACACCTTTGAAACCATCCATCGTGGCGATGTCAATCGCAGCGCTGGCGTGTGTGCTCAGCGAGCATTCCGCAGCGACCATTCCTGTGGGCGCCGCGATGGCGATCGTGATCTTCGGCGACGCGATTCTGTGCGACTTCGTTGACATGTCCATGGATCGCGCGGCAGGCACCGTGACAATCCCGATGCGACTTTCGCCGCGGGGCGTCTGGTTCGTTGCGAGCATCAGCAACGGTTCCGCAGCGGTGTTGCTGGCGATTATGGGGAGCGGAACGCTCGGCGTTTTCATCATCGTGTCCTGGGTCATTGTCTGGGCGATCCGGCCAAGTCACTTGCGGATTGCAATCGACGCCCGGCTTCCGCTGGTGGCCTTGGTAGCATCGCTGGCATGACCGCGTCCCCGGCAGCCTGGACGATCGCCGCAGCGTGTGCCTATGGCATCGGCAGTATTCCCTTTGGTGTCATCATCGGGCATCTGCGTGGGGTCGACATTCGCGGGGCCGGGTCGGGCAACATTGGAGCAACCAATGTTGGCCGCTTGCTCGGGAAGCCGCTTGGGATCCTCTGCTTTCTTCTGGACATGGGCAAGGGCGCGGTACCGGTACTGGTTTCCGGCGGGCTCTTCGGTGTGCTTGGAACAAACCTGCTCGATGCCACCGCCGCGCAACTTTGGCCGTGGCTTGCAGTGGCGATTGCGGCGCTGCTTGGTCACATGTACTCGCCGTTTCTTGCGTTCAGCGGGGGCAAGGGTGTCGCGACGGCCTTCGGCGGTTTGGCGGCGATGTGGCCGATCCTGACCCTGCCGGTAATTGCGGCGTTCGTGTCGTGGCTGGTTGTGCTTGCCGCGATTCGCATCATTTCTGTTGCGAGCATGGTTGCCGCGGCGGTATTACCACTGTCGTATGTTGTGTGGGCACTTACGCAGGGCGGTGGCGGCGTGTTGCTTTCATCTGCTGCGCCACCGCTCATCGTGACGCTTGCGATCACGCTCTTGGTGTTCTGGAAGCACCGCGAAAACCTTGGTCGCCTACGCCGCGGTGAGGAACCGCATATCGGCTGACAGATTCAGATGTGCTGCAGTGCCGAAGCAAGGACATCGCCGACCGTGATCCGGTCGATCGTACACCTGCGTGGGTTGTCATCAGCCACCAGCCCCACCGGCAGGAACGGGTCCGCCAGCAGCGGGGTGTTGTTATCACCGTCATATGCGGTCCATCTGGCGTCCGTTGGCCCGTAGAGCGTGACCGTGGGCGTGCCGGTGGCCACTGCGAGGTGCCGCGGGCCGGTGTCGTTGGTGATGAGCAGATCCGCCATGGCGACTGCGGCCTTGAGCGGCCCCAGCCCAAACGGCTCCGAGGAGAGATCGACAATCGGCTCCGTTGTTACTTCGGTAATCGCTGCGGCAATGTCACGCTCCTGCGGGGAGGCGACGATGCAACATGTGCATCCGTAGTCAACTCGCAGCGCATCGGCGACCGCGGCGAACTTCGCTGGCGGCCACCGCTTCTCCGCCTTGCTCGCGCCAGGGACGAGCAACACCAGCGGGCCATCGTGCTGCGGCAAGATCGCCGCGGCTGCATCTCGCTGCGCATCAGTGATGTCCAGTCTGGGAAGCGAGGGCGCAATATTCGAACCAAACAGCGTGTTGACAAGATGCAGGTAGTAGTGGGCGGTCGGTGCAGGCGAGTCGCGTTGTGGAACCGGCACTGCGTCGGTAAGCAGCCATGACCGCCGATCCCTCGCGTAGCCACCTCGCAAGGGAATCCTTGCGCACCACGCAATGGCGGCACTGCGAAAACTGTTGGGCAGGAGCACCGCAGCGTCCGGCCGCATGCGGGCGACCGCGCGGGCAGCGGCGAGCGGCCGCTTGGTCGAGACCGGCAGTATCTGGTCGACAGCCGTGACCCCCTCGAGCAGTTCCGCAAGGTGTGGGCGGATCATCGCGGTGATGCGTGCCTGTGGCATGGCCTGCCGAGCCGCGTCCCAAGCGCAACTTCCCATGACCACATCGCCCACCCATGAAGGGCAGATGATGAGCAGGTGTTTGAGATCGGCAGGAAACACCATGGGGCGAGTATTCTACGAGCGTGCAACGGGCCATCTTTCTTGACCGCGACGGGACCATCATCGACAACCTCGGCGATCTTGGCGATCCGGCGGAGGTTACGCTGATTCCCGGTGCCGCCGGCGGCATGCGGAAACTGGTGGAGGCCGGGTGGGTGCTGGTCGTTGTAACCAATCAAGGCGGCGTGGCGCGGGGTGCATTCACCGAGGACGACATCGCCACAGTGCATGTTCGCATCGATGAACTGCTCGGGGAAGGGCTTGTGTCACGGTATTACCACTGCCCGTTCCATCCGGAAGGGAGTGTCGACACCTTCTGCCGTGAGCACCCCGATCGCAAACCGTCCCCCGGCATGTTGCAGCGTGCAGCAACCGATTTTTCACTTGATCTGGCTGCGAGTTGGATGATCGGCGACACCTCTCGGGACATACTTGCCGGGCAAGGGGCCGGGTGCCGGACCATCTGGCTCACTGACGGGGGCCGCGTGGATAATGACGCGCTGCCGACGGCCTACGCGCCAGATCTCGCTGCCGCTGCTGATCTTGTCCTTGCGTTTGCGGAGCAGGAGTCGGGCTCTCACTAATCACCAAAGCAGGTGCGTACCGCGCGAGCGGCGGCAATGAGGCGGTGATCGAGGGGGACGAGCCGCTGGCCGCTGGCCGCCACGGTGATATCCGCCGAACCAATCGCTCCATTCTCAAGCGTCACCAGGCGATTGCATGCACCGGCCATCGCCAACTCCACTGCGGCTGTCCCCATGACAGTGGCTAGAACCCGATCGCTCGATGCCGGTTCTCCGCCGCGCTGGATGTGCCCGAGTACCGTTGTACGCGTGTCGAGCGATGTGATCTTGTGAATCTCACGGGCGACGCGATCGCCGATGCCGCCGAGGCGGATCGGGTGCGGGTTTGTTTGGTCAACATCGGCAACAACCTGGTCGCCACCGATCGGCCTGGCACCCTCCGCGCAGGCGATGATCGAAAACCCGCTGTGTCCGCGCCTCCGCTCCTGCACGAAGGCGCAGATGGCATCCATGTCAAAGGGAATCTCGGGAATCAGAATCACATCGGAGCCCGAGGCGAGGCCGCTGCTCAGTGCAAGCCACCCGGCGTTTCGCCCCATGAGTTCGCACACCATGACGCGGTGGTGACTGTCGGCGGTCGAGTGCAGGCGATCGAGGGCCATGGTGCCGACTCGCGAGGCCGTGGTGAAGCCGATCGTCAGTTCGGTCCCGGTGATGTCGTTGTCGATGGTCTTGGGGACGCCAATGCAGGGGATACCCGCTTCGACAAGTGGTTGCGCGCACTCGAAGGTGCCGTCGCCGCCGATGATGAACAGAGCGTCAATCTCGTGTCGCTCGATCGTGGCCACGCACCGATCAACCGCATTCGAAAAGACCGGATTGCCGTGCCCGTCGTGGCAATCCAGATACCTCCGGGGGTCGCACTTGTTGTTGGTGCCGAGAATCGTGCCGCCTCGGCAGAGGATGCCGGAGAGGTGTCCCATGTCCAGCGGCTTGATGTTGTCTTCGATGAGCCCCTGGAATCCGTCGCGAATGCCCAGGACGCTGAGGCCGTAGCCGTGTATTGCCGCCTTGCCGATGCCGCGAATGGCGGCATTGAGTCCGGGACAATCACCGCCGCCTGTCAAGATGCCGATGCGGCGAATCGTCATGAAGAACCTCGGTCATGTGCGGGGTGTGGGGGCATGGCGGCTATCATCCTAGCCTGATTGCCATGGCGGAGAAGACGACGACATTGGCTGACGAATCCTCGCTGGTCGCCGCGCGGCGTGCGAAACTTGCGAAGTGGCGTGATGAACTGGGCATGAACCCCTGGGGGAGCCGCGTCGATGATCTGTGTTCTCTTGTCGATGCGCGGGGGCAATTTGATGAGGCTGCCCATGCCAGCCATGCCGATGGCGGTGATGACACGCGTGCCCGTGTTCGCGTCGCGGGCCGGTGCGTGCAACACCGGGCAATGGGCAAACTGGCGTTTCTTGTGCTTCGCGATGAAACAGGCGACTTGCAGGTGAGTTGTTCGAAGGCGGATCTCCCACCCGAGCAGTTCATGCTCGCCAAGAAGTTGGACTATGGAGACATCGTTGTTGCAGAGGGGCCGATTGGCGCAACGCAGCGCGGCGAAGTATGCGTCTGGGCCGACGGACTCTTACTGCACTGCAAGTCGCTTGCGCCGCCGCCGGAGAAATTCCACGGGCTCAGCGATCCTGAACTTCGCTACCGCCACCGCTACATGGACATGTACGCGAACCCGGAGACGGTGGCGACATTTCACGCTCGCTCTACGATCATTTCGGCGATCCGTGCCTTCATGGATGGCCGCAACTTTCTCGAAGTAGAAACACCAATGATGCAGCCGGTACCTGGCGGTGCTGCTGCGCGGCCGTTCGTGACGCACCACAACACGCTCGACATGGCGTTGTTCCTGCGGATTGCACCAGAGTTGTACTTGAAGCGCCTCCTCGTCGGCGGGATGCGCCGGGTGTATGAGATCAACCGCAACTTTCGAAACGAAGGTATTTCGCGGCGCCACAACCCAGAGTTTACGATGCTCGAAGCCTACGAAGCATTCGGCGACTGCGAAACGATGATGGCACTGACCGAAGACATGGTGCGTACGGCGGCGTTGGCCGTCGGTGATGCCGCCGCGATGCCGTTCGGGAGCGATACGATCAATTATTCGCGGCCGTTCGACCAGCAGTCATACGGTGACCTTTTTGAAAAGGCGATGGGGTTTGCGATGTCAGACGAGGCGAGCGTCCGCAGGTGGTGCACGGAGCACGGCGTGGAGGATGCCAAGAGCCGTGACCACTGGCTGCTCGTGGGCGCGATCTTCGACATGAAGGTTGAGGAGACGATTGAGGCGGCGCGTCCGACATTCGTGACCGGGTTCCCGAGCGCAATTTCGCCGCTGACCCGCCCATCGGTGGACGATCCGAACATTTCGCTGCGGTGGGAGTTGTTCATTGGCGGCATGGAGATCGCCAACGCGTACACCGAACTGAACGATCCGGACTTGCAGTTGCAGAAGTTCACCGAGCAGTTGCAGGGCCAGGATGAGGAAACGGCGGCGTTCAGAAATCTGGACGAAGACTTCATCGAAGCGTTGCGTGTCGGCATGCCCCCGGCGGGGGGGCTTGGGCTGGGCATCGACCGGCTGGTCATGCTCTTGACGAACAGCGAATCGATCCGGGATGTCATTCTGTTTCCGCTGATGCGAGGAGATCACGAGGAGGATTCCCATGACACTGATGCGTAGTGCCATGTTCACCACCCTGTTGTTGGCAGGTCCCGCCGCGGCGGACTGGGAAGTTATCGAGGACCAGTGGCACTCGATGGAAATGATGGGATCCCGTGTGGGATGGATCCACGAGGTCATCGAGCGAGACGGCGACCGGATTCGATCGTCGGCAACCAACAAGTTGACCATGAACCGCGGCGCCGAAGAGATGGTCATCGAAGTCGAGGCGTGGTTTCTGGAGACAGTGGATGGAAAGCCGATCTCCTCCTCCATGACACAGACTGTGAAGGGCAAGTCAACACACAAGGAGTGGGTGTTCGGAGACGATGGGATCACGGTCAAGAGTGACGATGGGGTCCGCAAGAAAGAGTCGATTGTGCCTGAGCCCGACGGTGTTTGGCTGACACCATTTGCGGCGAAACGGTTTGTCGAAGAGCGGATGGAGTCGGGCGCCAAGGACATCACATTCCGCACGATGAGCATGGAACTCGGACCGAAGGCGATGACGATGATGATGGCGAACACCGGCGAGAAGGAGGTGGAGGTTCTGGGCAAGGTCATTCCAGTCACCCAGTGGGAAGTCACAAATGATGCCATGCCCATGGACAGCATCGACCTCTATGCAAAGGGTGCCGTCAGAGTGAAGTCCACCATGAATACAGGGTTCGGAGCCATTGTGATGACGCTGACCAGCGAGGCGGAGGCCACCGCGAAGGTGACGGTGCCGGAGATGATGTTCAGCCTCTTTGCGCCGACGGACAAGCCCATTTCCAACGGCTTTCTGGTGGAGTCACTGCGTCTTCGACTGCGATCTCGGGATGGAAAGCCGGTGGAACTTCCGAGTGTCGGTGCGCAGAAGGCCGAGTTGAAGGATGACGGAACGGTGATCCTTGTCATTGATGTCAACAACCCGCTCCCCGCAAGCGATGAAGAAATGGCGAATCCATCGGAATTCCTCGCCTCGACGTCCATGTGTGATCTGGACGACGAGTTGCTCGGCGAACTTGCTGCCGAGGCGACCGCCCATCTGGACGACACGGCCGGCGCCAGCGAGCGGGCGCGGGCCATGCGCGAATTCGTGCACTGGCACATCAACAACAAGGGGTACGCCACGATGTTTGCGACCGCATCCCAGACCGCGCGGGATCAAACCGGCGATTGCAGCGAGCATGGCGTGCTCTTGTGCGGGCTGCTGCGAGCAGCGGGGATACCTTCCAGAACGGCGATGGGCATGGTCTATGTGCCCGCTGGCGCCATGGCTGAACTCGAGAACGGTGGGTTTGGATGGCACATGTGGACGCAGGCGCTCATCGATGGCGTGTGGGTCGACTTGGACGCGACGCTTCCGTGGAAATTCGGAGCCGGGCACATCACAACGGCGACATCATCCCTGTCGGAGACAGAGATGATGACCGAACTGTCGACCTGCATGTCGCTGATCGGGAATGTGGATGTGGAAGTCCTGAGCGTTGGGGCTCCAGAGGACACGTGACCGAGTTTGCCGACATGCTTCCGGCCCGTCCGACAGATGGGCACAAGGGGACCTTTGGCGCGGTGTGCGTTATCGGTGGACACCGATCAGAAAACGGTTCGCTCATGCTCGGAGCGCCGGCCATTGCGGCAGCGGCGGCGATGCGCAGCGGATGTGGCCTCTGTCATCTCGCCATGCCGGAACCACTTCTGCCGCAGGGATTGGTGATTACGCCGACCTCCACCGGCATAGAGTTGCCGGTGGATGAAGTCGGGCGACTTCATGCCAGCGGCGCCGTCGAGGCCATTGATCAGCACGCGGGTACTGCCCGGTTGCTCGCACTGGGCCCCGGGCTTGGCAACGCCTGGCCGCAGCAACAACTCGTCGCCACGCTACTCTCGCGGGAGGATCGGCCGATCGTGCTCGACGCTGACGGCATCAACGCGCTGGCGGCTCTGGAAGATGGCGCGGCCGACATCCGCTCGCCGCTGATTCTCACGCCTCATGTCGGCGAGTTTGAACGGTTGGCATCGGCGATTGGTGTGGACACGTCGCTGCGGGGAGCCCTTGGCGCTGAGGCGCTTGCCCAGCGACTTGGTTGCATCGTCGTTTTCAAGAGCCATGTCACGGCGATTTCGGACGGCGTGCATACGGTTGAGGATGACAGTGGAGGAGCTGTGCTGGCAACAGGCGGCAGCGGCGATGTGCTTACAGGCATCATTGCGTCGATCGCTGCGCAGTATGGAATAGACGGTCCTCGTCGCCTTCTTGAAGCCGCAAGGCTCGGTGTACATCTGCACGCCTTGGCCGGTCGTCTCTGGCAGGACGAATACGGCGATCGGGGCATGCTGGCGACGGACCTTCTCTGCCGCATTCCCCGGGCGATAGGTACACTGGCCCGATGAGCGCTACGAAGATATCTTCCATGACCGGACAGGGCTTTGCGCACGGTGTATATGCACTTGTGAACCCGCAGGTGGGCACAACCCGCGGGGGCAAACCATTCCTGAAGTGTTTGATCCGCGACGCCACTGGCGAAGCGATGGGTCGGCTATGGGATTTCGACCCGGCCACGATGTCGTCCATCACGGCTACGGGGTTTGTCGGCATCGAAGGGATGCAGGAAATCTATCAGGAGAAACTGCAGATCAAGATCAACGAGATCTGGCCGCACGAACCGACCGCCGAAGAACTGGTCGACTTGCTTCCCAGTACCAACAAGGACATTGACGAGATGTTCTCGACGGTCGCTGCGATGCTTCGATCGCTCGATCACGAAGCGGCTCGTGCGTTGGCGGACGCGTATCTCGATGATGCGCCTCTCATGGAGCGATTCAAGGTCGCCCCGGCAGCCATGCAGGTGCACCATGCCTGGATCGGCGGCTTGCTGGAACACACACTTGATCTCATGACGCTTGCCGAGGGGATGTTGCCGGTGTATCCGCGGCTCAACCGCGACATCGTGTTGCTCGGACTCTTCATGCACGACTTGGGCAAGACTGAAGAGTTGCGGTGGGACCGCGGTTTTCAGTACACCCGCGAAGGGAATCTGGTCGGGCATATTGCGAGAGGGGCGATCTGGCTGCAGGACAAGGCGGCGATCGCAGAGTCGTCCCTGGGCACGAAACTGCCCGATGGACTTCTCACTGTGTTGCAGCACATTATGTTGAGTCATCACGGACAGCCCGAGCACGGCGCTGCGAAAAGACCGTCGACGCCCGAGGCGATCTTTGTTTCGTTTCTGGACACGCTTGATGCACACACGCGCAGCGCACTTGACCATGCTCGCCCGCAGGAAGGTCCACCGAGCGGTGATGAGGCGTTTACCGAGCGGATCTGGTCGCTGGAGACCAAGTTGTACCGTCGCGATCCGCTGGGCTGACGAGCGTGGGTTCAGACAAGGGGCCGCTCACGATCACCGTCGTCGGGCAACAACGCCAGAACCGAGTCGTCTTCTCCAAGTTCGAGATCCGCGGCAGGATTGAGGATGTGTTTTCCGTCACTGCGACGCAGCGAAACAACGACGCCGAGGTGATCGCGTTGTATGGCAAGATCACCAATGGTCTTCCCAACCGCCTCGGGATGTTTCGAGAGTGGAATCTCCACGATGCCATGTTCCCCGTGCGACGACATTTGGCCATAGAACTCGTGCAAGTGCGGAGAGATCAACAGGGAGGCCAGTTGGTGCGCGGCCGACTCGCCCGGAACGACCACATCGTGGGCGCCGCCGCGTTTCAACCATTGCCGCGATGATTCATATTCACCTCGGGCGATGATGCGTGCCGCGGGGTTCCTCTCGCGCGCGACCATGGCGACATAGACATTGGCCGCGTCATCCGGGAGTGCCGCAATGACGCCAGCGGCGTCGCCTGCGCCTGCCTGGGTAAGTGGACCATCGCCGTCGGTTGCATCTCCCTCCACCACCATGTAGCCATCGTCGCTGGCCTCGCGGGCCACTTCCGTGTCCTTCTCAATGACGACGATCTCGAGGTTCTCGCGGCTCAGGCACGCAGCCACTCGGCGGCCTACATGTCCATACCCGCAAATGACAATGTGGTCCTGCATGCCCTCAAGTTCCTTCTTCATTTTTCGTCGCTCCAGATAGTTGGTGATGTCCTCGCCGTGCAGCAGGCCCTGCAGCGTACTGAACCCGTAGACGGCTGCACCGAGGCCGACCATGATGACAAGTGCTCCCCAGACCTTCTGCCCAACGGTCAGATCGGTGAGGCTTCCGACTGTTGATATGAGGTTCAAGGTGTCCCAATAACTGGACACCAGCCGCTCGATGAACGAACCGCTGTGCCGACCCATCACCATGAAGCCAGCGGTGGAGATCAGGACTACCACAGCCAAGACCGATACGGCGATCAGAAATCGCCGTTCCAGGGCTCGTATGTGGTGCTTGATGACCCGCTCAGGCTGAATTGTGTATCTGGGCATATGGGGGGGCGTAAGTCTCCCCGAGGGTCGAACAGAGGTCAAGGGGGGTGGTATTAGGTCCGACTTTTTCAAGATTCGACGGATACGTGGCTACCCCTTCCTCGAAGGGGGTTGTAGGCTCGGAAGTCCGGGCTCTTGGAATCCACGCGTAGTCCCTTTCTCTTGAAGGAAGGGCCAGAACATGAAGAGGAACCCGCGATGTCACGCATGCTTGCCACGACCGCAACCGCAACACTCATCACCTGTACATGTATCAGCGGCGTTGATGCCGCCTCCGAAGCACTGACATCCCGCGTGCCCGTTGACGCTGTCCCGGTCGTGACGGTGCCCTCTCTGGACTATGCCAGACTTCTCGGCGAAGACAATGATCGCGAGGAATCCGGCCAGCCACCGCGATTCGCGGTTCCGTACGAGGATGTCCTCACGCCCGGCAACTCCGGACTCTGGGAACGCATTGATATGGATACGCACCGGTGGCAACTTCGCGTGCGTTGCGAGAACGCGCTCTCAATGAACTTGGGGTTCTCTACCTACACCATGCCGTCGAGTGGCAGGATGACCGTGTCAACGCCTCGCGGCGATTTCAGGATCCGGCCCTTCACCGCTGACGACAACAAGCCGCATGGCGAACTGTGGACACCATGTGTTCCTGGCGGCGAAGCAATCATTGAGATCATCGTTGATGCTGATCAGCGCGGTCAGGTGGCCAAGGGCATCGTCCTTGGGTCCATCAACTCCGGCTACCGCTGGATCCACGACGCAGCGGGACGCGGGTCATCCGAATCCTGCAATGTCGATGTCGTCTGCCCCGAAGGCGATGCATGGTGGGACGAGATTCCGTCGGTGGGCGTCTACACGCTTAACGGATATCTCACCTGCAGCGGCTTCATGGTGAACAACACGGCAGAGGACCAGCGAAATTACTTCATGACCGCCAGCCACTGCGGCGTCACCAATTCCAGCGACTCCAGCATCGTGGTGTACTGGAATCACCAGAACAGTTACTGCCGCACCCCCGGAAGTGGCGACAGCGGCGGCAACGGCGACGGCAACTTCAACCAGTTCACATCAGGATCAACGCACCGTGCCTCCCGTTCCTACAGTGACTTCACCCTGACGGAACTCTCCTCATCTCCGAATTCGGCGTGGGGCATCACCTACTCCGGTTGGTCCAGAGCAAGTTCCGCCAGCAACGGTGCCGGTATTCATCACCCCGAAGCCGCCGAGAAGCGGATTTCCTTCCCCGACTACACGAATGCTTCCGGTGAGTATTGGGACATCAACTGGGGAGCCGGTCGCACTGCTCCGGGATCTTCCGGCTCACCGCTCTTCGACGGCAACCATCGAGCCATCGGTCAACTCTGCTGCGGCTATTCCTACTGCTGGAACGACGATAACGATTACTACGGGCGTTCATTCAATCTCTCGTGGAGTGGTTCGAGCAGCAGCAGCCTCGGGAATTGGCTGGATCCAGCAGGGACCGACCCGACGGGTATCGACACACTGGTTCCCGGCGGCGGCGGTGATCCGAGTGGCGCGTGCTGTATCGGCACCAGTTGCACATACGTCACTGAGGCGGCCTGCGCCGCAGCTGGCGGTAGTTACCAGGGTGACTATGTCTCTTGTACCTCCAACCCCTGCGGCGGCGATCCGACAGGTGCGTGCTGTGTAGGAGCGAGTTGTTCAACGGCGACGCAGGCTGACTGCAACGCTGCCGGTGGTTCGTATCAGGGTGATGGCACGAGTTGCTCGGGCGATCCCTGCGGCGGCGGCGGATGCCCGGCCGGTGAAATCGAAGACTGCAACGGCAATTGCTGCCCCGATTACTGGGTTGGCGACGGGTACTGCGACGACGGCACCTACAGTTGGAATGGCGTCCCGATCTA
>CAZJKE010000002.1:39015-40352 GCA_964546585.1 uncultured Isosphaeraceae bacterium | reverse complement strand
TTGGCGACGGGTACTGCGACGACGGCACCTACAGTTGGAATGGCGTCCCGATCTACCTGAACTGCGATCAGTTCGACTGTGACGGCGGTGACTGCCCCGACTGCGGTGGCGGCGGCGGATGCCCGGCCGGTGAAATCGAAGACTGCAACGGCAATTGCTGCCCCGATTACTGGGTTGGCGACGGGTACTGCGACGACGGCACCTACAGTTGGAATGGCGTCCCGATCTATCTGAACTGCGATCAGTTCGACTGTGACGGCGGTGACTGCCCCGACTGCGGCGGCGGCGATCCGACAGGCGCATGCTGCGTCGATACCAGTTGCTCCACGACAACGCAGGCAGACTGCAACGCAGCCGGCGGCTCGTATCTGGGCGACAACACCAGTTGCTCGGGTGACCCATGCGGTGGTGGCGGTGACTGCGATGCAGGCTGGACCATGGACTGTCAAGGCACTTGCTTCCCGGACTATGTCTACGAGGCGTGGACCGGTGACGGTTTCTGTGACGACGGTGCCTATATCCCGGCCGACTACGGCTGCGACGAGTGCCCACCCGGTGTTGCCATCTTCCTCAACTGCGAGGCATTTGGCTGCGACGGTGGTGACTGCGAGTGCGACCCGGTTGATCCAACTGGCGCGTGCTGCGTCGGAACCGACTGCATCGAACTGACACAGGCTGACTGCGATGGCGCGGGCGGCGAGTATCAGGGCGACGAAACCGCCTGCGGCGCAGACACCTGCGGCAGCGAGCCATGCCCGACCGATGTCGACGGCAATGGTGTCACCGATGTCACCGACCTCTTGACCGTGATCGGCGAATGGGGCAACAGTGGTTCCTCACAGGCTGATGTCAACGGTGATGGAATCGTCGATGTCACGGATCTCCTGGCGATCATCAGTGCATGGGGCCCGTGCTAATGGTTCTTGCCTGATTGGCGTACACACCATGCAGCGGGGACATCCACATCTGGGTGTCCCCGCTGTTCTTTTTTGGTCAAGTGCTTTCCAGCAACCTGCTCACTATCTGTCAGTCCCGGATTGGCGCAGTCAGCATCTTGAACTCGACAAGTTCCTCTTCGGTCATCCAGTGCATGTCGTCCGACGAGGCTGCGTGGAGTGATCGCCAATAGAAGGATCGCGGGATGCCCATCTCGTCGCAATATTCGAGATACAACTCGTGTTCCTCATCGTCGCGAGGAAGATCCGCTCCCTCCATGCCGAACGCACTCCAACTGTGAATCCCGAACTGGGCGCCTCGATCGCATGTGCGTTCTGCCCCCGCCTGAAAGAAGTCGGTTCCGCCTGAGGAAACCATGCCGTCGGAGGGAAGGTGAGTGC
>CAZJKE010000002.1:7372-38915 GCA_964546585.1 uncultured Isosphaeraceae bacterium | reverse complement strand
GTCCTCATTGTAGACGATGGCTCGACAGATTTGACGCCCGCGCTTCTTGCAGGACATCCGGTTGAGGTCATCCGGCATTCGGAAAACCGCGGCTACGGAAGGTCGTTGCAGGACATGTTCCGATGGGCTGCAGTTGACGATTTCGATTGGCTGATCACGATGGACTGCGATGAGCAACACGAACCGGCTGCTATTCCGCGTTTCGTGGATGCGATCGAAGAGGACAACTGGGATGTGATCTCGGGAAGCCGGTATCTGCAGACGGATGTGAACGGCGATCTACCGCCGGCCGATCGCCGCACCATCAATCGCGCATTGACTGGGGATCTGAATGCGGCGCTTGGGACCAACATCACGGACGCATTCTGCGGCTTCAAGGCCTATCGCGTCTCCTCGCTCGCGGACATGGCGTTCGATGTCGATGGGTACGAGTTTCCCATTCAGTTCTGGGTTCAGGCAGCCGCGCACGGTCTCCGCCTGCGAGAAATCCCCGTTCGCCTTCTCTATGTGGACCTGAGTCGAACCTTCGGCGGGCCGCTGGACGACGCCGATGTCAGGCTTGCCCACTATCGAGAGGTGTATTGCAGGGAGTTGGGCAAACACCTCCCAACAGCGCGAGATCGGGTGCCGTGCTAGGCCGTAGCCTCCAGGAGTGGAAGGATGCCACCCGACAGGAACTGGGACTTCCAACTGACCGCATGCTGATCGTGACCGGGCACCAGCCGGTCTTCTTTCACCCCGGGATTCTCGCGAGATTCGCAGCTGCCAGGCATGAGGCCGACGCACAACGCGGCGACCTCGTGTTCCTTGTCGTTGATCATCACAGCGACTCGCCGCAGAACATTGAAGTACCGGTTCTGGTCGATGGCGAACTTGAAGTTCGGACGGTGTCACTGGGTGTGTTGGACGCAGCGCGGGCCATGCGGGATCAAACGCGGGTGGAGGTTGCGCATCCAACCTTCGCGACGGGCATACCCTTCGTGGATGCTGGTATTGCCGCCATCGCAACATCGCTGAAGGCTGCTACAGGCGACACTGCAAGTGAACAGTTCACCTCCGCGGTGCAGGATCTCGTGGCGCCCTGGGCAACCATCGATCACCAGTGCACCAGCACGCATCTCCTTCGAACATCATTCGGCCGCGCGGTTGTCGACGCAATGCGACGCGATCCTGCTGCGTGTCGAGACGCCTACAACGCCGCTATCGAGGCGCATCCGCACAGGGGTGTTGCGCCGCTGGAGGGAGATGAACTTCCGCTGTGGCACGGTCCTTGCAATGAAGCGGTCCGGGAAACTCTGGAGGATTGGACTGATCTTCGCCCCCGCGCCATCCTCCTGACACTGCTCGCACGAGCGGTGTTTGCGGACGAGTTTGTGCATGGAACCGGCGGAAGTCGGTATGACGATGTCATGGAGGAGTGGTGCAGTCGATGGTTGCAGGTGCCGCTTGCACCATCAGCGAAAGCGACGGCGACAATCCGGCTTCCGCTTGTAGTACATGAAACAGGCCACATGCCCCAGAACCAGCGGCGAGACTATCTCGAAGCAATTGAAGCGGCGCCGCGAGGATCTCTGGAGCGCAGGGCGGCGTTCGCGGCGATGAAGTCTGCCTCCGGGACATCACACCGCGACGCAAAGCGTCAACGGAGCATTGTGCGGCGCCGAGATTGGGCATTCCCCCTGTACGAACCTGATCAACTGGATGCCGTCACCACAGCCCGCGTGGTTCCCACACCGCTTCAAGCGTCGCTGCATCGCTGCCGGTGACCTCGACACCCCCGGGTTGAATCTGGCGGATAAGCCGACCGTCGTCGGTGAAGATGGTGATCATGCGTGTGTCCCGCTCGCCGAGGCGAGTCGATACCCGCACTGAACCATCGCCTTGTCGTTCGAATGAATCGGTTCGCATGACGATCTGCGGCAGCGTTGAACTGTCATCGTACGAGTGCCACGCAAACTGGGTGGCGTCGGGGTCGCCGGCCAGCCACGGCCCGATGACCCATGTCAGTGCCTTAGGCATGAATGGAGGAGAAACCGCTTCATCGAATGTTGCGGTGTCGATGGCCGACGCGTCCTGCTGGACCACCAGAAGCCGTGGGTTGGGTGTACCCAATGAAGGCCTTGGTCGCAGCCCAGTTTCAATCTGACTGCGGCTGATCTTGCCCTTCCATCGTGTTGATCGCCCGGTCCAGGATTCGCCCTGGCCATCCCAACTGACCCAGTACTGGCCCGTCGTATCCACCACGATGCCGGATTCTGGGTCGGGAACGACGCGGGCCTGTACATGTATGAGCAGTCCGCCCCCCTCGCCGCCGCCAGTACCGTCGACCTGCGGTGTGTCACTCTGTTGCACGCGGATGCGGCCGTACCCGATGTCCTCCCCATGCTCAGTTCTGATCCGCCGCCACTCATCGAAGCCGACAAGTCCCGCAAGGCTCGACTTGTTCAGTGCAGCAAGCCTCGCACTTGCACCCTCCAGACCCGCGAGACGATCGGTGGCCTGCGTGATTGGATCAATGGTGAGCAGCGACTGCAGCGATGCCATCAACACGCCTCGATCCCGCTGCCAAGCCGGTTCCGGACAGAACACGGCAGCCAGAATCGCCTGACCGCCAGGTGCCGGGACCGCCATCCAGCCGAGGATGGTGGCCGTCTCGTTGGGCGTTTCCCCCGGCTGCGAAATTGCCAACCACCATCCCTCCAGTTCCCCGATTGCCAGCGTCCTATCTTCCAGGATGGTGGTCCCTGGTGGATCGACCCGCCGAGCGTGGGCCACACGTACGATTTCCCGGGGGATCTCGCCGCTGGGATTGGGAAGGCGGTCAAATCGTAAATGCCAACCGGCCAACGGGTTATCGCTGCTCACGAGGCAGCTGGGTGGCGAAGTCGAAAGGGCTGTCACAACGCCGGTCTTGGGCAGAAGAACGCGGATTCCAAGGGTTCCGTTCTCGTAGGGAACGCTCTGGAGATCGCCACTGCCAAGGGCAAGGGTCGTGATGAGGCCGCACAGGAACATGGAGGTGGCGAGCACTGTACCCCGTATCCCTCATCCCAAGCGGCAGAACCTTCCAAGAAGACGCCTCTGCTGGCATTGACAGCAGTCGCAGAGGTCCTAGAATCACCGATTCGCGTTGCTGCGGGCGTACCGCAGGATCGTGGCTGTTCGTGTCGATGAGATGCGGCAGCACTTGAGGAGCCGGAACGGCCATGGCCCAGTCGAAGAAACAAGAGCAGATGATTCGAATCAGGCTTGAGGCCTACGATCACCAGGCACTCGATGCGTCGGCGAAGGAAATCGTCGAACACGCCAAACGCACTGGCGCCCGCGTCGCCGGTCCGGTGCCGCTGCCAACTCGTCGCGAGGTGTACACCGTCAATCGATCGACCTTCGTGAACAAGAAATCCCGGGAACAGTTCGAGATCCGCACGCACAAGCGGATCGTCGACATCACGGACATCAACGCCCAGACGGTCGAATCCCTCAACAGGTTGATCGTGCCGGCCGGCGTATTTGTGAAGATCAAGGCGTGACCCAATGACCACCGCACTGCTGGGACGAAAGGTCGGGATGACGAGGTTCTACCTCGAGGACGGGACGAACATTCCTGTCACGGTGATCGAGGCAGGCCCGTGCGTGGTGACACAGGTCATGACCGATGATCACGATGGCTACAGCGGCGTGCAGATCGGCTTCGAGGATGTGCGGCCCGGCCGCACCACGATGCCGATCATCGGACACGATGCAAAGGCCGGCACCGCTCCAAAGCGGTTTCACCGCGAGATCAGGCTGGATGCTTCGGAGGTTGAGAGTCTGGAAGTCGGCCAGTCAGTGACGGTGTCCGAATTTGAAGGTGTCCCGTTCGTGGATGTCACGGGAACCAGCAAGGGCAAGGGGTTCCAGGGGGGCATGAAAAGACACAATTTCAAGGGCTTGGAGGCATCGCACGGCGTCAAACGCCGGCACCGCTCGCCCGGTTCGATCAACGGGCATGCCACCAACCTGGGCACGGGACCGAAGCCCAAGAAGGGCAAGCGGATGGCGGGCCACATGGGGGATGAGCGAGTGACCGCTCGCAGCCTCGATGTTGTGAAGGTTGATCCGGAGAAGAACTTGTTGCTCGTGAAGGGGCCAGTCCCCGGAGCGAACAGTGGAATGCTCGTGATAAGGCAGGCACGGAGATTGAACAGAAAGAAAGCACGCGCAGCCGGCTGACGCAGCTCAACCGGTTGTCCGCCGAGGCCCTTGACCGGGAACCGGGTGGAAACGACACCAGGAACGAACAACGCCGAGTCAAGCCCTGCCGGGCGAGACCCACAAAGCGGTTCGCGGGACGAACCGACTGAGTGGACGCATCGGAGGGCAAGGCGATAGCACGACGGAGAGCCGTCAACAGGTGATGAAGAAGATGATTGAACTTCCCGTATATGACAAGAAGGGTAAGAAAGTCGATGCCATGAGTGTCGACGAAGCCTCACTCGGTGGCGATGTCCGGCACGCGCTGTTGAAGCAGGCGTATGTCATGTTCCATGCCAACCGAAGGCAGGGATCGGCTCGCACGCGGAATCGCTCGCGTGTCGACGGCTCCACGAGAAAGTTGTACAAGCAGAAGGGCACGGGCAACGCCCGCGCAGGGTCGAGGCGGACCAACATTCGTCGCGGCGGCGGCGTGACCTTTGCAAAGACCCGGGGGCACGACAGTTTTCGTAAGGAGATGCCGAAGAAGATGCGGCGGCTGGCCAATCGCAACGCCTTGCTGGCGAAGTTGGTGGACAGCGAGGTCAAGGTGATCTCGGATCTGGAATTCAAGTCGCCGAAAAGCAGCGAATTCCGAACGATCCTCGAGGCAGTTGGTGTTGATCGCAGTTGTCTCCTTGCGGTATCCGGCGAGAACAGGAACGCCGCGTTGTCCGCCCGCAATCTCGACGGAGTGGACACGATCAGAATCGACCAACTCAACGCATTTGAGTTGCTCAATCACCGGTATCTGGTGGTAGACAAGGCCTCGCTGGAATCCTTCCTCGATGGCTCCGCCTGGGACACGGAGGAGGCAGCCTGATGCTGGCTACGACCGTCATCAAGAAACCACTGGTCACCGAAAAGTCCAGTTTCGGATCGGACCAATTCAACAGATACGCCTTCGAAGTGGATGGACGAGCCGACAAGGGCGACATCAAGTCCGCGGTGGAGGAGTTGTATGGGGTTCGTGTCGTATCGGTTGCCACACAGACCCGAAAGGGACGAACGCGGCGCAACAAGTTCGGCTTCTTCCGGGCCGGGAATCAGAAGCGGGCCATTGTCAAGGTTCATCCGGAGGATCGAATCGAGCTCTTCTGAGCCCGAGTAGAAGCAGGAAGGAACAACATGCCGATTCGAAAGTACAAGCCGACAACCCCCGGAAGACGCAACGCGTCGGTCAACCTGCACACCGAGGTGACCCGCAAGACGCCAGAGAAGTCGCTGCTGGCCCCGCTGAAGAAGCGTGGTGGTCGCAACAATCAAGGCAAGATTACGGTTCGCGGACGGGGCGGCGGCCACAAGCGTCGCTATCGCCGCATCGACTTCAATCGAAACAAGGATGACATGATTGCGAGTGTGGTTGGGGTCGAGTACGACCCGAACCGCAGTTGCCACATTGCCCTTCTGCAGTACGAGGACGGGACAAGACGGTACATCCTCGCGCCGCGGGGCCTGACCGACGGCGACACGATCGTCAGTTCTTCCGATGCAGTAGATGCAAAGCCCGGCAACTGCATGCCGCTGAAGCACATCCCGACCGGCCTCACTGTGCACAACATTGAGTTCGAACCCGGAAAGGGCGGCGCACTCTGCCGTTCCGCCGGCGCCGCAGCAAGGCTCAGCAACCGCGAAGGCCGCTTGGCAACCGTGGTTCTGCCGAGCGGCGAGATTCGGCAGGTCTCCGTCGAGTGCCGCGCCACCATCGGGCAACTCGGCAATACGGATCATCAGAATGTCAAACTCGGCAAGGCCGGCCGTAACCGCTGGCTCGGTCGCCGTCCCAAGACTCGCGGCATCGCCAAGAGCCACCACGCGCACCCGCTCGGCGGCGGCGAAGGTCGTTCCAAGGGTGGACGCGAGCCAGTCAGTGCCTCCGGTACGAAGTCAAAGGGTGGTCGCACTCGCCGGCGAGGCAAGTGGTCGGATGCGCGTATTCTTCGTCGTCGCAAGAGCAAGCGATACGGACAACTCAAGCTCTGAGGAACAATACATGTCTCGATCTACGAAAAAAGGCCCATTTGTCGACGAGAAACTCTACCGAAAGGTGGAGCGGATGTCGGCGTCCACACGCAAGGATCCAATCAAGACCTGGGCTCGATCCTGCACGATCGTGCCGGAGTTTGTTGGCTACACATTCCAAATCCACAACGGCAGGTCGTTTGTGGATGTACTGGTGACCGAAGACATGGTGGGTCACAAACTCGGGGAGTTCTCGGTTACCCGGTTGTTCCGAGGCCATACCAACAAGAAGGAAGGCGTGAAGTCCGCCTGAGTAGGAAGGAAGTATGACGTATCAGGCCAAACATCGATTTGCACGCATCGCACCTCGCAAGGCGCGACTGGTCGCCGATCTCATTCGAGGACGGCGGATTGACGATGCAATGACAGAACTGCAGTTTTCGAAGAAACGAGCGGCTTGGTACTTCAAGGCCGTGCTCGCGAGCGCGATCGCCAACGCTGAAGAACAAGATGCTGATGTAAACCGGCTTGTTGTAAGCGAGTCGCGGGCGGACGAAGGACCAGTCATCAAGAGATGGCGTCCGAAGGACAGGGGTCGGGCTCATCCCATTCACAAGAAGACCAGCCACCTCGTGGTGTCGGTAGAGGAGAGGAACTGATATGGGACAAAAGGTCCATCCATTCGGCTTCAGGGTCGGCATCACCGAGGGGCACAAGTCTCGCTGGTACGCCCCGAAAGCCCTCTTTGCCGAACTCCTTGTCGAAGACTTCCGCATCCGCGAGTTTGTGGACAAGCGACTGAATCGAACGCCGCCCTTCGCCGCGGTCTCCGACATTCTGATCGAACGAACCCGACAGGAACTCACGGTCATCGTGAAGACGGCGCGTCCTGGGCTCGTCGTCGGACCCAAGGGCACCGAGATCGACAAACTTGTCAAGGATCTGGAGACGCTCACGGGCCGCAAGGCGCAGATGAAGATTGTGGAAGTCATGAATCCTGACACCGATGCGAGGCTGGTAGCCGAAGCGATCGGCGAGCAGATGAAGAAGCGGGGCAACTTCCGCCGAATGCTCAAGCAGCGAGCCGAAGGCGCCATGCAGCATGGAGCAAAGGGTGTTCGCATTCAAGTTTCCGGCCGACTCGGTGGGGCGGAGATGTCACGGAAGTTCACTGTTCGCGAGGGATCAATTCCACTGTCGACGCTGCAGGCGGAAGTGGATTATGCGTGCTACCACGCTCACACCACCTACGGCGTGATCGGTATCAAGGTGTGGATCTACAAGGGCATGTACTCGGACGCCGAAGAGGAACAGACCGATTCCCGTGCCGCTGGTGCCCGTGGCCGCGCGAGAGGACGACGCTAGGAGCCACGCTCATCATCAAGGTGAACGACAGGAGAAGTACCCATGCCTCGGATGCCAAAACGAATCAAGTTCCGCAAACAAATGCGCGGCAAGCTCAAGGGCAATGCTTCGCGCGGAAACTTTGTCGCGTTCGGCGAATATGGTCTTCAGTCACTGGAGGCCCATTGGGTTTCCGCACGGCAGATCGAGGCAGGCCGTATTGCCGCCCAGCACTATCTGCGGAGGCAGGGGAAAGTCGTCATCCGCATTTTTCCGGACAAGCCAGTATCGAAGAAACCACTGGAAACCCGCATGGGCAAGGGAAAGGCCGAAACGGATTTCTGGGCTGCGAGAGTTCGTCCAGGGACGATGCTCTTCGAGATCAGCGGTGTGCCCGAGGACATGGCGAAACAGGCGATGGCCCGCGTCGCCCACAAGATGCCGGTTCGATGCCGGTTTGTAGGTCGACGACTGTCAGTGTGATGCGACTGGAAAGGGAATGACCGCGATGAAGGCGAAGGACGTACACAAGTTGAGTGACGAAGAGTTGGCGATCGAAGTCGGCAATCTTCGCAAGAAGCTCTTTGAACTGAGGACACAGGCGGTGACGGAGAAGATCCAGGACACCGCGCAGTACGGGAAGATTCGCAAAGACATTGCGAGGCTTCTCACCGAACAACGGACGCGTCAACTGACGCCCGCATCGTGATCGCAAGGGAGTGAACAGTGAGTCACCTGAAGAACATCCAGATTTCAGACAGCGCACCTCGTCGGGTGGGCGTAGTTGCATCCGATGCGCGGGACAAGACGCGGAAGGTCATCATCCAGTTCTCGGTTCGGCATCCGAAGTACGGAAAGTACATTCGCCGACGAACCGTGCTGCAGGTCCATGACGAAGCAAATGAATCCAAGATTGGAGATCGAGTGGAAATAGCGGAATGCCGTCCAATGTCGAAGACAAAGTCGTGGGCGATCACCCGCGTGTTGGAGGAAGCGACCGCCTGACCGAGCGATTGTTCGGAACGAGGAAGCAGCATCATGATCCAGAAGGAATCAAGGATTGAGGTCGCGGACAACAGTGGCGCCAGAGTCGTCAGCGTTGTTGGCGTACTTGGTGGTTCGACGGCGCGAGGGAAGTACACGCGTCGTACCGCCGGAGTCGGCGATCGTGTTGTGTGTGCCGTGAAGAAGGCTCTGCCGAATTCACAGGTCAAACAGGGCGATCTGGTTCGCGCCGTGGTCGTTCGTACGAAGTATCCAACCCGGCGGCCGGACGGCTCCTATGTCCGGTTCGATTCGAACGCCTGTGTGCTGATCGGCGACGACGGGAATCCGCGTGGCACGCGAATCTTCGGAGCGGTTGCCAGAGAGTTGCGGGAACGGAATTACATAAAGATCGTCTCGCTTGCATCGGAGGTAGTGTGATGCCAAGGCATGTACGAAAAGGTGATACGGTCATGGTGACCGCCGGCAACGACAAAGGGGCCGTGGGTGAGGTGCTTCGCATCATCCCCTCAAAGAACCGTGTCATTGTGAAGGGCGTCAATGTCCGCACCAGGAACATCAAGCCGACGCAGGCCAACCCCAAGGGCGGTCAGTTGCGAGCAGAGTTGTCCATTCATCTGAGCAATGTGAGCCCAGTCGTGGACGGCAAACCCGCACGCGTCCGGTTCGAAAAGCAGGACGACGGTGCGAAAGTCCGCATTGGCCTGGTCCGTGACGACAAGGGAAAGAAAAGCGAGAAGGTGCTCGGCGAAGTGCATGCCGCCACGGCCCGACCGTGATGGACTGCCTGAGCATCAAGAGCGAAACAGAGGAACACGATGGTTGAAACAGCCACCAAACCAAGACTCAAGACCAAGTACGAGGACGAGATCCGCGACAAGGTCATGGCGGAGTTCAAATTGAAGAGCCGCCATCAAGTGCCGCAATTGTCCAAGATCGTTCTCAATTGCGGTGTCGGTCGGTTTCTTGAGAACCAGAAGTTGAAACCGGAGATCCGGGAAACCGTCATGTCGACGCTCTCCACGATCACCGGACAGCGGCCGGTCGAAATCAAGGCAAGGAAATCGGTTGCCAACTTCAAGGTGCGAGAGGGTGCCCCTTCCGCATTCATGGTGACCCTTCGCCGTGACCGCATGTGGCACTTCCTTGATCGACTCATCAATCTGGCGGTTCCGCGAGTCAAGGACTTTCGCGGTCTCAAGGACACAGCCTTTGATGCGGCGGGCAATTACTCAATGGGTTTCGATGAACAGGCCGTGTGGCCGGAAATCAACATTGCCGATGCGAAGTTTACGCATGGCATGCATATCAACATGGTGTTCGAGGATTCCACGCCGGAGCAGAGTTGCTTCGCCCTGCGTGAACTCGGCATGCCATTCAAGCGAGACGAGGACTGAGGCAGCACATATGGCAAGCAAACGTGTATTCGTCAATATGAAGAAGGAACCGAAGTTCTCGACACGCCGCAAGAACCGGTGTCAGTTGACCGGTCGTGGGCGTGGCGTCTATCGCAAGTTCGGCATCAGCCGAATCATGCTCCGGCAACTTGCGCTCGAAGGCAAGATCCCGGGAATGCGTAAGGCGAGTTGGTAAGAGAGCGAGGCGCGGATGCTGGCGACAGCAGGGCCGCGAATCTGGAGTAAGAGATGTCACAACAGGACTTGACAGCCGACATGTTGACGCGAATCCGGAATGCAGTCCGGAACCATGCCCCCACGGTGCAGTGCTTGAACAACAAGCTCAACCGTGGTGTGGCGAAAGTGCTGGAAGATGAAGGATTCATCGATGGCTTCGATGTCGTCGAAGATGGTCGCCAAGGCGCGATTGATGTTCGCCTGCGGTACGGCGATCGAGGAGAGTGCGTGATCACTGAAATCACCCGCCAGTCGAAGCCCGGGCGGCGAATCTACAGAAAGGCATCCGATCTTCCGCAGCCGCTTGGCGGACTTGGCATTGCCATTGTGTCCACCAGCAGTGGCATCATGAGTGACCGGAGATGTCGCGAGGAACAGGTTGGCGGCGAGGTTGTCGCCACTGTTGCCTGAGAAGCGACTGAGAAGAGGAAAGAACCATGTCTCGCATCGGAAAACAACCCATCCCAGTGCCAACGGGCGTCGAAGTCCGTGTGCAACCGCAGGAGCGGATGATCACCGTCAAGGGCGGTAATGGGAATCTCTCTTTCACCTGGCGACCGGAGGTCGATGTGCAGGTCGATGACGATGCCAAGGCCATCGTCTGCAGTATTGCCAGCGACGGCGATCAGGGCCGCGTATCCAGGTCCCTTTGGGGAACGACGCGATCGCGAATTCAGAACATGGTGACCGGTGTCACAACCGGCTTCACTCGAAAACTCAACATAGTCGGCGTGGGATGGAACGCGCAGGCCCAAGGCCAGAAACTGGTACTCAACATCGGCTACTGCCATCCTGTTGAGGTTCAGGCTCCGGATGGCGTTACATGCAGCGTCGAGAAGAACACTGCAATTACGGTGACCGGCGCGGACAAGCAGGCGGTGGGCCAGTTTGCAGCGGTGGTTCGTTCCAAGCGGAAACCCGAGCCATACAACGGCAAGGGCATCATGTACAACGACGAAGTCATCATCCGTAAGCAGGGCAAGGCATTCGGGGCGTGATGATTGCACAAGTACGGAATCAATTGACATGAATCGACACAAATCCAAGTTGACCAGGCACCGAAGGCGTCGCCGCTCCATCCGAAAGCGGGTGTTCGGCATGCCCGATCGGCCACGGCTGACTGTGCGGCGGACTGCGACCAACATCTATGCACAGATCATCGACGATGCTGGCGGCAGGACAATTGCCACCGCATCCTCGATCGAAAAGGGTGGGCGGTTGCAACAGGGCGGAAACTGCGCAGCGGCCGCGGAAATCGGCAAACGAATTGCGGACAAAGCGAAGGCTGCCGGCGTTGAATCGGTAGTGTTCGATCGAAACGGGAACAGGTATCACGGTCGCCTGAAAGCCCTCGCCGATGCGGCGAGGGAGGGCGGTCTGAAGTTCTGACGGACAGGTAGTATCCATGGCAAGACCACGACGAAACGAAGACGACGGCTCAGCGATTGAATCAAGCACGATCGGCGTGTACCGAACTGCGGCCACTGTAAAAGGTGGGCGGCGGTTCAGTTTCTCGTCCATGGTCGTATGCGGCGATCGCGATGGCCGCGTTGGCATCGGGTATGGCAAGGCGAATCAAGTTCCGCCTGCCATCGAGAAGGCGCAGAAGAAGGCGCGTCGCGCAATGCGACTCTATCCACGAACCGGTTCGACCATTCCCCATGAGGTCACCGGTCGGTTTGGTGCGTGCAGCGTGCGACTCGTCCCTGCCTCTCCTGGTACGGGCGTTATTGCAAGTTCTTCAGTTCGCGCGCTTCTGGAGTTGTTTGGCGTCAGTGATTGTCTGACGAAAGCATTCGGCTCGACGAATCCCAAGAACATGGTCAAGGCAGTACTCGACGGGCTGTCTCAATTGCGAGATCGCGACCAGATCGAGGCTCTTCGCAAGATCTCGCTGCCCCGTACCCATCACGAAGACGCCCACGCAGCCCCGCAGGTGGCGGAAGAACCAGCCGAGGAGATGGCATCGTCATGATGATTCACGAGATTACGGAAAAGGCGGGCAAGAACAAGGCCCGCAAACGAGTTGGCCGAGGTCACGGTAGTGGCCACGGCAAGACCTGTGGCCGTGGCCACAAAGGCGCTGGCTCGCGTTCCGGGTACAAGCGGCGACCAGCCTTCGAGGGCGGGCAGATGCCGCTGTTTCGTCGCATGCCAAAGCGAGGCTTTTCCAACGCTGCGTTCCGCACGGAGTTCCACATTGTGAATGTTGGAGCGATACAGGAACGATTCAAGGATGGCGACACCGTGGACGCAACATCGCTTGTGGCTTCTGGCCTCATTCGCGACACCCACCTTCCGGTCAAGGTGCTCGGACAGGGTGAACTGTCGATCAAGGTCGATGTAACGGCCAATCGATTTTCAGGATCCGCCCGGGAGAAGATTGAGAAGTCCGGCGGAAGCGTGCAGGTCATCGTGAAGAAGAAGTGGACACGCCCTGCAACGGTCAAAGCCGCTCCAGTGAGTGACGCTGCTGATGAGGCCGATGGGGAGGTCACCGAAGACTGATGCTGCGGGCAATCGTGAACATCTTCAGGATCGGGGACCTGCGAAACCGCGTGTTCTTCACGCTGGCGATGTTGGCGATCTATCGCATTGGATTCTGGATTCCACTTCCGGGCGTTGATCAGACCCAGATGGTCGAGGCGGCCCGGAAGGCTTCCGAGTCGGCGAGCGGGTGGGGCAAGTTCCTGGACTATGCATCCATCTTCTCCGGCGGCTCCTTTTCTCAATCAACGATCTTCGGCCTCGGCATCATGCCGTACATCACGGCGGCCATCATCTTCCAACTGCTGCAGTCGGTAGTTCCCCGCCTGCAGGAATTGAAGCGAGAAGGGGGATCCGGGCAACAGAAAATCACCGAGTGGACGCGGTACGCGACCGTGGGCATGTGCTTTATTCAAGCCATGATGTGGCTGAAGTTCATCGCCGCTCAGGACCTCATCCGTGCGGAGTTCCTCGCCCCTGGCGCCCTGATGGTGTTCTATATCTCGGGCATCACAGCGTTGACCGCCGGCAGTGTTTTCCTCATGTGGCTTGGCGAACAGATTGACAAGTACGGCATCGGCAACGGCGTATCGTTGATCCTGACTGCCGGAATCATTTCACAGATGCCAAGCGCGCTACGATGGGTATGGGAAAACTTCGACACATCCCAACAGTCCGTTGGCGGGCACATCGGCCTGCTCGGTGTGATTTTCCTGGTGGCAGCGTTCGTCTTTGTGGTTGCGGGCGCCATTGTCATCACGATTGCGCAGCGCCGTATTCCCATTCAACAGGCGAGACACACGCGTGGTCGCAAGACCTATGGGGGCGCCAAGCACTACCTGCCGCTGCGTGTGAACCACGCAGGCGTCATGCCCATCATCTTCGCCAGTTCGCTGCTGATCTTCCCCTCGGCATTCTTCGGATACCTTCAGTCGAACGCGGCTGCATCGCCCGACACTGCTCAGTGGTGGCGATCAACGACAACCTTCTTGAACACCAACTTCCAGATGGGTGAGTACCCGTACATCGTGCTCGAGATCGTTCTCATTTACTTCTTCAGTTACTTCTGGACAACCATCGTGTTCAGCCCGGAGGACATGTCGCGGCAGTTGCGGGACAACGGCAGTTTCATTCCCGGCCTTCGGCCGGGTCCGCGAACCGCGGAGTACCTCGAAACGGTGGTGGAACGGATTACCTATGTGGGCGCTGGATTCCTCGCGGTCATCGCGGTGATCCCGTCCATTGTCAGTAAACAGATGCAGATACCGTTCTTCGTGTCGAGTTTTCTCGGCGGAACGGGACTGCTTATCGTTGTCAGTGTCGGTCTCGATCTTCTTCAGCGCATCGAGGCCAACCTGCTCATGAGGAATTACCGAGGCTTCTATGATGCGCCGGCGCCAAGTCGATCGACTCGTGGTGGCAGGCGCCCACAGAAGGCCTGAGTGGAGACCGTATGGCGAAAGAGGAGAAGATCAAACTGGAAGCCGAGGTCGTGGAAGCACTGCCGGACGCCCGTTTCAAGGTGAAACTGGAGAACGGGCAGGAAATCCTGGCCTACATCAGCGGGAAGATGCGGAGGTACTACATCCGCATCCTCCCCGGGGACCAGGTATCGGTCGAGATCAGTCCATACGACATGACCAAGGGACGGATCACATACCGTCACTGACTGGAGAATTGGAAGCCCGCAGGAAAGGGGCACAGGATCATGAAAGTTCGAAGCAGCATCAAGCGACGTACGAAAGATTGCCAGATCGTCATTCGAAAAGGCAAGCGGTACGTCATTAACAAGAAGAACCCCCGGCTCAAGGCCCGGCAGGGTTGACCAGCGGAGTCTCATCATGCCCCGTATTGCAGGCGTAGATATTCCAGACAACAAGAAGATCCGGTACGCGCTCCGGTACATCTATGGAATCGGTCCGGCCACCTCGGACGACATTCTCTCCGAGGCTTCCGTCGATCCGGATGTTCGCGCAAAGGATCTTGACGACGATGCCATCGGCCGAATTGCCGGTGTCATCGACCAATCCGTCATCGTGGAAGGTTCGCTTCGGCGGCAGGTGCAGCAGAATATTCAGCGACTGCGGGATATTCGAAGTTACCGCGGTGAGCGACATCGCAAGGGGTTGCCGGTTCGCGGACAGCGAACGAGGTGCAACGCTCGCACGCGTAAGGGACGGAAGAAGACCGTTGCAGGCAAGAAGGGCGTGAAGGGCTGATCTGAACTCACAATTGGTTGCGAGGCTCCTGTCCTGCGGGAAGAAGGAGTCGCCACAGCAGGCAAGGAAACAGGAACATGGCAAAGAAGAAGATTCGAAAAAATGTTGGCAAGGGAATCGCCCATGTCAAGGCGTCTTTCAACAACACCATCATCACACTGACCGATGTAGGCGGAGAAACTCTCTGCTGGGAGTCAGCGGGCACGGTGGGGTTCAAGGGCGCTCGAAAGGCCACACCTTTCGCCGCGACCCGAGCCGGTGAACGAGTTGCCCAGAAGGGCCGCCGCATGGGCGTCGTGGAGATCGAGGTGCATGTCAAGGGTGCAGGAAGTGGCCGGGATTCCGCCATTACCGCCTTGCAGCAATCCGGCCTTCGGGTCACCGCAGTCGAAGACCACACGCCGATTCCACACAACGGGTGCAGACCGCCCAAGAAGAGAAGGGTCTGACGAAAGACTGAATTGTCATCCCGTCTGGAGATGGGCGATGCGACACTCGGCAGACCGCACCGATCCGAGTCCAGACAGGATTTCATGGTACTGATCGCTCCTGCCGAAACGGAGTCATGGATATGCATGTTCGATGGAGAGGACTGGAACTTCCCGCTCGCGTCATTCGCGACGAGCAATCGTTGACCGATACATTCGGTCGTTTCACAATCGAGCCGTTCGAGCGAGGCTTCGGCACAACGATCGGCAACAGTATTCGCCGCGTTCTGCTGAGCAGCATCGAAGGTGCTGCGATCACTTCGATTCGCATCAAGGGCGTGGAACATGAGTTCTGCACACTGGAAGGTGTGGCCCAGGACATGGTCGACGTCATCTTGAATGTGAAGGGTCTGGTCGTCGGACTGGATTCGGATGATCCTCGGCAACTTCGCCTTTCGGCAAGCGGCCCCGGTGAAGTGACGGCAGACCTGATCGAGGCCGACCCGGCGGTGACGATCTACGATCCCCAGCATGTGATTGCCACGCTCACCGATGCCGTGGACTTCGAAATGGAGTTGACCGTCGAACGCGGCCGCGGATATGTTCCGGCAAGCGAACAGTACGCCTCCTTGGAAGAGCAGGTCATCGGCGAGATTCCGATCGACGCCGTCTTCAGCCCGGTACAACGCGTCCGCCATCGTGTGGAAAGTACGCGTGTCGGGCAGAAGACAAACTATGACCGACTGATCATGGACATCTGGACAGACGGCACGGTCAGTCCTGAAATGACACTTGTGGAGGCGGCCAAGATCCTCCGCAAGCACCTCAACGCTCTGGTCCAGTATGACGCCATCGGTTCCGATACGGTCAGCATGGAAGCTGCGGAAGCCGCAGCGGTAGATGATGAACTGATGGGCAAGTTGGCCATGCCTGTTTCGGACCTCGATCTTACGGTGCGATCGTCCAATTGCCTCGATGTCGCAAACATCAGAACGATTGCCAATCTCGTCACCCTGAGTGACAACGATCTCCTGAGTATTCGCAGTCTCGGTAGAACCTCGCTGCGGGAAATCAAGCGGAAACTGGAGGATCTCGGTCTGTCGCTCGGCATGCAACTGCCGCCGGGTGTTGCGGTGGAGCCGATCAATCCGGATGCGTTCTCCAGCGATGAGACCTACCTCGACGACGATGACGGTGATGCACCCGTCGAAGCATTGGAGATCGTGGAAGAGGTCCCCCCGCCATCATTTGGCGGGGAAGTGATCGGTGGTGCTACAACAGAGGACCCCGCTCCCGAGGGCGAAACAGAGTAATGCACTCCGGGGCTTGCCCGGATGGAAGGAGTAGCAGATGCGTCATCGAATCCAAGGCAGACAGTTGTGCCGCGACAGCGAGCATCGCCGCGCGATGCTGAAAAACCTCGCAGCGGGCCTGTTTGAACATGGACAGGTGGAAACAACTTTGCCAAAGGCAAAGTCCGTGCAGCCGTTGGTCGAAAAGATCATCACCACGGCCAAGCGTGGAGGACTGCAGGCTCGTCGGCGAATCGAGCAGCTGGTCAATGACCGCAAGGTGTACTCCTGGGTTGCCGATCCAAATGTTCCGGACGGAAGAAAGAACAATGCGTTCTTTGATCTTCCCACCGAGGACGACATCGAGTTCAACCGGTACGGCGAGGTCCGCAAGTCGCCACGGCTCGTGCAACACATCATGACGCAGGTTGCCGCACGATTCGCCGATCGAGATGGCGGATATACCCGCATCATCAAGACCGACAGGCACCGCCTCGGTGATGGCACCGATCTTGTCATTCTGCAACTGGCGGGCGACGAGAAGGGCCCGCAGCTCGGCGGCGGATCCTCGCGGCGGCGCAAGCAGAAACAGCGACGACGCGACTTTGCCGCCAAGTTCACGGCATCAGCAGAGGTGGCTGAGGCTGCCGCTGAAGGAGATGAGGTGAAGCCCGAGACCGAAGATGCGGTGGCAACTGACGATGGGGAAGTTGTTGAGACCGAACCGACCGCCGAGACAGAGTCAGCCGATGCGCCAGCCAAGGCCGACGAGGGCAGCGAAGCGGAATCAGGCGATACCTAGCAGGCCAGGCAGGGTGCTTGGGAGAGCGGCCGGTTTCTGGCGCCGCTCATCGTGGCGTATGATGCCCGCATGCGGGATGTTCTCGATCAGTTACAGACCGAGGCGATAGGGGACCTGGCCGAGGTCCGCACCGGTGACGACCTGGAGTCATGGCGACTGGCCTATCTCGGTACAAAGGGGCGGCTGAAGCAGGTCATGCCCATGCTGCGCGATGTCCCCGCGGATGATAAGCCAGAGATCGGCCGTCGGCTCAATGAAATCAAGGGTGAACTGGAGCGTGCGTTTGACTCCAGAAAAGGTTCGCTGGGGAACACGAACGACGAGCACGAGGCGATCGATGTCACGGAACCCGGTGTGGCCGCGGGAGAGGGTCGGCGGCATGTCATCAGCCGAACCATCGATGAGATCACCGAGGTCTTCGGCAGGATGGGTTTCTCCGCCGCCTTTGGCCCAGAGGTCGAAGATGAGCATCACAACTTCATTGCCCTGAACATCCCGGCGGATCATCCCGCACGAGATCCCGCCGACAACTTCTTCATGGGCGACGGTCGCATGCTGCGGTCGCAGACATCAACGGTACAGATTCGCGTCATGGAGGACGCTTCACCACCGATCAAGATCATCACCCTTGGCCGCGTCTATCGGCCGGACACACACGATGCGACGCACTTCAGCATGTTTCATCAGTGCGAAGGCCTGCTGGTGGATCGGCACGTCTCCATGGTGGATCTCAAGACCACGCTGTTTCAATTCGCCCGCGCCTACTTCAGCGATGAAGCCGAAGTACGGTTCCGTCCGAGCTATTTTCCGTTCACGGAACCATCGGCAGAGTTCGATGTGAAGATGAAGATCAAGGGATCGTGGCGTTGGGTGGAGCTTGGCGGCTGCGGCCTCGTGGATCCGAGCGTGTTCGAACAGGTTGGCTATGAAGCGGAGGAGTGGCAGGGCTACGCCTTCGGCCTCGGTATCGAGCGGATCGCCATGTTGCAGTACGGCATTGGCGACATCCGGCGACTGTTCGAAAACGATGCCCGTTTCATCAGGCAGTTCTGATGAATGAGCAACAGTGGGAAAGTACGTGGCCTACGACCATGGGGTCAGTGTGTGTTGTGGTGGGGGGACTTCTCTTGTTCGGCGGATGCCTTTCGCTGACGGGCATGAGTTCATTCGAACAACTGCATACCGCGACAATGCTGCCGGGTGCAGAAGCGAACGATGCCCTGATGGAACAACTGGCCGCAGAGGGTCCACCTCGGTGGGTTGCAGGCCTGGCTGGACTCATCCGGGCGGTGTTGTCACTCATCTTGATCGGCGGCGGCATGGGTCTCCTGCAACGCCGCCGCCGCTCGCCGCGGCTGCTCCTGATCTGGAGTGTGGTCTTCATCATCGTGACGATCACCATGGCAGCAGTGCAATGGGCACCGCGGTGGAGTCTCGTACAGGAGAGCGTTGATGCCCGTGGGCTCTTCCTGGCAGAGGCACTGATTTCGATGCCGCTCTACCTCGCTCTGCCCGTCCTCATGCTGATCGTTCTGTGCCGAGCGTCGATCCGCCACGAAACGGAGGGTTGGTCATAGACTGTCCCCCCATGCACCTCCTCGACGAACTGCGATGGCGAGGCCTGCTTCATCAGGCCACTGGCGGGGACGAACTTCGGTCTCATCTCCAGACGCCGGGGCGAGTGGGCTACTGTGGCTTCGATCCAACTAAGGACAGTTTGACCATCGGCAACTTCATGCCGATGAAACTCCTCCGACACTTTCAATTGGCCGGCCATCGACCGGTCGTACTCATGGGCGGCGGCACCGGTTTGATCGGTGATCCGTCCGGCAAGGATGCGGAGCGTCCGCTGATGGATCGCGATCAGGTTGCAGCCAATATCGACGGGCAATTGCAATCCTTTGCAAAGGTACTCGACTTCGAAGGTGACAACGCCGCGATCGTTGTCAACAACGCTGACTGGCTCGAGCCGCTGAGTTTCGTCGATGTACTTCGGGATGTTGGGAAGCATTTCTCGGTCAACACGATGATCCAGAAAGACTCGGTGAAGGATCGCCTGCACAATCGAGAGCAGGGGATCTCCTACACGGAGTTCAGTTACATGATCCTGCAGGCCTATGACTTTCTGCACCTGCGGCGCACCATGGGCTGCACGATCCAGATCGCTGGGAGCGATCAATACGGCAACATCGTGGCGGGAATAGATCTGATTCGCCGCGACATGACCGATACCACCGATGATCAGTTTCGAGCGGCGGGCGTGACTTCGCCGCTGGTCACGGCCAGTGACGGCAGCAAGATCGGCAAGACCGAAGACGGCGCGATCTACCTGACCGCCGATCGAACCAGCCCCTGGGCATTCCACCAGTACTGGCTCAATGTTCCCGATGAAGATGTCGGCGAGTTCCTGCGGTGGTTTACCTTCCTTGATCACTCTACGATCGAGGAGATCGAATCAAGCCACTCGCAATCACCCCAGCATCGGCAGGGCCAGCACACGCTCGCCGACGAGATGACTCGGCTCTTTCACGGCCAGGACAATGTCGATCGCTGCAACGAGGCCGCAGCCGCGCTCTTCGGCGGCGATATCCAGTCGTTGGACGCATCCATGCTTGACGAGGTGTTTGCCGAGGTGCCAGCGAGCGAGCACAACAAGATCGGTCTGGGCGGGGAAGAGGCGTCACTCGTGGAGATTCTCCCTCGCACCACACTTGCCGGCAGCAAACGCGAAGCCCGCGAGTTTCTCAGCACTGGGTCCATTGCCGTCAATGGACAGAGAGTGGAAGGCGATGATGCGGTCAAACGTGTCCTCACGAGCGACGATCTGCTCCACGGCTCGACGATCTTGATTCGCCGCGGCAAGAAGGCGTGGCACGCCACTCGCTGGGCGTAAGGGTGCCGGCCACCCTCGCGGCATCCCCAATCACTCCTCAGAGGCTGTCGGTGTGATATCCAACTCGATGTTCAGCATCGCTGGATCCGCAAGGCTGGCGATGACCGGGACGCCGCTCCCATCCTCTCGAATGGCCATGAACGCAGCCACGGCCTTGTGGCCAATCCGCTGCTCCATGTCACGCGATGCCAACCGAACGATCGCGAAGACGGTGGTCTCACCGCCCTCGATCTCGGCGACCAATTCGTGATCGGCTTCGATCGTCACATCATGCAAGACACGCTGGGGCAGACTGACAGCGAAGGCTGCGTAGTCCTCTGGCGGTCCGGCCAACAACACTCGAACCTGGTCCAGTGTCGTGCTCGCCGTCTTTGACTGCACCTTGAAGGTGACGGACACACGCTGCGGTGTGACGGTTGCACCAGTGGCATCCAGAGGCGACGGAAGCCGGACAGCCGCATCCAATGTATGCACGACACTTGGCTCAAGTTGCTCCAGCCGGGACCGATCCAGCACCGCATCGACCGTCAACGACTTCGGCAGCGCCGCTCGCACGCTCTCGGGCAACTGCACCGTGACCGTCGCAGGGTCCACAGTAATGTCGCCGCTGACGGTAACGCCAGGAAGCACGGGACGCACCGCCGCGTCGGCTGATGCCAGCGTCTTCACATTCACGGTCACCGATGCGGGCTCGGCAGCGACGATGGAAACGCCGGTACCTCGAACGAGATCCAAGGCCTCGATGCGACGAGCCAATCCATCCAACAACACCTCGCCATTGCTCGCGGGAACGACGATCTCCAGCCCCGGCGACATCGCAGCGCGGGCCTCCTCAACCGCCCCTCGCGAACCGGTCAACGACAGTTGTACTGCTTCTCGGTTGGGCGTAACGATACTGGCGGCACCGTCAGGCCCGCGGAATGAAACGGTCGTCATGACGGTCGCTTCCTGCTGGGTGTTTCGGGCAGCCCAGATCCAGATGACCACGGCAACAACCGTGACAAAGATGATGGTCCAGATATCGTCCTTGCGCTTCATGACGATGCCTGTTCTGAAACTTCTTTGACGGCCGCGGTTTGCTGGGCTGCTGGCGACTCCAGATTTCTTCCCATCGGCGGCTCCTCCGGAACTTGCTCCAGGTGCCGCATGAGTTCAGCCTCCAACTCATCCCGCTCGATTGTCGTCAGCACGCCTTGATCCGCTAACGAGATACGACCCGTCTGCTCGCTGATGATGATCACCAGCGCATCACACCGCATCGACAGCCCCAGCGCGGCGCGGTGCCTTGATCCAAGTTCGACCGGCAAGGCAGTTTCGTCGGCCAACGGGAATTGAACACTGGCCTTGACGATGCGATCACCACGCATGATGACACCGAGATCGTGAAGTGGATTGTTGGGCCAGAAGATCGACTGCAACAGTGGGGCGCTGACCTCCGCATCGATCAGTTGGCCGCCGATCACATGATCGACGGTATCGTTCTCCCGCTCGATCGCAATCAAGCCACCGAACTGGCTGCGTCCGAGGAACCTCGCGGCATCAGCAACGGCGGCAATCGTCGAGCCGCCGACCGACGGCGTCTGCCTGAATCGGCGAAAGAGATCGGACTGGCTCACTCGGACCGCCGCCTGCCGCAGTTCAGGCTGGAAGATGATGACCAGAAGCAACAACACATACCCCGCGAAAGTCTCTGCAAAGTAGGCCAGTCGATCAAATGCACCAGCGAAGGATGCCAAGAGCCAGAAAATCCCCAGCGGCGCAAGCAAGACAATTAGCCCCTTGATGACGCCGCCTCCCCGCGTGCCCTGCAGAAACCGCAGCACCAGATAGGCGGTCACCCAGATGACCGCCAACTCGAAAGCCACTTCCCAGAAGTCATAACCGAGGATCGTCCAGTCCATTGGTACTCAAAGTATACGCCGATCGCGTAGGATCTCCTGCATGTCTCGCTTTGGCCACACACACGGCGTCTCACACCCGAGCGGTCACTGCCAGGCCACCGATCAACCCCTGGAGCCCGGCCTCCCGGCCATGGCGGCCCTGTGTGAGCGATGCGTGGAGGAAGATGGTGAAGATGAAGGCTTCGATCGTCTGGACTACTCGATCGAGGCATGGGAAGGGGGTGCTCGACCACCGCGGCTGTTCAGTTACTGGCGATACATCGTCCCCGAGGCGGATCGGAAACCGGGAATCGTTATCGATGACACAGTGTTGGTCGACCTCTTCGAGCGGCTGGCAGGCGATGAACGACCCCGCCGCATCGCCTTCAGGTACATCCTCGCCCTGGCGCTGATGAGAAAACGCAAACTCAAACTCGTTGGCCGCGAAACCACTGAGGATGGCGAGACCTGGCTGCTTCAATTCCGCGGTATCGACGGCGATGCCATGGCGGTAGCAAACCCGGGGATCGGCGAAGACGAGATCGTCGAATTGGCCGATCAACTTGGCGAGATCCTGCAGGGAGAGATCTGATGCGGTGGATGGCCTGGCTCTCACTCCTGCTTGCCGCATGCTCGGCACAGCGAGTAGAAGAGCAGGACACAACGTCTCTGGCCGAGATTCGTGAAGCGGAAACAGCCCGAACCGCACAACTCACATCGCTTGCAGGCCGCGGCGCCATTGAATTGCGATGGCGGGATGACGATGGCAATCACCGCGAACAGGGCGATCTGGATTTTTGGCGAGATGGCCGGTCCTTGTCGTTCAGGATTTCGAAACTGGGAGAACCTCTGTACTGGTTCGGCGGAGATGAACACCACCACTGGTTCTTCGACATGGCCGGTGATGAGACGGTGCTCCACATCGACATGGATGATCCCTACCTCGATGACATCGTGTCCGACACGCGTGATGGACTCGTCCTGCTTGGTCTGGCGCCGCTGCCCCAGGGAACGGAATCCGGTAGCAACCCACTGACCATGCTTGACGGTCGCGGCCGCACATGGCAGGCGACATGGCGAGAGGGAAGACTTGCGAGAGTCACGCTGACCGACGGCGACCACCGACTGATCGCGACCCATCGCAGAAGTATTCAGGTAGAAGTACCCAACTCCCTCTCATTGCATTGGCCCGTGACAAGTGGGCTCATCGACATCAGCCGGGACGACCGCGAGGGCGAAGAGGTCAAGATAGCCTTCGGAAGACTCTCCACCGACACGAGCGAAGAACCAATGGATCGCGTGTTCGACCTGGCATTTCTGCGATCAGCACTCCGCCCCACAAGAGTGCACGGACCATCGCCGTGATCGCACACCTGCTCTTGGCTGCGATAGCGGCAGCGCCACTACCGCTGTCGGCGACCACATCTCGAAACGGGGTGTACTTTGTCAATGACTACCCACCAGGAGAATCCGGCCCGCCGCATGCACTTTCCGCTCTGATCGGCGAAGAGGCATGGACCGCCATCATGCCGCTCGAACATCGCCCCGCCGCAATGACCTCTGCAGGCAACCAACTGTGGTTCGCAGACATGCACGATGGTGCAGCCGACATGTATCTACTCCGCCTCGGCGGCACCACGGCGCCTCGCAGTCGCATGGTGGCAACGATCGCGGTGGGGAATGGCGGGATCGACCTGACCACACTCGACGGCAATCTCGTCGTGGCGACCTTCGAAGAAGGACTCCATCTGCAAGTACTCAAGGGTGGCCAGTGGAGCGACTTTCCCACGCCGCCTGTGTTCGGAACTGCGCACCTGAACACGCTGGCAGGTGCACCCATTGTGGCCGAGGAGGTTGTCGGTGGCGTGCGTCTCTGGCATTGGAATGACGATGCTTGGACTGCCGGCGGCCAATACGCCGTGGAAGGTCATCTCCGCGACCTTGTGATTCGAGATGCCTGGCCAGTGCTGCTCATGGAACAAGACAACACCACCAGACTGATCGCCTTGCAGCAGGACGGCGGCGTTGACCTCACCGCTTGGCCTACCCCGCCGGGACGATGGGCCGTGTTGCCAACCCAACGCGGGTTCCTCCTCCTCGGCGTCGAGCGGCGCGGGCGAGTGACGGCAACGCCGATCGGCTGGCCCTCCGGCGACTTGGGCGAGGCCCGCGAATTGGACGAAGCGACCAACGAACCTAGATCACTGTTGAGCGTGATCTGGACTGCCCTGATGATTGCAGCGGGTCTGGCCATGATCTTGAGCCTTCGCCGAGGCAGTCAGCGAGGAAAAAAGGGGACAAAAACTGACAGTGGCCCCCCGCCAACGCGCCGATGAAAAAAGGTGGTTGGCATGTGGCGCATGGATGCGCCGCGGCACACCACGCCCCCGCTCGTGTGGCGAGGGCAGAGAGGAGACCTCTGGCAGGCAACCTGGATCAGGTTTCGCGGCAACGGACTGCGGCAGAAACGCAACGATCGTCAGGAATTACGCTTCGACGGATAGGGGGGGGCGCTGTCTTCGTCGCCCTGATTGCAGCCGTCTGGGCCATGACCCGGCAACCCACGCCCGAGGCACCTGTCGCTGCGCCGCCGCTGCAGGGAATACTCGCCGAGCAGGGGCCCGGTGAGGCTGATCCTGGGGAACCCGAGCGAGGCGGCGTCTTTGGCAGCGAATTCTGGATGACCGGCACCCAACAACGGGAGCAAGCACGCAAGGCCAGACATCGAGAACTTGCCGCAATGATCGAAGACATGGCCGGAATCGAATCCGCATCGGTCGTGGTATCAGAAGCTGATCCACGAAGCGGCCTCGGGCAATCGCGCACAGTGCCTACCGCGAGCGTCGTGATTACACCGACGCGAAATGCGGTCCCCCCAACGCTTGTCAACGCCATCGCCCATTTGGTGGCAGGGGCGACCGGCGGTCTCGAAGCCAGAGACGTGGAGGTTGTGGACGCTCGCAACGGTCATGTCTGCAGCCGGGTTGAACTACCGCCAGAGCATCCTGATGAACAGGAGCATCTCGCCACGACCCTCATACAGTCGCTGGGTCTCCCCCCCTCATCCATCGACATTCGGCGGGAGATCGCAGGTGGACAGGGCGTGTTCATTCCCTGGCGAAACCCGGCGGCACAACGATGGGCCGTTACCGTCACACTTCCTCGATCCTGGGTTGCCGAAAAAGATGCAACAGCAGCGTTTCGCTCGATCCGACATGCGATACTCGCCACCGCCACAGAAGAAACTCCTCGAATCACGCTTCGACTGGCACCAACCAGTGGCAAGGCCCACGCAGCAGCCGACACCGGACCGGACATGCAACAGATCGCGTTACTTCTGGCACTTGCGGCAATTCTTCTCTCCGGCTGGAGCGTGGCCCGGCGCCGCAGCACCAGCACCGCGGCGGCACAACCACAATTGATCAGCCCCTCCAAATCAGCAACGCGACTCCTCCGCATGACACATGACCGCGCCCGCGGCATGCTGGAATCCATGCCCCGACATCGCCGGATGGATGTGCTGCGGGCCATCGTCAAGAACGCCGACACCGCCGACAACGCCGACAACGAACTGCCCACCGTCGAAGTTCCCCGCGCAGTCGATCGGCGGGCTCTCCGAACATCCGTGGTCGGCATGGAGGACAACGAAGTAGCGACCGCCATCCAAGGTCTTGACCGGCATCACATTCGCAGCGTGCTTGGTTCAATGCCGCCGCGGCGATCCCGGTCTATTCGGCAACTGGCTCGACAACTCCCACCGCAACCCCTTTGCGAGATCGAGGTCGCGAAGAGCCGACTGTTTGCAAGCGTGGATTGACCAAGCCGAGGGCGACGGAAAAACTCGCAGCGAGCATCAGGACTGCCAGTTGGCCTCCGCTGTTCTGCAGGCCTTCGAACATGCCCGCACCTACCCACAGCACAACAAGAGCGGGTATGGCAATGCTGCTCACCACCTCCCGTCGGCCCCCATCACCCCACGCAATCCGCCAGAGCAGGAAGAGAAACAACACCAACCCGATAAGCCCGCCCTCATAGAGGCTCTGTACAAGAACGTTGTGGGGGTGGCTGGTCCGGCTCGGAATCCTCGAACCTTTCACTGCAAAGTCGACGGTGGTCGTGCTTCCGAGACCCCGGCCGAAAACGAAGACCGCCGGGCCCTCAACACTTGCGTCCAACGCACCTCGCCACCAGGTCAGCCGGTATTCGCCACCGGTGTTTGCGTTTCCATTGAAGAACCCGGTGATCGAGGCAGGGATGTCCGAAAGGCGCATCCTCGCCGACTTGCCAACAAGAAGACCCGCCCCACCCGCGAACACCGCAGCACATATCAGTATGGCGATCAATCGGCGGGCAGGCACTCGTTTGCTCGCAATACTCTGCCAGATCACCACCAGGACCGCGAGCAGGCAACCAATCCAGATGCCCCGGCCTTGCGCCACGACGACCCCGAATACTGCCAGGACAAGACCGACAAGCAGATACCAGCGAATCCGTTGGCTTGTGACCAATATCGAGAGCCAAATGACCGCCGCCGTTCCCATGAACATCGCCGAAAGCCCCGGATGATCCATCAGGCCGCTAGGCCGCGTCAGCGACGCACCAGAAGAGAAGGCCAGCACCAATTCTCCGACCTGCATCAACCCCTGCAATGCGACGCCCGCCAACAACGCCCCCAACAGGATCCGCCACCGCGTCAGAACCGGGAAGAGCAACGCGGGCAGCAGGATCATCCGTAAGGCGCCAGCGTGGTCCCACCCCGTCACCGGGTCAGTTGACCAGGCGATGGTCAAGATGGTCCACGCGGCCCACAACGCAATCGCCCAGCAGGTCCATGATCGAAGCAACGGCGAAAGCGACCGCCTCACCGCACCGTGCAACAACAACCGTAGCGTCAGAAGGCCAGCAAGCATGCCCCAAGAAATCGATGCCGGTGCCGTGTCAATCGGCAGACAGAACATGAACAGGGCCGCAAACCCCACATGCAATCGATCGCCCCGCGGATCCTGCTCCCGAGCATCAGATACCAATTGCGATGGACAGGTCACCGGCTTCCGGACATCGCCAAACAGGCCCATGGGTGCGACTATACCGCCAACTCAGGCGAATGTCGCGCGGCCCATCATCAAGGTGAGCGTCTGGCAGACTATGTCCACCTCCCGCTCCGACAAGGTCGTGAAAAAGGGGAGGGCGATCGTCCGCTGCGAGACGGATTCCGCCACCGGATAAGGGCCAGAATCGCCAAGCCGATCGACGATCGGGGAAAGATGGGGAACCGGCTGAAAATAGTCCGCCGCCCCGATTTCATGGCGATGGAGCCCCCTGATGATCTCATCCCGATGGGATTGCTCAAATCGATCACTCAAGCGAACCACAAATCCATCCCAACTCATGGCAACGCCCGGCTCAATGGTCGGACACATGAGGTCGGACTGACCGCCAAGCCGCTGCGTATACCACTCGGCAATGGCGCTTCGCTTCTGCAAGATCTCTGCCAGACGTGACAACTGCACCTCCCCAATGGCAGCGTGAATCTCGCTCAGTCGAAACCCATGGCCGAGCGACTTCATCAGTTCGTCCGTCCTCACCTCGTGAAGATCATCAACCCGCACCGACACATCACCGGAAAGGCCGTGATTTCGCCCAAGGCGACACCGCCGTGCCAAGTGCTCATCATCCGTCACAATGACTCCACCCTCACCCGCCGTGATCTGGGTCGTTGAATGAAAGGCGAAGACAGCGATTCGACCAAACGACCCAGCCGCCCGACCTCGCAATGAACTTCCAATCGCCTCGCCTGCATCCTCGATCAATGGCAACTCATGATGCATGGCGGCAGAGGCCACAGCATCAATGCCCACCGGGTTCCCAAAGATATGCGACGCAATGATCGCACTTGTTCGCTCCGTGACACAATCATCGATCCCGCCAACATCGATATTGAGCGACCGCGCCTCGCAGTCGACAAAGACGGGCGTTGCGCCCACATGGAGGATGGCCGCCGCAACCGCAGGAAACGCAAACGCGGCAGTAATGACCTCATCACCCGGTCCGATACCAAACGCCTCCAACACCAGATGGATGGCACTGGTCGCCGAGTTGACCGCAATGCCATGACGAGCATCAACCCTCGCGGCAACAGCCTGCTCAAAGGCCGCCGTGCGAGGCCCGAGCGCCAGCGTGCCACTCTGCAATGCCGCCGCCGCAGCGTCGATCTCAAGGTAGGTGATGTCGGGTTGGCTCAGCGGAATCCGGTTGGACACGTGAACTACTCGCCCGAAACAGCGGCCAACGCCTTCTCGGTCATACCCATCCGCTGCAGGTAGAGCCACGCTGCCTGCGTTTGCAGTGGTTCATCAACTCTCCCCCCGCCGCCGGCAATGATCCCCAACTTTCGTCGGTCCGCATCACTCATCGCACCACTCCCCCGTGCCGCAAGAAGCAACGCCAGAGCGTCCGGCCGATCAAAGCCGATTCGGCGAATCTTCTCAGCCTCCACACTCGCTCGATCACCGCCGCTCTGAAGCAGTTCAAGGAGCAGTACCACCTGCTGCATGCTGTCATCTTCAGCCTCTCGCAGCATGGCATAGACGGCCTCCGGATCGATCTCAAGAAGCCGGCTTACCGCCTGCGTAGCGACATGGCCACGACGAGGCGTCACGCGACCACCCTCCGGCAGCGTCGCGAGGCGAGTAAACAACGCAATCTTCTGTTCATCCGTCAATCGATCGGCCGCTCGGAAGGCCCAGTCAATCGAGGCCGCGTGCTCCGTCTCCACCAAGACCGCCATCGCCTCGACCACATCATCGCCCTTGCGGGACGCCGCATCACCAGCGACAAGCATCGCGGCCAAGAGCGGTTCGTCATCCGTAATCTGCAAACGCTCAGCAACAGCCTCACCCATGGGAGCACCCGCTTCCATGAGAAGCAAGGCCCAGCGAATCTGCTCCTCCCGCGTCGGAGCCGCGGGCACCGCGCTCTCCCAATACGGGAACCCCTTGTCTGCGTCCACATCGACGAGCGCATAGATGGTCCAGTACCGCTCCTCAGAGGTCAATCGCATGGTGTCATCCGACAACAACTGCAGCAACCACTCGACCGCCCCATCCGGCCTGTGCTGCCGAATGAGTACCAGCGTACTGCTGTGCGTCTGCGCTCGCTCCGCACCACTGGCACGGCGGAGCCGATCAGTGGCCTCGGTAAGCGCATACCCATCGTCACCATCAATCATCAGCGACGCAAATGTTGCAATGGTCAGGTCCGGATTCGTGGCCAACGACTGCAGAATGTCGGGGTCGATAGGTTCGGCGTGTTCATGCAACTCCGCCGCCAACAGAAGTCGTGATCCCGGCTCAAGCAGCGGCCACGCCAACAACCCTCGCATCTGCTCCAGTGTGAGTTTCTTCTCGTCCAGGGCATGGCTGACCAGCAGGTTTCGAGCAATCGGTGATACCTGCTGAATGAGCCACGGATCAAGTTGCTCATTGTCTTCCAACTCTCCCAAACCCAACACAGCATGCACCTGCACGGCCCAGTCAGAGTGCTGCGCGAGTTGGAAAAAGTAGGGACGCAACGCCGGATCCCGCAGATTTCGAAGCGAACGAAGATTGGGCAAGTTGCTCCCGTTCCGAGCCGACCGCGTGGCCTCACGCAACTGCCGCGTGGCAGCAGCAGTGAAGTCCGACAACCCCGCATGAAGCGATGTCGCAGCCAAACCAACGACACACAGAGAGACAACAACCCGTCGCATGCAGCAAGTGTATCCCCGTCGCCGCTCGCCCGCCCCCCCCAAGATGGCTCATTCTCCGATTGCAGTGACCTTCCGGCCCAAACGCCGCGTCCCTTGCTCCCGCTCGCTCGCCCGAGAACGAGCCTCCCAAGCCAGTTGATCGACCATCTCCCGAAGAGGCACAGACCGATCCCCCACACGAATCGTGCCCTCCGCCGCCAACTGCCGCTCAATGCGTCCCACCGCCGCATGAATCGTCGAGTGATGAGCACGGCCCAAACCCCGGGCCAACTCCGGATAACTCAGCGATGTCAATGACCTGCCCAACCAGGAAGCAAGGCTCCGAGCCAATACGACAGGGGCCGACCGCGTCTTGCCCCGCATATCCCCCTCATCAACACCCAAACGCCTGCAGACAACATCGATGACCGTCGCCATCGGCACAGGCACCATCGACGGGGGAGAGGCCCGAAGAACCCGCTCCACAACCTCGATGCCAATAGCCCCCGACGACGAGGCATCCGGCAACAGCGTGACCGCCGCCACAAGACGAGTCACAGCACCCTCGACCTCCCGCACCGACCCCACCGATTCCCCCGCAAGACGCTCGATCGCCGCAGGAGTCAACGACAAACCTCGCCTCCCCACCATCTTCTCCACAAGGGTCGATCGAGTCTGGCGGTCAGGCCGCTCAATCTCCACAACCATGCCAGCAATGAGCCGGTTGCACAACGGACGATTGAACTGGCGAATCTGCCGAGGATCCTCATGAGAGCCCAACGCCAACCTCGCACCGCGCAGCCCCGCAGCATCCAAAGTATGGAGCAACTCATCCTGCGTACGAGACTTGTTCGCCACAAAATGCACATCATCGATCGCCAACAGATCAACATGCCGGTACCGCATGCGAAAGCGGTGAAAGTCCCCGCTGCGAGACGACGCAATGAACTCATTGGTAAATTGCTCCGCCGTGACATACCGCACCCGAAGCGACGAACCCTCCCCAGCCCTGCGACAAATCGCCTGCAAGAGATGCGTCTTGCCCACACCGCAGGCACCATGCAGAAAGAGCGGTGAGATACCGCCCCCATCAGGTTCCGCCAACCGAGTCGCCGCCGCACACGCCAGTTGATTGCACTGCCCCACAACAAACGCATCAAAATCCAACAACGGGGGACGGCGACGCACCCCCGTCGCCAGAGGCGGCTGCACAGTCACCCCACGGTCCAAGGACAACGCAGGCTGGGAAGACGGCTCACCAGCCCGAACCTCCACCGGAATCACACGCCCGGCAACCTCCGCAGCAACATCATCCATGACCGCCGCAAAACGCTGATGAATCCACCGCGCCGCCAACGGCGTCGGCGCCGTAATCGAGACCCGACTCGTATCACAATTCACCTTCGTATCACTGAACCACATGCGATAGGGCCGCTCGCCAAGCTTGCTCGTGAGCAACGATCGGAAACGCTCCTCGGACACGCCATCTGACGGTTGAACTGTGAGAGACTCGGCCATAAATACCAAAGGGCAGATCGATATCACCACCGCCCAACGACAGTGCGCGACAATCCTAGGAAACACATGAATGCGGCAGGATCCGTCCTACAACCGACCACCCCCGGACCACCCCCGGAC
>CAZJKE010000002.1:0-7272 GCA_964546585.1 uncultured Isosphaeraceae bacterium | reverse complement strand
GACCACCCCCGGACCACCCCCGGACTCCCCGCCCATCCTCCGAATCCCCCGCACATCGTTCGGCTCGCCCGTCCTTGGGCAATGGGCGAAGCGTATCGCATGCAACACTGACCGCAAGAGGATCAGAACAGAATCATCGCAAACAACACACGCCACACCGCGCAAGTGCCCCACTTCTGCGGTTCAACGCACCATGAAAAAAAAGAATCCACCGCACCCCGCAACGATGTCAACAACTGGTGGACAACTGACGGATCATCGCGAGCCGACGCTGCAATGAACGGAACCCAAGCGATTGATACAGTCGAATCGCCGGCGCATTGTTGCGATCTACCGCAAGCGAAATCCGCTGACACCCGACCCTGCGGGACTCCCGAAGCGCGTGCAACAGAGCAGCACGCCCAAGCCCACGGCCGCGGGCCCACGGCACCAGACCCAGGTACACCAACTCCGCCACAGCGGATTCATGGGAGCGGCTCAAGAGCAACACGCCAGCAGGACGCTCCGCAACGTGGATGACCGACCAGAGTTGCGCCTCGTACCGACCCACGGCACGATGCCCCGCAACGATGTCAGGCGTTGTTCGAAGGCCATGGAGATCCGGACAATCCAGCGAAGCCTCGTAGGTGCGGGGCAAGACCTCGGCCAGGAGATCCTCGCCACACTCCGGAAGCGGAATACATCGCAGAACCTCCCGGTCAAACGAGGGGAAGGCCGTCGCAGACCGCTCCATGTACTGCAGAATGGCGAGAGGCCAGAACCCCGCCGCTTCAAAGGCGGCACAAGACAGGCGATCCTGCGTTGCAAGCAGAACCTGTGCAATCGCAACACCCTCAGCGGCAAGTTCAGTTACAGCTCGTTGGATGACGCCCGCCAGAATCGGAACATCACCCCTGTTCGATGGCGGTGATGCAAAACACATGACCGTGCGGCCCGGGCTCAAGACGCCCAGTACCGCAGCCTCATATCCACCGGCAGGCGATTCGACTGCCCAGAATGCCCCGGCCGACGCATCCCGGGCGCCGAGCGCCCGCAGGAACGACTCCGCTTCGGGGGGGCCGGTTCGCAGCAACGCCGCCGCAGCTTCCAACCGCCGTTGCGGCGGTACCCGCTCGCCACGAGGGGGAAAGGCCTGAGGATGAGAGAAGGAAGAAGTCATGGTCTTGGGTCCATGCTAGAATCTCCCACCGGACAATACCATGGTTCGCCCACTGCTCATGTCGATTCTGATGGCTCTTCTGGTCACAACGACCACGATGGCCTACCCCAAGGCCGGCGATCAGCCGGAGCGGTGGCAATTGACCTTCGATGCAGGCGACCTGCGTTTCTTTCGAGACCAACGCACCGACGATGGCTACTGGGTACTCGTGTATGAGGTCATGAACGAAGATGGCGAAGACCACATTTGGGCCCCGAGCCTCGATCTCGTCACGGACCGCGGCGAAGTCATCGCAGATGTCGAAGATGTGCCCCGGCGGGTCTACCTGACCATCCTCGACATCCTCGGAGATCCGCTCCTGCAACAACAATCGGACACGATAGGGCCGCTCCTCCGCGGACCGGAACACGCACGGCGGGGGTTGGTCATCTGGCCGGCAGGCAACGAAGTCGTCCGGCAAGTACAAGTTTTTGTGCGTGGCGTGAGCGGCGATACCGCCGAGGTCATTGACCCCCACAATGGTGAAAAGGTCGTGCTCCGGCGGCAACTGCACTTGTCCTGGGGAGTCCCTGGAAGCCTCGACGAATTGGCTCTGAAACCGCTCCCGAGGCGACCGGTCGGCCGCGGTGTTTCAGTGCGAAGGCCCGCAGAAGTCGAATCCGGCTCCTCAACGCTGGATCGGGCACGCCGCCGCTGGGTCTTCCGGTAGGCACGCAGGTTCGACCGGGACAATGTGCTAGAATACGCGGCTCCCCTCAAGAGGGCATGAAGGAAGTACGAAGCGATGGCACATAAGAAAAGCGGTGGGTCCACCAAGAACGGACGCGATTCAAATCCTCAGTATCGCGGCATCAAACTGTACGGCGGCGAAACAGCCAAAGCCGGGTCCATTCTCGTTCGGCAGTGCGGAACGAAGTTCAAGCCGGGCTTCATGGTCCGACGAGGAAACGACGACACCCTCTTCGCCACCATGCCCGGCACCGTTCGGTTCCGCGGCCGGTATGTCGACATCGTGCCCTGTGACGCTGATGCCCCGCAGTTCACCGCGGTCAACTGAGGCACACAGTGCACACAGTGGGGGGAGGGGGGGGATCCAAAGACACCCATGCTCGTAGACAGAGCCCGCATCTTCGTGCGTTCGGGGAAAGGGGGCCATGGCTGCATGAGCTTTCGGCGGGAGAAGTTCATTCCAAAGGGCGGACCTGACGGCGGCGACGGCGGCGATGGCGGCGATGTCATCCTCGTGGGTGACTCCAGCCTCGACACGCTCCTGACACTCACCCATCGACCCCACTACAGGGCCGAAAACGGAAGACCGGGGATGGGGAAACAAATGTACGGTGCAAACGGCGAGTCCCGCATCGTTGCGGTACCACTCGGCACGCTGGTGTACGACGAGGAGAATCACCTTCTTGCTGACATCGCCGAAGAAGGACAGGAATTGGTGGTGGCTCGCGGAGGCAAGGGAGGATTCGGTAACGAGCACTTCAAGTCTTCGACGAACCAAGCCCCTCGCGAATCGACCCCGGGCGGCGACTGGGAAGATCGCACACTGCGGCTCGAGTTGAAACTGCTGGCCGATGTCGGACTCGTTGGACTTCCCAATGCAGGCAAGTCCACTTTCCTTTCTGCTGTATCGGCAGCGCGGCCCAAGGTGGCGGACTACCCTTTTACAACGCTTCACCCACACCTCGGCATCGCCGTACTCGACGATGAACGACGGCTGGTGGTTGCCGACATCCCAGGCCTGATCGAAGGGGCGGCAGAGGGCGCAGGCCTCGGGCACGACTTCCTGCGGCACATCGAGCGAACCAGCGTGCTGCTCCATCTCATCGATTTGATGCCGGTCGATGGCAGTGACCCCGTCACCAACGCCACGACGATCGAAGGTGAACTGCGACAGTACAGCGAGGTGCTCGAAGGCAAGCCGATCCTTCTGGTGGGCAACAAGATTGACCTCATCCCCGAAGACGAACGCCCTGCGCACATCGCCGCTGTCGCAGATGCACTTGGCCTGGAATCACTGCCAACCTGTTCCGGCGCGACGCATGAAGGCGTTGCCGAAATACTGCGGCTCTGTTGGTCGTTGGTGGGAAAGGGAACAGCGGCGGGCTGGTAGCATCTCTACCCAACGCGATGGCGGCTTTGCAACCAAGAAAGACAATCTCCTACAAGACATGGGTCGCCATAGCGGGGCTTCTCGTGGTGGCAACCTACATCATCTGGATCATGCTCGCACTTGCCCGCAAGCCCACCATCACAGTTGATTACCTGGCGAAACTCAACGAGGTCGCCGCGGCCGTGCCTGAGCCTGATCGAGCATGGCCCCGCTACCAGGAGGTCCTGTCGACGGTTGGAGGCGAACCCCAGTCGCCCGCTCAGTGGCCCGGAGATCCCGGTTGGGAAGTACTCCAAACGTGGGTTGACGATCAGGCGCACGAAATTGAACAACTCCGCCAGATTGCCACGATGCCGGGCATGGGCAATGTCCTGACTCTCCCGAGCGGCGGTCCATCATCACCGTCCCCACTCCTGCAAGGATCGGTCATCTCGGTGAATCTGCCGGCGTTAGGGGGCATGCGATCGCTCGCGAGGCTGCTCATGATCGATGCGAGGGAGGCCATGGCGAGCGGCGATGGCGACCGCGCGGCAGCAGACATCATTGCAATCCTGGGGATTGCTCGGCACCTTCGAGAACATCCCATCCTGATCAATGACCTGGTGTCACTGTCCTTGTTCCGCATGGCCCTTACAACTGCCGCCGGCGTCATGGAGCGTGCCCCAGCGATACTGAGCGACGCTCATCTGGCTGTGCTGGCAACGGCGTTGGCCGAGACCGACGATCTCCTCCCCATACGCATCACCGGCGAGCGATACATGATGCTCGACATCCTCCAGCGGATCTACACCGATGACGGCGAGGGTGACGGCTGGTTGATTCCCGGCTCGCTCGGCGAGGTCATGGGCTTTGCGCAGTCAGGAACGGGGCCGTCCACATTCCTGTCGACGCTGGTCGCTCCGGCCGCGGATTGCCTGATTGCCTCAAGGCGGGAGATGCGAGAGGAAGCTGATCGGTTCTATGAGGGTGCTGCACTGCACCGCGGCGATCCCCTCTGGCAGTGGGAAGAAAATCCCCATAATGCCGTACTGGAGGCTCGGAAGAACAAGCCCCTCGGCCGATTCGAGTACGTACTACTGGACACGCTTGCCCCAGCACTGGATCAAACAGCTCTGCGTGCCCGCTATGCAGAAGGCTGGCGAGACGCCGCACTGGCCGCGATCGCCATCGAACAATTCCGCAGGCGAGAAGGCCGCTGGCCCGCCACGCTTGCGGAAGCCATGGAGAACCCGGTTCCTGACCCATGGGCACCACAGCCGATGGGCCTGGTGATTCGAGACGGCAAGCCCGCGCTCTACTCTCTGGGCTCCGATCGCGATGATGACGGCGGAACGCCACCGACCATCGGGGACGCATCAACACGCGAGTGGGCGCCCGACAAGGGCGTAGACGGCGATTGGATTCTCTGGCCCGAGGCAGACTAGTAGCCTACTGGCAGAAGAGATCGCCCTGCGACAGAGGGGTTCTTGAGGTTGCGCTTTCATCGCTCGCCTGCCGGGTATGCACGGTGAGCGTGTCCAACAACGCATTGGCCCTCGCAACAACATCGGCAGGTACGCCCGCGATCTGGGCGACATGGATGCCGTACGAGCGATCACTGTGGCCAGGTTCGATGTGATAGAGAAAGACGACGCGGTCGTTCCACTCTCGAACGGTCACATGTAAGTTTGCAACACTCGAAAGCCGGTCGGCGAGCGTGGTCAACTCGTGGTAGTGGGTTGCAAAGAGGGTGCGGCAAGCGCGATCGGCGAGGGCTTCCGCGATCGCCCATGCAAGTGACAATCCATCGAGCGTGCTCGTGCCGCGGCCGATCTCGTCGAGGATGACCAGGCTGCGGGAGGTGGCGTTGTTGAGAATGTTGGCTGTCTCGACCATCTCGACCATGAATGTCGATTGCCCAGCGTGGAGTTCATCGCTGGCGCCGACGCGGGTGAAGATCCTGTCGACAACCCCGATCGTTGCGGAGGCCGCCGGGACGAAGCATCCGGTATGGGCCATCAATGTGATCAGCGCGACCTGCCGGATGAAGGTACTCTTCCCCGCCATGTTGGGGCCAGTGATCAGTGCAAGGGTGGCTGGGTCGAGCGTGCAACTATTGGGCACGAATCGCTCGGCCAGTAGCCGGTCCAAGACCGGATGTCGCCCGTCCTTGATGTCGAGTGTTGTGTCGTCTGTCAGGGTTGGACGCACATATCCAAAGCGCGCCGCGACATCTGCGAAACAGACAAGCGCATCCAGTTCGGCGATGGCCTCTGAAAACAACACGACCGACGGTGTGCAAAGCGCGATGTCATTGCACAGATCGGCGAAGAGTTCCTGCTCGCGCTGCACCGCCCGCGCTTCGGCTGTTGTGACCTTGTCTTCGAACTCCTTCAACGGCGGCGTGATGTACCGCTCGGCGTTCTTGAGCGTTTGCTTTCTGGTGAAGGCATCGGGAACCTTGTCCGTGTGCGCGTGGGTGACTTCGATGTAGTACCCGAAGACCTTGTTGAATCCGATCTTGAGGGACGCGATGCCCGTCTCCTCCACAAGTTCCGCTTGATACTCGCCCAGCCAGGACCCCGCGTCCCTTTGCAACAGCCTCGCCTCGTCCAGTTCGACATCAATGCCATCGCGAAACATGCCGCCTTCTCGAAGGTGTGCGGGCGGTGCATCGACACACGCATCCACGATCTGGTCGGCGAGTGGTTCAATGGACTGTCCGACCGTCTCAAGCCTGCTGCGGAATCGTTGTAGAGATGGATGGGCCAGTTGTTCTGCTACTGCCCCTCGTTGGCGCAGCGAGGACCCAAGTGCGGTAATGTCTCTGGGTGTTGCCCGACCGGTGGCGACGCGGCCGGTGATCCGAGCGACATCCTGCATACCGTGGAGCGTGCCCGCCAGTGATGTCCGCGCCACGGACTCGTCCAACAGCGTTGCAACGACATCTTGCCGCGATTCAATCGCCGCGCGATCTGCGAGCGGTTCGCGGAGCCATTGCCGCAGGAGCCGCTTACCCATGGGTGTATGGCAGTGCTGGAGTACGCCCAAGAGTGATCCTTCGATGGTGCCACCACGGATAGTTTGTTCGACTTCGAGGCTTCGAAGCGTCGTGCCATCCATGGCTACAAACGCACTACTCTGCCGAACGCGCGGCGGGCTGAGGTGGGACAGCGTGGATGTGTCCTCGCCAGCCTGTGTCTGGGACAGGTAACCGAGCAAGGCCCCGAGCGGGCTGAGCAGAGGATCGTCATCGGTCATGCCGAAGCCGGCAACTGTGCCGACATCCCACTGCCTGCATGCGCGGTGGTGTCCCTCTTCCGCGGAGAAGCACCAGGGCGGTTGGCGGTTGATCGCGGCGGGATAGCGTGAGAGAGCCTCTGCGAGTTCCTCGTCGCTTTCGGAAACGATGATTTCCGACGATGCGAGTCGATCGAGTTCATCCAGGATGGAGGAGCGGGGGATTCTGTGGAGTTCGATCTCGCCGGTTGAAACTTCTGCTGCTGCCACAAGCACATCGTCACCGCAACAACTCAGGGCGATGAGCCGGTTGTGCTGAGCGTCGTCGAGCATCGCTGCGTCGACCAGCGTGCCGGGCGTGATGACCCGGGTCACGCCGCGATCGACGACGCCCTTTGACTGCGAGGGGTCCTCCAGTTGCTCGCATACGGCGACTCTGAAACCTTGGTTGACGAGCCGCCGCAGATACCCATCGGCGCTGTGGTGCGGTACACCGGCCATGTCGATGCCGGTTGTCCGCTGGGTCAGCGTCAGCCCGATCGCCTTACTGACAACCCGCGCGTCGTCATCGAACATCTCGTAGAAGTCGCCCATGCGGAAGAACAGCACACACTCAGGATGGGCGTCCTTGAAGCGGCGGTACTGCCGCATCGCGGGCGTGGCCCATGGATCATTTGGCTTCTTCTTTTTCCCTGTAGCCCTTGTGGGCGGCGTCATTCCATCATTCTACGGACACATCCCTCAATTCTGGACACCCACCAATTGCCCTTCCGCA
>CAZJKE010000001.1:133918-172375 GCA_964546585.1 uncultured Isosphaeraceae bacterium | reverse complement strand
AATGTGTCATGTCGGCAGGGGGCACCAACACATCGCGGATCGCAATGACGAGCCCAGCGAGACCCTGCTCGGTGACGCCGCAGACGCTGCAATCGACATCATTTCGAACACCGAGGTCGGACTTCGTGCCTACCTGCAGGGTCGCCTCGCCATCTAGCAACGGCCACGATCCCCCGGGCTCTGCGAGCGAAACCACACAATCCGCCGCTGCCAGCAACGAGCGTCCGATGACAATCGCATCCTGCTCCACCGCATCATCAGTGTCACGGAAGCCCGGAAGGTCGTACAGGTCAACGACAAGCCCAGCCATGTCCACGCGAGCCGCCACGGCGTCTCGCGTTGCGCCGGGTTGATCGTGCACAATGGACGTCCGCTCCCGCGTCAGCGCATTCATCAACGTGCTCTTGCCGCAATTCGGCTTGCCAACCAGCACGACGCTCGGCGGCGTGACCAGCCGGTCGAGGCGTCGGCTCCTGGCTAGATCTTCGGCAGTGGGTGACGCTGCGTGATCGCGATGTGGTTGATCGAGAAGCAGGTCGATTGCCAATGGACTGCACGCCCTTGCCAGTGCGTCAAGCATGTGCCGCTCAAGATCACTTCCCCCCTCCGGCCACGCGCTCGTTGGAGGCGCTTCTGTGAGATCCAATTCGGTGAGCGACCTTACCAGTCGCCGCAGGACCTGCGAACCACCATGCGGCATGAGTTGTGCGACACGCTGCGTTATCCTCGCCGCAACGATGTCGTCCACCCCCGGGATGACTACGCGGCGGATCACGCCAATCGGCCAATCCTCGCAAGAGGTCAACTCGCGTAGCACCCGTTCCACATCTCCCTCGATGTGCAGGATGGCAATAGCCCCCGAAGTCCGGGGCGTGGCCACGAACCAGGTCGCGTCAACGGTCATCGTCAGCGGCATCGCGCATCAACGCGTGGCGAACGGCGGCGATCATTCCGAGGATCTGCAGATCGGGAAGGACGCGCTCAACAAGTTCGTCATCCTGGAACAAGACCTCGGCATCGCCGCCGGTAGCAACAACCACCGGGTACGCGCCATACCGCATCGCGTACTGTTCACTGAGTTGCCGCACCATGCCCCGGATGCCGTGAAAGACTCCTTGCAGCATGGCCTGCGCTGTGTTCTTTCCGAAGGCTTCGCGGAGGGGCGGCTGAAACTCAACCTCAGGCAAGGCGGCCGTTCCGTCACTCAATGCGGCCAGTTGCATGCGGGCGCCCGCCGCAATGGCTCCTCCGTGGAATGTCCCCTCGCCATCGACGAAGTCGACCGTGACCGCCGTGCCGGCATCCACAACGATGCACGCCTGCCTGAGCATGTCCCACGCGCCGGCGGCATTCAAGAGTCGATCGATTCCAGTGATCGTCTCCGGGTCCAGATGCTCGCCGACAGGTACGGGAATGTCCGTGCCAAGCCGCCAGATCTGTTGACTGGTCTGGTCGGTCAGTGCTGCCTGCAGGGTGGCCGCAGCGTCTGCGTTGACCGACGCGAGCACCATGGTCGCTCCGTCATCCTTCTCGTGCAGCGGAGTCCACCGTTGCAGGCACGTCTCGAGTACGCCGCTCTGGTCGGCTGCCGGGAGGGCCACACGGCTGGCGATCTCTCCATTGATGACAGTGGCAACCTGCACACGGGTATTCCCGGTGGCAATGGCGAGGAAGGTGGGGCCTTCGGACATGCTCCTACTGTAACAGTGTTATCCTCTTCGTCCTCACATGGTTGATTGCCAATTGATCGACGGACGAGCCTTGGCGGGCGAGGTCAAGGCGGATCTCACCACCCGCGTGGCGACGCTGCGCGGCAAGGGGCGGGAGGTCCGATTGGATGCAGTGCTGGTCGGCGACGACCGGGCAGCAGGCATCTATGCGGCGAATCAACGAAAAGCCTGCAGCGAAGTGGGCATCACCTACATGTTGCACACGCTGGACGGCGATGCCGACCATCAGGAAGTGGCAACGCGGATTCAACACCTCAACGAAGATCCAGCAGTTACGGCGATCATGGTGCACCTCCCGCTTCCCAGTTGCGTGGATGCAGACGAGATTCAGTCGATCATCGCGCCGGGGAAGGACGTGGAAGGCGTGAACCCCGCGAACATCGGGAACATCGTCTTCGGCAGACGCAGCCTCGTGCCCTGCACGGCGCTGGCCGTCATCGAGATGATCGAGTCTACGGGCATTCCACTCCGTGGCTCGCGGGCGGTGTGTGTTGGCGCCAGCAACATCGTGGGGAAGCCGATTGCGGTGTTGCTCATGCAGGCGGAGGCCACCGTGATCTCGACCAACGAGTACACGCCCAACCAGGCATCGCTGACGCGCGAAGCGGACATACTGGTGACTGCCGCGGGGGTTCCGGGCCTCATTACCCCCGGCATCGTGAAGAGCGGGGCCGTTGTCATTGATGTGGGCATCAACCGTCTTCGCGACCAGACCACCGGGAAGACCCGGACCGTCGGTGATGTGGATTTCGATGCGGTGAAATCGGTCGCCGGATATCTGACACCCGTTCCCGGGGGCGTTGGTCCGATGACTGTCGCGATGTTGCTTCGAAACACCGTCGACGCGTCAGAGTAAGTCAACTACCAAAGAGCCGCTTCGCTGCCTCGAGGTACTTGGCGAGCGTGTTTGCCACGACATCGCTGGGAAGCGATGGGCCCGGCGGCGTCTTGTCCCAGTTGCCGCCCGCGACAAGCGTTTCAAGGAAGTTCCGAACATACTGCTTGTCGAAACTGTCCTGATCGCGGCCCGGTTCATAGTCCTCGGCAGGCCAGAAGCGTGAACTGTCCGGTGTCAGCACCTCATCTATCAGCAGGATCTCGTCAGTCGGTTGCCCATCTGCATCGAGGGCCTGACCGAACTCGAACTTGGTGTCCGCAAGAATGATCCCCCGGTCACGGGCATAGGCGGATGCGGCCGAATACATTTCCAGCGTGAGGTCCCGCAGCCGTTCCATGACTTCGCGGCCACCAATGGAGCAGGCAGTGTCGAAATCAATGTTCTCATCGTGCCCCTCGTCAGCCTTGGTAGCAGGCGTAAAGATCGGTTCCGGCAACTGGCCACACTGTTCAATGCCTGGCGCCAGTTCGATTCCACAGACTGTGCCGGAACGCTGATACTCCTTCCATCCGCTCCCTGTCAGGTAGCCCCGCGCAACGCACTCAATTGGGATCACCTTGCACGCTCGCCCGAGCATCATGCGGCCTTCTATCTGATCGCGATGGGTGTCATCGAGCCCCGGGACATCACTCGCATCACTTGAAAGGAGGTGATCTTCAATCAGATCAAGGTTGCGAATGAAATCGAACCAGCGGCAACTGATCGAGGTCAGTGCCCGCCCCTTGCCCGGTACGGGTGTGGGCATGACGACATCGAACGCGCTCACGCGATCCGTGGCGATGATGAGGACGGAGCCGGGTTGGCCTTCCGATCCGGGAACTTCGTAGATGTCACGGACTTTGCCCTGTCTGCGGCCGGGAAGCGGGAGATGGGTCTGAAATACGGCGTCGGCGATGGTGGTCATGCGGGTAATCATACCCCTTCCGGGTGCGCCTACAATGCTCGTTCCTGCGATGATCCGATTCAGCACAAGCGACACAGTCAACTTTCCAGATACGGCCTGCTTGCTGACGCGGGACGGTCAGGTTGTCCGTGGGACCGTGGCGGTACAGGACGACATGATCGAGGCTTCCGCGCCGGGCCATCCCAATATCGGGATTCGCCTGCTCTGCGATGCCGGTTCAGCCGGCCGGCTCGTACTGCGGACGGCACTGCTCCCGCCGCGCGAAGAGCCCTATCTTCTGACCCTGGAACTTGCCCGCTTTCGCATCAAGATGTTTCTTGACAAGAGCGAAGAGTGGCAGATGTTTGACCTCAGCAACGAGCATCCCGCGCTCGAAGCTTGGGAGGAGGCTCGGCAACTCTTCACCAGAGCGATCGTATGTACGGATCTGACCGAGATGGATCGACTCTCCCGCGAAGCACTGGAGAAAGCCATCGACGCGACGGAGCGACTTGCGATGGCGCATGCGCAGATCCTCTTGCACCGCCGCTTTGGAAAACGCGCTGCGTCATCCTCGACACTTGGTGTTCGCATTTCACCGTCGCGATACGACAAACCACTTCGCGATGTGCTGGAAAAGAATGTTGACCTCATCGCCGTCCCGATGCCCTGGACCTCGATCGAGACAACTGAGGGCGAATATGACTGGGCGGATGTAGACCGGTGGATCGCGTGGGCCAGAGATCACGATAAACCGATCATCGCCGGGCCAGTTCTGGACTTTTCCGCTGACGGGGCGATTCCACCTTGGGTCACCAAGTGGGAACATGATTTTCCTACTTTCCGCGACCGCTGCTACGACCACATGGAGCGAGTCATACGACGGTACGGGCCTGCTGTTGCCTTCTGGAACATCGCGGCAGGGACCAACACCAACCGCCATGTCGCACTCTCCGCCGGTGGCATGGTTGACTTGATTCGCACGGCCACATTGCTTGCCCGGCAGGCATCACAGGGGGCTCGTGTCCTGATCGAGTTGACGGAGCCCTACGCGGAATTTGTGGCATCTCAATCCGGTTCCCTTGGTCCACTGGTCTTCCTTGACCGGCTGGTTCAGGAAGGCATCCGCCTTGATGCCATTGGCGTTCGATTGCTTGTGGGCAACGGTACAGGCATGGCAACACGCGACCTGATGGAATTGAGCGCCATGCTCGATCAGTTCTTTCTGGTCGAAAAACCGCTGCTTGTTTCGGCGATGGGCGCCCCATGTCGGACACTGGGGGAGGAAGCCGGGTGGTGGCGACACGAGTGGAACGAGTCACAGCAGGAACAATGGGCGGGGCAGATGCTGGGGATCGCGCTCTCCAAGCCCTATGTCGATTCCGTCATCTGGACGGATCTGTTCGATCACGAACACGCCGAACTGCCCTCGTCCGGGCTGGTGAGCGGAGATGGAAAACCACGGCCCGCCATGGGGAAACTGTTCGGCATGCGGAAGCGGCTTCGAAAACCGTTGGGTCCGCTGCAACTGCCGAAGAAAACCACCGAGGAAGCATGACACTCGCTGGCAGCGATGCCATTGCGTTCGGGTTGATGGTGCTCGGGGCGTTGATCATCGTGGACAGCCCCTACGCCAAGGCGCCAGAAGGGGAGTTCCATCCCTGGCGGATCGACCTCAAGATCGCGACGGAGGCGGAACTGACATTGCTGCCGCATGTGGGGCCAGTGATTGCAGAGCGCCTGCACCACGCGATCGAAACCGGCGTTGTGTTGACGCCCGACGATCTCTCCAAAGTCCGCGGCATCGGCCCGTTGACGCAGGCTCGATCACGGTACTTGTTCAAGGATGCGGAACATGACGATGCCCCTCGGTGAGAGGATGCAGACGATCCTGCGGGAGATTCCGTCGCTTGACGAATTGGCGGCGGCGCGCGGCAGCGTCACGTGTGGACCTGCGTGCGGTTCAACTTCGCCGTGCATTGCTTGGGTGCTCGCTGGCGAGGGCCCGGTCCTGCTTGTCACAGCCCACATCGACGATGCGGATGAGGCGGTCGCCATGCTGCGGGACTTGGGAGTGTCCTCTAGCCGTTTCCCTGCCATGGAATCGCTGGCCGGTGATCGTTTCATGGCCGACTTGGCGGCGGAGCGGCTGGCATTGCTGGAGGGCTTGGCCCGCGGCGATCATCCGAGGGTCATAGTGGCACCGATCGCTTCGGTGATGCAGTCGGTGCCGGAGCCGCACACGCTTGACGGCATGGTTCGGCGGCTCAAGGTGGATCAGCAGTGCGATATGGCCAACCTGCAGGCATGGCTTGTCGATGGGGGATACGAGCGACGCGTGTCGATCGAAGAGGCAGGGCAGTACGCTCCACGCGGCGGGATCCTCGACATTGCTACTGCCGGCGGTGCGTGTGTTCGATTGGACTTCCTCGACGATCGCATCGAGTCCATCTCCGAGATCGATCCGGTGTCCATGGGTTCGGATCGCCATCTCGATGAGGTGACGATCACCGCGGCATCCGGACCATCGAAGGGCGAAGCGACAGTCATCGAGTACTTGGACGAACACTGGCGAACTGTCCTGGATGACATGGAGGAGGTCACGGCGCAGTCGCGAAGTTACATTGACCGTGTTGTGGATGACAGCGGCGTCATGCACGGCGATGATGTCGCCGCTTCGATGATCACGCGGCTCGCCGCCGTTGTGCAAGTATTGTCCCCGCCGGTGACCGTCGTCGACGTTGCATTGCCGTTTGAAGCACTGCCGGCCTTCTCAACGGTGCCCAGCGAAGCCATGGAGGAACTGGCCGCCATGGCCCGCGATCGCCCGGTACTCCTGGCCGCGCGGACCAGTGGCGAGGCCGACCGCATGGCCGAACTGCGGGGCGACGGACAACCGCTGTCCGGTGCCACCGGGTTGGACATTGAGCAGCGGTTTGTTCATCGCGGATTCATGATTGCTGGTGGGCCGGCCGTTGTGCCAGTGCACGAGGTATTCCATCGATATGAGCGCCGCCGTCCTGTTCGGCGACGAAGCGCCGCGATGCGTGAGGCACTTGCGGAGTTCAGCCCTGATGACTTCGTCGTGCATCGTGAACACGGGATTGCTCGGTATCTTGGCCTCCAGCGACTGGAACAGGATGGTCTTGACGGGGAGTACTTCACGCTCGAGTTCGCCGGCGGACGCCGCATGCATGTTCCCGGAACGCATGCGCATCTGGTCCAGCGGTACATCGGTGCGTTTCATGGCCGCCCGCAACTCTCGGCAATTGGCGGCGAGCGATGGGCTTCTCGCAAGCAGGAGGTAGCCGGTGCGGTGCGCGATCTGGCATCCGAGATGCTGCGGCTGCAGGCCGTTCGGGAATCTTCGCCCGGCGTGGCGTGCGGGGGACAGACTACTTGGATGAACGAGTTCGAGAGCAGTTTCCCATGGGAGGAAACCGAGGACCAACTTGCCGCCATCGCCGCGGTAAAGCGGGATATGGAAGCCTCGCGGCCAATGGACCGGCTCATCTGCGGCGATGTGGGGTTCGGCAAGACCGAGATTGCGATTCGGGCGGCGTTCAAAGCCGCGGAGTCCGGTTTGCAGGTGGCAGTGCTTGTGCCGACGACGGTGCTGGCCGTGCAGCATGAGCGGACATTTCGGTCCCGGCTTGCAGCCTACCCGTTTGTTGTGGAATCGCTGACCCGATTTCACACGGCCGGAGAACAGAAGGAGATCCTCGACCGCCTTGCCGACGGCGCGGTCGACATCATCATCGGGACGCACCGTGTGTTGAGCGCCGATGTCCGGATGCGTTCGCTAGGCCTTGTTGTGATCGACGAGGAACAGCGATTCGGCGTCGAGCACAAGCAGCGTCTGCTTGGGCTCCGTGCAGAGGCCGATGTGTTGACGCTGACGGCGACGCCGATTCCACGGACACTGCACATGGCGATGCTCGGATTGCGGGACATCAGTGCGCTGCAGACGGCGCCGGTGGATCGGCGGGCGATTGTTACCGAGGTCGTGCAGTGGGATGCAGCTGCGATCACACGGGGCATTCGGCGGGAACTTGCTCGCGAGGGGCAGGTGTTCTTCGTTCACAACCGTGTACACGACATCGAGTCTGTGGCCGCGGAGATCCGTGGGCTCGTTCCCGAGGCCGAAGTTATCGTGGGCCATGGGCAAATGTCGCCGCGGCAGTTGGAACGCCTCATGCTGCAGTTTGTGCAGGGGAAGGCGGATGTCCTTGTCAGCACAACGATTATCGAGTCAGGCATCGACATCCCCAGCGCCAACACCATGTACATCGACGATGCCGATCGGTACGGGCTGGCTGATCTGCACCAGTTGCGAGGTCGAGTGGGACGCTCGCGACACCGCGCATATTGCACGCTACTGCTGCCACGGTCTCGACTTGTGAATCCGGATGCACGCAAGCGATTGCAGGCGATGGAGCAGTTCGCCCACCTTGGCGCCGGCTTTCAGATTGCGCTGCGAGATCTTGAGATTCGCGGAGCGGGAAACCTGTTGGGCCGCGAACAGTCGGGGCACATCGCAGCGGTTGGCTACGAGATGTACTGTCAACTTCTGGAGGAAGCCGCGCACGATATCCGCGAAGGTCATTCGGTTGTGCGTGCGGAGCCCGTCATCGACATCGGGGTGATTGGTTGGTTGCCGGAGGCGTGGATTGCTGTTCCGCAGCGTCGGGTGCAGGTCTATCGAAGCCTTGCTACCGCATCGGCGTTGGCTGATGTCGCAGCGATCAAGCGAGACATGGAGTCGGCGTGGGGCGAATTGCCCGGGCCGGCACAGCGACTGACGCGCTATCATGAACTTCGCACCGCCGCAGCTGCAATGGGCATAGCGTCGATGATCACGGCAGAGGGTGATGTGGTCATTCGAACCATGGAGACCTCTGCGCTGGACGAGGCGCTCAGAAGCACTCCAGGATCACTTCGATCGGTAGGCGCGGCTACAGCGTCAGGGCTGCGGGCACTGTACTTTCGTCCTGGCATGGAACTTGCCGATGCGGGCAGCGTGTTCGACGCCCTGCACGGGGCGCTCGTGAAGGCAAGTGCTCAAGTAGATCGCGCGAGGCTGCCGATAGGGTCTCAGCCCGCGCGAGCCCATGCCAGCAACGACCGGTAATATCCGACAGTCACTTCCTCCGACGCATCGGTCGGTTACGCACAAGTTCTCGATCGCCGGTCACGAGGGCTATCTCACTGTTGGATTGCACGAGGACGGCATGCCCGGGGAGATCTTCATCAAGATGAGCAAGGAAGGATCTACGCTGAGCGGTCTGATTCAAGGATTCTGCCGCGCGTTCTCGCTTGCCATTCAATATGGCCTTACCCTGGCCGACGCGATCGATCGATTCCGCGGGATGCGGTTCGACCCGCGAGGGGCGACATCGAACCCCCGTATTCCGGAGGCCGAGAGCATCCTCGACTATGTCGCGAGATATCTCGAAGCCGAATTCCTGAGGATTCCCACGCCGGAGGCATCGGCCGCCTGAGCGCCGTCGATCCCACACCGGAACTTGACTCGTGCCCGCTGCTTTGGCAGCGGGCACGACTCTTTTTGGGAGACCTTTCTCTCCAGCAGGCCGCTAGCCTGCGGTTCCTTCTTCCGCTGCCACGGCTTCCGTAGCGGGAGCCTCGGCGGCAACCTCCGGGGCCGGAGTCTGCTTGATGATGAGATTGCCTTCCTCATCGAATTCCATTTCATCGCGTTCTTCGAGGGGGCGATCTGGGTTCACTACGACTTCGATATCCACGCGGAGATCTTTGTCGAACTGAATGGTCACCGGATACTCGCCGATGCGGCGAATGGCCTCGTGGAGGCGAACTGCGCGTGTATTCACCTCAAAGCCGTTCTCCGCAAGGGAGTCGGCGATGTCTCGTTGGGTGACTGAGCCGTACAACACCCCATAATCGTTGGCGCTTCGGGTCATGGTGAGCGTGACGCCTTCGAGTTGCTCGGCGAGGCCCTGTTCCGTTTCCTTACGAGCAGCAAGTGACTTCAGGGCTTCGTCACGTTGGGACTGCAGGGCCTCAATCTTCTCCGGTGTCGGAAGTTCCGCGAGTCCCATGGGGATGAGGTAGTTGCGAGCGTACCCGGTGCGCACGCGGACGACATCTCCCACGATGCCAAGGGTATCGACGGTGTTCGTGAGGAGGAGTTCTATGCGTCGTTGACTAGCCATGTGCTGTCCTTTCAAAGCCTCGTGTCGAGGCCAAAAGTGAGGAGCTGCCGGCGCCAGCCCCAACGGTGGTGTGCATGCGACGATGCCGGTTGCATCGCACGAAGGTCATTTAGAACGGGACATCATCATCCGGGGGCGTGGTCGCGGCGGTTGTTGGTGCGGGGGCGTTGGTGGCGCCGCCGGGGCGACTGTCGACGAACTGAAAGTTCTCAATGACGACGCGAAGCTTTGATCGTTTGTTGCCCTCGCGATCCTCCCACTGGTCGAGTTTCAGGCGGCCCTCGATGAAGACCGGCCGACCCTTGCTGAGGTACTTCGCCATGGTTTCCGCCGTGCGCCCCCAGGCTTCGCAATCCACAAAGGTCGTTTCTTCACGATCGTCGCCATCGCGCGTGCGGAACTTCCGGTTGACGGCAATGCCGATTTCGGCGACGGGTTGGTTGTTGGGTGTCTGCTTGAGCTCAACATCCCGAGTGAGATTGCCCATCAGCATGACTTTGTTGAAATTCGGCATCGTGTTCTCCCGATTCTGTCCGTGATTCGGCGGTCATTCTACCAGATGCCTGCGTGTGTCAGGCAAATGAGGCCAAACCGCACTACGCGTCAGTAGTGGCTTCCTCGACCTCTTCGACGATCTCTTCGGCGGCTGCCTCTTGCTTCTGCGCGGCGTCAGCCTCATCTCGTCGTCCGATCGAACTGGTCGCTACGCCCTCAGCATCGGCTTCCTTTTCTGCCCGTAGTTTGATCTCCGTTGCAAGATCAGCGGATCCTTCTGCCGCCTCGACGACCTCGCTGGGAATATGGTCGGCATTCAGGACCATGTGTCTCAGCACCTTCTCTGACTGGTTGCAGAGTCGCTCGATCTCGCCAAGCACCGTGTGTGGGGCTGTGAAGTAGGCCAGAAAGTAGACACCCCGTTTGTTACCCTTGATCTCATAGGCAAGGCGCCGGTCGTCCCACTTCGCGAAACTCACGATAGTGCCACCACTACGGGTGATCACATCGCGGATGAACTCGGCTGCCTCTCCCAGATTCGCCATGGCGGCCTGGGGAAAGAGAAAGAGGCCTTCGTAGGTACTGATTCGCTCGTGTGTCATTCTGTATTCCTCGTTGTTTCGGCGGGTGTTGCCCGCGTGTTGAACATGTTCATGGCGGCGTCGCAGTCCTGCTCTGCCCAAAGTGTTGCAGCGTGGACGGCCGTTTCAAGCGATACTTCCATCTGTTCGGTTTGTTCTGATGTAAACCGCCCCAGTACATACCTTGACTGCTCGATGACGCCGGGTTCATCAATGCCGATTCGCAGTCGTGCCCAGTCATTCGTGCCGAGCCGTGCGGAAATGTCGGCGATGCCGTTGTGACCGCCGTCCGATCCGTCCGGTCGCAGGCGAACCGCTCCGCAGTCCAGATGAATGTCATCCATGATCACCAGCAGGTCATTTCCGACATCGGCTTTGTAGAAAGTGATTGCCTCCGACACCGATCGTCCGCTGCGGTTCATCATTGTCTGCGGCTTGAGCAGGAGCAGTTTCTCTTCACCCAGCCGAGTTTCAATGACGACTGCGTCGAAGCGGCTCCGCGCCACTTCGCCGGGGGCGAGTCTGCGTGCAAGCCGATCGACCACATCGAACCCGACATTGTGTCGGGTGCGGTCGTAGTCTGAACCGGGATTGCCGAGACCGACGATGAACTTCATGGGGTCACTCGCCCTCGCTCCCGGAAGCCTCTGGTGTCGGTTCGTCGGAAGACTCTTCGGGGGAGTCGCCGATGACCTCGGGCGTCTGTGCTTCGCCTACCTCGACGCCTTCGACATCCAGGACTTCTTCTTCCTCTTCGGCCTTGATGGTGATGTGGGCAACATGGCGTTCCGAATCAAGTATGGCGGTTACGCCAGGGGGCATGTCAAGGTCACCAATGGTGAACGCTTCTTCGACTTTGGAGAGATCGCCTTTGATGCTCGACGGGATGTCCTTCACCATGCACTCAACTTCGATCTCCGGCCGCACTATTTCGAGCACTGCGCCGACCTCCTTTGAGAGCGCCGGTGAACCGGAGAGTTCAAGTTGGATGGTGACTGTCACGACCTGGTCGAGGTCAACCCGCGCGAAGTCCACATGGATCAGGTTGTCTCCGAGGTAGCCGAACTGCAAGTCCTTGACAAGGCAGGTCTCGCCTTTGCCCTCAGTTTCCACGGTCATGACGTGGCTTCCATGTCGCAGGTATTGAGTAACTTCCTTCTCGTCAACGCTGACATGTGCCGGTACAGTCTCGCGGCCATAAATGACCGCTGGCAGTCTGCCATCCCTTCGCAGCCGCTTGGCATAGACGGTGCCGAGCTGAGTTCGAAGTTGGGCGACGATGGTTGGGGTGTCGTGACTCATGGGTTGAACCTCACAATCAAGGTGAAAGTGTTACTTCTTTGGTCCTTCTCCGTGCCGGAATAGCGCCGAGATGGACATGTGATGATGAATGCGATGTACGGCCTCGCCGATGAGGCGGGCCACATTGAGAACCTCGATCGAGTCGCCGAGGCCGTCGAGGCGGTTGCCCGGTGGAATCGTGTTTGTTACAACGACTTTTGAGATCGGCGAATCGTTGATGCGTTCAACTGCTGGGCTCACGAAGACGCCGTGTGTTGCTGCGGCAACGACATCATTGGCGCCCTGCTCCGCAACGAGTTTCGCTGCTTCGCAGATCGTGCCGGCGGTCGAGATCATGTCGTCTACCATCAGGACAGTCTTGCCCTCGACGCTACCGATGAGGCGTTTGGAAACAACCTCGCTCCCGCTCTCGCGGCGTTTGTCGACGATGGCGAGTTTCGCGTCCAGAAGGCCGGCGTACATGTTGGCGACCTTTACATTGCCGACATCGGGGGACACGATGACAAGGTTGTCGCCGTGCATGTCATTCTGCTCAGCGAAATGGTCGCAGAAAACCTTGGTGGCTGTGAGGTGATCGACGGGGATATCGAAGAAACCCTGAATCTGAGCGGCGTGGAGATCCATGCAGAGAACACGGTTTGCGCCGGCGGCCGTAATGAGATTGGCAACCAGTTTCGCGGTGATCGGGACGCGACCTTCGTCCTTGCGATCCTGTCGCGCGTAGCCGAAGTAAGGAATGACTGCTGTGATGCGGCCGGCGGACGCACGCCGTAGCGTGTCGATCCAGATCAGCAGTTCCATGAGCGAGTCGTTGACCGGCGTGCAGGTCGGTTGGACGACGAAACAGTCGCGGCCTCGGACGTCCTCATCGATCTTGACGAGGATTTCCCCATCGGGGAAGTGCTCGGAACTGCCTGCGGCAAGAGGCAACTCGAGGTGTTCGCACATTGCGGTTGCAACTTCGCGACCTTCGGTTGCTGCGAAAATCTTCAACCTTTGATGATCGACACTGCTCATTGCGCCTCCTTCACTGCGCCGAGCCGATCCGTCAGGATGGACTCAACTTCGGCTAGTTGTTCGGGCGTATTGATGGAAAGAACATCCTCAGGTGGAACGGCGTCGACTACTTCGACTCGGTGACCATCTTTTCGCAGCATGGCGGGGATCTCGGTCAGGTAGTACTCGCCGCTGAGCGCATTTGGCGTCAGAGTGTCAAGTTCCTTGAACAGCAGGGTCTTGTCGAAGACCGCGTAACTCGGGTAGATCTCGTGGATCTCCAACTGCTCTGGTGTGGCGTTGCGGTGTTCAACGATCGCGGCGAATCGGCCATTGCTGTCGCGAACGATTCGCCCATATCCGGTGGGATCGGGAATGGTGCTCGTGGCGAGCGTGGACACCGCGCCGGTTTCCTTGTGGCGGCACATCATGGCGTTGATCGTGGCTGCTCGCAGCAGGGGGCCGTCGCCCCCGAGGATCAGCACATCACCGTTGAAGTCTTCGAGTGCCTTGTCGCAACAGAGCGCTGCGTGTCCGGTGCCCAGTTGGGGTTCTTGCGTCACGAACTCTACGCCCTTGATTGCGGCACGTACTTCGTCCCCACCGTGACCGATGACGAGGATGACGCGATCGGCCCCAGCTTCGCGCACGGCATCGATGACCCAGGCCACCATCGGCTTACCCGCGACGGCATGCAGCACCTTTGGAAGGTCGCCCGTCATGCGGGTTCCCTTGCCTGCTGCAAGAATAACGGCGGCCAGTGGCCTTTGTCGATCGCTGTCGGACTGCATGTCTGTGTGCTGTTGAACTGGCCCGCCAAGACTCGAACTTGGAATGCCTGGATCAAAACCAGGTGTGTTACCGATTACACCACGGGCCAAGATTGAGTTGGGCAATCCGCTTCGTCGAAGAACGCAGTTCAAGAACCTCCGGTCCGAGCGAACGCTCGAACATCGATGGAATCGCGGTTGGGTTCTCGGCATGCTGCCGAAGCCATGTCCGCGGCGTCACCTTCCCGAGGCTGGAGCATGGCCGCCGCGACCACACCCCTTGCGGCGCCGGGCATACGACCCGTCACCGTCGGCCCCTCACGGGGAAGGCCGGCATTGTACAGCAGAGACTGTCACATTTCCTGCGGTTCTTCGCCGTCCTTCTCGAGGGCGCAGAGCGGGGAATCTGCAGGGCGGCGGTGAAGGAATTCAGCGACGGAGGGGGGAGTGCAGGATGTCGTCGATTCGAGAGAGGGTGGAGGGATCAAGGGTGAGGTCGACGGCGGCGAGGTTCTGGAGGATCTGCTCTGGACTCGTTGCGCCGGTGATTGTGGAGGTAATCTCGTTCCGGCGAAGGCACCACCGCAGTGCCAGGACCGGCAGCGGGACACCAAGGTCGCTGGCAACCTCGCCGAGGAGTGACACTGTCTGCAGATTCTCCTGGGACATTCGATCAAGAAGAAACCGGCCCACTTTGTCATCCGAGCCGCGACTGCCCGGCGGCACGCCACCGCAGTATTTGCCCGTCAACAGTCCTTCGCAGAGGGGTGAGAAGTTGACGATGCCCAGGCCATGACGTTCGCACTCCGGAAAAACCTCGGCTTCCCAGTGCCTCTCCAGCATGTTGTAGAGCGGTTGGTTCGACGCGGGGAGGTGCCACCCACGCGCAGTGCAGATGTCACAGGCATCGCGAATCTGATCCGCCGTCCATTCACTCACTCCCCAGTACAGAACCTTGCCTTGATTGATGAGGTCATGCATGATGCCGCAGGTTTCGTCCAGAGGAGTTTCGGGGTCGAACCTATGGCACTGATAGAGGTCGATGTAGTCGGTGTTCAGCCGCCGCAGGGACGCATGGCATTGTTCGAAGAGGTGTTTGCGGCTCAATCCGCGGTCGTTGGCGCCTCGAAACGGCCAATTGCGGTCAAAGGGCCAGAATGCCTTGGTGCCGAGCACATAGGTGTCGCGGCGAAAGGGTGTCAAGGAGCGGCCGACGACCATCTCCGTTTCTCCGCGGCCGTAGGCGTTTGAGGTATCGAAGAAGTTGATGCCGTTTTCGTAGGCGGTTTGGAACAGGCGATCGCCTCGCTCCTGGTCACCGTCGTCCAGTGTCAACCACGAGCCGAACCCAAGTTCGGAGAGTTTCACACCCCATCTGCCAAGTCGTCGATACTCCATCACTTGTCCTTTCCTGTCGCTGGTTCCCGGGGGCGAGTTCCGGGAGTGCTACCTTACTGGGGGAGTCTTCGTACTGCATCATGTCAGGATCGTCACCAGGACTGTTGCTCTTTCATCGCCGCCTTGCCGTGTTGGCGTCCATTGTCATATTTGGTTTCGCCGGGCTGACGCTGCAGCTTTGGCGTTTGGCGATCAGTCAGGGGCCGAATCGCAAGGCGCGTGCTGAGTCTCGTTTGGAGCGGACTGAGTATTTGCCGACATGGCGAAGCCGGATTGTGGATCGGCAGGGTCGGATCCTTGCAGGTGATGAGCCGACCTTTGACCTTGCCGTGCAATGGGATCTCATTACGGGGGATCGGGCATCATCCATGGCCCGCGATGATGCTCGATCATCAGTTGGTGCCGAGCGGTGGGGAGCGATGTCACCCGAGGCGCGGTCGCAGTTGATGACATCGTTTGTGCCGGCGCGGGAGTTGGAGTTGGAGTCGTTCTGGTCGATGATTGCCGAGGAGGGTGGAATTGAGCGATTGGATCTTGATCGGCGGCTCGATTCGATTCGAAAGTCTGTCCAGCAAACTGCTGCCGTCGTGTGGGCACGGCAGGAAGAAGCCTACCACCGTCAGTTTGGTATCGATGCCGAGTTTTCTCCTCAACCGATTCGAGAACATCGTGATGCGCATGTTGTGCTTGCTCGTCTTGGAGAGGGGGCCGCGATGCGACTGCGGATTCTGTCCGAGGGCCTCGATGGCACGATGCAGGTTCGTCACGCGCGTCGCCGCGAGTATCCGATGCAGAAGCAAGCGGTTCTCATCGACTGCTCTACGCTTCCATCTCCTATTCGGCGGCGGGATGTTGTTGAGATTGAGGTGGACGATGTGGCGGCGGTGCTTCTTGGGGGTGTCCGCAAGCACGCTTGGGCGGAGGATGTGGAGGCCCGTCCGTTTCAGACTGCTGATGGCGGTGTCGATCTGGGTGGGTATCAAATCGGTGATGAAATAGGCGCGGGCGGCCTTGAAGAGGCTCTGGAGACGACACTTCGCGGTCAGCGGGGCCGCGTGGTGCGCGATCGTCAGGGTACGGAGCTGAAGCGTACGCCGCCGGCTGGGGGTGAGGATGTTCGCGTCACCATTGACACCGAGTTGCAGGCACGGGTTGAGGCCATTCTCTCCGGCGAGCTCGGGCTCATGACTGTGCAGCAGTGGCATCGAAATGAGGGCCTGCCCACCGGAACACCGCTTCGTGGCGGCGTTGTCGTGCTTGATGTCGCGAGTAGCGAAATTCTTGCCATGGCGTCAACGCCGACGATGCATGACGATGTTGATGCTGATGCTCTGCCGTGGCTCAATCGTGCATCCGAGGGGTTGTATCCGCCCGGGTCGATACTCAAGCCGCTACTCCTGGCCGCTGCCGTGACCGATGGTGTGGTCTCTCTCGAAGAGCCTATCGAGTGCACCGGTCACTTCTTTGAGGGGGTGAAGGGATCGGCGCGGTGTTGGATGTATCGGGAGAAGTACGGCTTTGCCACGCACGGACCCCTTCATGCGATCGAGGCAGTTGCTCGTTCCTGCAACATCTTCTTCTACGAGGTGGGATCGAGGATGGGCATGGATCGCATGTTGCAATGGCTCGAAGATTTCGGGCTTGGCAAGCCGCTCGCTCGAAGGATGACGCACCCGGGGTCGGAAAGTAGGCAGGGTCATGTGCCTGATGCGGGCGAGCGATCGCGTGTTTCGCAGCGAGGCGCCTTGCCGTTTGCCACTATCAGCATGGCGATTGGGCAGGGCAGCATCACGTGGTCGCCGTTGCACGCAGCGGCGGCGTACGCGGCGCTGGCCCGAGGTGGGACATGGCTTGACCCGGTGATCATTAGAAGCGATCGGACACCGGTTCAGATGCATCTGGATGCTGCTGGCGTCGAATTGGCGATGAACGGTCTCCGCGATGCAGTCAACGCGGAGTACGGAACCGGTACGAACATCATTCTTGGGCCTGGTCGGAAAGAGCCCATCTTCAATGTCGCTGGCGTGCGCACATGGGGCAAGACTGGAACGGCGGAGGCACCGCCGTTGGTTCTTGACGGGAAGCGCATCGATGGACTGGATCACTCGTGGTTTGTTGTCATGGCTGCGCCGACGCACATGTCCCGGCCCACTGTGGTGGTTGTCGTGCTTGTGGAGTATGGAGGAAGCGGGGGTCGAGTCGCGGGCCCCCTTTCCAATCAGGTGCTGCACGCGCTTCGCGCAACGGGGTATCTGCGATGAGCCGTGGTGGCAATCGAGTCCGTTGGGTACATCCGGGCTGGCTTATCGTTGTGGCCGCCGCGGTTCTGACTCTGCTTGGGTATGCGGTCATCGGAACAACTCGGCCAAGCACAGCCACTCGGCATTTCGTGCTGGGCGGGATCGGTGTGGTTGCTGCCATCTGCATGCTTCTTCCACCGCCTCGGCGGTTTCGGCAGGCGAGTTGGTGGTTGCTCGGAGGGTGCATTCTGCTCTTGTTGTTCCTGTTGGTGCCGGGCGTGCCGGACGCCATCGTGCACCCCCGGAATGGCGCGCGGCGTTGGATCAATCTCTTTGCGACGGATCTGCAGCCCTCGGAACTCACCAAGATCGCGTTCGTTCTCGCGATGGCCGCTCATTTGCGGTTTCGCGATCACTATCGCCGGTTCGGAGGTCTCCTCCTTGCGCTCGGCCTGGCCTTTCCCCCGATCGTTCTGATTCTGATCGAGCCAGATCTCGGAACGGCCATGCTCTTTGTGCCCACGCTCTTGGCGATGTTGATCGCGGCCGGGTCTCGATATCGCGATTTATTTCTCATCGGTCTCATGGCCATCGTTGCGGCCGGGAGCATGTGGCCGTTGCTTCGTCCGCACCAGAAGGACCGCATCGTCGCGATGGTTGCGCAGGTCCGCGGTGACACACGCTTCGAACAGGATATTGGGTATCAGGGTGCGCGGGCGATGATGCTTGTTGGTGCGGGGGGCATTGACGGTGTGGGACGGGAGCAGGCCAAGAGCCTGCTGGATGCGAACCACTTGCCGGAGGAGCACAACGACATGGTGTTTGCAGTCATCTGTCTTCGCTGGGGCGTGCTTGGGGCTCTGGTGGTCTGGGGGTTGTACATGCTGCTGGCCACGGGAGGATTGCTCATTGCCATTGGTTGTCGGGATCCCTTTCCCCGGCTCGTTGCGGTCGGGTTGACCGCCATGCTGCTGTCGCAGATGTTCATCAACACGGCGATGACGATCGGGTTGGCGCCGATCACTGGACTGACCTTGCCATTTGTGAGCGCGGGAGGGTCAAGTCTGGTCGTCGCATGGATGATGAGCGGTATCCTGTTTGGAATCGCCATGCGACGAGAACATCCAATGACCCGCGAAGGATTCGCATTTGGCGGCGAGGCACCATGAGTGATGAAGCGGCATCTTTGATCCCGGCTACCTTCCTGCCGTCTCTGGAGAACCTCGATGTCGAACTTGACGCAAGGGACTTGCCGATGCTCGGGCAGTATCTCGACAGGCTGCTCGAAACGAACCGGTCTTTCAATCTCACGGCGATTCGTAATGCAACCGAAGCATGGACGAGCCATATTCTGGACAGCCTGTCGCTGCTGCCCATACTCGCCCGCGAAGGTGTTGGGCATGTGATTGATGTAGGAAGCGGCGGTGGACTTCCGGGCATTCCGCTTGCGATCACCATGCCGGATGTGACATTCGCCTTGGTGGAGGCCACGGGCAAAAAGGCAGCATTCCTGGCCGATGTGGTGGAGGAACTCGCTCTGGACAATGTGACGATCATTGCCGAGCGAGCGGAAACGGTGGGCCAGCCTGATGGAGGATTTCGGAATGCGGCTGATGCGGTCATTGCCAGAGCAGTTGGTCCGCTCTGCGTACTTCTTGAGTTGACCCTTCCGCTTGCCCGCGTGGATGGTCTGGTGCTTGCCATCAAGGGCCGTCGGGCAGCGGAGGAACTCACTGAGGCGGAGGCGGCGATGCGTGTCTTGAAGGGTGAACGGATTTCATGCGAGCGGAGTGAAACCGGGACAGTGGTCGCCATTCGCAAGATCGGCGAGACACCGCGGCGATTTCCACGTCGTCCCGGCGAGCCCAAGCGGAATCCGATCGGGGGAACTTCCTCGTGACACACGACATCTTTGCCGAAGGCGGAAGTCTGAGCAGGGTGCTCGACGGATGGGAGCCGAGGCCTCAGCAGACGGAGATGGCTGCCGCCATTGCAAAGACATTCACCGAGCGCGGTCGCCTGTTTGTGGAGGCTGGAACTGGTGTTGGCAAGTCGTTCGGTTACTTGGTGCCTGCAATGGAGCGGATCCTGCAGTACGGCGAGCGGGTCGTTGTGGCTACCAACACCATTACCTTGCAGGAACAGTTGATGGAGCGGGACATTCCGCTGTTGCAATCAACGGTCGATGCCCATCTTGAAGCGGTGTTGGTCAAGGGTCGCGGCAACTATGTTTCGCTGAGGCGCCTTGAGCGAGCGTCGCACGGGCGAGGTGCATTGCTTGGAGATGCAGCAGCCACACAGCAGGTTGATCTGCTTCGCGCATGGGCGGGGGAGACGGCGGACGGAACCCGCGCGTCGCTGCCGTTGTTACCGCGTGGTGATGTGTGGGATCTTGTCCAGAGCGATGCGGGGAACTGTCTTGGGCGGCGATGCCCGCGGTACGGCGACTGTTTCTTTCAGGCGGCTCGCCGCGCCATGGAGCAGGGCGACCTGCTCGTCTGCAACCACGCGATCTTTTTCTCTGATCTCGTCTTGCGGCGGGATGACGCCGGGTTGTTACCGCGGTACGACCATGTCATTCTCGATGAGGCCCATGCCATCGAGGATGTCGCATCGGAACACTTCGGCGCCAGTTTCTCCGAGTCGAGAGTCAATCACCTTCTTGGCGGGCTTGTATCAACATCCCGTCGCGGAAGGGGATTCCTTCGCGGGCTGCAGGAGAGCGGGGAGCGCAGCGAACTTCTCTCGCAATGCGGTGATCTGGTGGCTGCGTGCCGGGAGCGATCCGGCGAGTTTTTCGATGCAGTCATGCGGTGGCAGATGGACATCGGTCCCCGGAATGGCCGCATTCGCGAGGCGGGTTTCGTCGAAGATTCGTTATCAGGAGCGCTTGAACAACTCGGCGGGCATCTGACCATTCTCTCGCAGGGCCTTGAAGATGATGCCGAGGCTGCGGAGGCAGCGGGGTTCGGGCAGCGGGCGTTGGCTCTGGCGGTTTCTTGTCGCGCGGTCGTGCAGCAATCGATCCCGGGATGTGTGTATGCGGTGGAGGGGATGCCAACGGGCGGCAGAGCGGCACCTCGGCCAACGATCAAGGCCATGGCTGTCGATGTTGGAGAACTCCTGCGGGAAAACCTGTTCGACACGGGGGCATCGGTCGTGTTGACATCCGCCACGCTTGGAGGATCGGGTGCCGACTTTTCACTTGTGAAGAAGCGGCTCGGTTGTCCGGATGCTGCGGACATGAGATTGGGGAGCCCCTTCGACTTTGCCCGGCAAATGCAGGCGTGGGTCGACTCTTCGATGCCGGAGCCTTCACACGAACAGTACGCCGAGCGACTGGCATCGCGGATCATCGATCTGACGGGCAGAACGCGTGGCGGAGCGTTTGTCCTGTTTACGAGTTACGCCATGATGTCGCGCATTGCGGAGGCGGCTGGCGATGATTTGGAGGGTCGCGGGCTTCTGTTGCTGGTGCAGGGCGAGGAAGAGACTCGCGCGGTGTTGCTTCAGAAGTTCCGAGACAACAAACAGGCAGTTCTCTTCGGCACGGCAAGTTTCTGGCAGGGCGTGGATGTGCGGGGTGACGACCTCCGCAATGTCATCATCACGAGGCTACCGTTTGATGTGCCGGATCGTCCGCTTGTTGAGGCACGGCAGGAGCGAATCGTGGAGGCGGGCGGTAATCCATTCATGGATGACCAGTTGCCCAGGGCGGTGATTCGTTTCAGGCAGGGGATTGGGCGGTTGATTCGCTCGAGCAATGACCGGGGAATTGTGGCGATATTGGATTCGCGGGTGGTGCGGAAGCACTACGGCCGAGCGTTTCTTTCCGCTTTGCCGGAGGGTGTTGAGGTGACTGACTTGGCGGTCGAGGACGACTTCTGACTACCATGGGCTCATGACTGTATTCAAGGCATACGATGTTCGCGCGGTGTATCCCGAGCCGTTGGATGAGGACATGGCCCACCGAATCGGGCAGGCGGCCGCCACGTTGCTGCTCGGGGAATCCGGGGGTGAAGGCAGAGTCGTTGTCGGGCATGACATGCGTTTGAGCAGTCCGTCTCTCTGCGCAGCGCTCAAGACGGGGATTTGCGATACGGGGGCCGATGTCGTTGATGTGGGGTTGGTCGACACGCCGCTGGTGACCTTTGCGGTCAAGCACCTGGGCGCGATCGGTGGTATTCAAACGACGGCGTCTCACAACCCCGCGCAGTACAACGGTTTCAAGATCTGCCGCGGCGGTGCAAAGCCTGTGGGGATGGGCAGCGGCCTTGAAGTGATTCAGGAGCTGGCGGAGGGCGATCGGTCGCCGCTGGCGGCGGAAGATCGCGGTGACGAGCAGGAGGTAGATCTCTGGGAGGACTACCGGAGGCATGTCTTCGGGCAGTTGGATCCCAGGATTCAATCCGGGGAGGTGACGATCAGAGCAGCAATCGATGCATCCAACGGCATGGCGGGGACGATGGTGCCCAAGGTGTTTCGCTGCGTGCCGGGACTGGACCTTGTTGAAATCAATTTCGAGAACGACAAGGGGACCTTTGTGCACGAACCCAATCCACTGGTGGAGGCAAATCTCGCGCAGGTGCGTGAGGCGGTCGTCGCAAAGGGGTGCGATCTTGGCATTTGTTTCGACGGCGATGCCGATCGCTGCATGGTGGTGGATGACTGCGGCAAGATTGTCGGGTGTGACTTGATTACGGCGTGGCTTGCGCCGCGGTTTCTTCGGGACGAACCTGCTGGTGGGGCGATTGTCTACGACTTGCGGTCGAGCAAGGCGGTTGCGAAGGCGATCGAGTCGTCGGGCGGCAGAGCCGTGCGGAGCCGCGTGGGACATGTGTTCATGAAACAGAAGATGGCCGAGCATGATGCGCCCTTCGGCGGCGAATTGTCGGGGCACTTTTACTTTCGGGACAATGCGTATGCGGACAGCGGGGCGATGGCATTTGCGGCGGTTGTCAGCGCGCTGGTCGACGCGGACTGCTCGATGAGTGAGTTGACCGATCCGCTGCGGATGTTCAGCCAGAGCGGTGAGATCAACTTTGAGACGCCGGACAAGCAGGCTGCGATGGATGCCATTGCTGCGGCGTATCCCGACGCGGCGGTTGATTATCTCGACGGCGTGACGATTGATTGCGGCGACTGGTGGTGCAATGTTCGGCCGAGCAACACGGAGCCGCTGCTGCGACTCAATCTGGAGGCTTCGTCACCGCAGGCGGTGGAATCGAGAATTGCGGAAGTGTCGGCGTACCTCGGGACGCGGGTGTAGCTACTCGCCCGGGAGGTAGTTGATCGTGCCTGACCAGGGACTGGAGGCGGTTGCGTACATTCTGCGGTCGATCCGTCCGCTGTGGAACCCGTGATATCCAGCATCGCAGGCCATGCGCATCGCGGCGGCCATGCGACACGGATCGTCTGCGTGGGCGATGCCGGTGTTGAGGAGGACGCCGTCGGCGCCGAGTTCCATGGCGATCGTGATATCGCTGGGTGTGCCGACACCAGCGTCAACGATGACGGGGAAGTCGCGATCTCCGCCATGATCCGGGTTCTTGAGCAGATCGATGCACAGGTGAATGGCCGATGGGTTGGCGATGCCGCGGCCGCTGCCAATGGGGCTGCCGGCGGGCATGACGCATGTTGCACCGGCATCGCGGAGGCGTGTTGCCATGATGGGGTCGTCGCTGCTGTAACACATGACGGTGAAGCCGTCCGCCACCAGTTCTCGGCACGCTTCCAGTGTGCCTACGGGGTCGGGCAGGAGTGTGGCGCGGTCACCGAGTACTTCCAGTTTGACCCAGTCGCTACCAGGGTTGCTCAGTTGTTCGAGAAGATCGCGGCCGAGCCGCGCAACGCGAACAGCATCTTCGGCGGTGAAACACCCGGCGGTGTTGGGAAGAATGGCGTAGCGGTCGAGGTCCATGAAATCCAGAAGGGAGCGACCCTGATCGTCGAGGAGTCGCTCGCGGCGGACTGCGACGGTGACAGCGGAACATCCACTGGCGTTGAGCGACGCCTGCATTGTTTCGTAATCGCGGTATTTGCCGGTTCCCACGACAAGTCGACTTGTGAGCGTGATCGGGCCGAGTGTCAGCGGTGGGATATCCGTAGCGGTTGTGGTGGTCATGTGGTCATCCTCCTCCGACCAGAGTGACGATCTCCACTGTGTCGCCGTCTTGCAGCACGCACTGGTCGTGTTTGTTCCTGGGGACCAGCACTCGGTTGACTTCGACCGCGCACGGCCGACTCTCCATCTTCATCCGGTGAAGCAGATCGACCAGCGGCAATCGCTCCTCAATCGCCATCTTTTCTCCATTCACCACCAGCACGGGTGTATCGTACCTCAATCGTGACCGGCCCTTCTTTGGTAGAAATCCGCGACGCAGTTGTCCCTCCGGAGATGGTCAGTGGTGGAGGAAGACTGGGCGAGTTGCGTTCTCAAGGACGAAGCGGGCGGTGTCGCCGAGCAACTTCCTGCCGAGGCGTGATCGCCGCGCGGCCCCCATGACGAGCAAGTCGGCGTCCCACTCCTCGACGGCCTCCAGCAGGTGGGGACGAACGGACTCGGCTCGAAGCATTGTTTCCGGAACATCTCCGTGCGCTTCGACATAGCGAGCAGATTCGTCGAGCAGATCATTGCCTTCCTTGTTGTTGAAGCACGCAATGGATGTCGCCATCGGCGGCCAGATGTCGAGCATGCAGAACGCTTTCATCGCCCGCGCGGCCAGCGGCGAGCCGTCATAGGCGATCATGGCCCGTTTGATCGGCCGGTGCTCCTCTGCTACAGCGAGCAGTGGTCGAAGGCCCGCCCCAATGACATCCAGCACAAGATCGCGGCTGTCGTGCAGGACCCCGTACTCGAAGAGTCCACGCAACCCGATGATGGTCAGGTCGTGGTACCGCCAGTCGGCCAGAAGCCGCGACGCTGTATCACCGGACTCCCGCAGCACTCGGTACTGCAGCCCGGCGTCATTGCATGCCTTTTCGAACAACGCAACGGCCTCTTCGATGTGTTCTTTGGCCAATTGCGTTCGATGTTCCGCAAGTTCATGCGCCGCCGCACCGCCGCCCAGCGGAATGGGTCCAACATCATGAAGACGCTCAGGATCGATAATGGTGACGCCCGTCAACTCAGCATGATGAGCCAGCGACAACTCCACGGCATGGGCAATGGCCGAAGGAGTGCAGGGTGTACCGCTGAGCGCGACGAGAATTCGTTTGATCATAAGGAGCCTCCGATCAGAGGAGGAAAATCAGGGTGACGAGAATAAACAGTGGAACCAGAATAGGAATGCTGTACTTGAACATGAAGCCGAAGAAGGACGGCATCGCGACACCTTCCTGCTCCGCAATGGCCTTCACCATGAAGTTTGGGCCATTTCCGATGTAGGTCATCGCGCCCATGAAGACCGATCCGAGACTTACCGCAACGAGCAGCGAAATCGGGATGGTTCCATTGAGCACTTCCAGCGTCGCCCCGTCCTGCATCGTTTGGGACAAGTGGAAGAAGACGACATAGGTCGGGGCGTTGTCAAGAAAACTCGAAAGGATCCCGGTCGCCCAGAAAAAGTGCCATGGTTCATTCATGGATGTGGTGATCGCTGTCCCGCTGGCCTCAAGCACCTCCAGCGGCACTTGCATTGCGACAAAGATGCCCGAGAACAGCGCGGCAACCTCAAGAATCGCCGCATAGTTGAAGTTGTTGGCTTGCCGCACGGCTTTTCGCGTGGTCTGTAGAGATACCGCGACGAAGAACAGCATGATGAGTTCCCGCATGTAGGGGAAAGGTATCCAGTTCGTGCCGGGAAGCGGCTTTTCCGTGTTCACCAGCGCAGCGGCGAGCACAATGCCGCCGATCCAAAGAAAATTGATCGATCCGGACAGACGCAGGGGCTGATGTTCGGTCGCATCGTGCCGCATGTCCACCTGGCGTTCCCGTTTGCAGAGCATCGTGTCCCAGAAGAAGTACACGACCAGGAGAATCCCGCATGTTGTCGCCCACGCGGGCCAGAGTTGAAGTGTCCATGTGAATGGCACACCTCGCAGGTAGCCCAGGAAGAGCGGTGGGTCGCCAATGGGAAGAAGCGTGCCCCCAATGTTGCTGACCAGGAAAATAAACACGACGATTGTATGAACGACATTTCGCCGCTGCGAATTCGTCTTGAGCAGTGGGCGGATGAGCAGCATCGATGCACCCGTTGTCCCGATGAAACTCGCAAGCAGCGCTCCGGCCGCAAGGAATGTCGTGTTCACAGCGGGCGATGCTGAAAGATCACCCTTGAGCAGAATGCCGCCGCTGATGACATAGAGCGCAAAGAGCAGGACGATGAACGGAATGAAATCCTGCAAGATCGCATGATCGAGCATGGGCCCGATCGCCTCGGTGCCGCGTTCCACAACCACGAATGCAATCGTCGCCGCTGCGCACAACATCGCGACAAAGAAGCGGTTGAGGTTGCTCTCCCACCAGTGCCGCGTGGCCTTCAAGAGAGGCAGCGCCGCAATCGCGGAAAGAATGACAATGAACGGGACGATTCCCAGTCCCCACATGTGCGGCATGTGCGGCATGTGCGCCTCGTGATGCGGCTCTTCGCCGTGGCTTCCCAACAGCCACACGCCGGCCCACGCGGCAATGCCGACCGCTATGAGCGTCGTTGCGAGTTGCACGGCTCGTGATGGCTTTGGAGAAGTGTGGGAGGTCAACATGTTGTTGCGGAGAAGCCGCACAATGTACCGTCCCTTGGGTCGGGCAACAGAATCTCCGCAAGATGTTCGAGGAGCCAGGCGGCGAAGGCTGGCTTGGACAGTTCACCCGGTGGTGTGAACACCCGGCCATCGCTGCAAAATATCTCAGCCGCAATAGACTCGGCATCCATCGTCGACATAGGGTTCGCCACGATCGCATCGACATGCTTTGCCTGAAGTTTGTGCCGGGCGGACGCTTCCAGTTCCGCTGGCTCCTCAAGCGCAAAGGCGATGATGCGCTGGTCGCTTCGGGAGTCCGCCGCTGCCATGGCGACAAGGTCATCCGTGGGAGACAGTTCCAGTATCCTCAGGCTGTCGCGCCGCACCTTCCCCTTCCTCTCGCCGCCGCGAACCGTGCAGTCAGCCACCGCGGCAGCCATGACGAGGACATCATGTGATGGCCAATGTTCGCTCAACAACGCTGCGAGTTCCCGCGCGGTTCGAAAGCGAACCACGCGAAGGCGGGGGTGCGCAGCGGGCAACTTGGCCGTGGACCCAAGCAGTAGCGTCGCCTCATGTCCCTTGATCGCCGCCTGCTGCGCGATGCAGCATCCAAGGCGCCCGGAAGAGCGATTCCCGAGAAATCGAGCCCCATCAATGGGCTCGCAGGTTGGTCCAGCAGTGATGAGTAGTCGACGCATCGGTGTGAATCCGTCCCCGTGTGCCGCTGCGGTCTATAGTGACCTTGGGCCTTGCATCGAACGGGGCTGCCGACCATACTACCCCGCCACCGCGGGGGATTCACTTCTGCACCATGGCACGCAAACTGCGACGAAAACTCGGTGAGATTCTTCTGGAACGCAAGGCCATTACCCGCGATCAACTGAAAGTTGGCCGGGAGGCCGCCGAGAGTTCGGGCATGCGCCTCGGCGAAGCGCTGATCGAGTCTGGCGCATGTGACGAGCGGGCTGTCGGCGAGGGTCTGGCCGAACAGTTCGGCATGGAGTTCATCGATCTCACCGGCGACGGTCCCAAGCCTGACATGGACCTTGTGCCGGCCGACGTCGTCAAGAAGCACGGCGTTCTCCCACTGGACAAGTCCAACGGACGGCTCCGTCTGATTCTGCACGATCCCCTCAATCTGGAACTGCTCGACCTCCTTCGATTCCGCCTCAACAGCGAAATCCTGCCCGTACTTTCGACCAAGAGCGGGATTGAGGCTTACATCGCCGGCTTGGCCTCCGGCGGCGGGGCATCGATGTTTGGCGATGATTCGCTGGTCACCGACTCGGTGGATGTCACGGTCGATCGCAGCGTTGATACATCGGTCGATGCATCCATCGATGTGGAAGGCGACAACGCGCCGATTGTCAAACTTGTCAATCGACTCATCAGCGAGGCAGTGCGGGGGCGATCCTCGGACATCCATATTGAGCCAATGGAAGATCGGGTGGTTCTCAGGTATCGCATTGACGGGGTATGTCATGTACGAGATAACCTGCCCAAGCGAATGCAGGCCGCGCTTCTGGCCCGTGTGAAACTCATGGCCGGTGTCAACATCGCCGAGAAGCGTATACCGCAGGACGGCCGCATCAAGATGTCGATCGACGGCGATCAGATCGATTTCCGTGTCAGCCTCTGCCCGGCATATCACGGCGAGTCTGCGGTGCTTCGTGTCTTGCGTCCCGATTCCGTGCGCATCGGTCTGGCCAACATCGGTTTCGAGCAGGACAATCTCGATGTCTTCAACAAGTTGATCCGTCGGCCGAATGGAATCTTTCTCGTAACCGGTCCGACTGGTTCGGGTAAGACAACCACGCTGTACTCAGCGCTCGACATTCTCAACCGACCGGATCGGAAGATCATCACCGCCGAAGATCCGATTGAATACTCGTTCACCGGCATCAACCAGTGCCAAGTGCGGGAAGGAATCGGGCTGACATTCTCTTCCATCCTTCGGGCCATGCTTCGTCAGGCACCGAACATCATTCTGATCGGCGAAATTCGTGATCGTGATGTGGCGGACATCGCCATTCAGGCGGCATTGACCGGTCACCTGGTCTTCTCCACGCTACATACAAACGATGCGCCTTCGGCGATCACGCGGCTTGTGGACATGGGCGTCAAGCCGTACCTCGTGGCCAGTTCGATTCAAGCGATCATGGCGCAGCGATTGATCCGGTTGTTGTGCGCGGAATGCAAGAAGCCTGATCCAGAGCCGGATCCGCGGGCACTCAAGTTGATCGGTATCGAGCCGGAGGAAGTCGCCGAGGGCGATATTCAGAGGCCGGTCGGGTGCCCGAAGTGTGGGAACACGGGGTACAGGGGCCGAAAGGCGATCTTCGAGATGATGGTCATGAACACCGAGATCCGGGAACTTGCGTTCAACCGCGCACCTCTGGGCCAGATTCGCGCCGCGGCGATTCGAAATGGCATGCGGTCGCTCGTGGGCGACGGCAAGGTCAAGGTTCTCCGCGGTGACACAACGGCCGAGGAAATCGGCCGCTTCGCCCAGGCTGAAGCACTCCTGGGAGAAAATGTGGACATCTGATCGGCGATGCGTCGTATCCTGTCCTTGAGGAATCAACCACAGCATGTCCACGATTCAGATTGACAGACTGCTTGATACCGTCGTGCGAACAGGTGCTTCGGACCTCCACTTGACCGTTGGCAGGAAACCGACGCTTCGGCTGCACGGGGGTCTGAAGAATCTGGATACGAAGGTACTGGACGCCGACGACTGCGTGGCGTTGATGAAGCAGATCACGCCGGAGCGGGCGCAACAGGAATTGCAGGAAGAAGGCTCGTGCGACTTTGGCTTCGCGTATGGCTCCGAGGCACGATTCCGCGTCGCCGTCTTTCGACAGCGGGGTGATGTCACGCTGTGTCTTCGGCTCATCCCCAACGACTTACTCACCTTCGAGCAGATCGGGCTGCCGCCGATCGTCAAGGAGCTCATTCGCCGTCCTCGCGGTCTCTTCATCGTGACCGGCCCTACGGGCTCGGGAAAGACGACAACTCTGGCCACGATGATCGACTACATCAATAACAATCTTGAACGGCACATTGTGACGGCTGAAGATCCGATCGAGTACTACCACTACCACAAGAAGTCGATTGTCAATCAGCGAGAGGTCGGCGTTGATGTGCCGAGCTTTGCCGAGGCGCTGCGACGCGTGCTCCGTGCTGATCCGGATGTCATTCTGGTGGGCGAAATGCGCGACTTGGAAACAATCGAAGCCGCCATTCGGGCAGCCGAAACGGGCCACTTGGTCTTTGCCACCCTGCATACCACCGGCGCCTCCGGTACGATCTCGCGAGTCATCGATGCGTTTCCTACCGATCAACAGGAACAGGTCCGCGTCCAACTGTCCACTTCGCTTGTTGCGATCCTTTCGCAGGTATTGCTGAAACGGGTTGACAAGTCTGGCCGTGTAGCGGGATACGAGTTCCTCGTCATCACACCCGCCATTTCGAACTTGATTCGGGAAAACAAGACCTTCCGGATCGATTCCGCGATCCAGACGGGACGCAAATTCGGCATGCAATTGCTCGACGATCATCTCTGGTCGCTCTATGAGAAGGGCATGATCTCAGCTGAGGAAATGATCGATAAGGGCCGCGATTCTGGCTCCCTGACCCAGAAGATCCACCAGAGCGGTGGAAGCGTGGGTCGAACAGAGTTGGATTCGCCGGAATAATCCCTGATTGAGGGGTTGTCAACCGCGTCCATAGCACGAATAATCCGGGTGGCAAATGCGGCGAGCAGCCCTGTAGGTGTTGTCAGACGCACTGGTGTTTCGAATCATGTCCATGTCGTGGTGCGGGGCCACGGCGGAGCATATCTGTATTCATGGCGAAGGCCGAACCGACAACCAGGCGAAAGAGCGAACCGGAACCCAAGGATCTCAAGGGCCGCCGTTTCGGCCGCGTGCTGACGAAGCTCGGGCTGTTGAAGCGCGAACAGGTCCACGAGGCACTGGGCGTTCAACGGGCTGCGAAGAAGAAGGGTGATTTCCGCAAGATCGGTGAATTTCTCATCGAGATGGGGTTGATCGAGGAGCAGGACGTCCTGCGTGTGCTGGCGGGGCAGGCTGGCCTTCGATGGGTTGAACTGAAGGTTGAGGACATTCCCGACGCAGCGGTCGAAGCGTTGCCGGCGGAGACGGCGACGACGTATCAGATCGTGCCGGTGGCGTATGACGAAGGCTCGCGGTCGCTGACAGTCGCGCTCAAGAGCCCGGACAACTTCCGCGCGGTCGACGACCTTCGCCTGCTGATGGGGTTCAAGGTCACAGCCGTTGTTTCGCCGCCAGCCCAAATCGATGAGGTCATCAAGGCAAAGTACTCCGCCGGCGGGCCTTCCATGGCCGCGATGATGGCGGAGTTGAGCGAGTCAGATGACTTTTCGCAATTCGACGGCCGGGGTGACTCGATCGATCTGGAGGATCTCGCGTCGGCTGCTGACGACAACAAAGTCGTCCGCCTCCTGAATCTCGTGCTGCTGCAAGCGATCAAGGACAAGGCGTCGGACATTCACTTTGAGCCGTTCGAGGACGAGTTCAAGATGCGCTACCGGATTGACGGTGTGCTCTATGAGATGGTGCCGCCGCCGATGCACCTTGCGCTGCCAATCGTATCCCGTATCAAGGTCATGGCGAACCTGGACATCGCTGAGAGGCGTCTTCCCCAGGACGGCCGCATCGAACTGACGGTTGCGGCCTCTCCCATTGACCTTCGTGTCTCGGTGCTGCCGACAATGTTCGGCGAGTCAATCGTGATGCGTGTTCTTGACCGCTCGAATGTGCAATTGAGTTTGGACAAGATTGGGCTTCGCGATGATGACTACGAAAAGATGCAGCACATCATCACGCGGCCCAACGGCATCGTCGTCGTGACGGGGCCAACCGGTTCCGGCAAGACAACGACGCTCTACGCCGGGCTTGCGGAGTTGAATACCCCGGATCGCAAGATGTTGACTGCGGAGGATCCGGTGGAGTACGACATTGACGGCCTGGTGCAGTGCCAAGTCAATCCGGAGCAGGAGTTGACCTTTGCGAAGTTGCTGCGGTCCTTCCTGCGTCAGGATCCTGACATCATTCTCATCGGTGAAATTCGTGACCTCGAAACTGCGCAGATTGCCGTACAGGCCTCGCTCACCGGGCACCTTGTGTTTACGACAGTACATACGAACGATGCGCCGTCGACTATTCTGCGACTGGTCGATCTCGGGGTCGAGACCTTTCTCATTACCGCCACTGTCGAGGCAATTGTTGCCCAGCGCTTGGTTCGTCGAATCTGCAGCAACTGCAAGGAAGAGTACGAGCCGACGCTTGATGAGTTGTTCGAACTTCAGTTGCGTCCGGAGGATGTCCAAGGGCGGACCTTCTTCCGGGGCAAGGGCTGCGAATCCTGCAATCAGAGCGGATACAAGGGACGGCTGGCGCTCTTCGAGATCATGGAATTTGACGATGCCCTGCGCGAGCTCATCATGGCCCAGGCCTCCACCGCCGTGATCGCGGTCGAAGCACGCAAGCGGGGCATGCGGAGCCTGCGGGAATCGGGGCTTCTCTCGATCTTTGACGGCCGGACGACGATTGACGAGGTCGTTCGCGAAACGATGCACGAAGAATGATGCAACCTCTCCTGGAGATGGCCTGATGCCCAGTTATGTCTTTGAAGCACTGAATGCAGCCGGAAAGCCGGAAAAGGGTCGGATCGACGCCGACTCAAGTGACGCGGCGATCTCTGCAATCCGGGAGAAGGGCTTTTTCCCCACCACCGTTCGCGAGGAAAAAGTCAAAGGCTCCGGCGGGAAACAGAAGAAGACGAAGAAGGTGCGCGGCGACAAGAAGAAGAAGGCGATGTCCTTCTCGATCGGTCGGGTAAAGGGCAAACAACTGACCCAGTTCACCCGTCAACTTTCCACGCTGCAGGATGCTGGCCTGCCGCTCCTGCGGTCGCTTCAGATTCTCGAAGCACAGCAGAAGCCCGGCAAGCTCAAGTCCATCCTGCTTGATGTGGTGGAAGATGTTGAGGCCGGCACCAGTCTTTCCGACGCAATGAGCAAACATCCGAAGGCATTTGATCGCCTCTATTGCAAGATGGTGGCAGCCGGTGAAATCGGTGGCGTCTTGGATCTCATCCTTCAGCGTCTTGCGAACTTCATGGAAAAGGCGCAGCGGCTCAAGGCCCGCATCAAGGGCGCAATGATTTATCCGGTCTGCGTGGTGGTCATTGCCGTGCTGATCGTCACGGGCATCATGTACTTCGTTATCCCGAAGTTTCAGGAGATCTTCAATGACTTCGAGGTCACGCTTCCTGGGCTGACGCTCTGGCTCATTGACGCCAGTCTCTGGGTGGCCGGCACGCCGAAGACCGGCGAGCAGGCGATTCCGGGATGGGTGTGGATCGCAGCATCTCCGTTCCTGATCTTCTTCTTCTTCAAGTTGATTCGCCGCACGGGGCCAGGCCGCGCATTGACCGACATCATTCGGATGAAGATGCCGGTCATCGGCAATCTTGTACAGAAGACATCGGTTGCAAGGTTTACGCGGACGCTCGGCACGCTGATTTCGGCTGGTGTTCCGATCCTGGAGGCCGTTCTGATCACCCGGGACACATCCGGCAACTATGTCTATGAAAAAGCCCTCAATAATGTCCACGATTCCATTCGCGAGGGAGAACCGATCGCCGATCCGCTTCGTGAAGCGAAGGTATGCGATCCGCTGGTTGTCAACATGATCGAGGTCGGGGAAGAGACTGGCGACATCGATGTCATGCTCATGAAGGTCGCCGACAACTACGACGAGGAAGTGGATGTCGCGGTTGGTGCGATGCTGAGCCTGCTCGAACCGCTCTTGGTCGTTGTGCTCGGCGGCATTGTTGGCACGATCGTGCTCGCGCTCTTCCTTCCGCTTGTCAAGATGATCGAATCGGTTTCCCAACAGGATTGATGCTTCGCATGTACCGAACAGGTCAAGCCAACTCGGCACGCGGTTTCACGCTCATGGAGTTGATGACAACCATTGTCATCATCGTCATCCTTGTTGCGATCCTCTCCGTGGCCGTGTCCACTGCAAGGACGACGGCGAAGAAGGTCGCGACCCAGTCGTTGCTCGGGGCGATGTCGAAGGCGACGGTATTGTTTCGCAGCGACATCGGCTACCTCCCGCCGGTGCTGGCGCATGATCGTTCACTGCCGACGGCGGACAATGAGTTTCCACCGACCTTTCCTCCAAACCAATTGGGCGGTGGAAACCAGTCGCCGTTCCCGAACTTTCGGGAGGATCTGCAGCACTGGTATTCCGTCACTTCCCCGGCCGAATTCCTGCTCGGATGGTCCTCACACAATACGGATGGGTACGGACGGAAGGGCGGGAACTGGACCGACGAATCGCCTCGTCTGGGCATTCGTCATCCCGGGCTCGATGGCGCTTGGGGCGCGACGGACAGTTACATGGACGGGTCGCCCAATACCGGCACGGGGGATGGTGATGGCTCTGTTGAAGCACGAACTGCATTCGCCAACGACCTGAGTGGACGATCCTATGGCCCCTACCTGGAAATCGAGAACGAGCAGATGCTCGGCCGCATGCGGTTGGATGCAAACGGCGAACCGAGTATTGATCCGGTCACGCAACAGCCGCAGATTCTCTTTCCCGGTGACGCGGGGTACGGCGAACTGCTTCCTTATGACGAAGATGGTGCCGGTGGAATGGATGATCCCTTCCCAAGTGTCATTGTCGATGCATGGGGAAGTCCGATTCGGTACTACCGGCCGCTCTATCCGTGGCTCATCGGAACCGACTCTGCGGGAAACAGTCCAGCGCAGACGGGGCTGGCTCGCAGATATCCCTCGTCGGTGGATCCCTTCCGTCCGACACTCAGCGACTTCTTCGTACTTCGCCCAGGCGCATTCGATGAGAACGAAGTGGCGAACGCCGCGCTTGACGATTTCACCAATGGCGTCGGGGTGGCGGGCGACAGATCGACGACCTTTTCCTTGCAGTCGGGGGACTTCGCCTACTTCTCTGCTGGGCCGGACCGCATGTTGAATCCCTACATGCGGGCGGACGAGGCTGCCTTCGCAGGTCAGGGAATAAATGGCTATGACACCGACCAGTACAACGAAGACAACATCGTGGAGATCGGGCCATGACGCGGCGTGCCTTTACGCTCATCGAGATGATGGTCGTGATCACGATCATCGTCATTCTTGCGGGTCTGACGCTGGGCATCAGCAACAGCGTTCTCCGCGGCGCGGAGATCCGTCAAGTGAAGGACACGCTCACACTCCTGGAGATGGCGATGGAGGAGTGGGAACTCGCCGCGACGCGGCAGATGACCTACGGGGCGATCGATGAACCGGACAATGGTCGGACATATCGCTACGACATCCCGGAACCCGATTCGCTTGACGAGCAATCCGGGCTCTCCATGGCGTTCATTCCGGATGACGAGCCAGAGGATGCAATGGACGTGATGCGTGAGGCGATCGATCGCATGATGGCGGTGCCGGAGTCGAGATCCATCATTGAGAAGATTGATCCAGACTTCTTACGTCCCGAAGAGGGGGGATCAGAGAACTGGATCTGGGATCCATGGGACACACAGATCCTCCTCGTGCCAGCGGGGCGTGACTTCAACCCTGCCTTCGACCGAATCGCTTCGGGAATGCCCGAGGAATCCCAGTGGCAGGCCGATCGCCGCGATCCATCCGGCGATGGGACGGTCCGGAATTCTCTTGAGAACGCCTTTGGAGGCGCTACCAACGCGCGGCCCTACTTCGTTTCCGCGGGTCCTGACGGACGCTGGGGGCATCGCCAACTCAAGACGGTGTATGCCGACATGCCCATGGATGGCGATGAGGCCGATCTTGCTGCGGAGGCCACGGACAATGTGACTTCATACGAGGTGTATTTGGACGGATGACGCGATTGCACATCCATTCCGACCGCCGCGGCTTCTCGCTCATGGAGTTGATCGTGGTCATCGTCGTCATCGCAATTATCTCGGCCGTCACCACAGTTGCGTATCGCAGCATGGCGAGAAGTTATCGTTTGTCCGCGTCCGTCAACACGGTGACTTCTGCATTGGAGAATGCCAGAGCACTCGCCATTCGGAACAACCGATACACGCTGACAACATTCAGGCCACGCTTGAGCCCGGACGGACGCTCGCAGGTGCTCGAGGTTGTCATTTCCGAGTGGAGGGGCGATTCCTCCAACGCCCAGTCCTCGTCGAGCTTCTGGACCTATGACCGTTTCGAACCGATCCGCGGGCTCCCTGTGCGGCAACTCGGCGTTGGCGCGAATGTGGCCGGGCCGGGTTGGTCGCTTGCTAACGATGATCTCTGGATGGTGTCGTCATACCTTCCGAAGATCGACATCGACCGCAACGCCGAACCGCTGGGCGATCTTGTGGGCGTCTTGTACAGCCCGGAGGGACGAGTCGTATTCCGGAACTCGGAGAGCGGTGCTGACCGGCTCTGGGTCGACTTCAACATGGACGGCCGCCAAACCATCGACAGCGACCCGAACCGTGACGGCGATTCATCGGATGCAATCGTGCTTGACTGGGTCGAGGGCGTGACTGGCACAGTCCCAAGTGGTGCGTACTTTGGACTGGAAGGTGCTGACGGCGAACCATTCATCGGTGTTGTGCCGTTTCTTGCGGTGTTCGATGAGAGGTCAGTGCGTGCGGAGTACGACACGAACCCGCCATGGGGAGCATCAACGGACTCGAATGATCGGTATCAAGCGTATACCGATGATGTCATTGCCACTGAGGCCGATCGCATTCAATTCAATCGGTACAGCGGAGTGGTGATGCGATGACGCGACATCGCTCCACAACCCGTGGCTTCTCATTGGTCGAGATCCTTCTGGCGATCTTCGTGCTCGGAATAGGGATTCTCAGCATTGCGACCCTCTTTCCGGCCGGACTGATTCAACAACAACGGACCCGCGATGACATCGTCGGGCCCATTGTGGCTCGGAACGCGATGGCCCTTCTTCGGTCCCGCCTCGACCAAGAGGACTTCGGCACATGCGAAGAGTGGGATGCGGCCTGGTCCGCAAGACTCGACGATCCGGGAAACAGCAATCCCCGTCCAACGGTTGACGGCGATTGGATGTGGCGCAGGCCAGGGATCTACCCAAACGGCACGATCACGGACAGCGGGGATCTATCAGGTGCCCTTGATATTTTCGCCTTCGATCGCGATGGCGCGATCATCGAGGGTGGCCGCGCTGGTGACAACGCGTGGGCAGCATCGCCGTACTACGCTCGGACACCGGGCATTCCCTACAACACTGACGGCACGCGGTATACCTCGCCGAGCCCTGGAACGCAGCAGGTTGTCGAACCCCAGATCAGGGTGTTGGCACAGGAACGGTTCTTTCCGATGACAAGCGGCCGCGACGGCGGCGAAGTCTCCGACCCCCAGTATGTCTGGGACTGCATGTTCCGACGGTACAGCGGTCGTATCCTCGTTGCGGTCTTTGTGTACCGCGTGGTTGAGGACAAGGCTCGGCAGGGATATGTCGTCGACATGACCGGATTGTCCGAGCCGGACCTTCCCCGGTCGCTGGACCTGTCGACATCGTCGTCGGGTTTCTGGAATGGGGGACTCTTGGACAATGGCAATTTCGACTTTCCGAAGGAACTGGCAGGAACTGCCGATGACGACCCGACTCTGCCGGCCAACCAGTGGCAAATGCCCGGGCAGTGGATCATCGATCAGAATGGCGGCATTCACCAGATTGAGCGTGGCAGACGCCGGGAGAGCGACGGACCCGCCACGCTGGGTGCAATGCCCTCACCGCTGGCGGCCTTCCAGATCAATGATCCCGCCTTGCTTTGGACGCCCAATGTCAACTGGTGGGACCGAAGTGTCGATCCTTCGGGACTCGGGACCGTAGAGCAGGGGGTGGTTACTGACATCTGGTTCGTCCCAACCAGATCCGCCATCCCAGGTGCTACCAATACGGCAGCAATGCGGAAACTCGTACCTGTCTACGCGGTCGTGCAGGAACTCTGACAATGAAACGCGATAGTGCGACAACTCGACTTGCCTTTACCCTCATCGAACTGATGGTGTCGGTTGTCGTGCTCTTGGCTGTCATGATCGCCGTTGGCCGCATCTTCAATACCGCAAGTCGGCTCTCCGCATTTGGCCAAGCATCGGCCAGCACCATGCAGCAGGCGTTGGCGATTGAACAACAATTCCGCGAGGACATCGAGAAGATGACCTCAGAGGGATTCCTTGGGATCAGATGCGTGGCGATCCCGAACAACATTCAGGACCCGACCGGCAACGCGATTCTGCTCGATGAATCGCGGCCGCCTGAGGCGATCATTCGCTGCGATCAGTTGATCTTCTTCACCGAAGGCATCGCAAGTCCGATGATAACCACGCCGTCGTCTGGCGCGGGAACCGACTTCGCCGGACAGGGTCTGGCATCCATGGTGTACTACGGGCACGGAGTGCAGTTTCCCCAACTGGAAGGCATCCGCGGCCCTGACGAAGAGCAGTCGGACGACCCGGTCCTGTTCAACGGTGACGCGAATGCCGACAGTGTCATCGCCCCTTGGTTTGTTGGTCCGGTGTCACTCGAGACCAGGCTCTATCCGACCGGGCAAGCGACCCGCTACGAGGTGGTTGGTACGGGAGCGGCCAACGGAACGCAGCCCGAACCTCGCAAATGGGTCCTCTGCCGCGAGGCCATCATGCTCGGCGATGATGATGATGATTCGGCCGGCGGAACCCAGAAGACCGTCTTCATGGGACGCGGCCAATCCGCCCATACGATCTTTCCGTGGGACCCGAGAGTTGCGACCGGCGACCAGTTCTATCCTCAGGTACTGCACGGCCGCGTCGATATTGCTGCGTCGCAGATTGACGATGTACGCGAGACGCTGACCCGCACACTTGAAGAACCCACCGTCGTTCCTCGCGGCTGGCGCACAGCGGGTATCGCGGACCAGATGGAGTTGATTGCTTCGCTGTTCCGTTGGCCTCGGGTGGAGACAGTGCCGCCAACGGAGCACCGCGCAGACCAGGCGCTGATGATGGCCTCGCTGGCTACTGGCTGCGCGTCGTTCGAAATCGAATGGACCTATTCGCCGGGGACAGCAGACCAGCCGCACCCCATCCTCGGCGACACGATGCAGGGATTTGAACCGGATCCGGCCCTTCCTCAGCCATGGTGGGGGCACGCTGAGCATGAGAGTCCCGATGACGCTGCGAGCCCGATCCTGTTTTCGACGCTTGGAAACAACTACCCG
>CAZJKE010000001.1:110728-133818 GCA_964546585.1 uncultured Isosphaeraceae bacterium | reverse complement strand
TCCCGATGACGCTGCGAGCCCGATCCTGTTTTCGACGCTTGGAAACAACTACCCGCGAGACGGATCGCGTGATCTCCTCCCCTTTGGCGACACGACGGATGACAGTGCATTGAACCCCACCTTCTGGTGGTTCAATCCTGCGGTGACTTCCTCGCCACTGGTCGAACCATTGTTTGACCCCGGGGACGGCGAGGTCGCTGACCCGGACAAGGGGCTTCGCTTGCCCTTGTCCTTCTGGGCCGATCCGCGGGTTGCGGAGTACTGGGCGTTCTTCGGGTTCAACGGACGCGAGGCCTACGACGAGGCGGGAATCCCCCTGGTGGATTCGACCGATGTCAGAGCATTTACGCCGTGGCCCAGTGCACTGCGCGTCACCGTGCGTCTTCAGGATGTGGACGGGCACATCGGGAGCCGTGATGATCGGCAAGGAAGTGGTTCGAGTTATCAGTTTGTCGTGGAATTGCCGGAGCGAGTTCGACCATGAAACTGTACCTCGACAATCGTGATCCAATGAGGCGCCGCGGCAACGCGTTGGTTCTGGTCGCCGGGATTCTCGTACTGCTCGTACTCGTCGCAACGGCATTTCTTACGCGAACCCGGGCGGCGCGCATGACCGCTTCTGCTCAGCAGGTCGCCGGTGCACGGTCGGACAACAGCCGTGTCATCGGCAGGGTCCTCGCAGAGGAAATTGCGGGGTCGCTGTTTGCCAATCCCCTCATTACGAGCCAGGTGCAATTGCAGGTACCGCGGACAGCCAACGCTCCTCGGAACGCTCCAAGTGCAGATGCGCTCCGGTATGGGCACGATTCGAACAACCCATTCAACTTTGCGCCCTATCGTGTTCTCCCTTGGACCAATCCCCCTGACCTTGATTGGGATGGTGACGGACTGGTCGAGACCGGCCCTGACAATCCGCTTGGCGGTCCATCATTCGGCGATTCGAGGTGGCTTCGAGATATCGAACCGCAGCGAGGAGACTTCTTTGACCAGACATTTCAGGTGCCATCGCCGTTTGGCCAAGGGTTCGAAGGCGTGCTCGACGGCGTTGGCGACACATTCACCCATTGGCGGCACCTGACCAATCTCGCTCGCAGCAACAACGCTTGGCGGGTGTGTTTTGATATCAGCGACATCGGCGATTCAGACGGCGATGGCTTCGGCGCCATCGTGACCGATCTGGAGGCGCCGATCGAGCAATGGCCTGTCTTCAGGCCGCAGCGGCGGCAGCAGGACGGCGGTGGACTCGCTGTCAACTTGAACACTGGCTTCCCGACGTTCGACTATGACGGTGATGGGCTCGTTACAGAGAGCGACAGTACCGATCAAGTGGATCCGGAAGACGCCAGCGAATACTGGGCCCGACTTTGGGATTGGGTGTCCACGGCCGGGTGGCGTGCCGCGCAGGATGATCCGGCGCTTGTGCCTAATAACTTCTTTGATCTCAGTGACCTTGACGGAGACGGTGTGCCCAATGAGCGAGGAGAGCGGCCTCGTGATGCGTTTGTCGCGGGCACCCCGCGGTGGCATGTCGAGCGAATCCTCACTGACACGGATGGTGATGGTTTCACCGACGCATTCTGGCATCTTTCGCCGTATGGCACGGTGCCGGGAACCCGGCAAATTGTTGCGGTGTCCATTACCGACAACAGTGGGCGATTGAACGCGAATACCGCAACCCGCTTCCATCGCAAGGACTTTTACGCCGATTCCGATCCTCGCAATTCCAGAGGTGGCGGAACCCGGGGTCAGACGCCCGCTGATGTAGCGCTCGTCAGCCAATGTGTGCCGGTCAACCCAAGTGACTGGGCGTGGACACCCTTGGGCGGCGTGCACAATTGGTCGGTTGGCTTCCTGGATGCACTTGCAAACCGCCCGGGTCATTTGAGTTTCGACAATGGTCAGTCCTATCCCAATAACAGTTCATGGGTTTCCTATGACGCCGTGAGTGCTGGCGATATCGGCGGTAGACACGCCTATGTTGACTGGAAAGTCCGGCAGTGGTCGGGGCAGGGGTCGGTGAGCGTGCTGGACGAACTGGGCATCGAGTTTGGTTCAACGCCCAATCCTGTGTTCAATGATGGTGGCTTCGATGACGCCGCTGACGGCGGCAACCCGACCAATGACATCACATCGCGCCGCGGCAGGATGTGGTACTGGCAACTCGCGGGGCGAAAGCCACTGGCGGCGAGCGAAGGTCTTACGCCATTTTCGCTGTCGGATGAAATGGAACTTCGGATCTGCGAGGGCAACAACTACCAGTTTGCCGGCTCAAGGTTTGAACGCAGCCTGAATGACTTGAGCGGTGTGGACTATGGCGGGTGGGGAGCAGATGGAGCCATTGACTTCCAGTTTCTGCGGTCTGACTGGGGAACTCGACATGAGGCTGGCGAACTTCGCGATCAGAACTCGAACGACCAATTGCTCTTTGACAATCGCCGGAAGTTGACGCTGTTCAGCAATGCCCGCAACGACCTTCTTCCTCCGTGGCTTCGCTGGGAGGAGCGATTCAATCAGCGATACGATCCAAGTGGTGTTGGTCTTCCGGCCGGATTCGATGCATTTGACTACAACAACTACGCCGGTGGCATCATCGAAATGAGCGAGTTGTTTCCGCTTCGCGCAAGAATGGAGGCAGTCTATGTCGCTTCCAACCAAGTGGATGTCAACAACGATCAACAGTTCGACAGCGCAGACATCGATCAGATGGTTGACAACTTCCGGGAGCAATCGCGTGAAAAGGTGGACCTTCGAGAATATTATTTCGGCGACTTCAGTTTTCAGGCGCCCTGGTGGGAGTCGGTTGCGGATGGCCGGTTGACCTTGCCGGAGCGTGCTCCACTGGCGATTCTTCTTGCGCTGAGTGACATGCAGGAGATCGGGCTGCGGAACATGGCGTCGGGAGTATTGAACTCGACGGCTACGACTGGGTTCTTCGACACTACCAGCATCGATAACCTTGGCAACTACAACCCGAATGATCCCTATCAGCAGGCCCGGCTGGTGTCCGCAGGTCTTGCATCCAACATGCTCGCTTATCGCGATGGCGACGATGAGTGGCGAATGCACTCCAAACTGCCGGACAACCCCGACTGGACGCAGTCGCGGTCGGACCTGTCTCTTTCGGCAGCGTTACCTCCGCCCGCGCTTGGGCGACAGATGGCGGCAACGGGCGACGCAAACGATCTTGAGTTTTCCGGTCCCAATGCATCGGATATCCAGATGCTTGGCATGGAGGCCCAGCCCTTCATTCTGGAGGCATTCCTTGCCCATGTGTACGAGGCGAACCAGGCGAATCCCGATGCCACGCAGAATTACGCGGTGGACAGGAACTCCCCGCAGGAAACCATCGCCGCGCTGCAGATTGTCAACCCCTTCGATCGGGAGATCCCGTTGGATGATCCTGACTCGGTTCCGCCGGTAGTTGGGAAGGACTATGTGGTGTCCTTCTTCGGACAGCCCTTCACTTTCAATGGCACTGGTCTGGTGTTGCCGCCAGGGACACCGGAGAACCCATCGACGCTCATCCTCTACAGCATTGCGGAGGACCCCACGATCGACTGGCCCTCGGATGACACAGCATTTCGGCGCGACTGGCTGAACTTTCTGGATCTCGATGCAGGCGATCATCCAGCAAACACGCAGATCATCGACATTCAGGACACGGTGAGTCCATTTCAATGGAGCCAGTACGGCACATGGGATACGACCCGAGGTACATGGGATGCATGGTCCCCGGGCACACCGGGGGGACAACCGGTGGCGATCACGGCGAATTCTGTAACCATTGCGCGGTATGACACCGGAGTCAACGGTGGCAATCTCGTCTTGATTGATCGACTCGATCATGATGCGACAACCGACACGTCGCTTCGGCGGCTGGACGATGTCGTTACGGGTGACCAGGAATTCGAACTTGCTGGCGAGTGGACGGATACCCAGATCGGCCCCCTCGACACGCAAGACCACTTCGTCGATCTTGTCCGAACGAATGCCGATGACCTCAACGGGTCGGATGTGGGACTGCTTGTCCAATGGATTCGCGCAACTCGCGCATGGGCGGCGGACATTCCAGATGGATGGGGATGGCCGAATCAGACATACGATGGGTGGGAGCGAAACCCAAGGTTTATCTTCAGCCAACACGATCTTCTGCAGTCCGACAACACCTTGCGAGTGGGCTATTACGAAGAGGACACGAGCCAGATTCCTCCGCGGTTGAACCAGAAATGGGAATCGGATCCGCTGAAGGGCGTCTCCGTGATCGGGTGGGATCCTGATACGGAAAATCCGGACGATCAGGATAACGACGGCAACCCCGATGGCGTCGATGCGGATCTGCTCGCCGATGCTCCCGACCCCTGGATCGTGACCGAGGTTTGGTCGCCAAGAGCAGGGGACGATCTGCGAGGGCTTGACGCTGATGGAGACGGAACAGGCACGGATGCCAACGGTTTCGAGGCACCCGATGGGCTGCCCGATGGCGGTCTTCGGCTTCGCAAGCCGACCTACTTCGACATGAACCGGATGGAGGACCCCGCGTTTCCAACTGGTTGGTCGTACCCCGACAAGGGGTGGTACGGTCAGAGGGACCGTGGTGAGGGCAATGTTCGAACCGCATCGGATGATCCCGCGTTCGAAGATCTTGACGGCGATGGGCGAATCGGTGAGCTCGAACTCCCCGCTGAGAATCTCGATGGTGATGCGATGTTGGGCGAGAACGAGCGGGACATGCCAACGGGTTTTCCGCTGCAAATGCTGCAGAAGGATGGTGACTTTGATCAGGTAGGAGAATTGCTCAACTGCTGGCTGCTTGGGCACATGCTTGAGGGCACCTACAGCCCTGTAGGAGCAGCTGATGATTTCCTTTCGTTGGGTACAGTCAACGCTGGCACGCTGGTGACATTCAGCGAATTCATGATGCCGATGAGCGTCGATGATTGGTGGGCACCAATTGTTGGTGTTGAGCAAGACTACGACAACGATGGATCCGTCGATGTGGTTGAACTCGATGCGCGGGTGAATAGACTTCGGTTTGCCCAGGACGGGCTTCTGGGGTATCCGTTGATGCCGGGCGGGACCGCGGATATCAATGGTGCATTGGATTACCCGTGGCCACGCATGTCGGCAGCAGCGAGGGTGTTGGATTCGTTTGTGTGTGATGGGCCGGGCCGTCCGGACACAAACGGCGACGGCATCGGCGATGACCTGCTGGCGGCCGATGCTCCGATCTGGTCGTTCTACAACGCCAACGGATTCAACGGAGATGCGACGCCTGGATTAATCAACATCAACACAGCACCGCTGGAAGTGATTCGCGCGCTGCCACACATGTACAAGATGGTGCACCAGACCGATGCGGCCGATGCGGCGACACTGGACGGCGCGGATCGAAATCCACGAACTGCTGTTGCGGAGGCCATCGTGCAATGGCGGGAGAATGGAAACGGTCGGGCAAATGTCATCGGCGGCACCGGGATCACCGGCGGCCCTGACTATGCGACTCGGAACTTTACGCTTGGCATCGATACAACCCTTCCAATCGAGGAGACGCGTGGATTCCACTCACCAACGCAGATTGGCATGCTGACGGCGCCAGGACAGGTGGACGATGTCTACGAACCATGGCACCTCAACCAGCAGCACCAGGCGGTCAAGGACCGCGATGCATGGCGGATTGACTTTGCTGCGCTCGCACCATTTTCCGATCGTGCCAACACCGGGTTCTGGATCGATGGCGATGGTGATGGCATCAATGACGATGGTGTCGGCGCGCATCTCTCGACCGATGTTGTGGGCCGGCCGTATTCCGGGCTCAACACGCTCAGTGGTGACATGGTCAGCGGAGACAGTGAAGAGATGAACCTGCTGCTCTCGGGCATGTCGAACTTGATTACAACGACGAGTGACATGTTCACGGTGCACATGCGGATCCGCACATTCAAGCGAAACCCCGTTCTCAACTCATGGGACGCGACCGACCCCGAGTACATCATCGATGACAGCCGGTATGTCATGCTGGTAGATCGGAGCCACGTCAACCACCCCAACGACAAGCCAACCATTCTCTACTTCGAGAAACTCCCGAACTGACCCCTATGCACGGTTTTTTCGCCCGCCCCGTCACGCTCATCCGCAAATGGCGTCGGGGCGGGTCTTTTTGGGAAGGATTGCTACGATTTAGGCAATGACGAGCAAATCCCCCGTGCCAGTAGAACCCTTGCCCCGGCATGTGGCCATCATCATGGATGGCAATGGCCGCTGGGCCGAGGCCCGTGGACTGCCACGCCGCGACGGGCACGCGGCCGGCGTCGGGTCCGTCCGAGCCGTTGTCGAACGATGCGGAGAACTGGGCATTCCCTTTCTGACGCTCTACTCGTTCTCCACCGAGAACTGGTCGCGGCCGGATGCAGAAGTCGACGCGCTCATGGCGTTGCTGCTGGAGACAATCTCCGGGGAAGTGCCAGAATTGATCGAGAAGGGCGTGCGACTACGGCATTACGGCGGCCGAGATCGACTTTCGCCTGGCGTACTCGCAGCATTGGACAAAGCCTGCGAGGAGACTGCCGGGGGTGATCGCCTGACGCTCGGCCTGGCGTTGGACTACTCCGGCCGCAGCGAGTTGGCACGGGCCGCCCGCTGTCTTGTGGAGGACGGTTTGACCGGGCCCGATATTGATGAGAAGGCGTTGGCCGACCGGCTGTACACCGCCGGCGTACCCGACCCTGATCTTCTCATTCGAACGGCGGGCGAACACCGCATTTCAAACTTTCTGCTCTGGCAGGTGGCCTACAGCGAGATCCATGTCACGGACATCTGCTGGCCGGACTTTGATGGAGCAGCGCTCGACTACGCGCTACGGGACTTCGCATCCCGCGATCGCCGATTTGGCGCGATCAGTTAGTCACGCCAGCACGGTCTGGCTGCGCTTCGGTCCAACGCTGACAATCGAAATTGGAATGCCCAGGTAGGACTCGATGCGGTCAAGATAGGCCTGCGCGTTGGTGGGCAAACTGCCGGGGGAAGTTACATCATCCAGTTCTTCGGTCCAGCCGGGCAAGGTCTCCCAGCAAGGACGCACCTTGGAAAGGCACTCTGCATCGGGAAGGAATCTATCTGTGGTTGTGCCATTGGGCAGTGTGTAGGCCGTGCAGAGTTTCAATTCGTCGAATCCACTGAGCACATCCAGAAGCATGCAGGCAATCGAGGTTGCGCCGCAGATCATTGCGGAGTACCGAACTGCCACCAGGTCCAGCCAACCGCATCGCCGCGGCCGACCGGTCGTCGTGCCATATTCATTGCCTCGCTCGCGGATGCGCTCGCCGATCTCGCCGAGGTCTTCGCTCGGGAACGGACCTGCGCCCACTCGCGTGCCATAGGCCTTCATGATTCCCACGACATCCTGAACATTGCGACCAGGCAGGCCGGTTCCCGCGGGAATGCCCAGCGTCGAGCAGTTGGAACTTGTGACGTAGGGGAATGTACCGTGATCGATATCGAGCAGGCACGCGTTGGCGCCCTCGAACAACAGCGATCGGCCTTTGTTTATGTAGGCATGAAGGTCATAGACGGTATCGGTGATATGGGCTGACAATCTGTGTCCCAGGCGGGCATAGTCCGCCGCCAAGACATCTGGGTCGAGTGGCGGGGCATCCACGCCGAGGGCGGCGAGTTCCGCCGATCGAATGGAACAGATGATCTGCAATTTTTGCCGCAGGCGATCCTTGTCGAGGAGTTCGCCCATGCGTATCGCGGTGGCACGGTGCACCTTGTCGGCATAGGCCGGACCGATGCCTCGTTTGGTTGTGCCGATCGAGGTATCGCCGCCGGCTGCGGCGGCCAAGCGGCGTTCCAATGCCGCGTCGTGTTCCTTGTGATAGGGCATGACAACATGTGCGCGATCAGAGACCTTGAGATTATCGCCGACTTCGACACCGCGATCGCGGAGCGATTCAATCTCCTCCACCAACTTCTCCGGGTCCACAACCACGCCGTTCCCGATGACACATGTCTTGTCCCCGTACAGAATGCCGGAGGGGATCAGGTGCAGCGCATATCGCTCGTCACCGACAACAACCGTGTGCCCGGCATTGGCGCCACCGTTGTATCGAACGATGACATCATGCTCGGCGGTCAGAAGGTCGACGATCTTGCCTTTACCCTCGTCGCCCCATTGCAGACCGACGACAGCCGTATTGCGATGGGGTGGATTGGGTGTGCTCATCGCGGGGATGGTATCACTGGTCGGCATCGAGCCGTTGAATGATCACTTCGTCACTTCGGACGGAAACGGTGAACTCGACCGGGCCGACGCGGACCCTGTCGAGATCGACCAGATCGGCCTCGCCCACCTGATGTCCGTTGTGCCAGGTCTGTGACTCCGGGTCTCGATTGCGCAGCCGTATGGATGTCCCGCATACGGTGATTTCGCAGTGGAGTGGTGCGATGGCGGGCAGCGGGACATGCAAGTCGCAGGATCGCCGCCTCCCGATGGTGGTCCGATCGCCATCCAATGGGAAGGAGCGACTGCTCCCGTCCGCACTGGTCATGATCAGTCGAATACTCATCGCGGTGCCCCAAGTACTCCTAGAATGCCAACCGTGGACGCCGTGAACATGACGCCCCCGACCCCGCTGCCCCAGTGTACCGGATCCGGTGTTGCTCGCCAAGATACTGGTGCCAGCGAAGTTACGGTGAACTGGCTCTCGTCCGCCGGGACATGCAAGGGGGCCTATGTGCATGTGCCGTTCTGTTTCCACAAGTGCCACTACTGCGACTTCTTCAGCGTCGTAGGGCAGGAAGGACTGCAAGGAGACTATCTCCACGCCATCGAGAAAGAACTCGCAGCGGTTGGGCCACATTGCAGGCCGATCGAGTCCATCTTCATTGGTGGGGGGACGCCCACGCTGCTCGAGGCGCCACTGCTGGCGCGGCTGCTTGAGGGCATCCAACAGCACATCCCGATGGAGATCGGCGCCGAATGGACAGTGGAGGCCAATCCAGAAACGATCGATCAGGACATAGCGGAGGTACTCCGCTGCGGCGGCGTGAACCGGGTGAGCATCGGTGCCCAGTCCTTTGACCAGAATTGCCTCGACGCACTCGATCGCCGACACGACCCCGAAAAGGTGGCAAGTGCGGTCGAACGTCTGCGGGTCGCGGGTATTTCTTCCATCAACTTGGACATCATCTTCGCCATCCCGGACCAGACACTCGACATGGTGCGGCGGGATCTCGACGCCGTCATCGCCATCAACCCGGAGCATGTGAGTTGTTACGGACTCACCTATGAACCGGGCACACCTCTGCATCGCCGCCGAGCGCAGGGCCAAGTACGAAGCGTCTCGCAGGACAGGGAGCGGGACATGTTCACACTGGTCATGGACAGGCTTGGGAGCGCCGGATTTGAACACTACGAGATCAGTAACTTCGCCCGTTCTGGCCATGCATGCAGACACAACCTCCTGTACTGGACAAATGGGAACTGGTGGCCGTTTGGCCCCTCCGCGGCGGGGCATGTCTCCGGCCGGCGATGGCGCAACATCCCCCGGCTTGCCGACTACCTCACCGCCGACCCCATGCCGCCGATCGATCAACTTGAAACAACCAGCGAGGATGTTGCCGCAGGTGAGTCATTCATGATGCGCCTTCGGCTCCGCCGTGGGATGCCTCGAACACGAGTCGAGACCCTCCTTGGTTGCGTCGGTGGGGAGAAACGGGCAAAGGCCATCGAACTGCACCGAGAAGCAGGACTGCTGGAGTGGCGTGACGATTACCTGCGTCTGACAGAGGACGGGCTGTACCTCGCTGATACGGTTATTGGTGACCTGCTGTGTACGGGGACAGCGACGATGGCCGATACCTGAGCGGTATGGCGACCACATCAGCATTTGCAAGATTGAGGCGACGGCTTGCGCCGCTTATTCGCCCACTCCTGGAACGGTGCCCGCCGATTCGCGCAGCGGCGCTCGGGATTCTTCGGCGGCGGCACCGTGACACCGTGGAGATTGACGGATGCAGATACCGCGTGGAGGCGGCCGACTTCGGCGTCACCCTCGAACTGGAGTCGACTGGTTCGTATGAACCACTCACTCGCCTCACACTCTCATCGCTGCTTGGGCCGGGGATGACATTTGTGGACATCGGCGCGCATGTCGGGTTGTTTGCGGTGCCCGCATCGCAATGGGTGTTCCCCGATGGGCAGGTTTTCGCATTTGAACCACATCCAGGAAACCGTGCCTTGCTGGAAGAGAACCTTACGGCGAACCAGTGTGGCGGTGTCCACGTCATTGCGTTCGCCGTGTCGGATCAAACAGGATCAGCGCCTCTGCACATCTCCGCATTCAACACCGGTGATCATCAACTCTACGGGACGCATCGGGGGCGGCGCACGGTCGATGTGCAGTGCACGACCCTGGACGACTTCTTCGAGGCTGGAACCCGGATCGATGTCATCAAGATGGATGTGCAAGGCGCGGAGGGCGCTGCATTTCGCGGGATGCGCAGGGTTCTTGCCGATAACCCTGACATCGCGGTCATCTGGGAACTCTCGCCAAGCCAACTTCGTAGTGCCGGCGACGACCCGGCGGCGGTCTTGCAGTGGCTTGTCGATGCTGGGTTCCACCTGTCGCTGATCGATGATGCAGCCGACGCGGTCATACGAGGGACTGTGGATGAGATACTCCAACAATGCCCGGACGATTCCTACATGAACATCTTGTGCAGGCGATGCGATGACTGATCGGCACGACCGATGTTGGCGTTTCGCCGCGGTGGTCATGATGATCGTGGTGCTGTTCGGTCTTCGTTGGACATCGGACATCCAGGCGACCGGACCGATCTTCGACGAAGAGTGGATCACCGTTCCGATCAACGACCTGATCGAACAAGGATGGTCCGTAGAGACAGCCATCGACTTCGAAGAAACCAAGGGGCCCGCGCTGATCTGGCCCTACGCCGCGATCGGGAAACTACTTGGCGGAACGCTGAACGATCTGAGGCTGATCAGCCTCTGGTCGACGGTCCTTGGCGGGGGTGTGCTTGTCGTGCTCGCTGGGTGGTGCGGCGTGCGCCGCTGGGGCTACATCGCGATTGCCTGGGGATGGCTGCTGCTTCCCTATCTGGCAGTGTTCTCCCAGTTGGTCATGGGCGAGGCCTCCTTCATTCTGCTGGAGATGCTCATGGTGGCGGCCTTTGTCTGGGGCGTGCGGCGGGGCAATCGCGTCACTGCGCCGATCCTCTACGGGCTGTTGCTGACCATCGCGCTGCACAGCCGCATTCATGCTGTCGCGGTTGCCGGCGGCGTGTGCATTGCAGCCCTCGCATCACAAGGCGTCGCGAGTTGGCCGTGGTGGGTGGCAAGCATCGTCGCCGGTCTTCTGCGGATTCCCCTCTGGGTTCGCTGGGATGGTCTGGTGAGCCCGAAGTTTCAGAATCTGCACGGACTCGGGCTGCGGCTGGAGAGCCTGACCTATCTGGCCGCTGCGATGGCGCCATTGGTCGGCGTATTCGTGCTGGCGGCATGGCGAAGGGGACAGAGGCGGTGGATCGTGGCTGGCGGTGTGGTGGGCGCGATGCTTGGCGTGCTGGCCATGCCCGATCTCTCCCTGCCGCAGGGCATGGATCTGTCCGTGCCGCACGCGAGGTTTCAGGGGATCGCCGCAACGCTGGTGAAACAACTTGCCAGCGGGGACGGGCTGCGACAGGTTCTGCTCGGAGGCATGGCCGTGCTGGGACTTGCGGGGCTGGCCGGGCTGTGGGCATCGAGTCGCAAGTTTGAGCGTGTATCGACACTGTGGCTGCTGGTGCAAGTACAGGCGTGGACGCTGGTGGCGGGGTGGGGGCTCTACGCCGTGACCCGCGGATTTGTCTTTGACCGCTTTCTTCTCGTGTGGGCGATGCTGTTGCCAGTCATCTGGTTTCGAGTATTGCCACGGTGGTTGCAGGGCGCGCAGTGCATCGTCCTGGCGGTCATTGCTGTGCGTCTCTGCGGACTGTGGTTGTATGAGCAGCCCTGTTAGGCCGTCGGGTCGATGATTCCGGGTGCGGCGTCGGGAGTTGCCGCCGGCGGCATACCGCCCGCCTCTGCCTGTTTGGCCACCAACTCGGCGATCTGTACGAATCTGGCCTGCAATTCTCGCAGGAGTTCCGTCAGTTCCGCGGACTCTTCCGGCTCGAGGTTCCCCTTGGTTTTTTCCTCGACCACGGCCAGTAGATCGATCGCAAACTTGGCACCCTCCAGATCGACCATGACGCCCTGTGACTTGGGATCCTGCATGGTTCCGAGCCCCATGAGGGCCTGCGAGGCGAGAATACCCAGCAAACCGCGAAAATTAGCCTCGGGCATCTTCCGGGCCTCGGCCTTTTCCTCCGCCTTCTTCTCGGCGTCGGCAAGTCGCGTCTTCTCCCGCTGAGCTTCCGCTTTCCAGTCGGTGTCCACATGCAGTCCGCTCGGTGTTTCTTCAGTCATGGCAATATTCCTCAGTTGTGTCGCGAAAGACGGCAAGCGGGCAAGTATAGGGACCGTGCCGGGGGATACAATCCCGTCCATGCGATTCATTGCCCTGATATCTCTGGCACTGTGTGGATGCTCTTCCATGGATGTCATGACGGAGGATGTTGAACATGTCACTCCCGCCGACTTTGGGGGATCGATGCAGCGACCGAATCCACTGGTCGGCGTTTCCGATCAGATGCTTGAAGTCGCCGTTGTTGAGGAAGAGGACGGCAAGTTCGTGGTCGAGCTCCGCTTCGACGAGTTGGAGGAGACGGAGATCGACGGGGCTGTCGTGGAAGAACATGCACTTGAAGAAAGTGTGACGATCGAAGTTCCGGACGAAACGGGATTGCTCGAACCGTCGATCGTAGGCGTTCCACTGACGGTCGAGGGCTTGGTCGGCCAAGTCAACGGCCGCCCGATCTTTGCCGATGAAGTACTGGAACCGATTGCCGACGAACTGTATGCCGAGTCGCTTCGCCTCACCGAGTCGGCATTTGAAGATCAGGCCCGCCTGCTGGTAGGCCTGAAGATCGAACAGATGATCATCAATGACTTGTTCCTGTCCGAGGCGAGGTCCGAACTCTCGCCGGAACAGAAACAAGGACTCATCGCATTCATGCGAAAGTTACGGGAAGACCTCGTCTCAGAAGAGGGCGGCAGCGCTACCCGCGTTGAGCAGCGACTCTGGGAGGAAGAGGGCAAGACCGTCGAGGAGTTCTTGGAGTACCGACAGCAGGAGGCACTCATTGAGCAGTACATCCACCAGAAGATTCTCCCGAGAGTTCACGTGACCTGGCGGGATGTGCTCCGCGCCTGGGAACGCCTGCGGGATCGATACGAGACAAGCGGACAGGTTGAACTGGGCTGGATATTTCTTCCGCGTGAGGGATCCGTGGAAATGGCGGAACAGGTCACCGCATCACTGGCCTCAGGAGTGCCCTTCTCCGAGGTCGCGGAGTCGGTGGGCATGCGAGATGGCGGTCGATGGAAGGTCTTTCCGACCGGCGACGGCGGCGTGGCGGATATCGAAGTCGCAGCAGAACTCAAGACGATGCTTGACGGCATGGTCAAGGGTGAAGTTCGCGGCCCTGCGACCGTGCGATCAAGCCTTGTGTGGCTCACCATTCTGGACATAAGCCGACCAAGGACCGCTAGCATTTACGATCCGAACATTCAGATGGAGATCCGCGACAACCTGTTTGGCCAGCGTTTCGCCGAGGAACAGGATCGGTTTGTGCGCTCGCTGCTGAATGAGGGCAGTTATGACGCCATTGAAACGATGAAGAGACGCGTTGCGCTCATTGCAATCGGGAGGTACGCTCGGTAGAACAATGGGGGTATTCCGAGGTAATCCGGGGGCGGGGCGCCGCGGCGAGCGGCTTGCGCAAATCTACCTGAAGAAGCGAGGATGGCGTCTGATTGCGTGCAACCTGAGAATTGGCCGTGATGAGGTCGACATTGTTGGCATGACTCCCCATGGTCGTGTCATGGTAGCGGTGGAGGTCCGCACGACCGCTTCAGTCGGTCGCCGACCAGGCGCGACGGTTCGAGGGCGAAAGTCCAAGGCCCTTCGGAGAGTGGCCAGGTATCTTGGCAGGCTGGCCAGTCGCCGCGGCATCGCCTTCCGCACGGACCTGCTGGCGGTGGATTGCAGCGAGGAGCCCCCTCGAATCACCCATTTTGAACAGATTCTGGGATAGGACAATATATTTCCCTGCCAGCGTCGCACTATCTACCATGCAAGGGGCGTTGAGCGTATTCTCCGGGGAATCAGGAGAGACACTTTATGACACCCATGCAACGATCAACCATGTGTATCGCGGCCGCCCTCGGCCTGAGCCTGTCTGCAACGCTGTTTGCCCAACCCTCCCGCGACGGCGGTCGCCGGGGCCCGGATGGGCAGCGGGAGCGTGGCGAGGATCGAAGAGGCGGTGGAGGCAATTTCGGCCCAATGGGCATGAGAGCCGGGATGAATCCCGACTACATGCTCCGAGACCTCCGCCGTTTCACGGAGGCGCTGGTGTTGTCAGAAGACCAGCAGGTCATTGTTGAACAGATCCTTCGTGACTATGACGAGTCGTTTCGCGAGGCGAGCGAAGCGAGTCGATCGGCGATCGGCGATTCGTTCCGCGGCATGCGGGGCAATGAGGACGATCCGGCTCGACAACAGATGCAGGAGTCTCGCGATCGGATGCGAGAAATTCGCGAGAAACTCGACTCGATTCGCAATCTCGAAAGCGAGCAGGACATGCAGGAAGTTCGGGAGCGACTCGACAAGGAGATGGAGACCATTCACGACGAGATGCGACAGCAGAGAATGGAACAGTGGCAGTCGCCCGACCGACAAGCCGCCTTTGAGCAGGTCGGTCTGTTGATGCAAGATCAACTTCGCATCAAGCGGCAGATGCGAGACGAACTGGAAGGCGACTTGCAGGCAATTCTTACAGAGGATCAATTGCTTCTTTGGCCACCACTGAAGCAACTCCTCGTGCGGGACCGTCTTCTCCCTCGCGGTCGCCTGAGCGGTGAGTCGCTGGATGTCATGGGATTGGTTGAACAACAGGGGTTTGACGATGACACGCTCATCACGCTCTTGCCGGCTCTGGATGCCTGGGGGATGCAGGTTACTGAGGCATTGCAGGCTCGCGATGATCACATGATGGCCAATCAGGGACAGTTGATGTCGGCGATGCGCACGATGGATGTCAACAGCGGTTTGGCTGTCATGGAAACGCAGGCAAGGCTTGCCGAGGCGGTGCGCGACACAAATGACGCGGCTGTTGATCAGATCGCGCAACTTCTTCCCGATGAGTCTTCCGCAGCCTTCCAACAGGAAGCCATGCAACGGGGGTACCCCAGAATCTTCCGCCCGACTCGCGGCGAGCGCGTGCTCAAGGCGGCCATGGAACTCGATGCATTGGAGCCGGACGTCCTTGAGGCCATTGATCAATTGCTCGAGTCGTATCTCCAAGAGATGGTGGTGGCCAATGACTCGATGTTGCGGACCACCAGGCGTTGGGAGGCACAGGAGCAACTCGATCGCATGAATCGTTTCGCCGCCCGCATGACCGGGGCTGGTGGCGAACAGTCCGAAAGTCCCATCCGTCAGGCGGAATCTGACCGGCGGGAGACTGAGGACCGATACATCGAACAACTCCGTTCCATTCTTACCGAGGAGCAGATCGAGGCAATCGGTGCGCTGCAAGAGCGGCGGCGGCCTGATCAGCGCCGAGATGGAGGCGATCGCCGCTGGAGTCGGGATGAACGAGGCTCCAACGATCGCGGCGGGTTTACCGATCGCGAGTCATTCATGAAGGAGTTTGACAAGAACGGCGATGGCGAGTTGGATGACGGCGAGCGCCAGCGGATTCGCGACTACTTTCGCGGCGGCGGTCCGCAGCGAGACGGTCGCTGACTTCCGGCCAGTTGCCCGCAGGCAGCCATGGCTCCGCGTCCCATCGTCACTCGTCGGGTGACGAACTGGCCTGTCGCCTTGGCAGAGTCAATGAATACCTGCACTGACTCTTCAGTTGGCGCAGGCCACGGACTGTCTCGGCGAGGGTTGTAGGGGATCACATTCAAAGTACAGCCGATCGGGCGGAGGTAGTCGCAGATTTCCTCGGCATGCTGCGGCGCATCATTGACTCCCGGGATGAGCACATACTCGGCAAGGAGATGTTTGCTGGGCCAGCGGAGCATCGCGGATCGCAGGTCCTCAAGCGATACGCTGCGAGCGATGGGCATGATGGAGGCTCTGATCATGTCGTTGGGCGCATTGACCGACACCGCCAGTCCCAGTTGGCGGAAACCAGGTGTTGCGGCCAATGTGGCAAGTCGTTCGATACCCCGCGGTAGTCCGACGGTGGATACCGAAATTCGGGAGCAAGCCATGGCAGGACCGTTGCGATCGACGAGAATCGCGATGGCATGCATGACGGCATTGGTGTTCTGGAGGGGCTCACCCATGCCCATGAAGACGATGTTGTCGATCGCATGACCCAGCGGGTGGGTTGCCGTGTGCCACTGCGTGACGATTTCCGCTGCGGTCAGGTTGCGGCGGAGGCCGAGTTGGGCTGTTTCGCAGAACCTGCATCCAAGTGCGCAGCCGGCCTGCGATGAAACGCAGAGTGTGGTCCGCGTCCGCCGCAAACCCTCGATGGGAAGAATGACCGATTCGGTCTCTGCACCATCGGGCCACCGCATGAGGAACTTGACCGTTTCCCCTTCGCGTTCTACTTGGGTGGGGTGGATGGCGTGCGCGCCGTTGCGATAGAAGTCTCTATAGGCGTCAAGGTCGGCGCAGGACTCCGAGGTTTCGCCGAGAAGCCTCATGCCGCGTCGGAGTTGCGTTTGATGAGCACCAGGTTCCGCGAATACACGACCCACCCCACTGACTGCCCGAGCATGCCCACCGGTTCGCCGCGAATGGCGAAGTAGACAAAGAGCATTGATGCGCCGCTGAGGCTGAGCCACCAGAACGCAACCGGTATGTGGCTCTCGCCGCGGCGTTCGCTGGAGAACCACTGAACGATCCAACGCAGGAAGAATGTTGTTTGCGCGAGCAGGCCAAAGGCAATGACGAAGAGTTCCCAGGTGCCGTCAATTTCGGCCCATTCGTAGAGCCACTGGGACCATGAGGTGTCGGTTGCAGCGGCGATCATGACTTGATCTCCTCAGCACCTGTCGCTCGGCGTCGCTTGCGCATCCATCGCATGGCGACGCAATCGACCAAGCCCGGGATGGCGCGGTTGAGCATCCCGTACTTGGAATCCCCTGCATTTCGGAGGCGATGGGCTACGGGCATCTCCACGACTCTGTATCCCATATGGCGGGCTGTCAGCGGAATAAAGCGGTGCATGCCGCGAAACTCCAGTGGAAGGGCGGTCGCGATATCCCGTCGCATGACTCGCAGGGAGCAGCCAGTGTCCTTGATCGAATCGCCAAGTAGCAGCCGTCTGAAGGAACGCCCGACCCAGGAGGAGAGCCGGCGAATGGCTCCATCGGCCCGCGATGCCGATCGGTCTCCCTGGATGAAATCAGCTCCGGATGTGCGGAGCAATTCGAGCATGGCCGGGAGGTCCGCGGGGTTGTTCTGCAAATCGGCATCCAATACCGCCACGATCGGCCCCCGACATGCGGAAAAAGCCGCCTTGAAGGCTGCGGATTGCCCGTTTCCCCCTCCCTTTGGAGGCGGTGGGAGGTGCAGGATTCGCAGTCGGGGCTCTGTGGCCTGAAGTTCCTTCAACGCCGCCAGCGTCCCGTCCGTAGAGGCATCATCTGCCACGATGATCTCGAAACTGTCGCAGCAGGGGTCAACCGCAGCCACAATCTCCTCCACCAACGGCCTCACATTCCCCTCCTCATTGTGGGCGGGCACTACCACGCTCAACTCAACAGCCTCCATCATCACCGCACCATACCCAATTGTGACAGTCACAAAGGGGGCGGCCAGGAGGCAGGCGGAGCAAGGAGAAGATGGGGCGTACAATGGGAGCGATGGACCGAATTGAGAGAGAATCGCGGGAATCGGCCTCGACGGAACAAGGCGGGACGCTTGGGCAGCCAAGGACCCCGGTGGTGTTCATCACCGGTGCCGGGGGAGAGGTTGGACATGGGCTTATCAAGGCGATGGGGAAGAGCGGGGGGGATGACATCGTTGCTACGGACCTGCGCGAGTTGGATCAGTCCATCCGCGACGCCTGTACCGGCACCTCTCAGGTCGATGTGTGCGATCGCGAAGCCATGGATCGGCTCCTTTCCATGTACCGCGTCACCGATATTTTCCACCTCGCGGCAGTGCTCAGCACCAGAGCGGAGTTCGCCCCGGAGGTCGCCCATCAAGTCAATGTCAACGGCACGGTCAACATCCTGCAATTGGCTGCAGAACAGGCTCGCATGCACGGCGAACCGGTCAAGGTGATTTTTCCAAGTTCAATCGCCGTCTACGGCTTCAAGTCGCCGGCAGAGAAGGCAAGGGCCGGCGCCGTTGGCGAGGCGGAATTCACCGCACCGCGAACAATGTACGGGTGCAACAAACTCTATTGCGAGAATCTCGGCCGCTACTACGCCCGCAATTACAGGCAATTGGCAACCGACGGCGTCGCTGGCCTCGTTGACTTTCGCTGCATCCGGTATCCCGGGCTCATTTCCGCCGACACGGTACCAACCGGCGGCACAAGCGACTTTGTCCCGGAGATGCTGCACGCCGCGGCCCGGGGCCAACCATACCGATGCTTCGTCCGCCCCGACACGCGAATCCCATTCATGACAATGCCCGAGGCGGTGCATGTCACGCTGCAGCTCGCCGCCGCTGATCCGGTGTGCCTCACGCGGGCGGTCTACAACATTGCCAGTTTCAACCCATCAGCGGCTGAGGTCGCTGAACTTGTGCTGCAGTACTTCCCGGACGCGGACATTTCCTACGCACCGGATCCCCGCAGACAGGCCATGGTCGATTCCTGGCCCGAAGCGGTCGATACAACTGCCGCATGCGATGATTGGGGGTTCAAGCCGCATTGGACATTGCAACAGGCCTTCGATGCGTACTTGGTACCCGGCATCCGAGCAACCTACGGGCGGGAACAAGCGTGACGACCCCAGCCGATGTGCAGAGCATCTTCCCAACGCGAACCGAAAAGATCCTCGAACACCTGGACGAGACAGGTCAGCGAAAACACCTGCAGATGATTGAAGGCCCCATGGGCCCGGCCATCACAATTCGCGGCCGCGGAAAGGTCGACTGCTTCTGTTCGAATAACTACCTCGGTCTTGCCAATCACCCCGATGTGGTTGAGGCGGGCATCGAGGGGCTTCGCACCTACGGCGGCGGCACGGCATCCGTCCGTTTCATCTGCGGCACATTTGTTCCGCATGAACAGTTGGAGGATCGCATTGCCTCGTTTCTGGGTGTCGATTCGGCCTACACCTTTGTGTCGTGCTGGAACGCTACCGAGGCCACATTTCCGACGCTTTGCGAAGACGGAGATGTCATTGTCTCTGATGAACTGAACCATGCCTGCATCATCGACTCGATGCGACTGACCGCCGCCATGCATCGCGGCGTCTCTCGGATTGTCTACAAGCACAGCGACATGGAGTCACTTCGAGAATCGCTGCAGAAGGCGATGCAGAAGCGAGACGAAGGTGGTGTGGTCTTCGTCGTGACGGACGGTGTGTTTTCCATGGAGGGCGACATTGCCAACCTTGTCGACATCCGATCTCTTTGTGATGAGTTTGCCGCGGTGCTCGTGGTCGACGACTCGCACGGGACCGGTGTTCTCGGCGAAACCGGCCGCGGCACACATGAACACTGGGGCCTTTCCGGCAGCGACATCGACATCTTCACCGGCACACTCGGCAAGGCGCTTGGCGGTGGAGCGGGAGGATATGTCGCCGGCCGCAAGGAAGCAGTCGACCTGCTGATTCAGCGCGGCCGTCCAACGCTTTTTTCCAACGCGCTCCCGGTGACGGTTGCGTGTTCCGCCAAGACTGCTATTGACACGCTCGACACCAATCCATCGCTGGTGCAGAGGCTGAGGGACAATGTCGCCTATGCAAGAGCCGGCATCGGCGGGACTGGTTTCGAGGTGCTCGCTTCGCCGACTGCGATCTGCCCAATCATCGTTGGCGAGACGGCGCAGGCGATTTCCATGAGCAACGAACTTCTGGACATGGGCGTATTCGCCATTGGGTTCGGCTATCCCGTCGTACCGGAGGGCACCGCGCGTATCCGCGTGCAGATTTCCGCCGCCCACGAGCAGGAACATCTGGATCGACTGATCGCCGCGCTTACAACGCTGTCGCAGCGTTCATGAGGTCTCGACATCGTTCGGTGTCGATTGCGTTCCGCCAGTCCCCATCGCGTTTGATGGACGATCCCACAATCACCGCGTCTGCATGGTGGAACAGGCCCTGAATATTCTCCGGCGTCACGCCCGACCCCACAACGACCGGCACATCTGCCGCGCCGCGAGCCTCGCGGAGCTGCTGAGGATCAACTGCATGGCCAGTGTGGTTGCCGGTGACAACGACCCCATCGGCACCCATGAATGCCGCTCCGCGGGCGTGGTCACCGATGGTGAGGTCTGCAGTAATCGCATGGGAGGAGTGTTTCTTCTGAATGTCGGCCAGAATGGCGATTTCCCCGGCGTCGATTCTCCGCCGTTCCCGAAGAAGCGGGCCTGCATCGGCGACATCCATGACACCTTCATCGGCGATCGACGCAAATGCGAATCCCTCGGCCCGAATGAATGCGCCGCCGCTGGCCTGGGCGACGGCAAGGGCCGCGATGTTGGCGCCAGCCAGTACTTGTACACCGACCGGCAGTGAGATTGCGTCCACGACCGCGGTTGTCGCTGCCGTCATTGCCGCAACAATCTCCGGCCCAACCTCTCGCATCAGATAGGGCGTGTCGTGCATGTTCTCAATAAGAACGGCATCAAAGCCAAGGTCGGCCAGCCGACGGGCTTCCTCAACCGCTCCGTTGACAATCTGGGACACCGGTTCAGAACTCCGTGCAGTGCCCGGCAGTGCCTGAAGATGCACCATGCCGATGACGGCGTTGTCGGCGGCAAGGATCTTCAGGAAGTCAGCCACCGCTCGAACCGCTGCCAATAAGGGTGAACAATTCCATCCGGGTTGCCGGGTTGTTCATGAATAACCCATGCAGTTTGCTGGTCGTTGTCCAACTCTCGGCCTTCTTGACGCCGCGGTAGCACATGCAGAAGTGGCGACACTTGAGGATCACGGCGACACCCTGGGGCTGCAGACATTCGTTGAGCGTGTCGGCGATCTGGGCAGTCAGTTTCTCCTGCACCTGCAATCGCTTGGCATAGGCATCGACGACCCGCGCGATCTTCGACAGGCCCACCACCCGCCCGTTTGGGATGTAGGCAACATGAGCCTTGCCTACAAATGGCACCATGTGATGTTCGCAATGACTGTGCAGTTCGATGTCGGAAACAACGACCAGTTCGTTGTAGCCCTCGACTTCGGAAAATGTCTTGGCAAGGTACGCGTGGGGGTCTTCGGCATATCCCGCGAAGTGGTCGCGCATGGCATTGATGACGCGGTGGGGTGTCTTTCGCAGCCCCTCGCGTGTCGGGTCTTCGCCAATGAACTCCAGAAGTCCACGCACATGGGCCATGGCTGCTTCGTCGGTCGTCATCGGATTGGATTCGATAGTCGTCATCGCAGGTGCCGCATTGTCGCAGAACCAGCCCGCCGAATCAACGAAGATACTGTTTCCACCACCGTAAGATCTCGCCAAGGCGATGCAGTCGCATGTCCGGGGCTCCACCTCGGCTGAATCCATGGCTTGTTGAACGCGGGTAACGGACAAACCTCGCCACGACACCCTGCAGCCTGAGCGCGGCAAACACCTCTTCCCCTTGTTCAATGTTGCAACGCAGATCACCTTCGCTATGGATGATGAGCATGGGTGTTGTCACATTGCCGAAGTGGCGAATGGGACTTTGCCGCCACCGATCCTCCGGCCTGCTCCAGAAGTTCCCGCCGAAGAACCCGTCTTCCTTGTCGGGGAAGTCGCTGTTGCCACCCATGGACACCAGATTGGAAACACAACGGTCGGTGATCGCCGCGCGGAATACGTCGGTGTGACCGACGATCCAGTTCGTCATGTACCCGCCGTAACTTCCCCCCATTACGCCCATGTTCCTGCGGTTGACTCCGGGGAGTTTCTCCATCATGGCAATCACAGCCTGCATGTCGACCCAGTCTGCGCCGCCCCAGTCGTTGCGGATGGCCGCACAGTGATCTCTCCCGTACCCTTTCGACCCCCGCGGGTTTGCGTACACGACGGTGTAGCCGGCTGACGCGAGACATTGGAATTCGTGAAAAAACGCCCAGCCATATTGTGCGTGCGGACCGCCGTGAATCTGCAGGACGGCAGGCCGACTGCTCTTTACGCCTTGCGGCGGAGGCATGATCCAACAGTGAATGCGTGTGCCGTCTTCGCTTCGAATCCACTTCTGTCGCGGTGAGGAAGTTGCATGGTCCTTGCACCACTGCGTGTTCTCATGAGTGACCTGCGCGAGTGTCAGGCTGCGGGCGCCGAGGCGTCCGACAAAGATCTCCGGCGGCTCGGTTGCCATGCTGCGGATAATCGCAACTCGCCGTCCGTCACGGGAGAGGTTCCCGAGCATGTGTACTGCATGCCCGCTTGTGAGCGGCGTGAGCGATCCGCCCTTTCGCGGTATGCGGCAGATGTGCGCCTCGCCATGCCAGCCAATTTGAACAAGCAGCGAGTTACTGTCGCCGGTCCAGCGAATCGCTGGATCAAAGGAGACATCACCAGTATCTGCAAGCGTCGCGGTCATGAGGCATCGGTCAAGTCCGCTGGTCAAACTCTTGGCCTTGCCTGTTATTGCGCTTGCGACAAAGAGCTCCAGATTCTCAGAACTGTAGGAAGCGTCCTCGCCTTCCCTGCCTGCCCACGCCAAGTAGCGTCCATTCGGTGACCACTGCACGCCGGTCTTTGGCCCGCGAGGAAGGTCGGGAAGCGTTGCGGCCTTCCCCGTCTCTACATCGGCAATGACGATCCTGGTTGATCGTGCGTCTACCAATGCGCGTTTGT
>CAZJKE010000001.1:0-110628 GCA_964546585.1 uncultured Isosphaeraceae bacterium | reverse complement strand
GCGGGGCTCCACTCGAGGGCTGAGATGGATCCCTCGTCGAAAGCGGTCAATTGCATGGCATCACCGCCAGCCATCTCAAGCAGGTAGATCTGGCTTCCCTCGTCCCCGCCGCGGACAAATGCGACTCGACAACCGTCGGGCGACCACCGCGGCATGCTGTCTTTGCCACCGGAAGTCAACGATCGTGGTCGCCGCTTGCGCGTTGCATCGGCCAGCCAAATTGACACATTGTTGCGGTTGTCCTCGACAATGCGGTGGGTGTAGAGCACCTGCGACCCATCCGGGGAGATGCGCGGGCTGCCTACTGACACCAGGCTCTCAAGATCACGCGGCGTCACTGGTTTTCGCTTGCTCATCCACGGCATCCTATAGTCTCCATCTCATGGACGCATCGCACCTGAAAGACCTGCTCGCCGAACTCATCGCTTTCGACACGACAAGCGATCGAAGCAACTTCGCCCTCATGGACATGGTGCAGGACCGCCTCGCTGCATGCGGCGCGGCGTGCCACCGCATTCCAATGGACGGCGGTGAAAAGGTGAATTTGCTGGCCATCAAGGGCACGCCGCGGGAGGACCGGCGAGGGCTGATCCTATGTGGTCATGTCGACACGGTTCCCGCCGATGCCGCTCGTTGGTCATCCGACCCATGGACATTGACCAGCAAGGAAGACCGCTGGACCGCACGGGGCTCATGCGACATGAAGGGATTCGTCGCCATAGCGATCGCTGCCATGGAGCAGTGTGATCCTGCTGCCGCGCCGCTGGCGCTTCTGTTGACATGCGATGAGGAGGTTGGCTCATTGGGGGCACGCCAGGTGGCGGAAGCGGAACTGCCAATGCCTGTTCCACGCAGCGTCATCATTGGCGAGCCAACATCCCTTGAGGTTGTCCGCCTGCACAAAGGGCATATCTCTCTGTCACTCCATATCGAGGGTGTTTCCGCCCACACGGGTTCACCGCACCTCGGCAGCAATGCCGTTGAGGCGGCGGCGCGGGTAGTTGTAGCACTGGCGGACCTCGGAAGCGTCATGGCTTCCGAGCGAACGCCGGACAGCGAACACTTCACCAGCGAAGCAGCGTTCCCGATCTTGACCGTGGCAAGCGCCCATGGCGGGAGCGCGATCAACGTCGTTCCTGAAGGGTGTGATCTCGGCATCGGGCTGCGGCTTCTTCCCGATCAGAGTCCGGCAAAGGAACTGGACCGAATCCGCGCGGTCATTGATGCCAGTTGCAGCGATCCATGGACGCTCGAGGAGCGGGGTGACAACCCAGCCATGTCGACAGGTGCGGATGCGGAAGTTCACCGATGGCTCTGTGAAGAGACCGGACAGAATCGAAACATGGGCGTTTCGTATGGCACTGACGGTGGGTATCTGTCCCGGGCGGGATTCGAATGTGTGCTCTACGGACCCGGCGACATCGGCGTGGCGCACAAGCCGGATGAGTTCGTGCCGATTGCCGAAGTGGAACAGTGCGCGGCGACCATTGTGTCGGCCGTTCAACACTTCTGCGGAGGTTCTGCATGAGCGGTCGTGTGTACGGGCCAGAACTTGCATGGATCGATGGAGTCTTTCAACGGGAGCAGTCCATCTCGATTGAGGGCGGTGAGATTATTGCGATCGGCCGCGACGCCGTGACGGATCCGTTGCCGGGTATCGCGATGATCCCCGGATTCGTGAGCACACACAGTCATGCGTTCCAGCGCGCACTTCGCGGGCAGGGAGAAGTCTTTCCTACCGGCAGCGATTCCTTCTGGGGATGGCGAGAGGCAATGTATGGACTGGTGGAGTCCTTGGATCGACCGCAGTTGCATGCTGCGTGCGTACGCGCATTCCGCGAAATGCGTCAGGCGGGCATCACTTGTGTCGGCGAGTTTCATTACCTGCATCACGTCGACGGAGATCCATTCGCCGCGGATGAAGTCGTTCTGGAGGCAGCGGCAGAGGTCGGCATCCGCATTGTCCTGCTCGAAACCTGTTACATGTGTGGGGGCATCGACACGCCGCTCTCGCCCGCGCAGGCGCATTTTGAAACGACCGATCTGGCCGCGTTCTGGAGTCAGGTCGATGCGCTGCGGGCAGCGGTTGACGGCTGCATGCAGCGGGTTGGCATTGCTGCACATTCGATTCGGGCGGTTCCGCCTGAGTCTCTTCTGACTGTGGCAAGCGAGGCAGCACGGCGGGGGCTGCCCCTGCATCTGCATCTTGAGGAACAGCGACAGGAGATCGACGGCTGCATCGAGCGTTACGGGATGACGCCGATGGCGTTGGTGTGTCAGGAAGTCACGGTCTCGCCGATGTTGACGGCGGTGCATTGCACCCACACATCGGCGGCGGATCTGGAACAGTGGCTGGACGACGGCGGCAATGTATGCGTGTGTCCGCTTACCGAGGCGAACCTTGGTGACGGCCGCTGCGATCTTGCGAGGATTGTGCGTCACCCGGGAAGTCTCTCAATTGGCACCGACTCGAACGCTCGCATCGGCATGTTGGAGGAAATGCGTTGGTTGGAATATGGGCAGAGGCTTGGCCGAGAAGCCAGAGGGATTGCAACGGATGCCGATGGGCGTATGGATCGCGTGCTCATGGATGCGGCGACGAGCGGGGGGGCGAGGGCGCTGGGAATGTCGGTTGGTCGTATCGCAACGGGGCGCCTGGCGGACTTTGCGTTGATCGACCTCGCGGATCCTCAAGTGGCCGGCGTCGCTGATGAAGACCTGGCTGCGGCGCTGTGCTGCGGCGGTGACAACAGCGTCATTGCTGGCACGATTGTCAATGGAGAGTCTCCAGTGGTCCGAGGTGCGACTTGAATCGCTTCCACCTTCCGATGGATGATGTGTACAGGGGACGGCGCACCTGATCGGCGCTTGGCGTGATGGGAATGCGGCGGACGGCGTGGAAATTCAGACATGCCGGTTCCCATGCGACACCCATTGCATCGAGAACGCCGCGGACGGTTGGTTCTGGATTCGTGACGAGATCCTCGTAGGACACGGGGTACATCCGGTTCGGAAGTGCCGTGTTCCAGTGCGCCATGAGGTCGCTGTAGAGCCCGTAGACCTCGGCGAGTTCTTCCAGATCGGCTGTGTAAGCCTGTGAGGCGGCGAAAGCATTTGCGTAGCATGAGACGCAGGTGTCCCTCGCATCTCTGGTCATGTGAAGGATGGTCGCATGTGGAAACAGGGCGTGAATGAGACCCACATGCAAATAGTTAGCGGGCATCTTGTCTGTCACTCGCGGCGCATCGCTGCGAAGGGCCGCGAGGTATTCTTGGGCGGCGCCATTGGGCGGTTGTTCGAGACATGCAGGATAGGGATGCGCGTGTACGAGGCGCAACATTGCATCAACTTCGCCGGCCGTGTCGATGTTCTCGTGCGCGCCGAGAACCTGCTCCATCAAAGTGGTCCCGGATCGGAACATGCCGACGATGAAGACGGGCTGCGAAGAGTTGCTACCTTCGAGTGTTGGAATCTCAGTGTCGATGATGGTCTGCACCAGATTGCGATGTGCCCCCATGTCGAACTGCCCAGCATGCAACGCGTTTCCTTCCGTCCAAGCAGCCCAAGCATCGTCGTATCGGCTCATCTCCTCAAGAACCAGACCTTGTTGCATGAGCAGGTGGGATCGGTGATAGGGGGAGAGCCGCGGGGCGGCGAGTGCGGTGTCAATCGCTGCGGCTGCAACATCGTGCTTGTTCAGCCGCCGCGCAACTCGCACTGTTGCCAGCGTGACCAGTGGCGACGCAGTTGCGGTGCTGTTCTCCAGCATGCTCCATGCATCGTCTGACCTGCCCATCGATTCCAGTACATGCGCCTTCCCGGCAATCGCCTCGGTGGAGGATGGATCGATCGCGGATGCCTTGTCGAAGGCGGCGAGTGCCGAATCCAAGTCGCCGTTGAGGCGGTGGGCACTTCCGAGCATTGCGTGGCCGCGAGCGTCCTGCGGAAGAAGAGAGGTCACCGCGGAGGCGTACCGCGTCGGCACGGGCAGAACACCTGAGGCATTCGCGGCGGCAGCCATGAGCAACATGAGATCCGCATCACGGTCATGTGCATAGGCAAGGGGTTCAAGAAGTGACGCCGCCGCCGCGGCCTGTGCCATCGACATCAACACGCGTGCGAGCATCATGGAGAGCATGAGATCGTCCGGATAGTCGGCGAGTGCAGAGCGCAGCGTATCCTCGGCCTCCCGGAAGTGCCCCATTGTCTGCAGGGTCAGGCCCTCTTCCGCAGCCAACTTCGCGGTATCCGCCGAGGCCCGCGCCTTGCGAAACCAACCCAGGGCATCATCAGGTCGCCCTCGGTCCCGCTCGAGCATCCCCAAGAGCCTGAGGATGGTCGTGTCGCCGGGATTGCCGGCAAGGACCGACCGGTAAAGCCGCTCCGCCTGCCGGTACTTGCCAGCGGTGTGGAGTTTGCCCGCCCGTCGAAGTTCGTCGCCCGCGTTGAGTCGCGCCATGGGCTGAACAGGATACGGTCCCTATGCTGTTGGAACCATGGCTGCGATCCTCTCAGGAACCAATCTCTCGAAAGCGTATGCAGAGCGGCTGCTCTTCAAGGGCGTGAACCTCCATCTTGATGCTCGCGAGCGGCTGGGGATCATCGGCCCAAACGGGTCGGGCAAGACGACGCTGCTGAAGATTCTCGCTGATGTTGAATCGCCGGACACTGGCGAGAAGAGCACGAGGCGAGGCCTTCAGGTTGCCTATGTGCCGCAAGAGGACGGCTTTGATGATGAGGCGACCCCCCTGGGGGCGGTCATGGCCGCTGGTTCGCAAACGCAGGCGGAAGTCACGCTCTCGACGCTTGGCTTCGAGCGATTCGACCAACCCGTCGGGACGCTCTCCGGAGGTTGGCGCAAACGGGTATCGCTGGCCGTTGCGTTGGTGACCGAGCCGGACATCCTCCTCCTTGACGAGCCGACAAACCACTTGGATGTGGCGGGGATCACCTGGCTGGAGCAGTTCGTCAGAGCGGCGACAATGGGCATCGTTACCGTGACGCACGATCGTGCGTTTCTGGAGAATACTTCGTCGCGGATTCTCGAACTGGCCCGCGCTTATCCCGACGGCACACTCGAGGTGAAGGGGAATTACACCGAGTTTGTGCGGCGCAAGTCCGAGTTCCTCGATGCCCAAGTGGCGCAGGCTTCCGCGCTTGCAAACAAGGTGCGGCGTGACAATGCCTGGCTCGCCCAAGGCATTCAGGGACGGCAAACCCGAAACAAGACGCAGGTTGTGGACGCCGCGGTCCGCCGCGGCGAATTGCGGGAGATTCGCACGAGAAACGATTCGCCGCTTCGAACCATCGGTCTGGATTTTCAGGCTACTGAGAGAAAGACCCGTAAGTTGCTCGCTCTTCACGGTGTCAGAAAGGCGATGGGGGATCGACTGCTCATCAACGACCTTGACCTCGTTTTGTCGCCCGGGCAGCGCATTGCACTTGTCGGTCCCAACGGTTGTGGCAAGACGACGCTGCTGCGCGTGTTGCGAGGCGAACTCGAACCGGACGCGGGGACGGTCAAGCCCGCCGACAATCTCCGAATCGTGTCGTTCAGTCAGCGGCGTGATGAGTTGGAGACGGGTCATACCTTGCACTCCGCTCTCTGTCCTGTTGGCGACATGGTGGACTTTCGCGGCAAGCGGATGCATGTCAGCGGATGGGCAGAGCGGTTTCTTCTTCATCGTGATCAACTGAGCACGCATGTCGAAAACCTCTCTGGTGGCGAGCGGGCGAGGGTGTTCTTCGCCAAACTGATGCTGGAGCCCGCGGACATCCTCCTGCTCGATGAGCCCACGAACGATCTGGACATTCCGACGCTCGAGGTCCTGGAAATGTCGCTGTTGTCGTTTCCAGGTGCAGTGGTGCTTGTGACCCATGACCGCTTCATGCTCAAGAGAATCGGCGACCAGTATCTTGCGATGGATGGTTTGGGTGGTATTCGCCACTGCGCGAGTTTCGAGCAGTGGCAGTCGCATGCTGCCGAGTCGGCGGCTCCCGGGCCCAAGCGGCCGGATCGACAACGAACGCCGCGGCAGCGGTCATCCGCCAAGCTGAGTTACCATCTGCAGCGAGAACTTGATGGCATGGAAGATGCAATCCTTGAAGCAGAGGTTGAATTGAAACGGGCTGAGGCGATCGCCAATGATCCGGAAGTTGTTGCGGACCACCGCAGGCACGCGGAAGCGTGTGCGGATCTCAGTCAATCGCAGGTTCGCGTTCGGACACTCTACGATAGATGGGCGGAGTTGGAGTCCATGCAGTCATGACAATGGCGGAACATGAGCGGCACATGCGAGCGGCAATTGCACTGGCTCGCCGCACATCCATTGAAGAACAAGCAGGGGGTCCATTTGGGTGTGTTGTCGTCAAGGACGGAAAGGTGATTGGCCAGGGCGCAAACCGCGTCATTGCCGAGAACGACCCGACTTGGCATGCCGAGATGGCGGCGATCCGCGATGCCTGCCGCGCGATTGGAACCAGAGACCTGTCGCAATGCACACTGTATGCGAGCGGCGAGCCATGTCCGATGTGCTACGCGGCGGCATGGTGGGCGCGCGTCGATGGTGTGTTCTTCGCATCGACTGTTGATGACGCAGTGCAGTTTGGCGACTTTGACGATGGGCCGATCTGCAGTGCGTTGTCGCTGCCAGTGGCCCAGAGGCCGCTTGCAGGACAGCCGCTGTTGCGAGAGGAGATGCTCAAGGTCTGGCGAGCCTTTCAGGACATGCCCGATCCAATTCGCTATTGATTTGTGTCAGTCAGTTTCGGTAACGCTCGTGGCATGCGGTGCAGGATGCTGTCACATGACCCAACAGTACGGAGAGCATTGCAGGATTTGATCTGTCTGAGAGAATCATGTCCTCCAGTCGTTCGGCGCTTCTGCGGTTCTCTCCAAGCATCGCCTTGAAACCGGCATTTCGAGTGTGAACGAGTGGATCAACTTCCAGAAGACGAAGCGTGTCAACGAGTCTTCCGGCCTCTGCCGCAGGCACGAGATCGGGGTGCTCAAGCGGCATGCCCCAGGCAGCGTCCTCGATGGCCGTGAGATGTTCGTGGGTGCGGCCGAGATCTGCCATGCTGGAAACAAGTCCGGTTGGGAGCGTGACGGGTGGAAACTCGCTGTTCACGGAATCAATTGTTTGCGGCGATTCTCTTCGCGCACCGGCGACGCTGGCATACAGGCCCGGGTAGTGCGACGATGCGCCGGACACCCGCATGCGATCAACCATTGCTGCGCTGGTTTCCCATCCGAGCATGACGGATGCAGTACCAGCAGCGGCGGCGCAGCGATGTTTGCCGTGATGGCAGTGGAGGTACACGCCGCCTTCCTTCGCCGAGTCGCGAACGGCGCGGGCGAGTCGCAACCCCGCATCGCGATCAATGCCGTCATAGCCGAGTGGCAGGTGGATGTAGCGGAATCCGTATGCGGCTGCTGCATCGGTGTCCGGAATGCCGCCATCCACACTGATGATGGTCCGCACGCCGAGCCGCTGCAGTGTCGCGAAGCCCTCGCCGTCCTGCGGTGCGCCACCTGCTCGAAGGTTGCCGTGGTATGAGACGACATTCTTTACCCCGGGCATGTCTCTGGCAACGGGGGCCGGTTGGGTGGGTTGGAAGACGGGCATCAACGACTCGCACGCGACAAGCATTGTCGCTGCGACAATCGCCAGATAGGCGCGCTTCACGGTATTGCCTCAATCAACATGCGGAGATGATCTCGTATGCCGGCATGGCCGCGATCCAGTGGCACGCCGAGGTCACAGGTGACATTCGTGGTGTCGAACATGTTGCGCGGCGACGCTGGGCTGCTCAGGTCTATGTCCGCGTCGATGTCAAGGAGTTCGGCCGTCATGGTCGCCCAATCCCCCCAGCGAGCGTAGCAGTCTACGAGATGGTAGATGGCGCTGCGGTGGTCAATGGCTGCCAGTGTCGCCTGTGCAACATCATCCACATGGACGAATTTTCCGCCGCCTGACCGGGCATACGGCTGGCCGCTTCGTAAAGTCTCGATAATAGGCACGCCGATAGTGCGGTCGAATGCCGGGTCAATGCCATAGACGGCGCAGGGTCGGATGATGGTGAAGGGCTGGCCTCGCTCTGCGTTCCGTGCCCAGAGATGCGATTCAATTGTTGCCTTCGCGGCGCCATATCCGGAGCCGGGACGGGTTGGGTGGTCACTGTCGATGCTGCCGCACCAGCGATCCAGAATGGCATGGTGTACTGCTACCGAACTCATGTAGACAAACGGCCGCTGTTCCGCGGCGTCGAGCAATGCGATGCTGCCTTCGATGTTGCTCTTCACGTGCGAAGTGAGATCGTCGCTGGAGAGCGCGTCCCAATCGAAGCTGTCATGAATGACGGCATCCGCGGCGTCGAGAAGTGAGGCGATGGCGATGGGATCGTCGTGGGTGCCTTCAACGAATCGGCTGACGACATCCGTGATGTGGTCGCTGCGGCTTGTCGGGCGCACCAGCGCGGTGACTTCGTGACCGGCGGCCGCGGCGTGTTTGGCGACGACGGATCCGATGAAGCCACTGGCACCGGTAAGGGCAATGCGCATCCGGCCGAACAGCCTACTGCCCCATGAGGCATACTGCCACCCATTTGAGACAGGGTGTCCGGGAGCGGTCCCCGACACCTCCATACCGGTCTGTGCATTAAGAAAACCTACTGTCGTCAGCGTGTAGTTGGCACCGGATATCGTTTGATACTCCCATGCTGAATAGCTCGGGTGATCTTGATCCCGATCACTTTCTTCTTGGCTGCCATCTTGACGTTGAGGTAGCGGTCGGCTTCGATCTGGTCTGTCAGATCGTGTTGCTCAACGCCGCCGGTGCCTCCCGATATGACGTGGATCCCGCTGGATGCAGTTGTCAGGAACGCCTCGCGCTGGTCCGCGCCGAGATCATCACCCGGTCCATACGCCGGGTTCAGTGGCCACTGCTTCCAGGCGTGCCGCTCGAACGCATCGAGGATCGTCAGCTCGGCGTTTTGCAGCCAAGATATCGGGCCGCGTTCCCGTCCGAGACAAGATCGCCCTTGCCATTGTTTCGCCTCCTGATCTACGACGGAATCCATCGATCCGACTGGTACTGATTCAGGGGGTAAGGTCAGTCACGGCCAAAACGACGAACGCCGCCGAGGTCTCTCGGCGGCGTCGTTCGTGAACCGTGTGGACGGCTGCGTTTGCAACCGGCCGGGTAATAGCGGGGGCAGGATTCGAACCTGCGACCTTCAGGTTATGAGCCTGACGAGCTACCAGACTGCTCTACCCCGCAATAGGGTGGGGCAGTATACGAACCGTGGCCCCCTGCGGTCAAGACTTCGCCTCTTCACGGCGATTGCCGGGACTGCCGATAGAGGTGTTGGTGGCGAACTCCTCCCCATCCCCACTCTCTGCAGCCTGCGCCTGGCTGTTTCTTCTGGCCGGGCTTGCACTGGTGACGGCCGCCATCGTCGTCCCCGCAGAACAGGAACTTCGCGGTCTTCAGGATCGGGTCGAAGTGCTTCAAGAACAACACGCTCGCCTGCTTGATCGCCTCGCCGTGCATCAGCGGTTTCTGGATGATCTGGACGGGGGCGACACGGACCTCCTTCGCCGGGTCGCTGACATGCAAATGAACCGCACGGCCGAAGGTACGCTCGTGCTTCGCGACCCCGGCGCCGCCGGTACACCGCTGGAGTGGCTGAGCCGCCGGTCCCAGATCGCCGTGCCAATACGTCTGGACGAGTCCCGGGCATCATTGCTGGCCCGATGGACTGCTGGTCGCGGCCGACTCTGGACCGCCGCGGTCGGTTCGTTCTGCGTCTTCGTGGGTTTGATCTGGGGACCTATCGCTCCATCACGATCTTCCGCAGCGACCGGGCCAGTACCCGCTGCTGCGCGGTAGGCTCGCGTGCAGTGCATGTACTTGACGAATTCGGGGAGGCTGCAACGCGGCTACTTTCTGTTGACGGGTTGGGCGGCGACACGCTGGAATTGCTTGTGGACAGGGCAGGCAGCGTACATGCCGCTGCGTCAGCAATCATGTGCGGTGATGCGTCGCAGTGGTTGCCAGGGCGCGGTTGTGAACTCTTGCGAGAGCAGATGGAACAGATCGATGTCTCCGCGCTGCAGCGATCGGCGGAGCGAAGCGGGGCGGGGATCATGTTGGTCACGGATGACTGCTACCCCGTCTTGCTTCGGGCGCTGCCGGTGTCGCCAGGCGTACTTTGGCTGCGGGGCACAGTACCGTTGGGCTGCGCTGGCGCGATAGTGGGTGCACGGCGATGTACCGAGTATGGCCGGGTGCAAGCCGCTCGATGCGCAGGATCGCTCTCCGTTGCCGGCGTGACGACGGTATCCGGTGGTGCACGGGGCATTGACGCGGCGGCCCACCGCGGCGCGCTTCGAGCCGGCGGGGCAACTATTGCGGTCTTGGGATCAGGGCATGCCGTTCCCTACCCACCGGAACACGAGACGCTGTTCGATGCGATTGTTGAAGAAGGCGGATGCGTCATGAGTGAGTTCAGGTGTGATCGTGAGCCGCGTCCCGGCAACTTTCCGCGCAGAAATCGCATTATCGCAGGGCTCAGCGCGGCAGTTGGCATCATGGAGGCCGCGTGGCGCAGCGGCGCATTGATTACGGCGAGGATCGCGGTGGAGGACCTGGGGAGGGACGCTCTGGCCGTACCGGGGCGGGTGGATGCGCCGGCCTCAGGTGGCTGCATACGAGCACTGCGAGAGGGTTGGGCTGGCGTACTCTCTGATCCGTCAGATCTGGTGGAGGCCTGCCTCAGTAGCGTCGCAGCACGCCGGTGACGACGCCTTGCACGTCGCACGTGTCAACGATGATCGGGTCGAAGTCCGGATTCGCCGGTTGAAGCCGGATGGATGAACCGTCGCGGAAAAAGGTCTTGAGCGTGGTCTCGCCGTCGGGGAGGAGCGCCACAACGCGGTCGCCATTCCTCGCGGTGGACCTTTGTTCGATGAGGACATAGTCGCCGTCAAGGATGCCTTCATCTCGCATGGAATCACCTTCGACAAGCAAGGCAAAGGTCTCGCCTTGTTGCCCAGGTCGCGGTGCAAGCATGGCCGCCATGTCGAGTGTGTCGCCATCCTGACATCGCTCTATTGGGTTCCCCGCTGCGATGCGGCCTACGAGCGGCACCTGCATCGGAGAAGTGTTGGGCAGCGAAACACCATCAGCCAATTCCAAAGAGCGTGCCTTGTTGGGCTGTCGAAGGAGCGCGCCTTTTCGGACCAAAGACTCGACCCGCTCGAAGACGGTGACCTTGCTGACATGCAATTGGTCTGCCAACTCCTGCATCGTCGGTGCGTAGCCGTATTGTTCCCGGTACTGTTGAATCAACTCCAGGACCTCGAGTTGCTTTGGGGTCAGGTTCATGAGAAGGCTCCAGTGTGGTGATGGGTCGCATGGAATGACCGAAGAGCGCGAGTTGTCGTGCGCGGCGTTTGGCCCGGAGCACATCGTCGCGTGAGGTTGGCGACGCAAGGTGGCTGACACGGTTTCGAATGGGATGGGGCAGGGGGCGACTGTTCGCCGAGGCCGCAATGGTGTCCCAAGTTGCGGCTGCTGACGCCGCCGGGGAGAGGGCGACACGGTCGATGCGGAGTAACCGGTCCAGGAGCGAGCGGCCAATGCGTGGGCTGTTGCGGGTGGGACAATCCGTGGGACGCCCGCCCTGCACGGCAAGCAATTGGCCTCCGCGGGCGTGAATGGTCGTGCCGTAGGGGGCCGCTGGGCCGAGTTGAACGAGGGGTGCCTGCATCAATCGAATCCTGTCTCCGCAGTCGCGGTCTGGGTGGGGCTGTCCGGACCGCGCTCACGACCCCTTCCCTCGCGGCCGTGGGGCGGACCCACCCCCACATGTTGTGGGCTTGGCGTGTCGCCGAAACAAGTTCGACCGGGCGAGGCCTTGGGCTTGAGGTTTTGTCGGCAATGTTGATAGGGAAATGTTAGCCAAACACCCACCGAATGTCCAGAACATCACTGCCGCGGTTGTAGAAAGGCACCGCCGCATGGGCCGCACCGTACGAGGGGCCGGCCGGAGGGGCCAGCAAGGAGGCGTGAAGAATGACCGTCCCTTGGCTAGGATGCGGGCGTGCAGGGGCCGCCATCACCAGTGATGCCGTTTGGAAACCGCGGGGACTGGCTGCTCCGGGATGGGGTGACCTATCTGAATCACGGCAGTTTCGGCGCTCGCCGCAAGGAAGTGGCTTTGGAGCAGGAGGCTCTTCGCCGCCGGCTGGAGGATGAACCGATCACCTTCCTCGAACGTGAGGGGCCGCAGCGCCATGAGCGGGCGATGGCGGCTGTCGCGGCATTCATTGGGGCCGATCCAGCGGGGCTGGCATTTGTGACCAATGCTACGACGGCCATCGGCTGCGTGGCCCGCTCTTTTGACCTTGCACCTGAGGCGGAGATTGTCACTACCAATGAGGTGTACAACGGCATTCGGCGCTTGCTTGAAAAGGTGGCTGCACACGCTGGCGGGGCGTATCGCGAAATCACCATTCCCGTCCCCTGCACTACTCCTGACGCCATCGCCGAGGCTGTTATTGAGGGTCTTCGGGATGAAACCAGGCTTCTGGTGGTCGATCATGTGTCGTCATGCACGGGCATCGTCTTTCCAGTTGCGAAGATCATCGCCGCCTGCCGCGAGCGGGGGATTCCGGTGCTCATTGATGGTGCCCACGCCCCGGGCATGCTGAACCTGAATATTGCGGACCTCCAGCCCGATTGGTACGCCGCGAACCTCCATAAGTGGGTCTGCGCGCCGATAGGGGCGGGTGTGCTCTGGACAGCACCGCAGTGGCGAGACACGACCCGGCCCATGTCGGCGAGCCATCCGGTCAACGAGGACTACAGCAAGGCGTTTCAATGGCAGGGAACCATGGATGTGACGCCATGGCTCTGCGTGGAGAGAGCAATCGAGGTCGGTGCAAAAACCGGCTGGGAGGCCATTCGCAGCCACAACCATGCATTGGTGACGTGGATGCATCAGCACCTGGTGGATGCCTGGGGCGCCGAGCCGCTGAGCCCCCTCGATGGGAGCATGTTGGGGAGCATGGCCGCCGTGAGGCTGCCCGATGATGTCGCCCACCGATTCCCAGATACCGCCCTGCGGGAGACCCTCTACGCCGACCACGCCATTGAAGCCCCCTCCTACGACTGGAGAGGTGGGGTGTTGCTCCGGCTGAGCGCTCAGGCCTATTCCCGCGCCGAGGACCTGTTTTTCCTGCTTGACACACTGGGCAGACTTCGGGGCAATGCCCCCAAAAAAGTGTAGGTATACGCTTGACATGGCCCCACAAGGGGATCATTGTGCATGTGGGTTGTCCTGCCGGATATGGAACGCCACGCCGCCTCGGCGGAATAGGCGAGTCAATAAGACGGGCATCCTTCGGTCGGGTTCTGCCCGGTCAACAATGGTCTGCTGAGGTGTGTGCGATGCCACAGCAGACTTGGTAGAGAAGGGAACGAAGACGGCCTGAGAAAGAGAGTGTGCAACAGGCAGCATCGCTTCCACGCTGCAGGTTGCGTCAATCAGTCTCTTCAGTTTCCCAAACGAACAATGGGTCCCCTGGCCGGCAGGGGACCTGTTCTTTTTTTGGGCCCCGCGGCGGTAGTGTTCCCCATCATGATCAGCCGCGCGGTCGGATTTGCCCGACATCTTGTCTTTGGTCACCTCTGCGGGAGCACGCTTCGCCGTGGCGTGTCGGCCTTGATGAGTGAACCGCCCTTCAAATTGGGTCGAACGGATCGGAGGAAACTCCTTGTGGCGATCGCGGCAAGGACCCCTTCAATCATGGCGGCAGATGCGTCGCGCGTTGTCGATCCGCCTTCGCTGGGGCATCTGGAGTGGAGCAGTTGGGTGCTTGCGGCTTTTCAAGAATTGCGTCCGCGATTCGGTTCAGATGAAGAGGCAATTGAGTTTCTCGGCCGCGCATCCATCAAGGGCTTTGACACATGGGTTGTACGAATTGGTGTGTGGATCATGCTTCGAGCGTGCCGTGGAAATCTGGACAGGATTGCGAATTTCTTTGCCGCAGGTCTGAAGCAATTCGGCGACGCGTTCACACTGGAGATCGTCAAGGAGGACAACGGCATTGATCTCCAAATCACCCGGTGCTTCTATGTACAGTTCTTTCGCGCCCACAATCTGGAGGCGTTGACGACGGTACTGTGCCGCCTCGACTCGCTGTGGTTCGATCGCATTGACCCGGTGAGACACGGCCTTCGTTTCGACACGGATCGTTACACGACACAGTCTCGCGGCTCCGACCGGTGCCACTTCCCCATCGTTCGTTGCACGGTCGATCGTTGATCAGTCAGGGGGATCCGGGCGGTCAACGATCATGATCTCGCTGAGTGGTTTGCGGTGGATGTCCGGCACCGTGCAGTCATCAGCCGGCCAGCCGACGGGAATCAGAAGAAACGCTCGTTCGTAGGATGGTCGCTGCAGGATCGTGCCAAGAAATTTCATTGGGCTCGGTGTGTGTGTCAGGGCGACCAGCCCGGCGTGGTGAAGTGCCGCCAGCAGGAATCCAACCGCAATGCCAACCGACTCATTGACGTAATACACCTGTTCCGAATCGGCCCCCGGCGAGAGATCCTTCATGCATTTGAAGACAGCAATAAGCCACGGGGCCGTCTCCAGAAACGGCTTGTTGGCATCGGTGCGAAATGGTTGCAGATCCTGCAGCCAGGTGTCCGAAGCGCGGCGCTGGTAAAACTCCCGCTCTTCCGCTTCGGCTGCGACGCGTATCTCCTTCTTGATATTCGAATCCTGCACCGCAACAAACCGCCATGGCTGTTTGTGTGCGCCGCTTGGCGCAGTGCCCGCAGTTGCAATGGCCGCCTCGATCAGCGACCTGGGAACCGAGCGACTGGAGAACGCTCGTACCGTTCGCCGTCGCTGCATCAACGCAAGAAATTCGGTCGATGCCGCCGCCGGATCCGCTGGGATCGAGGCATCAAGTGGGATGAAGGGGTGCTCCTGCGACACGGTTATTCCTGCATGGAAACGACGATACATGGCGGCAGATCGCCACGTTGCCTGCGAACCGCTGCCGCGTCGCGGCTCTGAAATGCGCCCGCGCGGACGAAGTAGAGTTCTCGGCCGAGCCGATCTGTTCCTTCACTGACCAGGGGCATGGGCAGGTCGCTTCCCTGAAGTAGGCTCGCAATGGTGTCCGCCGCAACAGTCGCGTTGGCATGACTGCGATAGGCGCCGAACTGCAGGCTGAACCGCCGCCCATCGATCGGTGCCGTTGTTCTGGTTCTGGCCAAGGCCTGCGCACGATCCGGTCCGGCAAGATCTGCTGCTGCAACCTGCATGGCAACGTCCGCGGCCGCGTCGTCGCCCTGTCTCTTCAGCGTCTGCGCTACCATGGCACCTGCCGGGCCACGGACATCCGAGTTCTTCGATTCCGAGGCCGTGCGGAACCATCGCAACGCCTCATCCAAATTGTCGAGTTGGTACTCGGAGAGGCCGATCATGTACGCCGCCTGGTCATGCGTGACCGTCCGCGACAAAGCCTTGTTCGCCCAGATTCTCGACATGGTGAAATCACCCTTGTCGTAGGCCTGAACCGAGCGATCAATGGAGGCTGGTCCAGCGCAGCCGAACTGCAAGAACAGGAGGAGGCAGAGAGCGGTCCATCGCATCGTGGTCATCATTGGGATCCTTCCGCGGGTATCGTATCGAGTCCGGTGGGAGGCCCTCCCCATGCAACTGCTCCGATCCATGCTTCGATCCTGGCGAAAGCATCCCATGCGAGTACTTGTCGTGGATGATCAGCGGTCGTGGCGGGGCATGCACCTCCAGATCGCCGCGTGGCATCTTGCCCGCGAAATTGCATCACGCACATCGGCCCCGCACATTGCCGCGCTCTTGCCGACCAGCGGCATCTTTCCCGCCGTGACTGCCGCGGCGTGGACGCTTGGACGCACCATCGTGCCGCTCAACTTCCTCCTCAGCAGGGAGGAACTGGCCTACATCCTCAAGGATTGCGGCGCCGACACGGTTGTGACAGTTGGGCCGCTCCTGGACATGATCGGGGGCGATCTTCCCAGCGGCGTGTCGCCGCTTCTCCTGGAGGAATGTTCCTTTGGTGGCGTGCCACCGGTGCGACGTGCGGCGCATTGCGATGAAGACCATCTCGCGGCAATTCTGTACACATCGGGAACCTCCGGGAAGCCGAAGGGCGTCATGTTGACCGGTGCCAATCTTGCGGCGAATGTTGACCAGTGTCGACAATGGGCTGGGTTCAGCAGGAGCGATTCCTTTCTGGGGTTGCTTCCGCAGTTTCACAGCTTCGGATTCACTGTTACGACACTCCTTCCAGCTGCGATTGGCGCACCCGCTTTCTACAGCGCGCGATTCAATCCGCGGCGAACACTGGCCCTGCTTCGCACCCATCGTCCGACGGCGATGCTCGCCATTCCGTCGATGTACAACGCGCTGTTGGCGAGTAAGGATGCGAAGGCAGATGACTTCCGTTCACTGAAATACATCGTCTCGGGAGGGGAAGCCCTGCCGGATCCCGTCTACCTTGGTTTCAAGGAGCGGTTTGGCGTGACGATCTGCGAAGGCTATGGATTGACAGAGACCGCGCCGGTCACAAACTGGTGCCGCCCACATGAGGAACGGCGAGGAAGCGTTGGGATGCCTGTGACCGGGGTGGAGGAGCGGATCGTCGACGGCGAAGTGCGAATAAAGGGGCCGAATGTCATGGGTGGCTACTACCAGCTGCCCGAAGAGACCGCGGCGGTGTTCGACGAAGAAGGATTCTTCCGCACAGGAGACATGGGCGCGATGGACGACGATGGATTTCTTCGAATCACCGGCCGCATCAAGGAGATGTTGATCATCGGAGGCGAGAATGTCTTCCCGCGTGAAATTGAAGATGTCCTTGCCGCCCATCCGGCGGTGCACGCTGCCGGTGTAATCGGGCGGGCCGATCCTTCGCGTGGTGAGGTCGCGGTCGGCTTCGTGGAGCCGGCGGAGGGCGAAGTCTGTGAGGCGCAGGTGCTGCGAGCGTGGTGTCGTGAGCGATTGGCGTCCTTCAAGGTGCCTCGCGAGATCGTGGTGCTTGACGAACTGCCTCGCAATCCCACCGGCAAAGTCCTTCGGCGAGCGCTCAAGGAGCGATTGGATGGAGCCGGGAAAGCATGAGCGGCGACGAAACCCACCTCACCCTTGCGCATAGCCCGGATCCAGATGATGCATTCATGTGGTGGCCGCTTGTCGGGCTCGAAGATGCGGAGCCGGCGATCGATACGGGCCGTTTCAGTTTCTCGCTTGTCACCGAGGACATCGAACAACTCAACGGTCGCGCAGAGGAAAGGTGTTTCGACATCACTGCCATCAGTATTGCGCAGTACCCGCGGGTCGCTTCGCTGTACGACCTGACGGCATGCGGCGCGTCGGTTGGCGAGGGATATGGTCCGAAACTCGTCGCGTGCGGCACCATCACACCGGAGGTGTTGCTGCAGGACAACCCACTGATTGCAGTGCCGGGCGAGCGGACCACGGCGCTTGCGACGCTGCGTCTTCTGGCGGGGGATCACCCGTTGCAATGGAGGACAATGCCGTTCGATCGAATTATGGATGCGGTTCGGAGCGGCGAGGTTCAGGCTGGCGTTGTCATCCACGAGGGCCAGTTGACCTTCGAAAATGAGGGGCTGACGATGGTTGCTGATCTGGGCGACTGGTGGATGGGCGAAACCGGGTTGCCGTTGCCCCTCGGAGGCAATGCAATCGCTCGCGATCTCGATGCGCGGCATGGAGTGGGCACTGCCGGTGAAGTGACGGGCCTCCTTGTCCGCTCAATCAAACATGCGATGGATCACAGGGACGAGTCGCTGCGATGGGCCGCAACATGGGGGCGGGGGTTGGACATGGATTCGACCGACCGATTCGTCGAGATGTATGTCAATCACTGGACGCTTGATTTCGGCGCCCGCGGCCGCGAGGCCGTCGCAGAGTTTCTTTCTCGATGCGCCGCACAGGGCATCCTGCCCGAAGTGCATGCACCAGTCTTCGTCAGCGAAGGTCGGACTCGGCCAACAGTTTGAATCCCTTGCGGAGAAGCAACTGGCCTCCAAGTTGCATGTCGTCGGTGGCGACGGCCACCAGCGAATCACCATCGATGGACTGCACGAGCAGCGAATAGATGAAGAGGATGTTGAGTTCTGCTCCGAGCAGGTAAAGGCACAGGTCCGCGAGCGAGTGGTTCTCGCTGATGGCGGCGATCACAACATCGGACTCGGAGAATGCAATGCCGAATTCCCGCAGCATGTCCCGTGCTGTGTCGGAGTGATCGGGGATCAATCGGATCACTGCGTGGTCGGAAGAGTCAATGACATTCAGGCCGACGACATGCACATGCGAGGCATCATCAAAGTGCCGCAGCAGGTCGAGCAAGCGGCCGACCCGGTTCTCCAGAAAGACGCTGAACTGGCGCACGCTGGGGACCTGATACCCCAGTGCAGTTTCAGAAGGTACCTGTGCCATGGCTGAAGGGTATCAGGGGGTCGATTGAGTGTTCGGTTTCAGGGTGGGTCGCCGTGTGGGATCGAGCGGGTCGATATCTCCTTGTGGAGTAATCGGTTTGCCGTCGAGTCCGAGCCGATCGGGTTCGTAGACATGGTCGCGCTTGCGCAGGACGGTAATGGTGACAATTTCGTCATCCTGTTGCAGAGACCTCGCGGTGTCAAGACCGCTGAGGATGCGGCCGAAGACCGTGTGCTGTCCGTCAAGATGAGGTGTCGGTACATGATTGAGAAAGAACTGGCTGCCAGCGGAATTTGGTGCGGACGTCTTTGCCATGGAGAGCGAGCCAGCGAAGTGTTTGCGGTGGTCTTCTCGCGTGTGTTCGTCGGCGATTGTGTATCCCGGGCCGCCGCTCCCCGGTGATCCTTCGGCGCCGGGCCTGCTGTTGGGGTCACCGCCCTGGGCCATGAACTTCGGCAGCACACGATGAAAGAGCGTCCCGTCGTAGTACCCATCCTCCGCGAGCGAGATGAAGTTGGCAACGGTGTTGGGAGCCTGATCTTCGAAGAGTTCGAGCGTAATAGGCCCTCGAGCGGTCAGGATCTGCGCCTGTGGGAGGTCAGAGGAAGCGTCTCTCAAGGCTGACTCCTCGGCCCATGCGTTCTGCGCCTTCTCGTACTTGTCCTTGCTGCGCCCTGTAATCGTGCTGAGTCCGGGATCGGCGGCAAGCGCTGCGGGGTCGATGACGGCTATCTGCTGAATCGCTTCGTCAAAGCGATTGTCCGCCCAGTACAACTCGGCGAGTTGGGCATGCGTTGACGGATCATCCGCCACGGGCTCGATCGCCGCAATGGCGTCCGTGAAACGGTTCTTCGAGTCCAGATACTCTGCCCACGCCACAGATATTTCCGCAGCATGAGGAAATCGATGGCGAACATCTGCAAACAGCGCATCTGCATCGGCCTCCATTCGTTCTTGCAGAAAACGAACGCGTGCAAGCGCAATGCCGGAATTCTCTGGGAGCATTGCGGTCAATTCGTCGAATCGATCCGCCGCGTCATCCAGATTCCCCAGCCAGATCGCGAGTTGAAGTTCAGCCGCCGTCACACGCGGGTCGTCGTTATCTTCTGACCAAGAGGAAAGTTCGCCATACAATCCGGCGAGCGTTTCGCGGTCGCCCGGGGCGAGTCCTCGCTGATTCTGTATGGAGTCTCGAGCGACGCAGTAGCGTTGCAGGAGGTCATCGGGAGCCCCGGCGAAGGCCAACAGGCAGAGAAAGGGCACCAGGACTGAAAGGCTTGAACTCAGCATGAAGAGACGCTCCGTATGGGAATGAGAGAAGCGGGGCACGGTACCAGAGAAGGGGCGATTCTGCCGATCAGGATGCGTGGCGGCGAATCGCCAAAATCCCAAAAAAACCCGTAGGGCCCCTTGGCGCAGGCCGTCATGGGCGTATCATCTCCCTGTCGCGAGGCGCCGCCCGCGACCTGATTTGCCCCCGGAAGGGCTCGGTATGGTGCTTCGGCATCTACCGGGCCTTTTTTCTTTCTTGTCCAATAGAAACGCTCCGCCGCGGTACGCTCAGGCGTGCGCACGCTTGGTCTCGTTGCGTGGATGTTGATGGCGTCCTGCGGACAGGTCCGAGGCGTTCATCTTGCGGAAGGGCTGGTGATCATGCCCGGGAGGTCGGTGTCCCTCCCTGCGACGACTTGTCTTGATGCGGGATGGCTGGAACAGATTGCATGCGGCATCGGAACGAGAGAACACGAGTCGCTGCTGCGGATCGATGTCTCGCCGCATCTGCTTCATGCAGCCCTGATCGCAGCAGGGTTCACACCAGGGCGGCCGGGTGCGTGGGAGGTAGATGCTGTTGGAGCGTTGCACTTGCGGCCGCCAGACGGTGATCCCCTTCAGGTCTTGGTCCAACACAACGGTCGCACCTTTCCAGTGACCGATTGGGTGATCGGTGAGGGGCCACTTCATTGGAGATTTGCCGGATCGATTGAAGATCGCGGGTATGCGGCGAATCGAAGTGGCTCAATCGTTGGCCTCGTGACCTTCGGCGACGAGGTCGTGGGGTGCGAGCGTGTTGTGCCGGATCGAGCAGATGTTGCGCAGCCATCCTGGGAGGTCGCAGCAGAAATGGTGCCGCCGCCTGGAACGCCCGTGCGGTTGGTGTTCAGCAAGTCTCCCGGGTAGCGGCAGTGATGGCGATGGCCAGCGCGTCAGCGACATCGGAAGGTTCAGGCGGTTCCTTGAGACCAAGAATGCTCGCTACGGCGTGTTGCATCTGCCCCTTGGTGGCCTGTCCGTTTCCTGCGATGGACTTCTTTATCGACGCTGGGGCAAGTTCGGTGAGCGGGAGATTGGCCTCTGCACCAGCGAGCAGGATGACTCCGCGGGCATGCCCCAGCAGGATGGCAGTTCGGACCTGCCTCGCGTGGGAAAAAACCTGTTCGACTGCAAGATGATCTGGATGTAGTTCGGCCACGATCTCGCTGATCGCTGTGTAGAGTTGGCCGAGGCGCCAATGCAGCGATGCGCCCTGTTTCAGGCGAATAGCGCCGGCTTCGACGATGCGGGGTGTGTCACCGGCGGAGCAGAGTTCAATACACCCATAGCCGGCGATGTTGAGGCCGGGGTCGATACCCAACACCCGCATGTCACTGCGCCATCCCGTGGCTGGTGTCGCAGTCGATTGCGCCGTCCTCAAGATGGATGACCCGCTGGCAGCGTTCCGCGATTCTGCTGTCATGTGTCACGACGAACATCGTCAGTCCCTCCTGGTGCAGTTCATCAAGCAGGGCAAGAATGGATGATCCGGTGGCAGAGTCGAGGTTGCCGGTTGGTTCATCGGCAAGCAACATGGCGGGTTTCACGACCAGCGACCGCGCTATTGCCGCCCGTTGTTGCTGACCGCCGGAGAGTTCCGTCGGGCGGTGGGAAAGGCGGTCGCCAAGACCAACCCGCTGAAGCATTTTGATGGCCCGCTCGCGACGCTGGGCAGGCCCGACACCCTGGTAGAACAGCGGTACCTCCACATTCTCTTCAATTGTCAACTCGGAGATGAGGTTGAATGACTGAAAGACAAAGCCGATCCGGCGGCCTCGAATGTCCGAGAGGGCGGTGTCGTCCAGATGTGACACGTTGATTCCGTCGAGTTGATAGGACCCTGCTGAGGGCCTGTCGAGGCACCCGAGGATGTTCATGAGCGTGCTCTTGCCGGAGCCCGATGGGCCCATGACGGCGATGTACTCGCCTCCCATTGCTTCCAGATCGACACCCCGCAACGCCTCGACCAGAATGCTGCCGTCAGGCTTGCAATAGTCGCGGCGGACGCCTTGAAGCCGAACAACGCAGTGTGCTGTGGTCATGCGGCACAGTGTAGGTACAGTCTCGGTGTCCGACACCCCCGGGAAGGCTGCACGCACCCTTCCACGGGGGTGCCCCGGGGGTCTCGGACACCGATGCGTACACTGTGCCCCATGGCCACCGAGGTTTCAGATCAATTCCGGGCTCGAGCATCGAAGGCATCGGTGGTGCCGGTGGTTCGCCGCCTCATGGCGGATCACCTCACACCCGTGATGGCCTACCGGCGGCTCGTCGCCCCCGACGACCGCGCGGCACCGAGTTTCCTCTTTGAATCGGTCGAGAATGGAACAGAAGTTGGCCGCTACTCCTATCTCGGTGCTCAGCCGAGTTTGGAGGTCATTGCCAGGCAAGGTGATATCGCGGTGATCGACCATGCCAAGGGCAGTCGCCAGGAGATCAAGGGCGGCGATCCGATCGGCACGGTCCGCGATCTCTCCCGAAACTGGACAGTGGCCCCACCAATGGCGACCGGCGACCTGCCACTGCCGGGCTTCATTGGCGGATGGGTTGGATTTGCCGGGTACGACACTGCTCGCTTCAGAGAGTTGGAGGCAATCCCGTTCTCTTCCGCACCAGTTGATGACCGTCATCTCCCTGACTTGCATATGGCACTCTACCGTTCAATTGTGGTGTTTGATCATGTGACGGGGGTCGTGCACATCGTCCACAACGCGATTGTCTCCAGCGGCGGCGATGAAGAAGCATGGTCGGAGGCCTGTGAAGCATTGGATACGCTGGAGGCACAACTCCTCTCTCCATCACCGGACATTCCAGCCGGGCTGGTGGACATTGACATTCGCGATGTCCCGCAGCAGCCAACCGAATCCAATTTCACTCGCGATGACTTTGAGACGGCAGTGGAGCGATGCCGCAAGTACATCGCCGAAGGTGATATCTTCCAAGTTGTTCTCTCGCAGCGACTGGAGCGACGCACGCTCGTTGATCCATTTGAAATCTACCGCGCGTTGCGGGTCGTCAACCCAAGTCCCTACATGATCTATCTGCAGGCCGAAGGCGTCATACTCGCGGCATCCAGCCCGGAGATCCTCTGCCGCTGCCGGGGGAGAGAAGTCATCAACCGGCCACTGGCGGGGACCCGAAAGCGGAGTGCAGATCCGGGGGAGGATCTTGAACTCGAAGCCGATCTGAAAACGGATGCCAAGGAGAAGGCGGAACATGTCATGCTCGTTGATCTCGGTCGTAACGATCTGGGGACGGTGTGCGAACTTGGTTCCATTGAGATCACTCGTATCATGGATGTCGAGCGATACAGCCATGTCATGCACTTGAGTTCGACTGTGCGGGGGCAATTGGCCCATGAATCCGATTCGTGGGACGCCTTGGCAGCAACGCTGCCAGTCGGCACCGTCAGCGGCGCTCCGAAAATCCGTGCAATGCAGATCATCGATGAACTTGAACCGACTCGTCGCGGCCCCTACGCCGGCGGCATCGGCATGGTTGGGTTGGGTGGCGATATGGATGTCGCGATTGCGCTTCGAACAATGGTGATACCAGTTTCAGAGGCGAATGCCGATGGATGGCGAATCGATCTGCAGGCCGGAGCCGGCATTGTGATCGACTCCGATCCGTCGCGGGAGTGGGAGGAGACCATCGACAAGGCTGCCGCGATGGGGCGAGCTATCGATGTGGCGGAGGCGGCCTTCGGGTCACACCGAGATTGACGATGCTACGAACGCCTGCACAGCAGGGGGCTTGGCGCCGCCGCCGCACCATTGCGATCGTGGCCAGTGGCCTCATCGTCATTGCGGCTGGGGGACTGTTCATCGCAACGAGGCCATCCATGCTCGCCAGCATCCTTTCGCCAACACTCGGTAGAGCATTCGGCGGAGAGGCGACCATTGCCAGAGCATCATGGGATGGATGGAACGCGATTCATTTGGAGGATCTCGCTCTTCGCGCGCCGGGCATCGACGGCGATGGCGGACGCGTGCTGCAGATCGATACCGCAGTGCTGCACTTTAGTGGCCCCGCACTTCCGTTTTTCGGAAGTTCCCTGTTGAGAATCGATGTGGACGGCGGCGTATTTCGCCTCGGAGAGAGCGGCGCGGATCCGGCCATGTTCAATGTCATGGCGTTGGGGACAAGTGAGGACGACAGCGGATGGTCTTCCATGCAAGACGGCAGTGCGGCCGACTTTCCCGACATGCATCTCCATAGGTTCATGATCGAGAGCGGGATCTACGAGCAAGGTACTTGGCGGGCGGTTGAGCGACAGGTCTTCGACGGTCGCGGACGGACGACAGAAGATGGTGAATATCGGTTTGAAATGTCGGGCGATGGTGACGACTTGAACTTTTCCGGTCGGGTCTCCAGGAGGGAAAGCGGCCCCAGCCTTCATGTTGAAGGCCTCGTGGTTGATGAGACGCTCTACCGAATTCTTCCGCCAGCGGCATCTGCCTGGCTTCGCGAAATCAGTTTGCAGGGCGAAGTGGCTGATGTTGCGATTGCACGGGACGAATTCGGTGCGCTGACCGTATCCATGGAGATCGGGGACATGACGCTGCTGCTTCCGCAGATAGCCGCAGTGCCGTGGACACATTACGAGGCAGGATCGCTGACGCCGATGCTCGGGGAGGCCAAAGTCCGCGCGCATTCGGGCACCATACGATTGGCCGGCGGTGGTGTGCAGGTCGAGAATCTTGCTGGCGAGTTCGAGTCGACGAGTTCCGATGCTGGAACAGCCACCGTTCCATTCCGCGCAAGTGTTGAGATCGAGGACCTGCCGGCCATGTCCGGCAGAACATCGGAGGAGTGGTTGGGTGAAGCGCTGGAACTCGCAACGGTCCGGATGTCGGTGGACATTGAAGGATTGCATTCGCGTGCGGGGCGGCGCGGCGCGGTTGATTTGCCCGAGATGGCAGGGCGGATCCTTCAGATGTTTTCTGCTGAGACCTTCGCTCTTGATCTTCAGTTCAATTACGAGCGGAAGAAGGGCGAGGACTCCTTGATTGGAAAGGTGATGATCGAGGGCGGGTCCGGAGAATACGAGTGGTTCCAGTATCCGCTGCACGATGTGAAGGCAATCATCACAGTGAAGAACGACGATGTCGTGATCGAGTCGCTGCAAGCTCGCGGCGCAGACTCTTCCACCGTGCAGATCTGGGGCGATGTGTTGAGTCTCGCAAGTGAACCCACCGTGGACCTCACTTTGATGGTGCAGGATGCACCGGTCGATGCGGCCCTCCGGAGGGCGCTGTCTCCAACGCTGCAGGACCTGCTGGACCGTCTTTTCGATAAGGAGGCAATTGCCTCGCTATCGAAGAACAGCGTTCTTCCGGATGCTGCGATGATCAGCGACGCGAAGGTGCGAGAAGTCTCACTGAGCAAAGCGCTGGCCGAACTGGGTTCGGACACGCCAGCGGAGGAGGTTGCGAGACTCCGCTTGCAGCAGGGGCAGGCAGCAGCCATGGGCGTCCTGCGTTCCTTTGAGCCGGGAGGGACCATCGATCTGGAGTTCTCGATCGCCTCTCAGCCACAAGGTGATGTAGCGGTGACGGGGAAGATTCTCTTCGACGGAATTGGCGTTGTGCATCGCGAGTTCCCGTATCCGGTCGTTGTCGGGCCCGGCGAAGTCATTGTCGGCGAGGAGTACATTGTCATTGGTGAAACATCACCAGTCCCGATTCACGGACCTGGCGGCGGCCGTGGGGCGATCTCCGGACGCGTGGATTTCCCAGACGGAGCAGATCCTGTTCCGGAACTGGTCATAGAACTTGCGCAAGAGTCCATCACCCCCACGCTGGTCCAATCGGTGTCAATGCTCGCGGGTGATTCCTATCAGACAGCGTTGGCCTTGCTCAACGGTTTGGGGTTGCAAGGGAAGGTCACCGCCACTGGCAAGATTGCCGCAAATGGGAACGGCGGGATTGCTGCGGAGTTTGCCGTGGGCGTGTCGAGTGGCACATCGATTCTTCAGCCGTCTCTTGCCACCGCCATTGGGGCAGCAGGTCCGTTCTGGCCTCCCGGATTCTGGTTGGGTGATGTCAGTGCGTTTATCCAGGTGAGCGCCGATGGAATTGAAGTGACCAATGCGTCTGCGACCTCGGGCGAGTGCACGATGATCGGAGCCATGTCGATCTCCCATGAGAGGTTGGAATTGAACATGGTCGGACAGAGCGTACCGATCAGCGACCGGTTGGTGGGTGTGCTCCCTCCGGAGTCCGCGCAGAGGCTTGCATCTGCGTGGCATGTCTTGTCACCACGGGGAACGATGGATGCCACGTTTTCGTTTGTACATACTGATGGCGAGGGTTTACTGACGCTGGTTGCCGAACCGAATTCGGTTGCGTTGGAAACCGACTGGGGGACGGAGCAACTTGTTCCCGAGTCGGGAACGATCCGAGTAGTTGATGGCGACATTCGATTCGAAGACTTTCGGTTTGCAGCATCGTCGGATGAGCGAAGCGACGGCGTGTTGCATCTGAACGGCAAGGTGCAAGCCGCGACGGAAGAAGCGGCACTCGACCTGCAGGGTGGCTGGGAGTCGGGCAACATGGCCTTGCCGCTCATACGGGGTGTTGCGGAAATTGCAGGCGGTTCGCGAGCGTCTGCCGTCGTTGACTCCTATGACCCCGAAGGCCGCTTCATTGCCACGATTGATGTCAGGGGCGAGGCGAGTGAGGTTGACTACGATGTGGTCTTCCAACCGACCAGTTTTCATGCAGATTTCGGCGGTAGACGGGTCGAGATTCAGCTTGAACAGGGCCGTGCCGTCTTCCAGCCGGGCATGTTGCAGTTGGAAGAATTCAGCGGCAGGTTGGGGGAGGGTGTGTTCGGTATTGGAGGGACGATCAGGACCAGCCAGGGTATCGGCGGGCTGTTGTCGATGGAGTGGCGGGGGCCGGCGGATGACCCGGCCCTTCTCACCGTGCTCCCCGGGGGTGTCGGTACGACATTCGAGGCCATCGAACTGGCCGGCGGCCAGAGCGAAATCAAGCGAGGCCAGGGACAACTCCGTCTGCACGGGGAGTCGTTCGATGACCTTGGCGTCGTCTTCGAGGGTGATCTGGACATTCGCGACACATCCATTGTTGCTGGATTGCCATTGAAGGACATTGATGGTGTCGTGCACATCAACGGAGCCTATGAGAAGGAGCGTCTCTCTGAACTTGACTTGATTCTTGACATGGAGCGACTGTCACTGGCAGGGCGCACGGTGACAGACGTAGGAGGAGTCCTGCGGCTTGATGCTGCGCAGGAGATCCTACGCCTGGAGGATGTGCGGGGTTGGTCGAGCGGCGGTGTGCTTGCCGTCACTGGATCGGTGGGCATTGGCGACCGGACCGAGTTCGATGTCACGGTGTTGCTCGATGGCGTGCAACTTGCGTCCGCGGACGCAAAGGACGCCGTGGCAAGACTGGAGGGAGCGTTGACGGCATGGTTCGGTGTGGCGGGCGATCGCGGCAACATGAACAGCCGCCATGGCCGCGGAAGGGTGACAGTAAGGAATGGCAATCTCGCGACTATTCCAGCGTCGATGCAGGCACTGCGGATTCTTGAGTTCACACCTCCAACGGCGGATGTGATCGATCACGCAGATATCGAACTGTATCTCCGAGGGGACGAACTGGTCCTGGAGAGTATCTGGCTGGAGGACAGCGATGCCGCTGGGACGCCGTTCATCATGACCGGTACTGGCACGATTGCCTACCCGGAGATGGAAGTGCATGCGGTGCTCAAGCCACGCGCGGGCTGGGCGGGCCTGCGCGATGTTGCCGGGGTCATCACGGACGCCCTCTTCGTCGTGGATGTCAGCGGACCGCTGTTGGATCCGACTGTTTCGGTAGTGGTCCTGCCTTCATTCGCCCCATCCTCCAAATAGATGCGTACGATAGTGGGCTCATGACGATGACCGCAGATGGCATTCGACAGTTGGTGGCAGATTCTTCGTCCTTTGATTCGGAGGACATTCGCTGCGATTTGATCGCCCAGATGATTGAGACCTGTCTGAAGATGGCCGGAGAAGGGCACGATGCCGGACAGGTCAAACTGGTGTCGCACGCATTGAAGGAGATGCGGTATGCCTACCGCGTGTTCAACAGATATCGCGGCGTGCGAAAGGCGACGATCTATGGATCCGCCCGCACGCCAGAGGGACACGCTGACTACGAGGCGGCAAGACGATTCAGCGCGTTGATCGCGGAGCAGGGGTGGATGGCGATCACTGGTGCAGGTGACGGCATCATGAAAGCGGGCCATGAGGGTCCGCAGCGTGAGGCGAGCTTTGGTCTTGCGATCCGGCTTCCATTCGAGACAACCGCCAACGCCATCATTGAAGGCGATCCGAAGTTGATCAACTTCCGCTATTTTTTCACTCGCAAACTCATGTTCATGACCCACGCTGATGCAGTTGCGGTCTTTCCCGGTGGCTTCGGCACGCAGGATGAGTTGTTCGAGGCGCTGACCCTTGTGCAGACGGGCAAGTCCAACATTCTTCCCATTGTGCTGTGCGCGGGTGAAGGCAACGACTACTGGTCGAGCTGGGCAGCGCACGTCCTGGAGGATCTCCTTCGCCGCGGGATGATCAGTGAAGAGGACCTTTCCTTCTTTCATGTTGCCAAGTCACCGGCCGATGCAGCGGCGCACATCAAGCAGTTCTACCGCGTGTATCACTCCAGCCGTTATGTGCGAAGCGACTTCGTTATCCGGATGAACTTCGCCATGAGCGATGAGTCCGTTCAGTCGCTGAATAGCCAATTCGAGGACATTATTCGAGAAGGTTGTCTGGTACAAAGCGGCCCTCTGCCGGGCGAATCCGATCATCTGGAATTACCGAGACTCGTCGTGCCGCACAATCGCCGCAGTTACGGCCGTCTGCGACAACTCATCGATGCATTGAACATGTGTGAGCCTGCGTGATGGGACCGGTTCGCGGGGCGATTCCTGTGTTGTGGATTGTTGGCATCATGCTCGCCGGCTGCGAGACTCCCCAGCCGGCCAGGACTGCGACGAATGTTTCAGCAGTTGAGGCGAGCGTAGAAGTGGGTGGCGACGGGCTGATCGTGCGGTCGTTTCTGGCCAAGGGAAGCCCGGACGGTCTTGTGAGCGTGCTGGGCGACCTTGGTTCTGCGGCATGCTCCGCAGAGCGATCACAGCGATTGGAGATTGACGGGCTGTTTGTCCGCAAGGTGGACATGTTGGATCTACCTGCCATCGTGGCGAGTGTGGGTGACATCGAGCCGGGGCGGGTTGATTGGCACGGTCAGGTGTACCGTTGGCGAGACATGCAACAGACAGCGATCGCTGCGCCGGGCGTACTCATTGCGGCCAGCGGCACGACCTATCTCGTGGATCGAGGTTGGTTGACCCTCCTTGGTCGCAGTTGGACGGTGGAACGGGAGACCGGCCGCCATGTGTACCTCCAGATTGTCCCGGTATGGCATGTGCCGGGTTCTGTCGCGACCATTCCCGGGCAAACACCGCCGCCGCGGCACTCGCGCGTCTTCGATGAACTGGAAGTCGAGTGCATGTTGAAGCCGGGCGAAGCGCTCCTGATTGCCGTCCCCATGCGACATGCGCCGAGTGATATTACTGGCCCGCAGGATGATGGCCCCGCGGCCTTGCGGCTGGGCGAGGCGATCATGGGTGGGATCAGAGGCGATGAGGATGTCGTGTCATTCATCGCCTTTGAAGCATGTTCATCGGAGGAGGCCCATTGGTAGAATGGGGACTTCATGACGGTGGATAGTCCAACAGAATCACCCCCATCCTCCTTGCCGGAAGAGGACTCGAATGGACGGCCGTGGAGGCGAATGCCCCCGACGGTTGTCTGGCCACTGTTGTTCACCCTCGGCAACCTCGTCGCGGGGTTTGCTGCGATCCACTACGCCGTCAAAGACCCGGCGTGGCAAGGTCCTTGGGGTTGGAGTGGACTGACGATGGCGGGGGCCATGATCTTTCTTGGCCTGATCCTGGATAGCGTCGATGGGTCCATCGCCCGATTGACTCGCAGTGTCTCCGAGATCGGTGCATCGCTCGATTCGCTTGCTGACCTTGTGACCTGCGGTGTCGCGCCGGCGATCATGATGTTGAGTCTGGTGCGGGGATATCTGGGTGATGACGGGCAGTTGACGGTGCTTGGACCGGAGGCGGACTTGCCATGGGGCAAGGTGGTATGGGGCATCGCCGCAGTGTATGTGTGCTGTGCTGCGTTGCGGCTTGCGAGGTTCAATGTCGAGGCCCAGCCGGAACGCGGTCCGAATGACCGCCTCTCGTTCCATGGGATGCCATCGCCAGGCGCCGCGGGCACGATGGCTGCACTGATCATTCTTCATCAGCACTTGCTCGCTGTTGACTCGGGCGGGGCCTGGCTTGGCCGCGCCTACGCCTTTGGGGTGCCGGGTGTCGCGTTGTTGTGCGCAGTAGCGATGGTGTCGACCATCCCCTACGATCATTTCGTCAACCGGTACTTTGGTCGTCCGCAGTCATTCCGGTTCCTTGCCGGGACAGTCATCATTGTCCTTCTTGTGATCTGGTGGTTCCAGGAGACCGTCGCCCTTGGCTTTGCGGCCTACGCACTTTCTGGACCAGTTCGGCTCCTGGCTGGCCGCATGGGATTCCCTCGGAGTTCGACATGACTGATGGTCCGGTCAAGACGCGGTTTGCGCCCAGTCCGTCGGGGCACCTTCATGTTGGCGGCGCCAGGACGGCACTGTTTTGCTGGGCGTTCGCACGCGGCCGAGACGGGCAATTCCTGCTTCGCATAGAAGACACTGATCAACAGCGGTCCAGCGACGAAGCCGTGGGTGGCTTTCAGCAGGACATGCAATGGCTCGGCATTGGTTGGGATGAAGGCCCTGAATGGCAGGGGTGCGGCGGAGGCGATGCGGGGCCGTACTGTCAGTCGGCGCGGAATGACATCTACGACACCTTTCTTGCAGACCTTCTCGATCGCGGCCTTGCCTACCGCGGCTTCGAGACAACCGAGGAACTCGCCTCCGCGCGTGCAAAGGCGAGGAAGGCAGGAAAGCCATACCGGTACGAGCGACCGGAAGTATCTGCCGAAGACGAAGCCTTGTGGCTTGCTGAGGGTCGGCCGCATGTTGTTCGGTTCGCCGTTTCGGATGAGAGCGTCACGGTGTCTGACACTGTTCTTGGGGATGTAACCACCGAGGCCAGTGAGGTGGATGACTTTGTCATTCAAAAGGCCGATGGATTTCCGACCTATCACCTGGCGGTCGTGGTGGACGACGAACTCATGGGAGTGACGCATGTCATTCGCGGCCAGGAACATCTCAACAACACGCCAAGGCATGTGCTGTTGCAGGATGCACTTGGTTTCCGAAGGCCGGTCTACGCGCACATCTCCCTGATTTTCAATCCTGATGGATCGAAGATGTCCAAGCGGGACCGTGACAAGGCGCTGCGTGCAGCCGTGCGAGAGGCGGGGCTGGACGATCCGCCACCACACACGGTCGATGGCAATACATGGAAATCGTGGCTGGCGTCCAAGGATGTGCAACTTGGACTTGCGGACGCGACGGCGCTCGCACATGCGATTGGCGTCGAGTTGCCCGAGATCGATGTTCGCGATTTTCGGCGGGCGGGGTACCTTCCTGAAGTGCTGGTGAATTACCTGGCGCTGCTCGGATGGTCGCCCGGTAACGATGTGGAACAGTTCGACAAGGATTTTCTTGTAGAGCACTTTTCGCTTGAGCGAATAGTGAAGTCGCCGGCGAAGTTTGACCGGCAGAAACTGCTGGCGTTCAATCTGGATGCCATTCAGGCGATGCCGCACGACCTGTTTGCTGATCGGCTGCGGTCTTTCTGCGAGGACTGGCAGCCGGCGTTCCTGTCCGCCATGACACCCGAGCAGTTCGATGTGTTTGCGCGTTCGAACAAGGAGCGATCCAAGACGCTGGCAGACCCGGTCCGCACCGGGATGTTCTTTGTTCGCCCGGCGTCGGAGATCCAGTGGCCGAATGTGAAGGGGGTTCGAAAGGCACTGTGCAAGGGATCTCCGTGCGGATACGAACGATTGGAGGCCGTTCGGCCGGTGCTCGCGTTGCTGGATGCGTGGACGACACCATCTCTGGAGGCAACGGTTTCGGCGTGGGCTCAGGAGCATTGCGATGGAAAACTGGGAATGGTCGCACAACCACTGCGCGTGGCGGTGAGCGGCGGCACGGTCAGCCCGCCGATCTTCGACACGCTTGCCATTCTGGGGCAGGATGAGGTCATGGACCGCATCGACCGGTGTTTGGCCAACCGTCTTCCGGAGCCAAGCGGAACATGAGTGACCTCCCGCCGACGCTGACAGTTCTGCTTGACGGGCTCTTTGACTATGCCGGTTTGTTTCCTCCGGCGGACTTGGACATGCCCGCTGCCGTGGCGGAATACGACGAACTGTTGGACCTGCCGTTGCAATGGGCGATCGCAAGGTTTATTACGCCAGCTGCGTCACTGTCTTTGTTCACTGATTCGGCCGGAGTGGAGGATCTTGACTTGTGGTGTATCTCGGCGCTGCTGCCACCCGCTGACGATCCAGAGTTTGCTGCTGCGGTTGACACTGTTCACGCATTCAATGCGGCCCATGATGAGCCGGCCATTGATGTTGTGGAGTTGAAACTCGGTGGCCAGGAGGAGGGGGTCGAGCAGGCGGTTGCGCTTCTTGGACCGTCGATTCTACCCTGCATTGAAGTGGACTGGCAGGCCGACCCACGGGGAGGGATTGCTGCCGTGGCAGGAGCAGGTGCCTGCGCGAAGATCCGCACTGGCGGCATTCGCCCGGAGTTGTACCCGCCGGTAGAGGCGGTGGCGGCGTTCATCGTTCACTGCGCGGCGGCGGGAGTGCCGTTCAAGGCAACTGCCGGGCTGCATCATCCCATGCCGAACAGGAACGAAACGGTTGGGGCAGACGAACACGGTTTTCTCGGCGTATTCCTTGGGGCCGCGGCGGCGTATGGCCTGCAGGCCTCGATGGAGGATGTTGCCGCAATTCTCGCTTGCGGCGATTGTTCGACGGTCTCTTTCGACGACAAGCATGCGGCCATTGCCGGGTTCAAGGTTCCCCTGGAGTTGATCGTGGAGTCGCGGCAGGAATTCGCCTTGGGTTTCGGGTGTTGCGATCCGCGTGAGGCGTGGGGCGACCTCTCCGCCATGTCTCTGGTGTAGCATGCCGCCTTCCATGGTCGCACTTGACGACACACATCAGTCCCACCGCACGTCATGGGAGCAATCCGCGCAGGATCCCGGCACGGATTTCCCGATACAGAACCTGCCTTTCGCAGTGATGGAGTCTGCCGAAGGACGGCGGATTGTGGTGGGCATCGGGGACAAGGCACTCGATATGCACGCGGCGGTTCTAGCTGGCGTCTTCGACATGCTCTCAGAAGAATTGCAGGCATCACTGCGATCGGAGTCGCTGAATGAACTGATGGCTCTGGGGCCCGAGGCTTGGCGCGGCGTTCGAGTGGCTGTCGGTGATCTTCTGGACAGCGCGGCAACGCCGAGGCCCGAGTTGTTGCGAACACAGTGTGGTGCTTCGCTTGTCATGCCGGTCGAGATCCGTGACTACACGGACTTCTATGCAGCGAGGCATCATGCGACCAATGTCGGCAGGATGTTTCGGCCGGACGGCGATCCACTGCTCCCAAACTACTTGCACTTGCCGGTTGGATATCACGGACGGGCGAGCAGCATCGTGGTGTCGGGCACGCCGATCAAACGACCGTGCGGCCAGACAAAGCCAGAGGACGCTCCGCCCACATTTGGTCCCTGTCGGCTTCTTGATTACGAACTGGAACTTGGCGCCTTTGTCGGCACCAATAACCCCATTGGCGAGCGGGTGGCGATCGGCGATGCGATGGATCATCTGTTCGGGGTCGTCATCCTGAACGACTGGTCGGCGCGGGATGTGCAGAAGTGGGAGTACCAGCCGCTTGGACCGTTCAATGCCAAGAACTTTGCCTCTACGATTTCTCCGTGGGTGGTCACGATGGATGCGTTGGCGCCTTTTCGAATGGGTGGGCCTGAGCGGGAATCGGATGATCCTGCGGTGCTGGAATACTTGCTGCCTGTTACGGACGATGTCCTGGATATCTCCGTTGAAGCGTCGCTGTCATCTGCGGGGATGCGGGAGCAGGGCATGGCCCCGCTTCGCCTGAGCCGAGGGTCGGCGGCAGATCTGACTTGGTCGTTCGCTCAGATGTTGGCCCACCACACGAGTACGGGTTGCCCCATGTCCAGCGGCGACCTCTTGGGGAGTGGGACGATCAGCGGCAGCGGGGCGGAGTCCCGGGGATGTCTGTTGGAATTGACATGGCGGGGAACCGAGCCGCTGGATCTCCCGGACGGCACGCAGCGGCGATTTCTGCAGGATGGCGATGAGGTCATCATCAAGGCGTGGTGTGAACGCGAGGGTGCTCGCCGCATCGGCTTTGGTGCCTGCCGTGGTCTGATTCTGCCCGCCTAGTGACCGTCGAGCCGCATACCCACCCTACCCACCCAAACCGCCCATCCAATTCCCCTGCCCCCGCACCAGGGGTCACACCCCGGGTCAGACCCGGGGTCAGACCCGGGGTGTGTCCCTGTGCATGTAGCGAAGAAGCGAGGCCGTTTCGCAGCAGCGGCGCGAAACCAGGGAGGGGCGGGAATCGAGGAGTGTGGGAGCCCGTTGAGGCGGCCTATTCGGTGGCGACTGGTGTTGGCGTCCAGTCAAGCCATGACTTCGGATACTCCGCGTCGTCAAGCGCCAATGCGGCGGCCGTCGGATAGAGCGGCCTGAAGGTGTCGCACATGACAACCAGTTCATCGGTATGTGTGGCGTTGAGTGTTGACTCCACCGTGCCCGGGTGCGGTCCGTGGGGGATGCCCTGGGGGTGCAGCGTCATTGATCCTTCGCCAATTCCTCGCCTCGCGGTGTACTTGCTGTCGCAGTAGTACATGACCTCGTCGCTGTCGAGATTACTGTGGTTGTAGGGGACCTTGACCGCTGATTCGTGGAAATCCAGCGGGCGAGGGCAAAACGCACAGATGACAAAGTTGTGCGCCTCGAAAACCTGGTGGGTGGGGGGCGGCATGTGATGCTTGGCGACGATAGGTGAGAAGTCATCGGCGTTGAAACAGTAGGGGTAGTAACACCCATCCCACCCAACGACATCGAGGGGGTGGTAGGGGTAGGTGTAGGAATGCACGCTGTTTCTCGCCTTGATGCGGACTTCGAAGTCGCCCGTCTCGTCCCAGCACAGCGGCAATTCCGGACCGCGAAGATCACGCTCGCAATACGGGGCATGTTCAAGAAACTGACTTGTCTGTTTCGAGAGATACCTCGGCGGGGGGAGAATGTGGCTCGCATTTGCCGAGTCCATGAAGAGGAACTTGTTGACCGGATCATTCGGACCGCGATCATCAAAGATCATGCGGTAGATCGTGCCCTTCGGAATGACGATGAAGTCTCGCTCGCGGAATTGCAAGGTGCCGAACATCGTATGGAGGGATCCGTTGCCGTTGTGGATGAAGAGGCACTCATCGGCCTGCGCGTTCTTGAAGTGATAGTCCATGGGCTCGATGGGCAGGCAGAGTCCCATTTCACAGTCGTCATTTCCAAAGAGCACCGTACGCCCAGTGATCGGATCACCTTTGGCCTGCATCTTGGTGGTGTCGACATGCCGCATTCGCATCACATCCGGCTCGGCATACTCGACCTTTGTTGAATATTCGTTGGCCCATCCACAAACCTGCGTGGGTGGATGAATGTGATAGAGCGTTGAGGTCGGCCCGACGAAACCTTCAGTGCCGAAGACCTCCTCGCTGTACAGCGCCCCATCCGGGCGACGGAACTGGACATGTCGTTTCGATGGGAGATCGCCGAGTGCCGTGTAGTAGGGCATGAATGAATCCTCCGTCGCGGAGATCCTCAGAGATTTCCGCGTCGTTCCTGTTCAAGTTCAAGCGCCTCGAAGAGGGCTCTGAAGTTGCCCTTGCCGAAACTCTGGCTGCCTCGTCTGCAGATCACTTCAATGAACAGCGTCGGCCGGTCCTGCACAGGCATGGTGAACAGTTGCAGGAGGTACCCCTCATCGTCGCGGTCGACAAGAATGCCGAGCTTCTCGATTTCTTCACGCGCCTCTTCGATCGAGCCCACGCGATCCCACAAGGCCTCGTAATAGGTTGCGGGAAGTGTCAGGAAAGAGACACCTCGCCGTCGCAGTTCCTCGATCGACTTGACTGCGTCATTGGTTCGGAAGGCCAAATGTTGCACGCCGGGCGTGTTCGAGTGCCAGTCCAGGTACTCCTGAATCTGGCTCTTTCGTTTGCCTACCGCCGGCTCGTTGAGCGGGAACTTGATCAGTCCGCTGCCGCTGGACATCACCTTCGACATCAGCGCCGAGTATTCGGTCGAAATGTCCTTGTCGTCAAAGTGCTTGAATAGAGAGAATTCCAGGACATTCTCATACCAGTCCACCCAGTAGTCCATCTTGCCAAGTTCGACATTGCCGACGGCATGATCAAAGTATTGCAGCCCGCAGGGATTCACTCGGTTTCGTTCGTTCAGGGAATGATCGGTCTGCTGAAATCCCGGAAGGAACCGTCCGCCCTTCTTGACCTCAGGCAGGCCATACCCGCCACTGCGGGAGATGAAGGCATGTTCGACTTCGCCGTAGGTCTTGATACCTGCGCGGACGACCGTGCCATTTTCGTCGGTTGTTTCGAAAGGCGCATACGCGACCTCCGCACCGTTCTTGACGGCTTGCTCGAATGCCCTCTCTGCATCAAAGACGGTAAACGCCATGCACTTGACACCATCGCCAAGTCGCTTGACATGCGATGCTGCAGGATGGTCTTCATTGAGCCCGGTTGTGAGCATGAGTCGGATGTTGCCTTGCGTCAAGAGCCACGACGCTTCGTCGCGGTTCCCTGTCGTCAGGTCGTTGACCTGAGCGATGTCAAAGCCATATGCGGTTGCGTAGAAGAACGCGGCCTGCTTGGCATTGCCGGAATACACCTGAATGTGATCCAGGTCGATCAGGTGCAAAGGGTCCTGAGCAGCGTGAACTTCGGGTGCGGGTACGGTTGAAGGATGGGTATCTTGTGTTGTCATGGCCGATTGTGTTCCGGAGTTGCGTGTCCCCGTATGATAGTGGGGGCAACGAAACTGATCAGCAAAATCGCCCGTGAATGGTCCACGGCGTATCATGTGTGCGTGATGAAGGAATCCAGCGAACGAAGCAGAAAGGCACTTGAGACGGTCGAACCCCTTGGCGAACGGGTACTCCTTCGCAAGGACGAGGACCGCAAGGTCACCAAGGTGGGGATTCACCTGCCTGACAAGATGGAGATTCCGACGCTGACCGGCCGAATCGTGGCCGTCAGCGCGCAGGTCGAAAACGACCCAGACTATCCTGTCAGGCAGTACGACAAGGTTTTGTTCAACCCGAAACACGGCATCCCCGTTGACTTTGAGGGCGACAACCGCTTGTTCGTCATCCCAATCAAGGATGTCGTCGCCGTATTCAGGCGCGAGGAATGAGCCGAAAGAACAAGCCGCAGACGGCGGATACCTTGCCGAGGCTGAAGCCTCAGGGCAACGCCACTATCCGGATCCCGGGCTCGAAGAGTTTGACTGCGCGGGCGATGGTGCTGGGCGCCTTGGCCGCTGGGCAAACAGTGCTACGAGGTGCGTTGCGGTGCGATGACACGCTGGCCCTCGCTGGGTCGCTGCGGGAACTCGGGCTCGGTGTCGAGTGGACCGATCAGTTTGTGCGTCTGCACGGTGTTGCCGGGCAGTTGCCGCGGGGCGGGTCCGTCTATGTTGGTGCCGGAGGGACACCCGCAAGGTTCATGATGGCGGCCGCGTGTCTCGCAGGGGGCACGGTCACGGTGGATGGGGATACTCGCATGCGGCAGCGGCCAGTTGCTGAACTTGCCAGCCTCCTCCGGACGCTTGGCGCTTCCTGCGACGGCGAATCCCTCCCAATCACCATTGACGGCAAGGCCATTCACGGCGGTGATCTCACCGTCGAAGCCACTCGGTCGAGTCAGACCATCTCTGCGCTCCTGTTGATCGCGCCGTGGCTCACGGGCGGGCTCAGCCTGACATGCAGTTTGCCGATCACCTCCGCGTCCTATGTTGATCTGACGCTTTCGCTGCTTCGAACTTTCGGCGTATCTCTTGAGGACCAGTTGGACGAATCAACTCGCCGCATTGCCATACCGCAGTCAACGGTGCGAGGCCGGGAGATTGATATCGAACCCGATGCGAGTTCCGCCATCTACTTCGCCGCCATCGCCGCGATGCATCCGGGTCTGACCATCACTGTCCCCGGCCTGTCGCTGGACTCTCCACAGCCAGATGTGGCTGCCATCAAGGTGCTCGCCCGCTCCGGCGCTGTTGTCGAGTCAAGCGGCGAGGGCATTCGCATCACCGGCTCAACCGCCATGAGCGGGCTTGGTGATCTGGACGCATCGGGCTTCCCCGACGCAGCGTTATGCCTTGCGGCCGTCGCGGCGGCGGGCGATTCTCCAAGCCGGATCTACGGGCTTGGCACCCTGCCGCACAAGGAATCATCGCGTATCGAGGTCATGGGAACAGCGCTTGCGCATGCCGGGTGCGGCATTGTGGCAGGGGTTGATGAACTGCGCATCGGGCCCATGGCCACACGCGACGGCGTTGTTGTCGTGGATCCAGCCGGCGATCATCGCATCGCGATGGCAATGGCCGTGTTGGGGACCCATCGGGGAGGCATTGCGATTGCCGATCGAGCGTGCGTCGCCAAGAGTTACCCGGGATTCTGGAATGACCTGCAACGGCTGTACGAGGCGTGACCATATCGTCATACTGGTGCGACAATGACGCACTTTCGCCACTTCGCTGCCAGGATGTGCCAGTGGCCGGGACGCCTGATTCTCGCGCTGCTGCTCGCCGCATTCTCGGCTATCGGTCTTGGGGTCGGTCTGCTGAGTCTCGGCCCGGTGCTGTCCTTGATCCTCAGCCCGGAGCACGGCCAATCGCTTCCGGATCTGGCTGCGAGTTTCAATCAGGCCGGTCACATCATCTCAGTGCCCGAGTGGGTTATCGAATCGCTTCCCGCCGGGCGTTTTGAAGGTGTTGTGTTTGTGCTCGTTGGGATCGGCTGCCTGACCATCGCGGGCGGGCTCGCCAACTTCGCCCACCAGTACTTGAGTGCCTGGATTGCCATACATGTCGTCGCCGATGTTCGACGATGGACATTTCAGCATGTCCTGACGATGGACCTTGGACGAATCCTCCGCCGCGGGTCGAGCGATTTCGTTGCCCGCATCGTCCGGGATGCAGAGGCGTTGCAGGCAGGCCTCATCGTACTCCTCGGACGATCCGTCGCGCAACTTACGAAGGGACTCGCAGCGTTTGTTGCAGCGTGCGTCTTTGACATTCGTCTGGTCCTCATTGCCGTGATTGTCTTGCCGGTCATGGCGGTGGTGCTGCGGAAGATCGGCAAGCGTGTGCGTCGCAGCACTGCTGATTCGCTGGCGGCACAGCAGGATCTCCTTCGCATCGCGAGCGAAGCCGTACAGGGCATCCGTGCGGTCAAGGTGAACACTGCCGAAGAGGATGCAGAGCGGAGGTTTGACGAAGCGAATCGACGCGTCGTCGCGGCAGAGTTGCGTGTGCGATTGGTGCGTGCGCTGGCCAGCCCACTTGTCGAGACGCTGGCGATTGTTGTACTGGGCTCGTTGGCCGCCATCGCCGCGCGAAGCATTATCGCGGGATCTCTCGACTTCGATCAGTTCCTGTTGTCCATTGGTTCGCTTGGCGTCGCCGGGGCGGCGCTGCGGCCACTGACCGGGCTTGTGGCGGAACTCCAGGGGGCAGAAGCGCCATCCGCGAGGTTGCAGGAAGTTCTTGACCTACCGCTGGAGCAGGGCGCCGGCGGGAAGGCTATGCCAAGACACGGCGGGACCATCGTGTTCGATGACATTTCCTTTGCCTACAACCCCGAGAGCGAGAATGTGCTTCGTCACTGTTCGCTGACAATTGAACACGGCGAACGCGTTGCGTTTGTTGGCCCCAATGGTTCAGGCAAGACGACGCTGATCAGTTTGCTTCCTCGGCTTCTGAGGCCGCAGACAGGCCGCCTGTTGGTCGATGGGATCGATGTGGCCGAGGCAGACATCAAGACGCTTCGGGAACAAATCGGCGTGGTGACGCAGGAAACCGTGCTTTTTCGAGGCACGATCAGGGACAATATCGCGTTCGGATCTGATGCCGATGCGGCGGCGATCGAAGAGGCAGCAAAGCAGGCCCACGCCCATGAATTTGTGTCGGCGATGCCGGGAGCCTACGACGCTGATGTGCAGGAGCAGGGCACATCGCTCAGCGGCGGCCAGCGACAACGACTCGCCATTGCCCGAGCGTTGCTGCGGGACCCGTCAATTCTGATTCTGGACGAGGCGACCAGCCAGATCGACGCCGAATCAGAGGCCATGATCAACGACACCCTGTCGCGATTCTGCGCGGGGCGGACAGTGCTGCTGATTGCCCACCGTCTGTCTACGGTGCAAACCGCCGACCGCATTGTCGTTCTGGATGCCGGCGAAGTTCTGGCGGACGGAACACACGCTTCGCTCCTCGAATCGTGCGGCATCTACGCCCGTCTGGTGCAAACGCAAATGGTGCCTGCAACGGAACAGGAACAGGCGTGAAGTGGGTTGCCCTCAGCATCACGTTCTTGCTGGCTGGCTGCGGCGACCGCGAAGTGCTACCTCCTGGCGATGGGCAACGCATCGTTTCACTTAGCCCGGCGATCACCCGCACGCTTGTTGATTTGGGTTTGCATGACGATCTGGTGGGCCGAAGTGCGTTCTGTCGCAGTGTGGATCAGAACATTCCTGTCGTCGGCGATCTCGATGGCATTGACTATGAGCGGCTGGTTCGCCTTTGTCCAACACATGTGTTGGTACAGGACACTGCCGGTTGGCCGCCGCAGCCGCTCCTTGACATGGCGAGCGAGGGCGACTTCACGCTGCAGGCTTGGCCATTGGATCGCCTGGAGGACATTGATCGAGTCCTGCGGGAACTTCCGTGCGTGCTTGATGCGGATGAAGCCAATGCGGAGGTGTTCAGGACGGCGTTGCGAAGCCCTCTTGCGTCGGCGGACGGACGATCAGCCATGCTCCTGACCGAGGGGCAACTTGCCTTCGGTCGAGGCACTTGGATTGATGATCTCTGGAGGGAAATGGGCGGACTCAATGTCCTGAACGCGGAGGGCTGGGTGCAACTCTCAAACGAGGATCTGGCTCGAAGAAGCGCGGAATTGCTCATTGTATTGAGCGATCAGGGCCTGAGCCTGAAGGAACAGATGATGTATCGCACGCTGCCAACGGTGCGGAAGGGAGAAAGTCGCTTCGTGCCGATCATCTTGGAGGATGCCATGCTGCCCTCGACTGGCGTGGTAGAGGTGAGGGCGGCGCTGGCCCATGCGTTGTCGCAGGTGCCGTGACACGGCGAGGGATCATTGTGCTGCTGGGATGTCTTCTGCTGCTCGCCGCTGCGTGCGTTCTGCGCATTCTCATTGATCGAGGAGAGGGCGGCGGGGTGTCGCTTCGTTGGCCGGACGCAGCGTGGGCGTCCTTTCGAATCGTGCCCATGGTGGCGGCGGTGATCATTGGCGCTGGCCTTGGTGCATCGGGGCTCTCTTTGCAGGTCTTGCTGCGAAACCCGCTTGTCTCACCGTGGATACTCGGCCTTTCATCGGGTGCGGGGCTCGGCATGATGGCAACGCTGTATGTCCAGTATGTCACGGGCGAACATGCGTGGTGGGGCGAAGTCGGTGGCGCGGTGTTGGGTTCCGCCGGCGCGCTGTCGGTTGTCTATCTGCTTTCCCGTCGCCGCGGCGGCATTGATCCCATCTCCATGGTGCTTGTCGGTGTTGTGATCTCGGTGATGTGCGGTGCGGGCATCATGGTGTTCCAGCATCTCGTGCCCATGGGTCTTCGGGGACAGTTCACAACATGGCTCATGGGCCGCATTCCAGAAGTGGCCTCGGCACCTGTGCTTGTCGGTAGCGGCGTGATCGTGTTGGGAGGTGTTGCTCTCCTCACGAACTGGGGGCCGACGCTCGATGCCGCCTGCCTGAGCGACGACGAAGCAGCGAGCGTGGGAGTTGACCTTCCTTCCCTTCGCCGCAGGCTCTTCGTGCTCTCGAGCCTGCTGGCGGCCGTTGCGGTCATGTTGGCCGGTCCAATTGCATTTGTCGGACTGATCGCGCCGCACGCGGGGCGGCTCCTGGTGTCCAGCAGGCATCGCCAACTTGTGCTGGTATCGGCGACACTTGGTGCGCTGCTCCTTGTGGGGGCGGAGGACGCCAGGCAACTGATCGATCTGGGCACAGGTCGCATGCCGGTGGGTATCCTCACAAGTCTGCTTGGTGGCCTTGTGTTTCTTGTGCTGTTGCTGCGAGGGAGGGTCGTGCGTTGAGTCTCATCATCGAGAATCTCAGCGTCCGGTTCGGGCGGCGGCGAGCAGTGTCGGAAGTGACCGTCGATGCTGCTGGCGGCAAGATCATCTGCGTGCTGGGGCCGAATGGTTCGGGCAAAACGACGCTGCTGCGAACGATTGCCGGCCTCCTGCGGCCGAGTTCGGGTGATGTGCGATTCGCCGGGAGCAGGCTCGACCAGTTGCCGCCGCGTGTGCGTGCCGCCCGGGTTTCGTGGGTGCCAGCACGGTCGTTCGTTGCTGGCGGGATGACACTGGAAGATGTGGTGACACAAGGCAGGTATGCCCTGGGCCCATCTGCTCGCCGAATTGATGAAGCGATTGCTGCGGTGGATCTGGATGATCGAAGAGGCGATCGGTGGCACGCGTTGAGCGCGGGGATGCGGCAGCGGTCGACGCTTGCAAGGGCGTTGGCGCAGCGATCGCCGGGAGGGCTGTTTCTGCTCGATGAACCGACCTCTGCGTTGGACCTGCGGCATGTCCGCGGGACGGTCGACATTCTGAAGCAGTGCGCTTCTGAAGGGGATCTGGTGCTTTGTGCAGTGCACGACTTGGATCTCGCCAACGAGATGGCGGCCGATGTCTGGGTGCTGGACGAAGGTCGATTGGTTATTGCCGGGAGTGCGGATGCAGTGCTGAGCCCCGGGGCGATCGGGGCGATTTTCGGAATTGATCTGGACTGGGCGGTCGATGGCGGGGGCGATCGTCACTTGGTTCGTCCCGCTACAACGGATCGCTGAGGCGACCATATACTGCGGGCATGTCCAAGGGTGTACTTATCCTGGTGCTGGTCAGCGTGGTCTGGTCGGTTGTTTCTGCGATGATCCAGAAAGCGCAGGAGAAACGGGCCGCCGCCGCGGGGCCCGACGCTGGCGAGGCACCGGAAGTGCCTCCTGGTGAAGACCGGGCGTCCGCCCTTCGTAATCGGCGTAGCACGCAGCCCACACCGCCGCCACCGACCCCGGAGCCCCCGGCTCGGAACAGGCCTGTTTCGGAGCATTCCTGGGAGCATCTGTCTGGCAAGTCGCATTCAACGACAGAGCCTGCCACCGCGTCTCGCCGCTCTCGCCAGTCGGCAGATGTCCGTGCGATGCTGAGGTCCCCCCGCTCGCTTCGTTCCTCCATCATCGTCGCCGAGATTCTCGGCAAACCAAAGGGTGTCTAACACCAAGAAGTGCCCGGGACCGGTTCCGGACAGCCTATGCAGGATCGGGGCACGATCGCGTGAGATCGCTATACTTCGCGGCCTGTTCGGGCAACGAGAAGGAGTGATCGACGATGATTGACATTCGCAAGTTGAAGGAACTGGTCAAGTTGATGGTCAACAATGACCTCACCGAGATCGATCTTCGCGACCCTGACGAGCAGGTGACGCTGCGGAAACACCACGGCTCCGGAGCGGCAACGGCAGTTGTCCCGGCAGTTGCCCCGGCACCGTCTCCGACAGTCGCGCCACCGCCCGCAGAAGAAAAGCCGTCCGTGCTTGAGGGCATCGAGTTGACCAGCCCCATGGTCGGCACCTTCTACATCGCCTCCGATCCGGATGCAGCACCGTTTGTGACTGTCGGCGACTCCGTTGGGGAGGGCACGGTCGTATGCATCGTCGAGGCCATGAAAATCTTCAATGAGATCAAGGCTGAGTGCGGCGGCACTATCCAGAAAGTGCTGGTCAAGAATGGCGAGGCTGTCGAATTCGGCCAGCCACTGTTCCTTATCAAGCCCGAATAGAGCAGCACTGAGGGATGTTCACCCGAATACTCATCGCGAATCGTGGGGAGATCGCCCTGAGGATCATCAGGGCAGCCCACAGCCTCGGCGTGGAGGCAGTCTGCGTGTACTCAACTGCGGACGCCGACGGGCCGTGGTTGGATATGGCTGATGCAACCGTGTGCATCGGAAGGGGGCCCGCGGCCGACTCATATTTGCGGATCGATCGGATCATGGCCGCAGCCGAAATGACGCATGCCGAGGCTATTCATCCGGGCTATGGCTTTCTCGCCGAAAACGCCCACTTCGCCGAAGTTTGCCGTGACTGCAACATCGAATTCATCGGCCCGAGCCCTGAGGCCATGGCCAAGTTGGGGGACAAGATCACCTGCAAGGCCTTGGCAAAGAAGGCGGGCACGCCGATCTTCCCAGGCTCCGAGGGAGCAATCGAGGAGATCGACGAGGCCGCGGAAGTAGCGGGTGCCATCGGATACCCGGTCATCGTCAAGGCGTCGGCCGGTGGCGGCGGTCGGGGAATGCGGATTGCCGAAGATGAACAGTCCCTCCGCGCCGGCATCGTCGCCGCGCAACAGGAAGCGGAGGCCGCCTTTGGTAATGGGGCCGTCTATGTCGAGAAGTTCCTGCAAAGCGCGAGGCACGTTGAGGTGCAGGTCCTTGGCGACAAGCACGCCAACGCAATTCACCTCTTCAACCGAGACTGTTCAAGCCAGCGACGACACCAGAAACTGATTGAAGAAGGTCCGGCGCCCGGAATCGACCCAGCCACCCGCGACAAGGTGTGCGCCTCAGCAGCGAGGCTGGTGCGGGAGGCGGGCTACAGCGGCGCGGCGACAGTCGAATTCCTGATGGATGAGCAGCAGCAGTTCTACATGCTGGAGGTCAACACGCGGGTCCAGGTTGAACACCCCGTCAGCGAAATGATCACCGGAGTCGACATCGTCAAGGAATCCATCCGAGTGGCTGCGGGCGAAGAACTCTCATGGACGCAGGATGAGGTCCAACTCAACGGCCATGCCATTGAGTGTCGCATCAACGCCGAAGATCCTGAACACGATTTCCGTCCTCAACCGGGCCGCATTGAAACCCTGCAACTTCCCGGTGGCCCCGGCGTGCGCGTCGATACGCATGTGCGAGAGGGTTATGTCATTCCGCCCAACTACGACTCAATGATCGGCAAACTCATCGTGCACGGCAGCGACCGCGAGGAAGCAATCGCCCGCATGCGGGTTGCACTCGCCGAGTTGAAGTGCGAGCCGCTGGCAACGACGATTCCGCTGCACCAGCGGCTGTTGCAGGAGCCACCCTTCGTGAAACACAACTTCGACATCTACTGGGTTGAGCGACTCTTGGCGTAGCGCTACTGGCGTCGCCGGCCTGCAACCTTGATGTCACAGGTCCCGACGATGACATCGCCGAGAAGAAACTCTCGCAGCGTGACAGCCTCGGTGATCTGGAAGATCAGGGACATGTTCTTGCCGCCGCTGGTCGCCAATGGCGGGAGTTCGCCGATGGACCGAATTGGGCTTTCCGGGGAGAGGACGATGCGAACCTTGCCCGTTCCTTCATCCATCCAGTAGCCGATCGGCGGGTACTTGTTGCCGTCGGTGTCGACGAGATACATCGACGCGTCACCACCCACAGCCGATAGGAGTTCAAAGATCGACGCAGGACTTTCGCGATTGATGGCGACCTGCACGATGAATGTGTCGGGGTCGGCGTACACGCCCTTGATGCGGAGACCCTGCGAAACACTGCCGCCTCGCCATGGCACAATCAGCGTCCCGCTGATGAGCCAGTTCTCCTTGACATCCATGCTGGTCGGAAGCCCGTTCGCTGACAGGTTGAGCCGGCCGATCTTCGGCGTGATGCCGATGACATTGTCCAGCGGGTAGCCCGCTGGCGGCCGCGCAGCAAGGATCTCTTCCGGGCTGAGATTCTGGCCCCGCACCAACTGGACAAGGTAGGCGGGGATGTCCACTTGCTCGACATCGGGCGTGTTCAGTCGTGTCCCACGAACCTGCAGAAACCGTGGCCTGAAATCGTCCGGCGTCTCAAATGCCAGTGTGATGTCGGCTTCCTTGCGTCCGGGGACGCTGCTGGCGTAATGGGAGATGTCATCAAATCGATACAGGCCGTTCCCCTGCATGGTCTCCTGTTGCCATGCAACTGGGTAGTAAATGTCCGGATCCTCACCGGTCTTCGGGTAGCCGATGAGGCGAACCTGCGAACTTGAGAGCGTCAGTTGCCCACCAAAGTCCATGGCTTGGGCGCGAAGTTTCAGTTGAACCGCCACGATGCCATCGCCTTGCTGCACCTTCGTGACCGTTGCGGAATCAGGCGAAAGAGCGAGTTGGCCCTTACCGTTTTCGAACGAGTCGCGGACAAGACATGCCAGGCGATCGACTTCCGGGTTGTACTCGCGAAGCGGAGCACCGCTGATGTCCGGATATAAACTGCCGACGCTCAGGAACCCGTAGAACTGTGCGGTCAGCGTCGCAACGGGCAGATACAGCGGCGTACCTACCGGGCCGATCGACGCCTGCGTGTTGGCATCCCGCCCAAAGCCTCGATAGCCCATGATCTCCGAGTTGGATTGAATGAACCCGGTTCCGATGACGCAGATCCCGACCGTCAACACACCGGCAATGGCGCCAAGAAGCCCGCCGAATCCAAGATTGGCCCACTGTGGAAGTTGCGCTGCACCTGGCGCAAGTCGGTCGGCGGCAAGTCGCAGCACAAAGAGCGAAACGGCAAACGATCCCACCAGCACAACGCCCCAGGCGTAGTTGTCGAACGCTCCGCCGTTGAGCATGGCAATAGTCGCTGGCTCCCAGACTGCAAACGCAATCGCGCCGGCCGCAATGACACAGATCATGTGCAGGAGCGCGCTCAGGAGGCCTTGATTGGCCCACCAGTAGGCGATGAGTGCTACCAGGCCGATCACTGCAAGATTGAGAAGGAGTGCCATGGTGTTCCTTACTTGGCCTCCGCTGATGCTGGTTTCCTGGACTTGCCCGCCGCCGCAGCCCGGCCGAATTCCTTGAGCGAGGTCTGGCCCTCCGCCACCCTGAACCACGCCGCTTCCTGGAGACGAGTCATGTGCTTGTTTCGGCGAGCATGGGACCGTGCCGCCTTCAAGTCGCCGGCGACCAGATGTTTGCGTCCCTCATCATCGAGGAACAGCGTTTCGAAGACGGCGACTTGCCCGAGGTAGCCCGTGCCGCGACAGACCGGACAGGTTTGCACCTTGTTTTTGACCTGTATCTGGCCGCCCGCTTGGAAGAGAATGTCCACGCCTTCAATGGGCAGGCCTTGCCGGGCGAGCTCCTCCGATGGCTTGTATCCAACGCGGCAATTTTCGCAGAGGCGACGCACCAATCGCTGGTAGATGACCGCTCGAAGGCCGCTGAACGCTGCCCGCGGATCACCGATCATCCCAGCCCAGTTGGAGACCATGTCATTCATTGACTTGGCTGGAATGGTGATGAAGATCAGCGGTCCGTCCAAGCCCGGCTTCACCGCAATCTTCGCTGCCTCGGCGTCGACCAGATCGGTCGCGAGAATAACCTCCGGGTCGCGTCGAATAATCGTTTGCAGTTGGGTGGCGTAGTCGCCATCGCCGTCGGCAAGAGGTTGATGTGTGACGCCCTCGACTTCGGCGATGACCTCATGTTCCAGCGTTCGAATGTTGCAGAGGTAGGCGTCATGGCTGGCAATGAGCGCATACCCGGTCGTTGTGAGTCCTTGTTGCCGCTCTCCACCAATCAGGACGATGCCATGACGCAGTTCTTCGTTGCGAAGGCGATGCAGTTCTGCAGCCTGCTTAGTCATGAATCCAATCGAGTCGACGCTTCGAAGCGCACCTTCCCGGCGATCGAATTCCAACCGCAATACTTGGGTGCTTCGCCCACCTGACGCTGTCAAGTCAGCCACGACATGCCGATCGCCATGCTCGATTTCGAACGAACCGACTTGGCGGCGACGGACATCACTGGGATCCGTGCCTGCAAGCGATTTGACGAACGCAAAGAGTTTCGCACCTTCTTGAGTTGGGATAGGATCGAGTTTTGACCCGATGCCGTCGACGAACATGGCTGCGACGCAGCCCTTTGTTGAGAGTTGCATTTCAAGACGCGAGGCCCGTCCGTCCAACGCTGCTGTGAGATATGTTTCCGCGTCGAGGTAGATACCCAGTTGGGGGTCCTCCTTGCCGGGAATAGGGATTGGGCCGGTAGAACTTTCGAATCGCATGGAGACACTTCGGCCGGCCTTAGAGATCTTCCGCTGTTCCAATATTGACTTGATCGAGCCCACGCCAAGTTTGAACTGCTTGCCTTCCGGCACCGCTGCGTTTCGGATGCGCCAATAGATGAGTATCGGCGTCATCAGGACAACAACGCCTATCGGATAACTGACGTAGAAGATCCCTGCCCCGAGCATGATCCCGAGTGCAATGGCGGCGCAGGTGATGTGCACCGCGTTCCACTTCTGGGGGTTCAGGCGGAAGAGCTGCGCATCCTTGTCGAGTTTGGTTCCAAGCAGCCAAGCCCATGCGATGTACGTGACCGTAATGAGAACGGGCTTCCAAGGGCTCAGCAGGAAAACGGGAGTGGTGTCGGCCAGCATGCGGGTGATCAGGCGATGCCCTTGATTCGCATCTTCAGTTCTTCCGGTTTGGGCGTTGCTTCCATGGCGGTCTTCAGCGAAACCCATTCGGATTCAACAAGGTGAAGCAGCGCCGAGTTGAGATCAACCATCCCCTCCTCCTGGCTCTTCTTGATGATCTCCAGCAGTTCGCCTTCGCGAGCCTCCAGGATGTACTTCTCGACAATCGGCGTATTGAGCAGAATCTCCAGAGCCGGAATCCGCGGCGTGTCTTCGTGGAGGGTCGGCAACAGTTTCTGGTACACGATGCCCCGGAGGTTGTAGGCAAGGAGTTTGCGAATCTGCGCGCGTTCACTCTCCGGGAAGAGGTCGTAGATGCGTCCGAAGGTCTGCCAGGCAGAGGAGGCGTGTATGGTGCCATAGACGAGGTGGCCGGTTTCCGCGGCGCGGATGGCTGCCTCGAATGTCTCGTGGTCTCGCATCTCGCCGACAAGGACGACATCCGGGTCTTCGCGGACCAGTGCGCGAAGCGCCTCGTTGAAGTCGATGCAGTCAATCCCAACTTCCCGCTGGTTGATCGTCGCCCGCTTGTCGTTGAAGATGTATTCGATCGGATCCTCGATTGTCACGATGTGGCACCGCCGGTTCTCATTCACATAGTTGAGCATGGCGGCAATGGATGTGGACTTGCCCGAACCGGTGACACCGGCGAACAGGATGAGGCCATTGGCACTCAAGGAGACATCGGCGAGTACCTGTGGGAGGTGGAGATCATGGAACGACTTTACCGCCGCAGTGATGAGTCGACAGGCCAGCGAAGGTTTGCTTCTGGCCATGAACAGGTTGACCCGAAAGCGGTGATCTTCGTCGTAGTCGTAGGCGAGGTCGATTTGCCCGTGCCGACGAAAGTGCTTGTACTGCGACTCGTCCAGAATGTCCTTGGCGATCTGGAAGCAAAGTGGCTCGCTGTTCTCTTCGGCATCGAGGCTGCGAAGCGATCCGCGAACCCGAATGCGGGGTTTCGTACCCGCCTTGATATGAAGGTCGGATGCCTCGAAGGCGATCGTTGCCTTGAGCATCTTGCGGAATGCGTCTAGTCCAGCCCCGGGCGTCGTCCCCATGTCGTGGTGGACGGCGTCGGCGGCGGTAGCATCTTGTGGTGGCGTTGTCGTCACGGTCGTCGCTGCTTGCGTTTCGAAGAAAAGTGCCGGGAAGGCACGGGAGGGTAGCATATCCGGGGCGTGGGCTTGACATCGAGTGTCCCCGGCGGGATCATTGTCCGATGGAAGTCTCGAATATCACTGAGGGGTTCACCTTCGACGACATTCTGCTTGTTCCGCGGTACAGCGATGTCACGCCGGACGAGGCTGACACGAACAGTCAACTGACGCGGAATATTCGCCTTCATATTCCTCTGGTTTCTGCCCCGATGGACACGGTCACCGAGTCGTCGCTGGCCATCGCCCTTGCGCAGGAGGGTGGGGTGGGCATTATTCACAAGAACATGCCCCGGGAGGTCCAAGCCCGAATGGTGGCTCAGGTCAAGCGGTCGGAAAACGGGGTTATTACCGATCCGGTGACGCTGAGCCCTGAAGACGCCATTGGCCGGGCCACCACCCTGATGAAGGAGCACAATGTCTCCGGTTTTCCCGTGACCCTCGATGGCCAGGGGCACGGCGAGGTCGTGGGTATTCTGACCCGCCGGGACATGAAGTTCGTGTCCAGTTCGGAGGAACTGGTCGGCACGGTGATGACCCGGGAAAAACTGGTCACCGCCGCTCCGGATACGACCCTTGAGCAGGCAGAGGTCTTGCTGACGCGGGCGAGAGTTGAAAAACTGCTGCTTGTCGATGAGGGTGGGCACCTGCAGGGGCTCATTACGATGCGGGACATCGAGAATACGCGGCGGCATCCACATGCGTGCCGGGATGATCGTGGCCGATTGCGCGTTGGTGCGGCGGTCGGAGTCCATCAACTCGATCGAGTGGAGGCGCTCATCGACGCGGAGGCGGATCTTGTCATTGTCGATACTGCCCACGGCCATTCGGCGAATGTGCTTGCGACGGTTCGCGACATCAAGGCGCAGTGGGACATTGAGGTCATCGCCGGCAATGTCGCAACTGCGGAAGGCGCCGCCTCACTCATCGAAGCCGGGGTCGATGGCGTAAAGGTTGGCATTGGCCCCGGTTCGATTTGCACGACTCGTATTGTCAGCGGCGTGGGCGTGCCGCAGCTCACCGCGATCATGTCGGCGTGTTCTGTAGCCGATCCCCATGGAGTTCCGGTCATTGCCGATGGCGGCGTGCGTCAGAGCGGCGACATTGCGAAGGCAATCGCGGCGGGCGCGAGTTGCGTGATGCTCGGATCATTACTTGCCGGTCTTGACGAAAGTCCAGGTGAGTTGATTCTTCACCGTGGCCGTCGCTTCAAGACGTATCGTGGGATGGGAAGTGAGGGGGCGATGGTCGCAGGTTCGGCTGATCGATATGGACAGGCGGGCGTGGAGAATTCGCGCAAGTTGGTGCCTGAAGGTGTGGAGGGTCGGGTTCCTTACCGTGGGCCATTGAGCGACTTCGTGTATCAGATGGTCGGAGGTTTGCGGGCGGCCATGGGGTACTGTGGTGCATCGACGCTCACGGCATTGCAAAGAGATGCGGAGTTTGTCAGGGTGACGGGCGCCTCGTTGGTTGAGAGTCATCCGCATGACATACAGATCGTCAAGGAAGCCCCCAACTACCAGACTGCGCATGATGACCGCGCGTCAGGGTGAGTTCGCAGTCCGCGTAGCTCAATTGGATAGAGCGTCGGCCTCCGAAGCCGAAGGTTGCAGGTTCGAGCCCTGCCGTGGACGTTGAGGGGGCACTTGGCCGATTACTTCGATCCGGACTTTGCGAAGACATGCCGCAGGGCCACGAAGAAGGCCACGGCCATGCCTGCGCCGAGCGCCACGCCCATGCCCCAGTTCTTCAAAGCAACGCCGAAGGCACCAGCCATGCCGCCTCCGAGCGCAACAGCGGCAATGAAGGCCGCGAGATTCTGCTGTCGTGGGTTGTTTGATGGAGTGGGTTCGGCCATGGCGGTGATGTAGCCTCTTGCCAATATCGGTGTTCAGGTTCCTATCATCGCCGGGTGGATGTAACTCAGCAACCCAAGGCGAGTCCGACGCCGCTGGCCGCCTCCCTTCTTCTGACGGCCATGGCATCGATCGGCACCGGCGTGCTCTGGAACGGCTTGCCGTTCATAGCCCGCATCGAGTACGGGTTCGGCAAGGTCGAAAACCTGTTGTTGTATCTGCTCATCGGCGTCGTCTACGTTGCAGGTTCGTTGACCGCCTCAGCCATGCTGCGGTGGTTGGGGGAGCGGGCGAGCTCGCGGGCAGTCCTGACTCTGATCCTCGCTGTACAGTCGCTGACCTGCGCACTGCCGCTGGTGGCCGATGGCCCGTGGATCATCTGGATGACCGGCGGCGTTATCAGCCTGTGCAGCGCATGGCTGTGGCCCATCGTCGAGAGTTATCTGGTGAGCGGTCGCCACGGCCAAGACATGCGCCGCGCAATCGGGTGGTGGAATATCATCTGGATGGTCGCAACTGCCGGTGCGATGTTCGCCATCGCACCGCTCATGGATCAGCATGCGTCATTGGCCATCGTCGCCCTTGGCGGTGCCAGCATGCTTGGAACGCTCGCTCTTCCGTGGTACGGACAGTCTCCCGCCCATCACGACGAGCATCAAGCCAAGACGGTTGTGCCGCTTCACTACCCTCAGTTGTTGCGCGGCGCGCGATTGCTTCTCCCATTGAGTTACGGGATCAATGGCGTGCTGGCGGCGCTTCTGCCATTCCTTCTCGCAAGTCTGGAAGTACCCATTCCTCTACAGACACCACTTGCGGCAACATGGATGCTCTCCCGTTTGGCGGCGACCACGATGATGTGGAAGTGGCCACATTGGCACGGGCGATGGAGCCTACTCTTCGCAGCCGCCATTGCGATGGCGACCGGCTTCGGGTTGGTGGCCGCTGCCGGAAACATCGCAATCCTCATTGCGGGGTTGGCCGTCTTCGGGGCGGGAATGGGCATCGTCTACTACGCCGCGTTGTATTACGCGATGGCGGTCGGGCGTGCCGGCGTAGATGCTGGCGGCATGCACGAGGCACTCATTGGCTGCGGCTACGCCGCTGGGCCGGTTGCGGGACTGGCAGCGGTTGCCACGGAGGGCAGTACGAGCGAAACCCCGTGGACGCTCATGAGCATCGCGGGGGTCTCGCTAGGGATCGGACTTGTCGGCCTTCTGATGGCCTTTAGGGGCAGACACCCCACGCACTGATCAGTTCGAGCAGGTCCGAGACATTGATCTCGCCACTGCCATCAACATCGCAGTCGCCGCTGGAACCCCACGCCCCGATCAGCGCCAGCAGATCGTTGACATCGACTTCGCCGTTGGAGTCTGCGCAGTCGCCTGGGCAGTCCTCGCCCGGAACACAGATGATCATGGTTGATCCTTCACCGGTCGTACCATCGGCGCTGCCGATTCGGAGATAGAAATTATCTCCTTCAGTGACATCCAGCGTGGCGGCGTTGCCGGTCTCGTCGGAGAGGCAAGCGACTGCTTCGTTGGGCCCACTCGGGCAGGAAGAAGCGTAAATCGCAGCCTTCGGCTCGAACAGGTTGTCGCCACTGATTGTGACAATCATCTGTCCGGAGCAATCTGCGGTGAAGGAATACCAGACATCAGACGCAACCGATGTGCCGCCAGCGGTGCATCCACCGGACTCGTCATACCCGTCGCTTTCGCCATCGGTCGTGTCAAAGGCATTGCTGCCAGCGACCATCGGAAGGGCGCCATCGCAGAGGTCGTGGGCGGGCCCGGTCGGTGGTTCATCGGCTGTGACGGTCAGCGAATAGGTATTCCGCTGTCCATGGTCGAGGTAGATCCAGAGGTAATAGTCCTCGGACTGCCCGCTTGTGTTGGTGTAGTTGAAGGTTTCGCTATTACCGTTAGTCTGGCTGAATGCGACCAGCGAGCCGCCATCATCGCCGTTGCATCCGCGGTAGATGCGAAGATCGATGTCGCCGTTGGCATCAGTGAAAGTCGCCGTGCCGGTCATGGTGCCACCATTGGGAAGGGCGAAGTGGTACCAGTCGCTGTCCGTGGACTTGACCACGAGATTGCTATGGGTTCCGTTGGCGAGGACGACCGCCGATCCACATGTGTCATTGTCCTCGTAGGTGTCATCCGTGCCGGCGGTCAAATAGGTTGTGAAACCCGACACGTTGAGCCGGTTGTAGTAATCGTATCCGTTGGTGTTGGAGCAACTCGAAGAACCACAGCAGAGCGAGCCGTAGATCTTATTGTCGGAGTCGCGGAAGATCCCCGATCCGGACGAGCCGGGCTCGGTAACGCCGCCATCACCGTGGCCGTCCGAAGGAGTCCAGTCCATGCCGTAGAGGTAACTGTCGCCGTTGATCTTGTCCCCAAACGAGATCCGCATGTAGTCACCGTCTGGGTGGTGCAATGATGTGGAATTCGTCCCGCTTCCGATGGACGCCATTGTCCATCCGTTCCAGTGCAAAGTGCCGGTCAACTCGCGGCGGATCATGACCAGTGTATTGCCGTCTTGAGCGTTGCTGTTCGCTGAGACGAGATCAGCACCGCCGGAGATCGTGGTGCCGGACGAAACGCCGCCGCTGCATGTGGTTCGCATGTACCGGAAGAGGAATGTCGTACTGTTGGCCTCGGAGGAGGTGCTGATACAGTGATTCGCGGTGTAGTAGTAGGGTGTCTCGTCGTTCGCAATCGTGGCGATCAACTGGCCGCTGCAGAGCGACGAGTTGGCGACGAGAATGCGAGCCACGGAATATGAGGTATCCGTCCACTCGGCGTAGCACGCTGGATCGTTGTGGCAGGAGCCTGCCCCGCGTCCCCCACCGTCACGGAAGAAGTCCCGGTACACGTGCATAATGTCCGCAAGTTCGAAGGGGAGCGATTGGGGGCGACGCTTGGCCACACTTCGGGGGATGAAGTACTCGATTCTCGCAACATCGCTGCCGAGGCATGTTGTCCACGCTTCACCGGTGTCGAAGTCGCCGTTATCGGTGAAAGGGCCGGTGTATTCGCCGGGGCGAGACGGGTCATAGACGATCAGCTCCGCACCCTCAGGCAACTGCATGTCGGTGAAGTGAAGATTGACGCCAAGCGCGTCCTCGCAACTGATGTCCACACGCCAAAGCCAGCCGTTGGGGACTCGCTGCCAACTGCCGTCGCGGGGTCGCAAAGTGTGGAAGTGGGGTGTTGCAACGCGGAGTCTCCGCTCGCCATCGAGGTAGGCCATATCGTCCTCGTGCATGAGTTGGGCCACGTCGACTGCTGGAAAGACAATCTGCCGAGGTGCGGCAGCGTCCAGACCGAATCGTTCCGAGAAGGTGAATCTCGCTGATTCGATCTTCTGCGTCGTCGGGAGCACCAGACGAGTGTGTCCTTCAGCTTCAGCCGGTTCTTGGCCCATCGTGTCGGCAAAGGACAAACCTGTCGTTGCTGCTGCCAGGAACAGGGGGAAGGCAAGGTGTGACATCGAGAATGAACTCCACTTCTTCAGATTGCTGCACGGTCCCCTTGCTCCCGTATCAGGGAGATGAGGATTATGCGGAGGTATTCGTAGCCGATCGATGATCGGCTGCAGATAAGGCGGGACAAAGCCCGCTGTTGACAGTGTGAACGATGATGCCCCACTGTGAAAGGCAAAAAAGGCTGGTTTACGGCAATTCGGGAAGAAATGCCCGATAATCGGTGATCTCGCATGCGGGTCACGCTCGTACCATGGGTCGCCCGATGGGATTTCATGGCCACTGGCAGTTCATTCTCCAGGAGACAGCACGATGTTCGTTTCGACCCTCATGATTGCAGCAGCGATCTCTCTCGCCTCGCCGGCAGATGCATCCGGCGGTCTTCCCGATCCTCATGCCCGGCCCCGATCCATGGGCGGCGGCGGAGGTGATGCGTTGCCGCCGTTCGACTCGGTGTCCGAGGATCATGAGGCGGTGATATCGTCAGCCGACGGAAACCCCGGACTGTACACGCTCTATCGCCGAGAGAAGGATGATCACCTGCTCATTGAACTTCCCGCCGGGTTTGAGAACCAGCCGATCTTGATCGCCTACACCGTTGCGGGCGGCGTTGATACATCCGGGGTCCAGTTGGGTGACCAGTTTGCACATTGGCTGCGGATTCGCGACCGGCTGCTGCTTGTTGAACCGAATCTAGCGGTGCAGACCAGTGGTGACTTCGAATCGCAGCAGGGGTATGGGCGCGTCTTTACTGACAAAGTACTGCTTGATGTGCCGGTCCTTTCCGAAGGACCAGGTGGCGGGCCGGTGATCGATGGAACATCGCTCTTCCTCCATGGGGCGGGGGAGTTCTTTGGTGGTGCTCTTCGCGGAGCGAGAACCGACCTTGGGACAATACACAAGGCCAAGAGTTACCCGGAGAATGTTGAACTCGCGTTTGACCTGCCACTCCGCAGCGGACGGTTTGGAACGATCTACTACTCCATTCGGAGCATTCCGGAAGACGGCGATTACCAACCGCGCGAAGAGGATCACCGCATTGGGTACTTCACGACAAGTCACCGCGACATCGGCGACCCGTCGGATGATGATCCGTGGGTGCGTTTCATCAATCGCTGGGACCTGGAGAAAGCCGACCCGAGCCTGAAGACCAGCCCACCAAAGGAGCCGATCGTCTTTTTCATGGAACATACAATTCCGGTGCGATATCGCCGCTGGGTGCGCGATGGAATCCTTGAGTGGAACAAGGCGTTTGAGCAGGTCGGTATTGTCAATGCAATCGAGGTATACCAGCAGGATGCGCGAACCGGTGCGCACATGGAAAAGGACCCGGAGGATGCGCGATACAACTTCCTGCTCTGGACGAATGCAAACATGGGCTTTGCAATCGGCCCCAGCCGGGTCGATCCGCGGACGGGCAAGATCCTTGATGCGGACATCGTGATGGACGAAGGTTTCATTCGCGGCTGGGTTGGATCATGGAGGAAGTTGATTCCTGAGACTGTCATGGAGAGTTTCGATCTGGAGACTCGGGCATGGCTCCGCGATCACCCGGATTGGGATCCGCGTGTTCGATTGGCGCCGCCGTCGATGCGCAAGGATGTCTTGGCCGAGATCGCAGCAACGGCAGAGAATCACCCCGCGATGTTGTCAGACTCGAGTCTGATCGGCGATCAGGAATACGACGGGCTTTGGGGCCGAACAAGTCAGGTGAATGGCGCATGCCTCAACACGATGATCCAGTCGTATGAACTTGGGCTCGCCCGTATGCATCCGGACATTCTGATGATGCTGGATGATGAGGGCGATGACGCTGATGGCGATGATGGGGGTGAGGGTGATGATGACGATGCGGACGCGTCCGATGAAGAGGACGAGGACGGTCCCGACATGTTGGATGGTGTGCCAGATTGGTTCATCGGCCCCATGCTTCGAGATGTGATCATGCACGAGGTCGGGCATACGCTCGGCTTGCGACACAACTTCAAGGCGTCAACCGTCTACGGCATGGCCGAAATGAACGACGAAACATTTGAGCCGGAGGCGATCTGCGGCTCTGTGATGGAGTATTCGCCCATCAACATCAATGTCGATGACGGGCCGCAGCAGGGCGACTTTACGATGATGACGATCGGCCCCTACGACTTCTGGGCGATCGAGTACGGCTACACGTCGGAGGATGACGGCCTTGGGGACATTCTCTCTCGCGTGAACGAGCCGCAGTTGGCGTACGCAACGGACGAGGACACCTTCAGTTCCGATCCGACCGCGCGGCGCTTCGATTGGGCGAAGAATCCGCTGGACTACGCCGAGTCGCAGGTGCGGCTCGTGCAGTTGCTTCGAGAAACTTTGCTCGACCGCATGGTGGAGGACGGTGAGAGTTGGGCCAAGGCCCGTGCAGGGTATGAAATGCTGCTTTGGCGACAGAGTTCTGCTGTTTCGCAGGCTGCCGACTGGATCGGCGGCGTTATTCAGAATCGAAGTCGCAAGGGTGACCCCGGCGACCGCGATCCAAATGAAGAAATTGCTCCGGATGTCCAGCGGCGGGCACTGTCCATCGTGCTGAAAAATAGTTTTCGGGATGACGCCTTTGGCCTCAGCCCGGAGCTGCTCCGCAAGATGACGGTGGAGAAACGTTGGGACGAAAGTGACTTCATGTCGGTCTTCGATGATCCTTCCTGGCCGATCCACGACCGAATTGGTGGGATTCAGGCCACGGCGCTGACGCTCTTGTTGAACCCGGGAACGCTGGGGGATGTGTACGACGGAGAGTTTCGGATCCCGGCTGACCAGGATGCGTTCTCGATGGCCGAACTCATGGCTGCGGTCAGCGACGAGGTTTGGTCGGAATTGGCGGATCCGAGTGCCAGTGGCACGATTCGGAGCCCGGCCATTTCCAACCTGCGTCGCAATCTGCAGGTGGAACATCTGGGCCGGCTGATCGAGTTGAGCCTTGAGCAGAGCACTCGCTCACCCGCGCGGCGAACCATGCAGAGCCTCTCTCGCCAGCAACTGAGGGACATTGCTGGACGCATTGACGCCGTGTCGATCAATGGGCTGGATCCGTATACGGCCGCCCATCTTGCGGAGGCCTCGCAGCGGATAGACAAGGCGTTGAACGCTGACTTTGCGTACGGCGGGGGCGGCGGCGGTGGGTTGTCCATCATTGATCTGCTGTTCGGGAGGGCGAACCGGCCGGTCGAATGATGTCATTTCGCTTCGCGGTGGTTGCCACTACTCTATGGGAACATGGCAACGGACAGTCTTACCGCAATTGACAGGCTCTGGTTCGAACCGGTGCTCGGCCCGGAGTTCGAGGGTTTTTGGCTTGAACCTGGTAACCGGCTTCTTGTCGGCCGCGCATCGAAGTGCGATGTCCGGTTGCCGGATGGGACGATCTCTCGCCAGCATGCCGTGTTGGAGTCGGGCGACTCTGGCTGTCTTCTGACCGATCTCGGTAGCCGGCTCGGCACGCAGGCCAACGATGTGCAGGTCGAGCCGAACTCGCCAATCCCGTTGGCTCCAGGGGACATGATCCGCATTGGGCCTTGGATCTTCCGGCTCGCGCTGAAGGCGGGGGCGCCGGTATCGATGCGGACCATTGACGATACTGGGACGGCGGATGAGCGGGTGCAACGGCTGGCCCAGTCGGAACTTGGCGCGTTGGCGCAGCATCGGCTCAATCTGCTCATGGACTTCGCTGGCAGTATCAATGCTGCGGCGGACGAGAAGGAACTCGCGGCTTCGCTCGTGCAGTGGGCGATCGATGGGACGGGCTTTCAGCGAGCGGCGATGTTGCGACAGGTGGGCGGTGATGACGAGGTGGAGGTGGCGGCGTATCTCGATGGTGATTCGCGGGACAGTACGAAGGCGACATTCAGCCGTTCGCTCTTGCGTGGGGCCAGTGGCGGCGATGTAGCGTGTTTGTTGTCCGGGGAAACTGGTTCGTTCGGGCAGAGCATCGCCGACTTGAACATTCACTCAGCACTGTGCGCGCCGATCATGATTGACAATGTGCTGATCGCCTATCTGTATCTTGATGCGAGGCAGCAGGAGCGGGCGGTGCAAAGCGACGCGGCAGGGTTCTGCCAGGCGCTGTGTCGAATGGCAGGGCTGTCGGTGGCAAACCTGAGGCGGTTGGACATGCAGTTGCGACAACAGAGGATGGAGCAGGATCTATCCGCCGCAAGAGAGGCCCAGCAGTTCATGCTGCCGGAGGCGACGGGTACGCAGGAGGCGTGCAAGTGGGCATTCTTGTTCAAGCCCGGTCGGCAGGCATCCGGCGATCTTCTTGATCTTGTGCCGCTGACGGGGTCGCGGCTTTGTTTGTGCGTTGGGGATGTCAGCGGCAAGGGGGCGGGTGCAGCGATCCTCATGGCTGCCAGCCAGTCATTCCTGCACGCACGCCTTGAGGAGAGCGGCGATCCAGCGGTCGCCGTGGCGGCGCTGAATGAATTTGTATGTGACCGATCTGCGCTCAATCGGTTTCTGACGCTCTGGGTCGGTGTGTTTGATGCGGAGGCGGAAGAATTGCGATATGTCGATGCCGGTCACGGTCATTGGATGGTTCGACGCGAGGGCGGTGCGTGTGACGCGGCGCCGACGCCCGACAGTTGTATCGTCGGCGTGGATTCCACCTCGGCCTATGCTTCGGCGGTTCTTTCGTTTCGCAAGGGCGATCGTGTAGCGATTTTCAGTGACGGCGTGGTTGAGCAGCAAGGCAACGGTGGTGACCAGTTTGGCATGGAGCGAGTGGCCGCCGTGCTCGGCGCGTCGGATTCCTCGGAGAATGATGTCAAGAGCCTGCTCGTCGCCGTCATGCAGCACGCCGGCCGCAAGGAACTCGACGACGACACCACGATCGCCTCCGTCGGCATCATCTAGACGGCGTCCGGGGCCGATCCCCGACACCCTGTGGGCGGAAGATGGGGAAGAATCGAGTGATCGGATCGTAGAACTGATCGACGACTCGCTCTTTCAGAGGGATGATCGCATTGTCGGTGATCGTGATGTGCTCGGGACAGACCTTGGTGCAACACTTGGTGATGTTGCAGTAGCCCAGACCCTGCGTCTTTTTCAGATCAGGGATACGGTTCTCGACATCGAGTGGATTCATTTCGAGCGCTGCGCTCTGGACGAAAAACCGAGGGCCAATGTACGCATCAAACTTGTGATGATCCCGAAGGACATGGCAGACATCCTGACAGAGGAAGCACTCGATGCACTTTCTGAACTCCTGCGCCCGCTCGACATCCTCCTGCGCCACACGCCACGTCCCATCAGGGGCATCGGGTGGTCGCGGTTTGAACGGGATGATCGTCTTCTTCGCCTCGTAATTCCATGAGACATCTGTCACGAGATCCTTCTCATGAGGAAATGCCTGCATGGGTTCAATGGTGATCGGTCGATCGAGTGGAAGCGACGACATCCGTGTCATGCAGAGGAGCTTCGGCATGCCGTTGACTTCCGCGGAACAGGAGCCGCACTTGCCAGCCTTGCAGTTCCATCGCACGGCAAGATCCGGCGTCTGGGCCGCCTGAATGTCGTGCACTGCATCAAGCACGACCATGCCGTCATCAACCTCTGTCCGATACTCTGCGAAGTGGCCATTGGCCCCCTCGCCGCGCCAGATTCGGAAGGTCACTTCCCGCATCAGGCGAACTCCTCGATGATACCGGCGAGTTCATCGGTCAATGGAACCACCGGAAAGCGCTCGACATCCATCCCGCCACTGGAACCTCGCCGTGCCACAGTGTTGTAGGTGCTGCCTTCCTCACTCTTCTCCGGATGGTCCTCGTGGAAATGCCCGCCGCGGCTCTCTGTCCGCTGCAACGCCGAGCGACACAGCGCTTCCGAGACCACGAGCAGGTTGTGGAGATCCAGGGCCGTGTGCCAGCCTGGGTTGTACTCCCGGTTTCCCGGCGCATGGGCCGAGCGGGCTCGTACGCGCAATTCAGCAATCCGCCCCAACGCGGCCTCGAGCCCCTCGTGACTCCTCGAAATACCTGCCAAATCCTGCATCGTCTCCTGCAGATCCTGTTGAATGGCGTAGGGGTTCTCGCCCTCGGTCCGCTCCAGCGGTTCAAGATCCGCGTCAGCCAACTTTTCGACAACACCTCGCTCAATCGCATTTTCACCAGAACAATCGTCCGCAAATTTCGCCGCGAACTCGCCGGCACGTTTCCCGAACACCAGCAGGTCCGAGAGTGAATTGCCACCAAGTCGATTGGCTCCATGCAGGCCCGCAGCGCATTCCCCGCAGGCAAACAATCCATCGACAGTGGACATCTGCGATTCCGCGTCTACCCGGATCCCACCCATGACGTAGTGCGTAGTCGGACCAACCTCCATCGGTTCTTCCGTGATATCCACGCAAGCCAGTTCCTTGAACTGGTGGTGCATGCTCGGCAGTTTCTTCTTGATGTGAGTCGCGGCGTCCGAGATGTGCTCGGAGATCCACGCAATGTCGAGAAATGCACCGCCATGCGGGCTGCCCCGACCTTCCTTGACTTCCTTGACGATCTTTCTGGCAACATGATCTCGCGTCAGCAATTCCGGGGGCCGCCGCGCGTCCTTGTCGCCGGTGACATACCGCCAACCCTCTTCGGGAGTATCGGCAGTCTGGTCCTTGTACAGGTCGGGGACATCCTCGAACATGAACCGCTCGCCTTCGCTGTTCTTGAGAATGCCGCCTTCGCCGCGCACGCCTTCGGTCACGAGAATGCCCCGCACGCTCGGCGGCCAGACCATGCCCGTGGGATGAAACTGCACGAACTCCATGTCAATCAAATCGGCGCCCGCGTCATACGCGAGCGCGTGGCCGTCCCCGGTGTACTCCCAACTGTTGCTCGTGATCTTGAATGCCCGGCCAATGCCACCAGTGGCGAGCACGATGGCCTTGGCGCGGAACAGAAGAAAACGACCCTTCTCACGCTCGTACCCGAAGGCCGCAACGACACGGTTCTCTTCCTTGATCAGGTTCGTGATGGTGACTTCCATATGGAAGTCAATGCCCTGATGAATACCGTGGTCCTGCAGCGTCCGGATCATCTCCAGCCCGGTTCGGTCGCCGACATGGGCCAGGCGCGGGTACTTGTGTCCGCCGAAATTGCGCTGCAGGATCTTGCCATCCTTCGTCCGATCAAAGATCGCTCCCCATGCTTCCAGTTCGCGGACGCGGTCGGCCGCTTCTTTCGCATGTATCTCGGCCATCCTGCAGTTGTTCAAATACTGGCCGCCTCGCATCGTGTCGGCGAAATGGACCCTCCAGTTGTCGCGGTCGTCCACATTCCCCATTGACGCTGCCATGCCGCCCTCGGCCATCACGGTATGTGCCTTTCCAAGCAGCGACTTGCACACGACACCCACAGACACGCCGCAGGCCGACGCCTCAATCGCAGCGCGCAAGCCTGCGCCACCGGCGCCAATCACCAGCACATCGTAGTCATGCGTTGCGTACCTATCGGTCACAGGATTCTCCAGTCCGTCCAGATACCCGCGGCACAAAGCCGTACATACAAATCAGTGAAGCCGACCCAGAAGAGGCTCATCCACGCCCAAAGCATGTGCCGCTTGTTGAGGCAACTCACGCAGGAGTACGCCTTGCTGCGAACTGGCTTGTCGGAAAGCGTCTTGCGGCGGCCGCCGACCAGATGACGCAGCACATGGCACCCGAGCGTGTAGCCGCCGAGCAGCACAACATTGATGATCAGGACCACCGTGCCCACACCGATGCCGAAGTGTGCTACTCCATCGGGGTTCGTAAACCACATCGCCTTCCACGCATCCCAGGCCAGTACGACGATGAAGCCGATCGCCAGGTAGAGGAAGTAACGATGGATGTTCTGGAGAATCAAAGGCAGCGAATGTTCGCCGCGATAGCACGAACGGAGTTCGCCCACAGCACAGTTCGAGGGATCTGCCCAGAAGGCCTTGTAATACGCGCCACGGTAGTAGTAGCAGGTGAACCTGAATCCAGCGGGTGCCCAGAGAATGAGCAGCGCGGGCGAAAACGGCAACCACTGCGGCCAAGCCGCAGGCTTCGGGCCCAACCATGCGTGGCCAGAGTCACCGAATATCTCCGGGGAATAAAACGGCGAGAGGTAGGACGCGCCTTCGCCGGTGTACAGGTAGTTCGTGCCCTGAAAGGCCGCCCATGTCGAATAGACAATGAATGCCGAAAGGCCCAGAAAGACGACCAGCGGTTGCAGCCACCATGCGTCCTGCCGACGAGTACGGCCAAATCCGCGAGGCTGGGGGAGCGACAGGGGCGAGCGAGTCATCGGGGGTGGGGCAGTCTACCTCAAGCAGTCACTGGTCTGGGGACATCGTCACGTCGACCTGCAGCGAGTGGAGCGGGCGGTTGGCTGACTGAAGGATCGCCTCGCCATGCTTGAGGACCAGCATGCCACGCCACTGGTCATGGCCGTCGGCGAAAACGGTTATGGCCGATGGATTTCCTGACACTACGCGAAGAGATGCGATACCTGATTCGTCGGTCCACGCTACGACCCCCTCACCGGGGAAGGGCCAGAGGATCTGGCCTGCCCCAAGGAACAGGCTGCTCTTGGGGTTGGGGTTGAAGAAATAGGCAGGAGCGGTGTGTATCTGGGCGTTGGCAATCGGCAACGCATGGGTGTCCGACACCTCGATCTCCACTTGGTTGTAGGAGGTGCATCCACAGAGCAGAAGGAGCGGAGCGAGCCAGCGCATGGTGCGAGTATACGAGCATGGCCTGCTACGATTCACCTTCGATGGCAAGGCTTCTTGACGCCATTCGGCCTTGGGCACGCTCGATGAAGTACGGGCGGCTCTACCGCCGCGCCACACGGGAGGCCGGTGGAGAGGATGATTCGCCCCTTGCGCCGCCGCCATGTTTCGTACTGGGATGCGGGCGATCAGGTACCACGATCGCGGGGGCGCTGCTCGGTGCGCACCCACAGGTGCACTACCTCCGCGAGCCCTATTACATCTGGCGAGCTGTGGATCCGGCGAGCGACATGGTTCGGTTCTTTGGTGATGCGAGGAAGCCGCCCAGATGCATCATGGGCGAGGAGGCGGTGACGGAAGCGGCCTGCGGCCGGTTCGCACGCTGCATGCGGGCAGAGATGCGCCGCGGTGGTCAACGGTCATGTTTGATCGAGAAGTCGCCCATCAATGCCATGCGGATTCCGTTCATTGCCGGAGTTGCGCCCGGCTGCAAGGTCATGCATCTGGTTCGGAATGGAGTTGATGTCGTACGCTCCATTGAACGCCTCGCCCGCACCAACTCGTATCAACTCGGGGGAGGTGGGGATTGGAATCAATGGTGGGGACGAGATGACTGCAAGTGGGAAGCACTTGTTCGGGACGCAGCCGTCTACGACTGGTTCAAGGAGGACCTGGGTGCTATCGATGGCGACCTTGCCCGCGGCGCTCTGGAGTGGCTCATCAGCCTTGGCGAAATCGAGCGGCACCGCGATCTCCTCGGCGATCGGCTAATCGAGGTACGCTACGACCGGCTGACTGAGCAGCCCCGCGAGGAACTCACCAGAGTTCGAGAGCACTTTGGGTTGGCCGAGGACCCCGTGTGGATGGATGGGTGTTGCGAACAGTTGGACAGCGCTCGGAGCAATCCCGGCACGGAACTGCGTCTTCCGCCGTCGATGGCCGAGGCGTTCAATGATTGGCAAGCGCGGTACGATTTCGATGGACAAGCGGGGGAGTAAGGCGTTGGGTGGGGTGGCCGAGCGGTTGAAGGCACCGGTCTTGAAAACCGGCAAGGGGCGTCAGCCTCTTCGTGGGTTCGAATCCCACCCCCACCGTTCTTGACCCCCCGAGATGAGTGATGGCGCCCTACCGTCTGCGCCCTGCTCTCGACTCTCTCTTGACAAAGCCGCCGCAAGGGCGGCCTTGTCAATGGCGGTAGCTGGATTCGAACCAGCGACCTAGGGCTTATGAATCCCTCGCTCTAACCAACTGAGCTATACCGCCAGAATGTGGAAGTCTACGGGGCAGAACCGCAGGGTCAAGTCACCTGCCCGGCATGATCGTTGATGCCACGGGAACACCAGCGATCCTCGATGGAGTCGGGTACTGCGCCGCCAAGGCGGTTCGCGATGGCCGCGGCAACAAGGCCCATGAACATCGGCTGCGGCCGAAGGGGGCGGCTGGTCAATTCCGGGTGAAACTGCGCCGCAACGAAGTAGGGGTGTACCTCAGGAGGCAACTCGAGAATCTGCATGATCTCATGATCCGGATGACGGCCGCTGAACAGCAGTCCCGCCTCGGTCAACTGGGCGATGAAGGCCGGCTCGACTTCAAACCGGTGCCTGAAGCGTTCTCGGGCATGGGTGTCTCCGTACAGGCAGGCCGCGCGGGTGCCGGACGTAATTGCCACATCCTGGCCGCCGAGTCTCATGGTGCCGCCGAGGCCCTCGATTTCCTTCTGCTCCGGCAACTCAGCGATCACCCGATGCGCGGCCGTTGGTTCAAATTCGGTGGAATGGGCCGTTTCGAGTCCAAGCATGTTGCGGGCGTATTCGATGACGGCCATCTGGAAGCCAAGACAAATGCCGAGGAAAGGAATTTCGTTTTCGCGAAGCCACTGCACGCCGGCGATCTTGCCTTCGATGCCGCGCTCGCCAAATCCGCCCGGAATGATGACCCCGTCCAACGATTCACTCTGCAGGCGTGCATCAATCGAATCACCGTCGAGATCACTCACATCGATCCAACGAATATCTGCGGCAGCCCGCAAATGTGTCGTGGCGTGTTCGATCGCTTTGTCAATGGACGCATAGGCATCGCGAATGGCTGTGTACTTGCCGAGGATGCCGATGGTGATGTCGTATTCTCGCGGTGATGTTGTCCAGGCAGTGTATTGCTGCCACTGGCTTCTGGCCCGGTCTTCCTGCATCGCGTCCACGCGATCGTGCAGTGACAGAATGGACAGGATTTCGCGATCTAGCCCCTCGCTCCGCATGGCGTCCGGAATGGTGTAAATCGACTCGCGATCGTGCATCGAGAAGACGCACTGAATCGCCACATTGGAGAACATCGAAATCTTCTGGCGGACCGTTTCCGTCACGGGTGCTTCCGCACGGCAGGCAACAAGGTGTGGTTGAATGCCGGTCGCCATGAGACGTTTGATGCCAAGTTGGGCGGGCTTCGACTTCTGTTCGCCGAGAATCGCCGGCTCCACGATGTAGGTGAGCGCGACGAAACATGCGCTGTTCGGTCCTTCTTCGTAGGCCAGTTCCCGAAGGGCTTCGATGTAGAAACCGTTTTCGTAGTCGCCAACCGTGCCGCCGACCTCGACAAAGACCACATCTGCTTGCCCGTCGCCCTCAGCACCGTCGATGGCCAGTTGACGCAGTCGCCGTTTCACTTCCCCCGTCACATGGGGAATCATCTGCACATCCCGGCCGAGGTAGCCGCCTTTGCGCTCTCGCCGCAGAATCTCCGTGTAGATCTGCCCCGCTGTCGTGAAATTGCTGCGGGACAGGTCCTGATCGAGAATCCGCTCGTAGGTCCCAAGGTCCATGTCGCATTCAGTGCCGTCGTCCAGCACGAACACCTCGCCGTGTCGGAAAGGGTTCAGCGTCCCGGAATCGATATTCAGGTAGCCTTCCAACTTGACCGGGGCGACCGCCAACCCCTTGTCCTTGAGGAGTTTAGCAAGCGATGAACTGAAGATGCCCTTGCCGAGCCCGGACATGACAGTGCCAAGAACGATCACATAGCGGGTGCGGCCACGCTCGTACCCTTCGGGTATCGGCGAGTAGAACTCGGTGGAATCCCCACTTCGTCCGAACTGGCTGAGAAATGTCTCGCCTTCGTTCTTGGGCATGGCCAAGTGTAGCACGGGCCGCCACGCCGCAGCAACCCCGCTGTGCTGGCAAACGGGGCGGAGAGATGGGAGACTCCCACCATGGGGCAGCCAACGGTCATTGCAGTCATTCCGGCACGGCTGGCGTCCACGCGGTTTCCACGCAAGGTCCTCGCCAGCGAAACGGGTATTCCTCTGATTGTGTATGCATGCCGCGTTGCGGAGCGATCGTGTGCGGATAGGGTCATTGTTGCGACGGATGCTGAAGAGATCGCCGAGGCGGTGCGTGAAGCCGGTGTCGAAGTGGTTATGACCGGCGAACATTCCAATGGCACCAGCCGGGTTACGGAGGCGGTCTCAACACTTGACTGCGACATCGTTGTGAATGTGCAGGCTGATGAGCCGGAACTCGATCCGGAGGTCATCAACAAGTCGGTGGCGGCGCTGATCGCTGCGGGCGCGGAGTGCCCAATGGCCACGGCGGCATGCCCCTTGGAGGCGGGCGAGTCCGAGGACCCCAATGTCGTCAAGGTCACCCTGGACGGATGCGGCGAGGCGGCGAACTTCTCTCGCGAAAAAAAAGACGGTGTAGATCAGTTGCGCCACCTGGGCCTGTATGTCTATCGAGCGGGCTTCCTGCCGAAGTACGCATCGCTTGCTGCGACGAGTGATGAGATGGGACAGCGGCTTGAACAACTGCGTGTTATTGGGCACGGGTATCGCATGGCGGTTGCATGTGTCGGCGCTCAGAAGGGTGGCATCGACACGCCGGAACAGTACGCCGCGTTTGTGAAGCGTCAGGCTGGGGCTACTCCAGACTCCTGACCAGATCGTCAAGGTGTCTGCGGCAATCCCGAATGTCGCGATAGGTGATGTCCTTGCGCGCGATGGAAGAACAGATGTCCAGCGCTTCCCGCGCCATGTCGACATTGGAGTCTCGTTCGGCCTTGCTCGTGAGGCTCTTCATGAGATCGTAACGAATCGCCAGTTCGGTGGCGGTGTCTCCACCTTCGAGCGCCTTGAGCGCTTCGTTGTATTCAGCAACAGCCTCCGTGTGCCACTCTTCTCTGGCGAAACAGTTTCCAAGTGCGTGGCTGGCCCGCACGCGAAGCCGCGGCTCGTCCTTGGCCTTCTGGAAGCACTCCATTGCCAGATTGATATCGCCGTCCTCAATGGCCAACTCGCCAAGTTGAAAGCGAATCATGCGATCTGTCGGATACTTGCTTGCGCGTTCTTCATATTCCTTCTTCTTGAAGCCGAGCAACTCCGCCTCTGCCGCAGCGAGCCGCTCCCTGCTCTCATCGCCGGGTTCCTGTTCCGCCTTCAATTCCAGTTGGCGAATCTGATCCGCCGCGGCCTGAATCTTGAGGTCGGCCGCGGCCATGCGGAACCGGTATTCACCAGTTTCGCGAAAGCCGGCCATGAAAACTTCGATGGACTGTTTGATTGACTCAGGCGTCCCCTGTTTTCGAAGGAGTTGGGCGTACTTGTTGACGGCCTCGGGCGACGAGGGATTGGCTTCGAACTCAATCTTCGCTCGTTCAATGACCCGCTCGCGGCTGCCGCCCGCGCCTGCCAGCGATTCCTCCTCTTCGAGTTCTCGCTGCTTGTCGATGTCCTTTACGAACTTTCGAAACTGGCCCGCCTCGCCGGTGAGTTCGTTGTAGCCACCCTCTTCCATCGCACGCTCGGCGGCAAGTTCATTCAACTGTTTTTCGAGGATCGAATCATCTGGTTTGGCGCGGAGCGCGGCCTGGCCGACTGCGAGCGCCTGATTCCAGGCACCGGTCGACTTGAAGAGTTCCATCAGCTGCTTGAGTTCCTTGTAGCCAAGAACTCGGTCTCCGCTTCTGGCAAGTGCGATGAGCCGATCGGCCATCGCACAACCGAACTCGCCTTGGCCAGCTCCGGCGGCAGCTGCAACCGCCTTCATCGCGAATTTGGCATTGGCGGCATCGTGCCACCATGCGAAGAGGGCGGCGACAAAATGGTCGATGTCAGTTTCGCCGTCGACCTGCTTGATCTGCTTGCTGGTGGCGGCTTCGCCGCCGGCGTCGCGGTAGCGGCCGGCCAATTCCAATGCCTCGTTGTGCAGCATGAGATCGGTGGGGTCGAGTTTGAAACCGTTGGCATAGAAGGCGAATGCAGATTCATAATTTGAACTAGCCGCCATCTGGCGGGCGCGCTCAAACCAAGCGCGAGCCTTGTCCGGCTGCGGCATGAATGGGGCCTCAATGTCACCTGTCTTCTTCTTGCCGAAGATTGCCACGAATCAACTCCAATGCGTTTGCGGACGCCCACGGTACGACGAACTTGGCCCCGGGTCAACGGACGGTAGCATAGGGCGATGCCCGTTGATCCTGCGCTCCTGAAGTTGTTGATCTATCCCGCGAAGGCTCTGCGGCAGTCCTGTGTAGACGTTGACCCAAGCGACGCGCAGGTGGCGGCGGTTGCGAGAACCATGATTGATTTGATGCACGAACATGAGGGAATTGGGCTCGCGGCGCCTCAAGTCGGCCTGCCGTGGCGGGTCTTTGTCACCCGCGGTGAGGAGGAGGATCTTGTCCGGGTCAACCCGGTGATCGAGGTGCTCCATCCCGCGGTGGAGGTGAACGAAGAGGGCTGCCTGAGCCTGCCGGGTGTCAGGGTGGATGTGGCGCGTCCGGTCTCCGTTGTCATGCGGTCGCTGGACTTGTCTGGGAATGTGCATGAGGAAGTGGCTGACGATTTCATGGGGAGGGTCTGGCAGCACGAGCGGGATCATCTTGATGGCGTACTGATCATTGACCGTATGGGCCCGATGGATCGTCTTGCGAATCGCAGGCAACTGCGATCGCTTGAGCGCGAGGCCTGATTGTGATGCGTGTGTTTTTTCTTGGCTCGAGCGAATTCGGGTTGCCCACGCTGAGGAGGCTTTGGAGTGAGTTGGAGGTCGTTGGCGTGGGCTCCCAACCACCGCGGCCGCGGGGACGGAATCGCAAGGTCACGCCGACACCGATTGCATCGTGGGCCGCTGACGCGGACATTCCGCTGATCGAGAGCGGCGACATCAACGCGGACGCGGCGTTGGTGGATGCCCTGCATCCGGATGTATTAGTGGTCATCGCCTTTGGTCAGAAACTTTCGGAAGAGTTCATTGGCGATCGCCTCGCCATCAACCTGCATGCGTCATTGCTGCCTCGGTGGCGCGGCGCCGCGCCGATCAACTGGGCGATCATGGCGGGGGACGCGGAAACGGGCAATAGCGTCATCACGCTTGCAGACAGAATGGATGCCGGTGAGATTCTTGCGCAGGAGTCCACGCCGATCGGCCCGCTCGAAACCGCCGGAGAATTGCACGACCGGCTTGCGGCGAGCGGGCCGGATTTGATCATGGCCGTGCTGCGGGATCACGAGCGAGGCTGCCTCATGCCTCGGCCGCAGGACGCATCCGCAGTCACCAAGGCGGCGAAACTGTCCAGGGCCAATGCAAAGCTCGACTTCTCCCGTGCAGCGGCGGAGGTGGCGGCCCGGATTCGAGGGCTCTCTCCATGGCCGGGTTGTCATGTGAAACTCGATGGCGTGGACTGCAAGTTGCTTCGGGCGGAGGCGTCGGCCGAAGGCTCTGCAAGACTCGGTGAGGTGGGGAGAGATGGATTGATTGGCGTCCGACAGGGCTCGGTTCGCATTCTTGAACTTCAGCCCGCTGGCGGTCGGAGCATGGACTGGCAATCGTTCATCGTCGGCCATCCGGTAGAGGATGGATCGCAATGCGAGGCTGTTGGATGAAAGCACCGCGTCTGGGCCTTTGGGACCTCTTGCGACGGCGGCCTGATGAGGTGGTGAGTACCGGGCCGCGCAAACGGCCCATGCAGCGCCGCTATGACGCATTGGTTGCACAGATGAAGGCGACCTATGGCATTCGAGTCTTGCGATGGAGATCAAGCACCAGCGGGTGTGCGTGGGAACTTCACGATCGACATGGGGGCGTAAGCCGGATGATCGAGGCGCCGTATCCGCGCGGACCGGTGAGTTGCTCGGTCTTTCTTCATGAGGTCGGCCATCATGCCATTGGCTTCAGGGTGTATCGACCTCGATGTCTTGAGGAATACCATGCGTGGGCGTGGTCGCTTCAGGCGATGGAGGCGAATGGGTTCTCGGTAACCGATCGCGTGTTGAGGAGGCGAGACAATGCCCTTCGGTATTCCGTGGGCAAGGCCTTGCGAAGAGGTCTGCGACGTGTGCCGGATGTCCTGGTTGCGTATTTGCCCGAATCCGCGGTAATCGTATGAGCGAGGCACTGGCCGTAGCGGATCTTGACTACGACCTGCCGGCGAGGCTCATTGCCACCGAGCCGGCGCGACGGCGATCGGACGCGAGGCTGCTGTTGCTTGACCGCGGCGGGGTGCTGCGAGGCCACCATGTGGTGCGGGATCTCCCAATGCTTCTCCAGCCCGGCGACTTGCTGGTAGTGAACGAAACGGCGGTTCTGCCGGCTCGGTTTATCGGGCGGCGGGCGGACAGCGGGGGGCGTGTAGAGGGTTTGTTTCTTTCGCAGGAGGCCAGCGGTGGGTGGGTCGTCCTGCTCCAAAGCAATGGTCGTCTTCGGGTCGGAGCCGTTGTGGAACTTGGAGGGGTCGAACTGCGGCTGGATGAGAAACGGCAGGGTTCGTGGGTGTGCACCTGTTCTGCTGACGCCGATGCGGAGGTGGTGCTCGGCGAAATCGGATCGACTCCGCTACCCCCATATATCCGCCGGGCGCGAGAGGAGCGAGTGTTTGACGATGGTGAGGATCGGAGGCGGTACGAAACGGTCTACGCTGACCCGCTGCAGCGAAGGTCGGTGGCGGCGCCGACTGCTGGCCTGCACTTTGACCAGCCACTCTTGCAGGCACTTGATGACCGCGGCATTGCCCGCGCTGCGATTACGCTGCATGTCGGTGCGGGAACTTTCCGGCCCATCACCGCCGATCGAATTGAAGATCACAGGATGCACAGCGAGGCATGGGCCGTGTCGCAGAGGGCTCTGGATGCGATCGCGACCGCTCGTGAGGAGGGCCGCCGGGTCATTGCAGTTGGGACCACAGTGGTGAGAGCTCTCGAATCGCTGCCACCGCTCCCATCGTGGCCGAATTCGGGCGGGCTCTGCGGAGTGACTGAACTGCTGATCGCCCCGCCCTGGGAGTTCCGGCTGATTGACGGTCTCCTGACCAATTTTCATCTCCCCAGGTCCACACTCCTTGCCCTGGTCGCTGCCATGATCGGCATCCAGCCGCTCCGCGCCGCCTACGCTGCAGCCATCGCCGCCAACTACCGCTTCTACAGTTACGGCGACGCCATGCTCATCGCCTAGACAAGGTGACAGCCAGAATTGAGTGCGGCGTCTTGGAAGCGTCGGGTATGCTGTGGGTACAGGGATGGAGACGATTGGTTCGCTCATTGCAGGGCTGGATGCACGGACGCATCAGGGATCTGACGGCACGACTGTCACGGATGTCGTGGACCACTCAGAACATGTGACGCCCGGGGCGGTGTTCATCGCGCGCAGCGGCGCACGCAGGGACGGGCGGGTCTTCATCGCCGATGCGGTCTCGCGCGGCGCTGCAGCAATCATCTGCACCCCTGATTCAACCAGTCTGAACGGGACGACCATCGTTCACGCGCACGATCCCACCAGCGTTGGCGCGGCCGTGGCAGAGAAGTTTCACGGCAGTCCCTCCAACACACTCCATCTGATCGGCGTGACAGGAACCAATGGCAAGACGACCGTGGCTTGGCTGACCCACCACATCCTCACGTCCACCGGTACCAAGTGCGGCATGTTGACGACGATCGCCTGCAGCGACGGCGACGACCAACATGCTGCGACGCTCACCACACCCGGATTCTGCGAAGTGAGCAGGAGGCTCGGGAAGATGGTTGCCAATGGTTGCGGCGCTGCTGTCATGGAGTGTTCCAGCCACGCACTCGATCAAGGTCGCACCGCCGGCCTCCAATTCGACACCGGCATCTACACCAATCTCTCGGGCGATCACATGGACTACCACGGGTCGATCGATGCATATCTGCGGGCAAAGTTGCGGTTGTTCGACAGTGTCCACGGCCACGCGATTATCAACATGGATGATCCTGTGGGATGGAGAGTTGCCGACCATGCCACAGCCCCTGTGACATCATGCCGGCTCGAGAGCGATGCAGCCGCGGCGTGGGTAGAAGTCGAATCGCAATCTCTCGCCGGGTCGAACATTCGCCTGCACGGCCCGTGGGGCACGATGTCCACGCACCTTCCGTTGATCGGCCCGCACAATGCCATCAATGCCCTGCAAGCCACCGTCGCCGCCTGGGAGTTCGGGGTGAGCGATGCGGCGATTGCAGCAGCTCTGGCAACAGCGACTCCGCCACCCGGCCGACTGCAGATGATCGAAGCAGACGGCCCTCGCGTGCTGGTCGACTTCGCCCATACCGATGATGCGTTGGAACATGTTCTTGAAGCCGTGCGGCCCATGGTTCCCTCTCAGGGGCGGCTCCGCATTGTGTTCGGGTGTGGCGGCGATCGAGATCGAGGCAAGAGGCCGAGAATGGGCCGCATCGCCGCCCAGTTGGCCGACGCTGTGTATGCAACCAGCGACAATCCACGCAGCGAGGACCCCAACGCCATTCTCGATCAGGTGCTTGACGGCGTGCCGCCGGACTGCGGCCGCCGCGTGCAGCGAATCGTCGACCGCCGCGAAGCCATCGGCAGGGCTATTGAGGAAGCGGAGGCTTGTGATGTCGTCATCATCGCTGGCAAAGGGCACGAGCGAACCCAGATCTTCGCAGCTGAAGTAGTGGAGTTCGATGATCAAGCCGTGGCGATTGCTGCATTGCAACGCCGCCGCGAGAGTTCTCTGTGAGCGTGCTCAATTGCGACGAGTTGGGGGTCGCGGTCGGCGGAACGTGGCTCCGAAGAGCAACTTCCACGATACGAGGAGCCGAAATTGATACGAGGCGGGATGTGGCAGGCAAGGCCTTCTTTGCCATGGTCGGCTCACAAGCCGACGGACACGACTTCCTCGGCTCGGCAGCGAGAGGCAACTGCGCAGCAGTCGTAGTGGAACGGGAGGTGGATGTTCCACCTGGCCCTGGCGTCCTGTTGGTGCAGGATTGTCGCCGTGCCCTTCTCGCCGCCGGCAAGGCGTGGCGAGTGGGCACAAGTGCCAGAATCATCGCCATTACCGGCTCCGCGGGAAAGACTACGACAAAGGAACTCACCGGCGCGGTGCTTCGTTCTGTGCTCGGTGACGACGCCGTCCATGTGTCACCGGGCAGTTTCAATAATGACCTCGGTGTTCCATTGACATTCCTCGGCGCCGGCAACGCCCACGTCGTGGTCGTGGAGGTCGGCGCAAATGCCCGCGGTGAAATCGCGCCGCTTGCTGACTTGATTTCGCCGCATGTTGCAGTCCTTACCGCTATCGGTCCGGCGCATCTGGAGGGGTTCGGCACTGTCCGCAACATCCTTCACGAGAAGGGGCAACTCCTCTCGGCGGTCAAGGCTGACGGAGTGGTCATCGTCCCGGAGGACATTGATCTTGCCAGCGTCCCGCTTCGTGCCCCATTGCAGTCAGTTGGCGTGCCCGGGGCGGCCTCGGGTCGGCACAACGAGATCAATGTCGAACTGGCTGTAGCCGCCGCCGCTACCGTGCTTCAATCGATGGCAGTGGAATTCGACATGGCGGATCTTCATGCAGCAGCAGCGTCCTGTGACCCACTTCCAGGCAGGGGGACGGTCTGCCACATTGCAGGTATTGAGATTGTGGACGACGCCTACAACGCCAACCCGCTCTCGATGGCAGCTTCCTTGGCGGCGTTCGCTGCTGCGGAGACTGGCGACCGCCGCCGCGTTGTCATTCTCGGCGACATGCTGGAACTCGGTCCAGCCGCCGCCGACGCGCACGCTGCGCTGGCAGACGACTTTCAGCGGTACGCCTTCGACCTTGTCATGCTCGTAGGAGACAACATGCGGCATGCGGCCAGCGGTGCGGATGTGTATGAGGCGAATCCAAGCGACGCAGCCATGCGCCGACTCGCCGATCACTTGAAGCCGGGCGATCGGGTCCTTCTGAAAGGGTCCCGCGGTTTGGAGTTGGAACGAGTCATGGAATCGCTGGCTCGACAGCGGACGCAAGTTGGAAGCGACTGACGGACGATAGACAGGCGGACATGCTCTACAACCTGCTGCAACTCTGTGATTCGTGGCTTGACGAGGCCGGCCTCTACTGGATGCTCCAGGTCCTGTACCAGCGGGAGTTCAGGGCCTTCGCCGCAGTGATTCTGGCGTTCCTGATCGTCATGGTGTTCGGCAAGCGGACGATTCGCTGGCTCGTGCGCATGAAGATCGGTGATGTTCCGGAGTTCAATCAGGTAGACATCAACACGCTGATGGCCGAGAAGAGCAATACGCCAACCATGGGCGGCGTGCTGCTGGTGGCGGCGATCATGATCTCGACCGCGCTGCTTGCCGACATGACAAATCGCTATGTGCACCTGCTGCTGATCACCTTCCTGGTTCTCGGCGGCCTCGGTGCAGCGGACGACTGGCTGAAACTCACCGCCGCTCGCCGAACCCCTGGGTCCCGAGACGGCCTGTACCGATGGGAAAAGATGCTGTTTCAGGTCGGGCTCGGGGCAGTCATCGGACTCTTTGCCTGGCAACTCGCAGGCGACAGCGAGGCAGCAAGATCGCTGACGCTGCCCTTCATGCGAACCTATGTGCCTGGCACCGAAACCCTCACAGTCGCGCCCACGCTGATCGTTCTCTCCGCGGGAGCGTTTATCACGCTTGCCATCGTGATGGTGAGCGGGTTTGCCAACGCAGTCAACATCACCGACGGGCTCGATGGGCTTGCGCCCGGCACCGTCATGATCGCATCGTTCGCCATGATGGTGCTCTGCAACATAGCCGGCTCATCGGATCTGGCGGGGCACCTCCTTCTTCCGTTTGTTGACGGCGCCGCCGAATTGATGATCGTTGCCGGTGCCATGGCCGGTGCCTGCCTTGGCTTCCTTTGGTTCAACTGCAAGCCTGCGCAGGTCTTCATGGGCGACACGGGCTCGCTCCCACTTGGCGGTGGGTTGGCCGCCATCGCAGTCATCATTCGCGAGGAGTTCCTGTTGATTCTGATCGGCGGTGTCTTCGTTGTTGAAATAGGCAGCGTCATCCTGCAGGTCGGATGGTTCCGAATGACTGGTGGCAAACGGATATTCGGCTGCACGCCGATCCATCATCATTTCCACTTGAAAGGATGGTCGGAGTCGCAGGTCGTGGTCCGATTCTGGGTAGCCGCCGTGGTCTTCGCCATGATCGCGTTGGTAAGCATCAAGTTGCGATGAACGAATCGAGGTCGAGCACCGCGCCCGAGGGGCGGTACGCACCTCTCATCCGATGCTCGCGAAGCAAGTGGACGAGCGCCGCCATGTCCTGATGCATCGGGGCCAGATACGAGAGTCCCTTGCCTGTCTGTGGGTGCTCGAACGACAGCATGGCGGCGTGGAGAGCCTGCCGCTGCAATACCGGCTGACTTCGGTCCAGATCGCAGGGCGTGCCTACCGGAACGATGTCGCGAACGAGAAGGTGGCGGCCGCCATATACATCGTCTCCGGCGATCGGCCACCCGAGGTGCGCAAGATGCACCCGAATCTGGTGAGTCCGCCCGGTCTTGAGTTCAATTTCCAACAACGCAAACCCGTCGTACTGCTCGCGAACCCGGTAGATCGTCGTGGATTCCTTCGCCCTATCGTCCCATCGCACGGCGTATTTTTCGCGGTCAACAGGGTGCTTCCCCAGCGGCAACTCGACAATGTCCCCCCGCGGTTCCACCGTCCCGTGCACGAGGGCCAGATACCGTTTGTCAGTCGTGCGGTCCTGAAACTGTTTGCCCAGCCGCCAATGCGCCGTGTCGGTCTTTGCGATCACCATCGTCCCTGTGGTGTGCCGATCGAGTCGGTGCACGATCCCGGGTCGGGCATGTTCCGCTCCGACGCTTGAGAGTTGCCCATCACCGGCATGCTGGAAGTGCCAGGACATCGCATTGACGATGGTTCCCGAGAGATTCCCTCTGGCTGGATGCACAATGATGTCCGAGTCCTTATTGATGACCACCAGTTGGTCATCCTCGTAGAGGATCTTCAGCGGGATGTTCTCCGGAGGGATGTCGGTAGAGGGTGGCGGCGGAAGAACGACGCGAACCACATCTCCCTGATGAAGCGTGGTGGATGCCTTCGGATGATGCCCATTGACCGTCACCGCTCGCTCACTGATCAGCCGTTGTAACGATGTCCGAGAGAGGAACGGAATCCGGTTGGCCAGATACTGGTCGAGCCGCTTGGCGAGGTCGCGTTTGAGTTGGAAGGACGCCTCGATGGGCGCTTCGTCAGTGTCCCGTGCTTCGTATGCGCGGTAGAGGGCGTCGACATCGATGTTCCCGCCGCCATCGAGAATGGCATGCGGGTCGGACCTGCCCGGACGGGATTCGGTCATGAGTCCGGATCGGCGACTTGGTCAATCGTCTCATCCAGAACGCGGGGGTCGCGCCGCAGCACCTGCTGGTTCCGCGCAGCAACATCGGCGTCCGTTGGGAGCGTTGCGGCAGGCGGACTGTTTGAAAGTTGATCAGCTCGCGTCGTGGCTGCAGCAGCGAGGGCGGGGTAGTGTTCCTGCACGCGGTCAGCCGCAGCAAGATAGTGGGCCTTGGCGGCTTCCAAGTCATCGCGTGCTTCGGCAACCGCGGCACGTCCGCTGAGTCCGCCATACACGAGCAGTTCCATCGACATCGATCCGTCATCGGATGACACGGTCCCCGCATAGAGCGCGTCGGCCTTGTCGAGATAGAAGAGTCGATCCTCCGCTGAGAGTTCGGTTGCTGTGGTCGGGTCATCACCAACCGGGATGCCTGCGGCAATCGCTCGCATGTACCCATCTCCCGCAGAGAGCAGGCCGAGCGAATGAATGGCATCGACATCGCTGTAGGTCACGGCAACATCTTCCAAGGAGGCGGGCAGGCCCGAGGCGCCGGCTTCCAGATACGCCACCCACGCTTCTGCCCGGTGCGCTGTCTGGCCCTGCCGATAGCGAATCAGAAACAGGTACCCCACGATGACGACCATGACCACCAGGAGGTAGGTCGGTGCCTTGGTCTTGAGCCACACCACGAATTCCTCGTTCGTGCGGGCTTCCGCGAGGTCCGCGGTATGAACATCCTTGAGTCGGTCGCGATCCATGAGAAGCGGCACATCGTACCGGCGAATTGTGCCTCAGGCCAGCAACCCCAGCCGATCCATGGACTGTTCCAGTTGCCCGCGGCAGGCAGCGATATATCGCGGGTCGCCTTCTGACTGCATGAATGCAGGTGCCGTAGCCGCCAGAAACAGGCGACGAATGTCGGCGAGGTGGGCATAATCGTCGGCTACCGGCAGGCCACAGTGGCGGCGGGCGCTGGCCACTTCCCGCACCGGCTTTGTTGCGTCGAGCCGCTCCGGTCTGGCCCAAAGTTGCCTCTCCAGATACACCGCATCCTCCAGCCAGTGGCCCGCATGGACTTCCGCCAGATCGATCAGCACCACATCCGAATCGTCCTGATCGCTTCTTGCCATGGCGTTGGCCAGATGAAAGTCGCCGTGGAGCCACTGAATCGGTTGTCGGTTGACCCACTCAGCCTGCAGTTCCTTGACGTGCCGCAACAACAGTTTCAGACGCTTCGTCCAGGAGGATGTTGATTCCAGACGGTTTCGCTTTGCGCTGTCCCGAGCACGCTTGAGCAGGTCAACCCAATCCTCGCGGCGAATGTCCTGATCAATGTCAAACTCCTCTGTCGCCTTCGTGAATTCCGCCGCCGCCTTCGCCATTCTGGCGATGTTCCCCTGATCCCAGTGGCACCCGAGCGGCCCGGTTGGCAGATGTTCGATGACTACCCATGCCAAGTCGTACTCATCCAGCGAAGTACCACTTGCGAGCAGCCGCGGGACAACGCCGCCTGCGCCCTGTAGGCGGCGAGTCCAAAGATATTCGCGTTGAATGACCGGACACTTGACGACGACTTGCGAACTTGACCCATCCTCATGCAACCAGTCTGCGCGGCCGGTCGCCGCTCCGCCACGCTGCCAATCCGTGCGAAACCACGCGACTTGGCCGAGTCGGTCATCACACGAGCGACGAAGTACCGGTTCCAGTGAATGTGCAAGCGAAGTCGCCATGCCCGGCGCGATGCCAGTCATGCAGGAATGCTCCGGCCTGCCGCCACCTGTCTTCCGCAGGCAGCCTCGAATGTGGAGGGGTACAGTAGCGCCATGCACGATCGCTGGGACGCACTGGTGATGGATCTGGACGGGACGCTCTTGTGCGGGGCAGGGCAGGTTTCCCCTGCAAACCTCGCTGCTCTTGATGCAGTGCGGAATGCTGGGGTGGAGGTGGTTGTCGCCACAGGCCGATGTTACCGCGAATGTACCCACATACTCAAGGAAATCGGTCACGAAGGGGTCGTGATCGCCGCCGGAGGGTCGCTTCTGTGCGATGACGGCGGTCAGACGCTCTGCCGCCACATCCTGAAGGAGTCACTTGTTCGGGAAATCGCGGGGCATGTGTTGCAGGGGGGCCACAGGCTCTTGCTTCTCAAGGATGCCGCAGAATGCGGGGCGGACTATGTGTTGGTGGGGGATGCGCCGCTTCATGCAGCATCCTCCTGGTGGTTTGACGCATTCGATGTTCGCGTGATCGAAGCGAGGACCATCGATGACGATCCTTGGCCGAAGTGCACAATCCGCGCCGGCGCGGTGGCTGATGAAGAACATCTGGCCACTGCCGCGGCGGTGATCAAGGAGACAGTCGGGCGGCGCGCGCGGCTTCAACATTGGTCCGCAGTTACCTCAAGCGAGGCCACCGGATCGGCAACGCATCTTCTTGAGGTCTTTGAATCGTCGGTCAACAAGTGGAGCATGTTGGAGCGGCACCTTGGCGCGTCGCTCAATCCGGGCAGAATCGTTGCCATTGGCGATGGCCTCAACGACATTGAACTGCTTCAGGAGGCTGGCCTGTCCATTGCCATGGCGAACGCGGATGACCATGTCATTGCCCATGCCAATGTCATCGGCGGGCACCACAACGAACATGGTTTCGCCGCCGCAGTCGGCGAGTGGGTGCTCAGCGCAGATCGCGGAGACGCGGCCTCGTGAGCGACGCACCGCGGAGCGTAGCCTGGACGATGGACACGCTGCTGCGGGGCTTGGCCGACGCGGAACGGGATTGGCCGCTGCTCGTCCCCCGGGGCGAACCATTTCACCCACTGCTGGCAATGGGTGGAGTGGAGCTGAGAACGGTCCCTACGGCTTCGCGCGGAGTTCGATTGGCGAAGGAGAATGATGGGTGTGCAGTCGTGTTCGTACCCAATCGTCAGGTGCGTGCAGCGATTCATGCGGCGGATTTTGGCGCTCCCGCTCTGCTTGTTCTTGAGGACAGCCCCGGTGTCGCGCCAGGATCTCCGCCGCGGGCGGTGGCGGCAGATGCCGGTCTCTTTGTCATAGAACCAACTTCCCCAGCGGACATCCGGCATTGCACAAGTGCGGCAGTGCGGCTTGCCGAAACGATGCAACGAAGTGTCGCGATCGTTCTTCACCATTGGCTGTTGGCCGCTGGCGCAACTGAACAGGTGACCGCCCCCCGTCCGCCAAGGCCGGCGGTCGAAGGGTGGGATGCGCTTCGGCTCGCCAGGCGGCTGGAACTCAACAGGCAGCGCGGCATTCCAAGCCCCGGGGAGCGAGTGTCGGTGGGGTTTGTCACGGTCGGCCCCGCCGATCCGGCGCTGCGATATCTGGCGAGCGAATTGCGTTTGGTCGGTCGCGTTGCGACGCACAATCTGCGGCTCGTTCATCCCCTTGACGAGGCGCCGCTGCGGCGTCTGTTGCTGCGATGCAGGAATCTCGTGGTTCTTGAGCCTCGGCCGGGCGAAGTGCTGCGGCGAATCACTGCGCTGGCCGAAGAGATGCGGCGGGAGGGCGATGAACCTGCGACGACCTGGGGCGGCGTGCTGCCGCCGCCACCCGGTTCGGAGCAGCCTGTTGCCGCGGTGCCGGATGCTTTGCACCCCTCGGTCGTAGCGAGATTGATCAAGCACCTGCTCCATGAACTGCGTCCGACGGCGCAGATTGCCGAGCAACTTGCTCCTCCGCCACCGGATCTTCCTCGCGATCTGGGGCCTCGGCGGCGCAGTATCGGTACGGCCGCCGCTCTTCGTTGGCTGGCATCGGAGGCCACGAAGGCTGCGCGAGATGTCGGAGCCGGTGCGATTACGATTGATGGCGAACATGTTCTTGAGGGTGGTGAGAGGCGTGTCATCATCGAGACATGGGGTCCGGACAGATTTCGAACGGATGGAATTGACGCTGTTGCGGACGCCGCTGCATCGGATGAAACCAGAGTGCTGCTGGTGTGGGGTGGTGGGGGCCGGGCGATGGACATGGCGCATGTGGCACGATCTGCGATGCCGAATCCTTCCGATGATCAGGACGCGCTGGTTGAGGTGACGATCGATGATGTTGACCGGATGGGGGAAGTGCTTCGCGCGGCGACGACTCGCAGCGGGGCGACGGTCATCATTACCTCGGAAGGAAACGAGCCGCGATTCGACCTCGACGCGTTGGCAAGTGCGGCCATGGAGATTGACCAACGGGGGTACCGACGGCAGCAGGCCATCGTCATGCCAGTGGAGCAGATGTGCGCCGTTCGCATTCAGGAGGCGGACCGGTGGGCGCCTTCGCGATCCCAGATGCCCATGCCCATTGAGTCTGGTCTGAGCATCAATACAAGAGGCGGTGCCCATCGATGGATGCAGGTTTCCTTGCGACCGATTCTTGAACGGGTCGAAGTAACACGAAATCACCCACCGGTTCGCGTAGTTGGTCATGGGCGGCGAGAGGGGCTTGTGACGCCATCCCCGGTCCACGCGGAGGGCCCCATTTGGCGGGCACATGTTGCGGGGCTCCGGGGGAGGCTGCCCGGCGCAGTGGCGAGCGTGCTGCTGGCTGCCGGTCGGCGCATGGGATATGACGTGCGGTTTCAGGGCAACATGGCCATGGCCGGAGGCGGGCGGCGTGCCTGGCTGCAGGTTCTCTACACCCGACCGCGGAGTGTTGCCGACGAGTTACCCATCGCTGCCTCGATTCCCTGGGGAGAAGCCGATCTTCTTCTGGCTTGGGATCCGCTGGAGGCCATGCACGCGATTAGCCCACATGGAAGACTGCAGGTCGCATCGGCGCAGCGAACGCGAATCGTGGCAAATACTGGTCTCCTGCAGGACCACACGGAGGAAGAATCTACATGGGACGATCAGGAAGAATTGGCAACAGCGCTTGCCAATGCGTGCAATACCGACATGGGCATGATCGGGGATTTCGCACGGCTGGCTTCGTGGCGTTTTCATAATGAGCGGCTCGGTGATCTTGTCCAACTTGGCGTTGCCTTTCAGCGCGGCCTCGTGCCATTGACCACCGACGCGATCTCAGCGGCGGTGCGTGAGATCGAGGAGGATGGATTCGCACGATCAACGGAGGCGTTCGCGTTCGGCCGGAGGCTTGCCATGGATTCGTCGGCGGCGAGAGTTCCTGCCCTGGAGGGAGAGGTCGAAGATCTCGATCGCATGATTCGCCGCTCCGTTCGGTCAACTCGCACACGTCGTCCGGAAGAGTCGCGTACGCTCGGCCGTCTGGCCCACCGTTGTCGTGACTCGATGCCCGGCTTGATGGAAACCGAAGACGGGCGGCAAACGCTTCGGGACGCGGTTGTTGGGATTCGTCGGTGCCTTCTCTGGGGAGGCATCGAGACAGCGCAGCAATACGCCGACATTCTTTGTGCTCTCTATGCTGCTGATCGCGGCGAACGGGGCCGTCCAATGACGAGAACCGCCGCGTTACCGCTGGCTGATGTCATGCTCATCCGCGACCCCATCTATCTCGCGCGGCTCTCGCGAAGTCCCGAGGTGATTCGGCGCGTTCGTCGGCGGCTCGATGTGCGGCAGGCGAGGGGGGATGAGGTGGAGCGGAGATTTCTTGCGAGGTTCCGTTTATCCGTTGGTCGTTTGTTGCTCAGGGTTGATATTCGCACCAGCGACTGGTCTGCTGGAGTCGTTGCCTGGTTGGGGCGGTGGATCCCAAGGCATTGGCGGGGGCACCGGCGGGACCGTGCTGTTCGTGCCATGATCATTGCGGCGATGCGGCAGGCCGCTCGGGCAAGGCCCGGTGAGGAGGCCGCATGGGAAAGTCGATTCGCTGCCCTGCATGCGCTCTCCGTCGCCGGAGCGCTCCATCGCACCTCCGAGGCCGACATCCGCGCAATTCTGAGCCAATCCTGACGGTGGCCGCGACCGGTGTCAGACACCTCGGCGGAGTTGGCCGCAGGCGGCATCGATGTCGCGGCCGCGGGAGGCGCGGATATGCGTGTTGACGGCGGCGTCCCGGAGCACTTTCTGGAATGCGTGGACGCGATCGTTGACTGGACGGCGATAGGTCAGTCCCGGCACCTCGTTGTAGCGAATCAGGTTGACATTGCATCGCAGCGAGCGGCAGAGTTCGACCAGTTCCCGAGCGTGGTCCTCACCATCATTGACATCCCGCAGCAGAAGATACTCAAGCGTCACCTCCCGGCCGGTGGCGACGAAGTAGTCCTGGCATGCGTCGAGTATCTCGCTGATCGACGCGAAGTGCGCCCATGGAATCAGCGACCGTCGAAGATCATCATTGGGGGCGTGAAGACTCAAGGCGAGCGTGACCGGCAACTCAAATGTCGCCAGCCTGCGAATGGCAACGGGGATGCCCACCGTGGATACCGTCATGCGTCGGGCGCCGATGCCGCAGCCCCAGTCTGCACGCAGTGTTCGTAGCGCACCGGTGACGGCATCGTAGTTCGCCAACGGTTCGCCCATGCCCATGAAGACAACATTCGTGACCCGCTCACCGGCAAGTTTCTCAACGGCAAGAACCTGCTCGACGATCTGTCCGCTCGTGAGGTTTCCCTCCAGCCCTCCCATACCCGATGCGCAGAACGTGCATCTGACCGGGCAACCAACCTGGCTGGACACGCAGGCAGTGCGGCGAGCCCCGGATGGAATCAGTACGGTTTCGGTGGTGCGAGGTCCTCCGTCCCAGCGAATCAGCACCTTGGTAGTTCCATCGGAAGCAACCTGCATGTTCTCCGGCACGCCGCGGCGCATGGTCAACGCCGCCGCGATGGCTTCACGATTTCTCGCTGCAATGTTGGTCATCAATGCCGCGTCGTCCACCAAGTGCCGGTAGACCCAGTCAAGAATCTGCCCACTGGCATGCGGCGGCATCTGCATGGAGGTCAACCGCGCGGCCAGCGTATCGGGATCAAGGTCCAGAACATGCTGACGCACTTCACTCACTGCGGAGGCTTCCCCTCGATGGTGGGATGTGTCTGTGAGGCGAGAAATCGATCAAGGGTGGGTGGCGGTGAGAAGGAAAGGTCTTCCAAGACAACAGTTTCCTCCCGAACAGTGGCGTCAAAGGACTCGGCAAGGTGGTCGATGACCTCCCGAACAAGGTGTTCAGGTGCGCTGGCTCCGGCTGTCAGAAGGATGCGATCCACACCGTCGTGCCAACCCGGTGCCAAACCGTGAATGTCGTCGATCAAGATCGCAGGCTTCCCAAGATTCGTTGCTATCTCAGTCAGCCGAAGCGAATTCGAACTGTTCTGGCTTCCAACAACCAGCACCAGATCCACATCCTGTGCAAGCGATCGCACGGCGAGTTGCCGGTTGGTTGTCGCGTAACAGATGTCTTCGCTCGGTGGGGCGGAGATGTCGGGAAACGCCTCTCGCAATGCGGCAATGATGATGTTCGCATCGTCGGTGCTGAGCGTGGTTTGCGTGAGATAGACCAACTGCGACGGATCCGCAATTGTCAGATCAGCAATGCCGTCCGGCGATTCAAGAACCTGAATCGAATTCGGCGCAACGCCAAGCGTGCCGATGACCTCCTGATGGTCTCTGTGACCGATCAGGATGATCTGCCATCCTCTGCGCGAATACCTGAATGCTTCTGAGTGCACCTTCGTAACCAGCGGACATGTCGCGTCGATGGTTCTCAGGTTGCGACTGGCCGCCTGTTCTCTGATGGCCGGGCTGATCCCGTGCGCGCTGAAGACAAGAATGGCTCCTTCCGGTACTGCTGCAACTTCGTCAACAAAGACTGCGCCTCGCTGCCGGAGCGCGTCGACTACATGCCGGTTGTGGACGATCTCGTGATAGATGTGCACCGTCTGGTCTTCAACGGCATCGAGCAGTTGTTCGACAATGTCGATCGCCATGTCGACGCCCGCACAGAATCCGCGGGGATTGGCGAGGATGACCTCCATGAGCGGATTCTATTCCCAAAGCACACGGGAGAGAAATGCGAGCGTGTCCGCAGCCTTGTCCAGACGAAGGTGTGTGGGTGTTCCCGCGCCATGCCCCGCCCGCGTCTCAATGCGGATGAGGATGGGCGCATCACCGGCCTGAGCATGTTGCAACGCTGCGGCAAACTTGAAACTGTGGGCCGGAACCACGCGGTCATCGGTATCACCGGTCGTGATCATCGTGGCGGGATAGGCTGTGCCCGGATGGACATTGTGATAGGGGGAGTACGCCAGCAGCGTCGCAGTCATCTTCGGATCCTCCGGGTCGCCGTATTCAGAAGTCCAACCCCATCCGAGCGTGAACAGATGAAAACGAAGCATGTCCAGAACGCCGACCTGTGGGAGTGCCGCCGCAAAGAGATCGGGCCGCTGCGTCATGCACGCGCCGACAAGCAGCCCGCCATTGCTGCCCCCTTGAATCGCAAGCCGATTCGTGCTGGTCCACCCCTCCTTGATGAGCCACTCGCCGCAGGCGATGAAGTCATCGAACACCTGTTGCTTCCGCTCAAACATTCCTTCTTCGTGCCATGTCCGCCCGTATTCGCTACCCCCACGGATGTTCGCCACGGCCAGCACACCACCGAGTTCCAGCCATACCGACCGAGTAACGGAGAACCCCGGACGAATGGCGATGTCGAAGCCGCCGTAGCCGTAGAGCAGCACGGGATTGGACCCGTCCAGCACGGTGCCAGACCGTGCCGTGATGAACATCGGTACGCGGGCGCCATCGGTGCTTTGAACGAAGACCCTGCGAACCTCAAAGTCATCCGTGTTGATCGGTACGCTGGTCCGCCACCATTCCGAAGTTGCTCCGGTCGCCAAGTCACAGGTCAGAATCGACGGAGGCGTGTCGTAACTGGAGAAGGAAAAATAGAAGGTCTTGTCAGTGTCCCGGCCACCAAATCCGCCAATACTTCCAAGTCCCGGAAGTTGCACCCTGAACCGCTCCTGACCGTCAAGATCGTGGATGGTTGCCGCGGCAGCCGCATCCTGCATCCATGCCACGGCAATGCTGCCTCCCACAATGTCGCCGCCGTCCAGAATGTCCTTCCTCTCCGCGATCACTTCTCGCCAAACCACCTCTTTGCCGCCTACTTCAACTGCCATGATTCGGCCCGCAGCCGCTCCGTCGTCGGTCAGAAAGAAGAGCGTGTTGCCTTGGCTACCGATCAGCGAATACTTTGCGTCGAATGAAGGAATCAGCCAACGAGGGGTATCCGCCGCGTTTGCCCGTGCGTAGAGCAGAGCATTTCCAGCCGAAGTGCCTTGCGACACTTCGATCACCAGCCATCGACCATCTTCGGTGACTGTGGCCCCGTAGTACCGCTTGGGAAACGCAGCATCGAACCATACCTGCGTATCTTCCGACTGCGGCGAACCAATACGATGCAACCAAACTTGGTTGTTCAGCGTCTGCGCAATATGGCCTTCATCCTCGGCCTTCGGAAAGCGCGTGTAATAAAAGCCACTCTCATCTGCCAGCCACGCGGGCGACCCAAACTTGATCCAGTGCAGGGTGTCGGAGAATTGCTCGCCGGTTTCAAGGTCAGTAACGAACCATGTATCCCAGTCGGAGCCGGCCGACGACTGTCCCCAAGCGAGAAAGCGGCCCTTTGGGCTCGGGGACCAACCGGACAACGCAATCGTGCCGTCCTCCGACCAAGTGTTGGGATCCAACAACACACGGTCGCAGGCGTCGGCTGCTTGGCCTTCATACAGCACGCTGTGATTTTGCAGACCGGAATTGCGGGTTTGAAACCACCTACTGCCACGATGGACGGGAAGCCCCGCTCGCTCGTAATCCCAGACTTCTTCGAGTCGATCGCGAATGCCAGCCCGCTGCGGAACGGCCTCAAGCCAATTGGCTGTGATCGCATTTTCCGCATCGACCCATTCCTTGACCGACTCACTCTCTCGGACATCCGCCTCAAGCCACCGGTACGGGTCCGCGACCGACATACCGTTGATGTCCTCGACAACTTCGCCTCGTGGCGCAGGCGGATATTGAAGCGGTTGCAAAGCGATGAGTGCGAGCAGGGTGGTGGTGGTCAGTGTCATTGGGGTCATCCAACAATTGAGGGAAGTGACGCAAGTCCTTTGGTCAGATCGATAGGCGCATCATCACCGATGAGAATGTCGGCTTCATAGTGCACGCTCAGCGACCCGTCCGGGGTAGTGATCGGCCACTTGCCGCGTTCCGAATTGGTTTCCGATGAGGAGATCGCCAGCATTGGTTCAACGGCGACGAGCAGGCCCGTTTCGAAGAGTCGCGTCGCGTCCGGCCACTCATTGCGGTGCGTCGGCACGACATTGGAGACGAACGGGGGAGCGTGCAATGTTCGGCCGTATCCGTGACCACCAAGTCCACGGATCAGACGGAATCCGCACTCCTCCTCCGCGACCCCTTGGACCGCTCGAGCGTAGTCCAACAGGGGACGCCCTGGCATCATTGCGTCAATACCAGCGGCGAGCGATCGGCGGCCCGCATCCATCAGGCGAGCGGATTCATCGGAGGCGTGCTCGATGGCCCATGTCCACGCCGCATCGCCGATCCAACCACGATAGGACACGCCGATGTCAACCGAAATGAGATCGCCCGGCGAAAGCGGGTCCTGCGACATCGTGTGTGTTCCATGCACGATGCAATCGTTGACCGAAATGCACGATTGGCTTGGGAACGCGGGGAGTCCAGGCAGCGTGTACCCGCGGAATGCGCTCTTGCAGTCCAGTTGTTCGAGCGTGCGACCAACGAATGCGTCGATTTCTGGAAGGGTCAATCCTGCGCGAAGGAACTCCGTCAACGCTTCATGCACCTTGACCACCCGTATCGCAGCGGCGGCGGCGGCGGCCCTCGCCTCGCTGCCTTGGACCAGAACGGCATCGGTCACGACTCCCCCTCCTCGACCGACTCGGAGAGAAGGTGCACAATGTCGCCGCCAATCGCTACCAGCAGCGGCCCGCCACCGGCAACCTGCCACGCCAACTCCCGCTCATCCTCGCAGTCAAGAAGTTGGATGTCGGCCCGCATGCCTACATCCAGAGATCCGACGCTGTCTTGCATTCCCAATACGCATGCCGCATTGTGGGTAGTTGCAGTGATGGCTTCAGCTGGCGTCAGTCGCAATCGACGGGCTGCAAGTGCAATGCTGAACGCCATGGACGGTGATGGGGCCGAGCCCGGATTGAAGTTTGTTGCAATGGCGACGGCCGCACCCATGTCGATCAGCGAGCGGCCGTCGGCGTATCGTCCATCAAGACAGAAGCCTGAAGCGGGTAGAAGTACCGCGACCGTCCTGCTCGCTGCGAGTGTGCGAAGATCCTCCACCGTAGATGCTTCAAGATGGTCTGCACTGACCGCACCCATGTCGACAGCCCTGGGCAACATGCCCAGTGAGTTGAATTGATCGACATGAATGCGAATGGGACAGCCCAACTCGGTTGCGCGTTCGAAGAGACGCGTCACCTCATCAACCGACCATGCTCCGGTCTCGCAGTATGCATCACAGGTAATGCCAGGGAACTCTGCCGTCACTGCAGGCAGCGTTTCCTCAATCATTCGATCGATGAAACCCTCCTGCGTTGGGTCGATGGCGTGTGCGCCAAGAAAGGTCCCGACGAGTGACTGGGCAACGCCCTGCGCCGCGTCATGAACGGCCCGCAGCATCTTGACTTCATCTTCGGTGGTCAATCCATAGCCGCTCTTGACCTCAACCGTGCCGGTGCCTGCTGCGGCCAACATGCCAAGTCTCGTACACAGAAGATCAGCAAGTTCCTCGCGTGAAGTTTCCCGGGTAGCGCGGACCGTGGACATGATGCCGCCACCATGTTCGAGAATCTGCAGATAGGTTGCGCCCCGCAACCCCATCTCGAATTCATCGAGTCGACTACCCGCCCAGCAGGCATGTGTGTGGCAGTCGACAAACGCTGGCATGAGAACGCGGCCGTCGGCATCGACGGCCATGATCTCCTCTCCCGGCGCAGCGAGATCCTCCGGCGGTTCACCGCTGCCGATGGCGCCAATGAGGCCGTCTTTGACCAGGAGGTAACCGTTGTCGATGATGCCGAGGTCCTGCATCTGCTCCCCTCGGCGAGGCTCCTTGGAACCCCTCAGCGAAAGGATGCGAGCGTTGATGACAAGGAATGAGGGCACGGTCAGGATTTTCGCATTGGAATGGCGACGCCCTGTTCGTCGGCGCACTGGATGGCTTCGTCGTACCCCGCATCCGCGTGGCGGATGATTCCAAGAAGGGGATCGTTTGTGAGCACTCGCCGTAGACGATCGTCCGCTGCGTCGGTTCCGTCCGCGACGATGACCTGCCCGGCGTGTTGGGCGTACCCGATACCAACGCCACCACCGTGATGGAAACTCACCCAACTTGCGCCGCTCACGGCATTCACCGCGAAGTTGAGCAGTGGCCAGTCACTCACGGCATCGGTGCCGTCGAGCATGCCTTCCGTTTCCCGATTGGGGCTGGCGACGGAACCACAATCGAGGTGGTCCCGGCCGATGACGATGGGCGCGCTGACTTTACCCGTTCGAACAAGATCGTTGAAGGCAAGCCCAGCCTTGTCACGCTCGCCGAGACCGAGCCAACAGATGCGGCAGGGAAGGCCTTGAAATGCCACGCGTTCGCTCGCCATTCGTATCCACCGTTGCAGTGACTCATCTTCCGGGAACAAATCCAGAATCACCTGATCGGTCGCGGCGATGTCCGCTGGATCACCGGAAAGAGCGCACCAGCGGAATGGTCCACGGCCTCTGCAGAACTGCGGTCTGATATAGGCGGGAACGAACCCTGGAAAAGCAAACGCGTTTTCCACCCCTCCATCGCTTGCCCGCTGCCGAAGGTTGTTGCCGTAGTCAAAGGTCACCGAGCCCTTGTCCTGCAAAGCCAGCATGAGTCGCACATGGCGGGCCATTGCGTCCATGCTTCGCTCTACATACGCATCAGGATCAGAAGCCCGAAGTGCATCTGCATCTTCGCGACTCAGGCCATCCGGGTAATAGCCATGGAGCGGGTCGTGGGCGGATGTCTGATCCGTCAAGACATCCGGCACTATGTCGCCAGCATCCAGTGCCACCAACAGGTCGATGATGTTGCAACAGACGCCGATGGAAACGGCTTCGAGGGCTTCCTTGGCCGCCACTGCGCGATCGATGGCAGCGCCGATGTCCTCATGAATCTCGTCGATGTATCGATCATGGAGACGTTTGTCCAGCCGCTCCTGGCAGATATCCGCAATGAGGCAAACGCCGTCGTTCATGGTGATGGAGAGCGGTTGCGCACCGCCCATGCCCCCGCATCCCCCGGTGACAGCGAGGCGTCCCTTGAGCGTGCCGCCAAAGTGCAGGCGGGCGCACTCCGCGAAAGTCTCATAGGTTCCCTGAAGGATTCCTTGTGTTCCGATGTAGATCCACGAGCCAGCCGTCATCTGTCCGAACATGATCAGGCCCTTGGCGGCCAGTTCGTCGAAGTGTTCCTGCGTCGCCCAGTGCGGAACCAGATTGCTGTTGGCGATAATGACCCGAGGTGAGTCGACGGTGGTTGTCACGATGCCGACCGGCTTGCCGGACTGCACCAGAAGCGTTTCATCTTTTCCGAGGATCTTCAGACATTCGATGATGGCGTCGTAGGCCGCCCAGTTTCGTGCGGCCTGACCGCGGCCGCCGTAGACCACCAGGTCCTCCGGGCGTTCAGCAACCTCAGGATCGAGGTTGTTCATGAGCATGCGCATTGCGGCTTCGGCCTGCCAGGTCTGGCAGGTTCGCGTGCCGCCTCTGGGGGCACGAATAACGCGTTTGGGGGGTGCCTGTGGCATCGAATTGGCGATGGTAACGGGAGTGGTAGGCCTGTGCGCAGCGGTATGCTTGCGGGGTCGCCGGGAATGAAAGGGAGCACGACATGGCAACGAGCGAAGCAATCACGATGGTGCTCATCACCGCGGGTGTTTTCTGTTGGAATGAACTGGCCACGCGCGATGTGGATGCGTCCTGCCGGTTCTACACAACGCTGTTGGGATGGACCGCCGAGACGAACAAAGTGGACGGCACGCCCTACACGATGTTCTACAGCGACGGCCACCCGGTCGGTGGCTGTCTGGCCATCGACGAGAGTTGGCCAGCCGACATGCCTTCGCGCTGGGGAAGTTGCATTGCGGTGGATGATGTTGATGCTGCGACGGATGCCGCCCAGGCACTGGGCGCAAGTGTGTACTGCCCACCGACCGATATTCCCGGCATTGGTCGGTTCGCAACGCTTGGAGACCCCTGCGGCGCGGTCTTTGCCGTCTTTACGACCTCCCATGGGTGCGGGTGTGGGTGCGAGGACTGAAGTATCGCCTGAGGGGGACTTCAAGTCTTGCAATTGTCGAGGTTTGTGCCATGCTGAAGCGTGATGAGGATTCGCCGAACCATCCATGTGGCGGCCGTCTTGTTGGCGTGCGCAGTGGCGGCTGCAATGGCGCGCGGTCGCGGCGGACCACCGCCGCTCTCCTTATGGACCGATGTCGCCACAGACGTGTCGTCGGGGGCGGGGCACGAGCGGCATCGCGGGTCGGCGTGGTGTGATGTCGATGGCGACGGGCTGTTGGATTTGTATCTCGCTCACTTCGGCCAGCGGGTCGATGGCGTCTTGCTTGGGTCGCCGAATCAGTTGTTGCGTAATCTTGGTGGCGGGTCATTTGAGGACATCACTGCGCCGCCGCTTGCTATTGGAAGTGATCCGTCGCACCATCCAGCGTGGGCGGACATTGACAATGATGGTCTCCCTGATCTCTACGTGGGGCAGAGCGCGAACGGCGGCATCTCTGGGAACCATTTGATTCGGCAGTCTGAGCCAGGCCTCTTTGAGGACATTACCAACGGGTACCCACTGTCCATGCAGGTGACAACACGCAATGTGTCATGGCAGGATGTCAATAATGATGGTCTTGTTGATCTCTTCGTAGCAAATTCCGGAGGTGATGATCTCAAGAACTGGCTCATGATGAATCAGGGCGACGGCACATTTGTGCGAGAGGATTCCATCCTGAACATGCAGGGTTGGAAGGGCAGGGGGATCGCATGGTGTGACTACAACAATGACGGGCGTCCCGATGTGTACATCTCGAACGGCGCACAGGATAAAGCGCCGCCTTTGGCAAGAACAAACGCGCTCTTTCGCAATAACGGTGACGGTTCATGGACGAATGTTGCAAACAATGTGGGGGTTGCGGACCAAGGGCACGGACGAGGTGTCGCGTGGGGTGATATCAACAACGATGGTTGGATGGACATCCTCGTCGGCAACAACATCGGGTGGGATGCCCCCGGCTTCAACCGACTGTATCGCAATAACGGGGACGACACCTTCACCGACATCTCCGAGTCCGCAGGAATCTCGGAGGATGTACGAACCCGCGGGGTTTCCATGGCGGACTTTGACAATGACGGGTACCTGGACCTGTATATCGTGTCATTCGGGACCGTCGTGCTGGAGAATCGTTTGTTTCGCAACAACGGTGACGAGACATTCACGGATGTTGCCCCGGGTTCACCGGCGGAGGCACCGCTCAACGACATCTCCGGCTCATGGGCCGACTTCAACAACGATGGGTGGATTGACCTGTACACGGTTGGGGGCAGTGAACTCATCCCCGGTACGGGAGAGAATCAGTTGCTTCGCAATGACAATCAGAATGGGAACCACTGGCTTCAGGTGGAGTTGCGTGGGGTCACCTCCAATGCAATGGGAATTGGTGGTCGGGTGCGAATTGTGCATCAGACCGTCGATGGCGAGGTGCAACAAATGCGAGATGTGCAGAGTGGGTCCGGGTACAACTCACAGCACATGATGCGGACCCACTTTGGACTGCGGGACAGCGCAACTGTCGATGTGATTCAGATTCAGTGGCCCTCGGGGATTCTGCAGGAGATTACGGATGTGACGGCGGATCAACTTCTGATCGTTACGGAGGAGGGGACGGTGCCTCCAGTTGATTGCAACGGGAATGGCGTGGAGGATCACATCGACATCGCAACCGGCGTGAGCGAGGATTGTGACGAGAATGGAGTGCCGGATGAGTGTGACTGGCCGGATCAGCCGGATTGCGATGATGACGGCCTGTTGGATGGGTGCGAGGTTGATCTGGACGCCAATGGCATTCCTGATGATTGCGAGTGCCACGCTGATTTCGACGGAAACGACGCTGTGTGGGTGCAGGATCTACTGATCTTGATCGGCAACTGGGGCGTTACGACACCGGGGAACGAGTGGATACCTGGCGATCTGGATTTCGATCGCGATGTTGATGTGCAGGACCTTCTGCTGTTCATCGATGCCTGGGGCCCTTGTCCCTGATCGGTGTCAGACACCGGTCCCGGAGATCAGGCGTTCGAGGGCGGCGATGTCGTCGGCGACCACGCGATCAGAGTCGCGATGGGGCACGGCTTCGCGGATTTTCTCCATGGCTGCCTCCACCCGCGAGCCGCTTCGCAATGGACGCATGTGTTCGATCGCATCGGCCATGACCAGGAGTTCAATCGCGATGACGCTTCGGCACAAGTCGATGCTGCGTCGAAGCAAAAGGCCAGCCGTCGCGCCCATGGAGTTGTAATCCTCCACGCCACCGCTGGTCGGGATGTTGGAGACACTGGCGGGCATGGCAATCGTTCGCATTTCGGCGCAGCATGCGGCGGCGGTGTACTGGGCAATCATGAGGCCACTCTCCACCCCGGGAGAACACGCAAGAAACGGGGGCAGATCGTGATACCCGTCGCTTCCCGACAACACCCAGTTAGTTCGCCGCTCGGAGATACCGGAAATATGGCAGAGGGCGATGCGGAGTTCATCCATGGCAATGGCCAGCGGCATACCGTGGAAGTTGCCACCGGCAAGAATGTACCCATCCTCAGCGAACACGAGCGGGTTGTCGGTAACCCCGCCGAGTTCGGCAAGCAACGGGACGGACGCGCTGGCAATGGCATCTATCGCAGCGCCAAGTACCTGCGGGGCGCAGCGCAGACAATACGGGTCCTGCACACGCGGGTCATCTTCCAAGTGCGAGGGAAGAATCGTCGAACCATCCAACAACGATCGCAGTTCCGCAGCAACCTGCTGTTGGCCCGCCTGACCACGAACCGCATGAAGCCGCTCGTCCAGGCAGGTGTCGGTGCCCTTTGCGGCGTCGATGGCCATCGCAGCGGCGAGCACTGCGGCGTCGCTCAGAACGGCGATATCTGCCACCGCAAGTCCGCCAAGTGCCGCCATGAGGTGCGTCCCGTTGATAATGGCGAGTGCTTCCTTGAAGGAGAGGGTCAACACATCCAGCCCAGCCGCCGCCATGGCGGCCTTGCCCGGCATCTCTCTATCGCCAAGCATGGCCCGCCCTTCGCCGATCAAGACAAGGCCAAGATGGGCCAGCGGGGCGAGATCGCCTGAAGCGCCGACCGAACCCCTTGACGGAATCAAGGGCGTCACGCCGGCATCCAGCATTGCGCACAGCAACTGCGGAATCGCCGGCCGCACGCCGGAGTGGCCGCGGCAATGGCTCGCCGCGAGCAGCAGCATCATGGCCCGTACAACTTCAGTTGGCAGTGGGTCCCCGACGCCAGCGGCGTGTGATCGCAACTGGTTGACCTGCAAGGCCTCCAATTCATCCCGGCCTACACGCGTCTTCGATAATGCACCAAAGCCCGTGTTGATGCCGTAGACCGGCGCATCGCCGCATGCGGCGTCTTCCACCACCGCTCGGGCACGCTCCATCGCCGCCACCGCCGTTTCGGCGATGGCGACCTGCCTGCCGGCGCGCGCCACGGACACGAGGGATGCAATCCGCAAAGGGCTGCCATCAAGGATCAGTGGGTTCTGTGACACGCCGACACGATACCCGCTTGCCGGAAGGGGCGGATCGTTGTTCAATGGTCCTGTGCCACCGTTGGTCCGAGCCACCATTCTGAGCCTGTCGCTTCTGATCGCCGCGATCGTCGGCGTTTCAGTCGCACCATGGCTGGTCTCTTCCCGCGGCGTGCCGGGTCCGAGCATGTTGCATGCCCAATCTCCAACTGAAGCAGTTCTGGCGGTCGTGATCCTCTTCGGGTTGTTGACCACGCTCGGTGCAGCCGCCGCCCGGTACATTGGCGTCAGCAGCGGTTTCCTGATCCTCGGATTCGGGCTGTTCGCTCTCGCATGGCGACTGGAGGGGGTGCGGGAGTTGCTGCTCTCTGGCTCAGACGTACACTTGCTTGTCGTTGAGGCCGGCATGATTGCCGTTCTGCTGCTTGGGGCGGGTTGGGCGATGTGCGCCGCCGGCGGCGAGGTAGAGGATCAACCGGTACCCAACGCGACTCGGTGCTCCTCGGCGTCGGTCGGCTGGGGCATCATGCTCGCCGCGTCGATCCTTCCCGTCGTCTGGCTGCTTGCCCGCTCTCCGATGAAAGGTCAGTTGATCGGCGCCGCATTCGTTGGCGGCGTCGCCGTCGCGTTTCTCGCAAGACGATTTCGCCCGGATGTGCAACTCTTCATTCTGATTGCCGCTCCATCGGCCGTCGCAGCACTGGGGTATGTGCTTGCCTTGGTATGGAGCGGAAGCGATCTGCATGTCCAGTTCATCCGGCAATCGCTCTCGCCGCTGTTGCTCCCCATGCCGTTTGAATATGCCGCCGGGACCGTGCTTGGCGTAGCGTTGGGTCTGCGGTGGACCGAGCCGGCGGCGGAGCCGGGTGGCTAGGGGATGAGCGGAGAGGGAATTGGGTTTGCCGCCTTGCATCGTCCGGGCAGGGGGGAGTTGCTGCTGGTTACGGCCCTCTGGATTGCGGTGGCAATCGGTCTCGCCGTGGCGAGCGAGAACTTTGGGCTTCTTCCAGATACCTGGTTGGGGCCGATGCTCCTGGGGCTGCTGCTGTTGTTTCCGTTCGCTTTGATGGTCGTCATGGTGTGGTCAGCGGGGCGGGTGCTTCGCAGAAATGCCAAGGGGGACGTAGCCCACGGCCTTCGGTCGCTGGGGATCCACTGGCCGGTTCGCCGCAGCGGAGGCGGGTATCGAAGATGGTCCAGAGCCGAGTTGGGATTGCCCAGGACCATCGCTGACAGTTCGTTGGAGGAAGCGTTGGCGGCCATTCCCGTGCCGGCGGGCCTGATTGAACCAGAGCGTGTGCAGTGGTCCCGTCCCGGGTCCATCCTGGGTTGTCTGTTCGGCGGGTTCATTGGGCTGTGGTTCGCCGCGGTGGCCATTGGCTTTGCCATACGTGCCAACAGTGCCACTGGCAGAATTGTGGCTTGGACGTTGGCGGCGTGCTTGTTGTTCAACATTCTGATCGGCATTCTTCGACTGCCCCTTGTGCACCGTAGCCGTCGATTGCCTCCCTTCCTCCGATCGATCGGGAGGGGCATAGTGCTTCATCGGCCGGTTGTGATCGGCCCGGGGTGGGCCAAGCACGGCCGGCGAGTCTGGCGCTCTGACAGCGATCTCTTGCTCATTCGCCGGCGTGGCTATCGCCTAGCCTCCGCTGAGATCGAGTGCCTGCTTGCCGGCGTGCATGGGCGGCGGCGGTTGACCTTCAGTGGCGTCGCTGATGATGATTTCCGCCTTCTTCTGCAAGGATGGAACGTGGCGGAGATTCGGATGGAACTGATCGAATCCGACCTGGGCTAGCGACTCGGTCGCGGGCTGTACCGCAGAAATGTGCCGGTCGCTTCCCAGAGGGCTTCGAGTTGGTCGATGCGATCGTGCGCTTCGTCACCGATCAGCCGGACGACCTGCGCAACAAGGAGTTCGGCTGCGATGACAGCGGGAATCGAACTGTCGAACGGCCCGACCGCGGGAATGGTCAGGCCCACCCATGTCTGGGTGAGCGAGGCCAGAGGCGAGAGCGGCCCGTCGGTGATCGCCACGATATTCACGCCGCGCTCGGCCAGAATGCGGGCGGCAGAGATGGAACTTCGGCGGTATCGGGCGAAATCCAGGACAACCGCTACGTCGCCGCTGGCAGCGCCGCAGAGATCGCGGCCGGTGGAGTGCTCATGGACAATCGCCACTTGATCTCGAACCATGGATAGGCCACTCTGCATCGCCATGGCGCCGGCCATGGATGTCTCGCCCGAGAGAATCCAAACCTGCCTTGCGCGTACGATGGGCTCGGCCAACGCCGTGAGTCGCTCCTGATCCAGGGCGTCGAAGGTCGCGTGCACCGCGTCTTCTACCGCGAACCGGATCGGCGACATTGATTCCTGCGGGCGGCGGATACGGTGGATCGGCCGCCTCATCTGCTGGGCAAGGTTGTCTTGGGCCTGACTCTGGAGGTCTCGAAAGCCGCCAAACCCGAGTTTGCTTGCAAATCGAACAATGGAAGGGGGGCTGGTCGCGACCTGGCGGGCTAGGTCGCTCACGGTTCCGAACGCCAGCAGCGATGGATCCGCCGTGATCGCCTCGGCAATACGGCGTTCGGTCGGCGTGAGCCGATCATTGACAGAGGCTATGAGATCTTGGATGGACACGCATGGACTCCGATGGACAAATTGTTACACTACCATAACAGTACTGTAATTGCAGTTACAAAGTGAGGGATTGAGCCTGTGATCAAACGACCCGAATACATCCGCACTGACCGCGAACAGGCGTTTCTCGACGGCGTCGAAGATACGAAGCACCACCGAGACATCATCAATGGACTCACGCCGTTCTTCGACGAGAAGGCGCCGGCGGACATGCTCGACTTCTATGGTCCGGACGAACTGGTTCAACTTCGCGTCTTGAAAGACACCGAACGCGATGTCGAGGATCGCATGCGGGTCAAGATCACTCGGCACTATTACGACCTTGCGAAGCGAAGCCCTTCGCTTCGTCGAATCGTCAAGGCCAGTCCCGATGAGACGAGTGACCTGCAGGGATCTGAGGATCCCGGCCACCAGATGGACTACAGCCCCGTCGAAGGGCTGCTCCACAAGTACGAGATGGGCCTCATGTATGTGGTATCGACCTGCTCGGCGCACTGCCGGTTTTGCTATCGCGAGGAACTCATCTCGAGAAAGGAAATCGAGCGGCAGGATGGCACGGTGGCCAAGAAGGGGCTTGCCCAAATTCCGGAGATCACGGCGTATGTTCGCGATCACAACAAGCTCGTCGCGAGCAACGGCGGCGTCCACCCAGAGAGCGGCCGCGGGAAGCTCCGGGAAATTCTGCTTTCTGGCGGCGACCCGATGGTGCTGAACAACTCGAAACTCGCCGCATGGCTTGCCGCGCTCGCCGAGTCCGACATCGAGTCGATTCGCATCGGTACCAAGGAAATGGCCTTCTACCCGGATCGGTTCGATGACGCGTTCATCGCCATGCTCGACCGCTTCCACGAAGCCTATCCGCAGGTTGGGTTGCACATGATGGTGCACTTCAATCACCCGGATGAATTCCTGCAGAAGGATGCAGAGGGGAACTATGTCGAGGACGCCCAGGGTTTCAAGCAATGGGTGCCCGCCACCGACCGGGCGATGCGCACACTGGTATCACTGGGGTGGCTGACGGTGGAGAACCAGTCACCGATCATCAAGGGTGTCAATGACGACGCCGATACGTTGCGCATCATGCAACGAGAACTCAAGCGTGCGGGCGCTGAGAATCATTACTTCTTCTGTGGTCGTGACATCGTGGCCTATCGGGCATTCAATGTGCCGATCGAGACGGCCTGGAACATCCTGAACGAATCGCAGAAGGGCCTCTCCGGGATCGAAAACCACGCCCGACTCTCTATCACACACTACAAGGGTAAGACGGAGGTCAACGCTGTGACGAACGAGGGCATTCCGGGCCTGCCGGGCAGCGAGAGGGGCGTGGTGATCTTCAAGATCCTCCGCAACGCCGGCACCGCGGCGGATCGTGGCAAGGTCTGCATCGTCGCTCGGAATCCAGATGCGATCTGGTTCGATGGATATGAAGATCGCGTCCTCTTTGACGAGGCGGGCCTGTACGACTACGCGCGAGTTGCCGCGCCGGGCGAGGCGCCGACGGAGGCAAGTTCGTGATTGACAAGACTGCGGCAACCCCGGCGGAGGCTGTAGCCGACATCTTTGACGGCGCCGCCGTCATGGTCGGGGGATTCGGCGAAGCCGGCAGCCCGATTGAGTTGATTCATGCGTTGATCGATCAGGGCGCTTCCGGCCTGACCATAATCAGCAACAACTGCGGAAGCGGGGAGGTTGGCCTTGCGGCTCTGCTCAAGGCACGCCGCGTTTCGAAAGTCGTGTGCTCCTTTCCGCGAACGGCGAACTCTACGGTGTTTCCGGAACTCTACCGAGAGGAGTTCACCGAACTCGAACTCGTGCCGCAGGGAACGCTCGCTGAACGAATTCGCGCAGGGGGTGCTGGCGTACCCGCCTTCTTTACGCCCACTGCGGTCGGCACGCCATTGAGCGACGGAAAAGAACAGCGGCGCTTTGGTGAACGCGAGTGCGTGCTTGAACACGGACTCACCGCTGATTTTTCGCTCATCAAGGCAAGGACGGCTGATACGCACGGGAATCTTGTCTACAACCGCACGGCACGGAACTTCTCGCCGCTCATGGCGATGGCAGGGAACGTTACGATCGTGCAGGCCATGTCGCTCGCCGTGCCGGGGGAACTTGATCCCGAGACGATCGTGACACCGGGAATCTTCGTCGATCGGGTGACGTGCGTCGCTGATCCGGCTCACGAGTCCGAACTGGTGGCCGCTGGAGTCTCGTATCCATGAACGCAGGTCAAGAAACAGGTTGGTCGCGTGAAGACATGGCCCGTCGGGTTGCCCAGGACATCCCGGACGGCTCGTACGTCAACTTGGGCATCGGCATTCCGGAACTCGTCGCGAAGTTCGTTCCCGAAGGGCGAGAGTTCATCTATCACACCGAGAACGGCCTGCTTGGCATGGGCCCGTCGCCCGCGGCGGGTGCTGGCGATCCGGAACTGATCAACGCAGGCAAACGCCAAGTCACCGCGATCCCAGGGGCGTCGTACTTTCACCAGTCGGACAGTTTCGCCATGATTCGGGGCGGGCATCTGGACCTCTGTGTTCTCGGTGCGCTGCAGGTCGCGGAGAACGGTGATCTTGCCAACTGGTCCGTGGGCGGACCCGATGCCATTCCCGCCGTCGGCGGTGCGATGGACCTCGTCGCGGGCGTGAAGTCGATCTTCGTTATCACCAAGCACTGCACGAAGGACGGTGCGCCGAAGCTCGTTCAGCGGTGCACCTATCCGCTCACCGGCCTTGGTGTGGTCAACCGGGTCTACACCGATCTGGCTGTGATCGACATCGCGGAGAACGGATTCCAGGTCATTGAACTGGCACCCGGAGTGGACTTCGAAACGGTTCGGAAACACACCGGCGGGATGATTCACCCGCCCGCCCAGCGAACGGGGGCGGAGACGTGACGATGCCTGCGGACACGGGACGCAGTGCGGACCTCTACGCGCGTGCGAGGCGGGTTCTGCCCGGCGGGGTCAGTCGGAACACTATCCTTCGGGATCCGCACCCGGCGTATGTGGACTACGGAACGGGTTGCCGGATCGTCGACATCGAGGGCGTTTCCCGGATCGATTTCGCCAACAACATGGCGTCGTTGATCCATGGCCACGCATGTCCCGAGATCGTCGCGGCCGTGACCGATCAGGTCGCCCGCGGAACGGCGTTCACGATGGCCACGGAGGTCGAGGTTCTCTACGCGGAACACCTCTGCGGGCGGTGTCCGTCCTTCGAGAAGATCCGCTTTGTGAACTCCGGCACCGAGGCAGTCATGGTGATGCTCAAGGCGTCACGCGCGTACACGGGGCGTTCCATGGTGGCCAAAGTCGAAGGGGCCTATCACGGCGGCTACGACTACGCAGAAGTCAGCCAGGCTCCGGATCCTTCGGCTTGGGGCAGTGAGGATCGACCAAGCAGTGTCCCCCTCGTTCAAGGAACGCCGCAGTCGGCGCTCGACGACGTCGTTGTCATTCCCTACAACGATGTTCAGCGGGCCATTGCGATTCTTGACGATCATGCCGATGCTCTGGCGTGCGTATTGCTCGATCTCATGCCGCACCGCGTCGGCCTCAAGCCTGCTGACCGGGAGTTCGTCCGGGCGATCCGCGAATGGACGCAGCGGAACGGATCGCTCATGGTGCTTGACGAAGTCATCACCTTCCGTTCGGAATACGGTGGTCTTCAGTCGCGGTATGACATCACGCCCGACCTGACCGCGCTGGGCAAGTTGATTGGAGGCGGATTCCCCGTAGGCGCGGTGGCTGGCCGCACGGAGGTGATGGATGTTCTGAATCCTCGTGCCGCTGAACTTCGGTTTCCCCATTCGGGAACGTTCTCGGCCAACCCGATCTCGATGACCGCTGGCCTTGTCGCCATGGAACTCTTCGATCGCTCGGCGGTGGACCGACTCAATGGGCTCGCCGACCGTGCCATGAAGGGCATCGAGTCAGCGATCCGCGAGACGGGCGCGTCAGCGTGCGTGACCGGTGGTGGCTCGATGTTCCGAGTGCACATGAAGGCGACGCCGCCGCGGAACTACCGAGAGGCCTTCGTGAGCGGAGAGGAAAAGCAACTGCTCGGCATCCTGCTCGAGCACGTGTTCGAGGCGGGCTTCGTGATGATCAACACATGCTCCGCCGCGCTCTCCACGCCGATGACCGAGACCGAAGTCGACGCGTTGGTTCTCGCACTTGCAGAGGGGCTCACGAAGATCAGTCCGCCAGGCTGATGCAGCCCTGCCGTTCATGAATTCCAACCAGCCGTGGCTAGGTCGCTGTCTGATTTGCAACCGTCAACTGCGCGACCGCCGGACTTGAGGGATCCTGGCACAACGCTGGTCCATCGGCATTATCCACGACCATCTGCAGTGTCATGCTGCCAAGGCTCTGCTCCAACTCACCCATGGCATGATCGATCTGCCGGTGCAACGGGCAAAGGGAGTGCTGATGGTCCTTGCGATTCAATGGACACGAATCAATCCGATCAAGCGGATCGATGGTGTTGACCACATCAAGCAGCGACACCGCGGTGGGATCGCACACCAGAAGGAAGCCACCGGTGCGACCTCGCTTCCCGCGTGCCAGGCCTGCCCGGGCCAGATGCTGAAGCACCTTGACGGCGTAACCAGGAGGCACAAGCGTCGCACTGGCAATGGTTTCAGCCGTGACAGATCGGCCCTTGTGCTCCGTGAGGAGAATCATGATTCGCAGGGCGTATTCAGCAGTACTTGACAGCATGGATTGGGCTCCAAGAGAGTTCTGGATAACCATATCATAATTAGAGTTATTCAGAAGAACCCCGCTGGAGCAAAGCCGCCCTGGCCGCCTCCAACTGCCGTTGCCGCTGCCCATGATCCGGCCAACGATGCAGCAAACGCTCCAAATAGGGGATTGCCAGGTCCGGGCGGCCGCCTCGAAGCCAGAGATCCGCCAGCATGCGATCCGCATACGCTGGCCGATACAAGCCGGACCAAGCCACCACCTCCAGATGCCCGGCAGCAATTGAAACGTGCTCTGCGTCCGGCTGCAGCATGGCTTCCTGCCATGCCGCCTGCCCCCTCACCTCATGCCAGCGAATCCACCCGCTGTGGGCCAACAACCCTGCTCCCAACGTCACGATCAACATCCAGATCGCTGCCGAGGGTCCGTAGATCCCTCCTCTTCGCAGTTGCCATCGCCCAACCCTGACATTGGGGCGTCTCCAGAGTCGAACCGTCGTTACGAACGCCCATGCGACGACTAATCCAATGGTGAGCGCAAGCAGAAACGGAACCTCACCGTAGAGGCCACGGGTTGCGAAAAAACCAGCGAAGAACGCCGCGGTCCCAAGCAACTCCTCCGGCCATGTCCATGCCCAGCGAACCGACGGGCGAAGGAAAGTGTCGAATGACTTGCCGGGCGAGGGCTTGCTCCAGCCCCAGACGATAGCGTTCTGCGGGCAGGACATGACGCAATCAAGATCCTTCAAACATCCTGCGGTCACAACTTTGCCATGCACCTGAATCTCGTGGTGCACCCGAATGTGCGAAGTACACGCCGCCGTGCACTGGCCACAGCCATTGCATGTCCCTACAAGTTTGATGGAAGCGGGGGATACCCGATTGACCAGAGCGAAGAGTGCGCCGTACGGACAGACATAGCGGCAGAATGCTCTTGAACCAAGCAGCCACACAACAACGCCACCGCATACGACAAAGGTGATGGCGGTCATGATGGGGCCGGGGAGGTTCCGCATCAGATCGCCTGTTGTGAATGAGCCGAGCCCCTGTTGGTCTGAGAGAACGCGGAAACCAGGAAAAGGATCGCCTGCGAGCAATCTCAGAAGAGTCGGCCAGACGAACATGTACAGCAATGCGCCGATGGCAATCAGTGGCAGGAGCCGCGAGCGGATCGGCTTCGCTCGAATATGGACCTTCGCCAACAACCATGACGCTGCGTCCTGCAAGGCCAGAATGTGGCACAACCATCCGCAGAAGAACCGTCCGAAGAAGAGGACGCTGACCATGATCGCCAGGAGGAAGAGTGCGCCGACAGTGATAACCCCTTCCTCAATCGTATACATTGCTTCGTTGAGTTCAAACGGGGCGACGGTCGTTCCGGCAAGTTTCCACTGGACATAGTGGACCACAAACAGCGCATAGATTGCCACGAGTGCGAATGCACGCCAGCGAGACATGCGTCGTTGCCGCCGCGAAACCTCCGCCGCACTTGGCAAAGGGCGTCCCATCACGCGGTGACATTCGCGATGGCGCGAAAGGCCGCAAGTCGCGATTCCAACCGCTCCCTTGTTGCGCCGAGGATGCCGTCGAGTCCAAAGGACTCAAGTGTGAAACTCGCAGTCACCGTCCCCCAGGCCATGGCAGCCTGCATCGTTGCAAAGTCCGCGGTGCCAACCGAAGCAAGGTGTCCCATGAAGCCACCGGCAAAACTGTCGCCGGCACCGGTTGGATCAATGACTGCATCGTCCTCAAGTGGAAATGCGGGCAATACGGCAACGCCGTCCCGGTGTACCAACACAGCGCCATGTTCGCCCTTCTTCACAACGGCAAAGGCAGGGCCCAGTTCCAGAATACGACGCGCCGCCGATAGCGGATTGCGAATCTCGGTCAACTGCGCCGCTTCGGCATCATTCAGAATGACGCCGTCAACTCGCGCAAGTAATGAAAGGAGTTCGTCGTGGGCGATGTTGATCCAGAGGTCCATCGTGTCGGCCACCGCAAGGTCACGATCCGGAAACTGGTCGAGCAACTCCATCTGAACTGCCGGATGGGTGTTGGCAAGAAAGATAACGCGGCTGTCGGCATAGGTTGCCGGAGCCTTCGGTGGCGGCTCCTCCACAACGCCCAGTTCGGTGAAGAGCGTCTCCCGTTCATTCATGTCATCGAGATACCGCCCGCCCCATGCGAATGTCCGTGAGTCTTTACGAAGTTCCAGCCCATCGAGACAGAGACCCGGGATGCCAGTCAAGCGCGAGCGGTGTTCATCGGGCCAGTCACCACCCACCGCCGCCAGTACCCTGACCGGCGCATGGTAGAACGAGGCCGCCGCAGCAAAGTACGCGCACGATCCTCCGGGGACGCATTCAACATTGGCTGTTGGCGTATGGACCGTGTCGATCCCGATCGTGCCTGTCACAAGCAGTGGCATGATTGAAAGTCTACCGCAGCACTTCGCGAAGGTGTCCTTCTGCTTCAGCAAGTCGCCGGGACGCATCCTGCACGCAAAGTCCAAGTGTGTGCATGACGATGGCGGTCTTGACATCGCCGCCGGCTTCGGCGAGCACCGCTGCCGCAGCCGCACGATCGAGATCGCCGCAACTGGCGACGATCCGAAGGGCTCGGTCCCTGAGTTTGTCATTTGTTGCGCGGAGATCCACCATGAGGTTCCCGTACACCTTGCCGAGGCGCGTAAACAGTGTCGTGGTGATGGAATTGAGCGCAATCTTCGTCGCCGTGCCGGCCTTGAGCCGTGTGGACCCCACAAGCAACTCTGGCCCCGTTGCCAGCACAATGGCGTGATCCACCTCGGTATCGCATGGGACGCAGGTCAGGAGGGCGGTGCAGGCCCCACGCTTGCGGGCAAGTGTGACACCGCCCAGCACCCAGGGCGTGGTTCCACCCGAGGCGATACCAAGCACGGTGTCACGCTCCGAAAGGTCGAGCGAGGCGAGGAGGGGGGCAGCACCATCAGGATCATCCTCGGCTGCTTCGGAGGATCGCCGCAGCGATGCGTCGCCACCGGCGATGAGTCCGATGATGGTTCCCGCTTCGGCTTGAAAGGTGGGGGGGCACTCCGCGGCATCGAGCACCCCAAGCCGCCCTGAAGTTCCACAGCCGAGATAGATCAATCGGCCCCCCGCGGCGATTCGGGGGGCGATCGCATCGACAAGTGCGGCGATGTCTGTTGCTACCTGTTCCACCGCACGCACTGCTGCGTGCTGATCAGCTGCGAGCATCGCGATACAGTCGTTCGTGGTCAGTGTGTCGAGCGCTGGCGCATCACGCGGCGGCAACTCGGTGGCAAGATGGCCTCGATCGGGCGGAAGCGACATGGTGACAGTCTCCCAGAACGAGCAACGCCCCGCCAGAGTTCGGCGAGGCGTTGCGACATTGCGTTCAGGGAACGGTGATCGTCAGACCATGTCCTTGAGGGCCTTCAGCGCGGTGATCTTCACACGCGTGGAGGCGGGTTTGGCCTTGAACCACTGCTCTTCGCCGGTGAAGGGATTGATGCCCTTGCGACGCGGCTTCGCGGCGACCTTCTTGGTTTTGATCTTCATGAATCCACCGACATTGAAGGTGCCAGGGCCGCGGCGGCCAAGGTCCTTCCTGATGTAGGTGCCCATCGACTCAAAGACCGAGGCAACTTCCTTGCGCGTCAGGCCTGTGTCATCGGCGATTGAACCGTAGATCTGTGACTTGGTGCGCGGCTTGGTCTCGGTGGTCGCCTTTGCGCGGCCCTTCTTTGTCTTCTTCTTCGCGGTCTTCTTCTTGGCCATGGACTGAATCCTTTCCTATGTCCTCTATGGATCCATCTGCCACAGCGGCAGAAGGAATCGTCTCCAGGCGTGGACTGTATCGTCCGACGCGAAAGTGAACAAGCCATCGGGCCCGGAAATTACGGTGTTTTTGCGACCTTTGGTTGATTCTGCATGATCATCAGAAGAAACCACCCGGCCACAACTCCAACTGCGAGCAGTCCACCGCCGAAGACCCATTCGTGGAATAGGAGTTTTCCTGAGCCGATCAACAGCGAGAGCAAGCAGACGGTGCAGACCGCCCACTCCACGCTGTCCCGTCCAAGCGAACCACGCGCTCCGACAGGCCCAACTGCGTTCCAGCCCGGACCGCCGACACGCATCTTCTTCTGAAAGGCGATGGTGGCGGGATTGATCCGACCGTAGAAAAGGGCAACCGGCAGCCAGGCAGCGGTGACCGCCACAGTGGAGATGAGAAGGCGTACCGCAAACAGGTCGTCCTTGGTGCCGTCCGCGTGAACAACATCCGGCAGCCACATCAGGGTGCCGCTGGCCACGACAATTGTGGCCGCAATGGCGACGATCTCCGTAAGGGCGTTGACTCGCCACCAGAACCATCGGGCGATCATGACCGTCCCGAGCCCGGCGGCAAAGACTGCAAGGAACTTGAAGGCATCGAGGATGCTGGTGAGTTCGGTCGCCACAAGGAGGGCTAGAGCAGTCAGCACCACCATCGTGACTCTCGCGACCATGACATACTCCCGCTGCCCGCGGCCTGGTCGAACATACGGCTCGTACACGTCATTGACGATGTAGGAGGCGCCCCAGTTCAGGTGCGTATCCATCGTGCTCATGTAGGCCGCCAGCATGGCTGCGACCATCGCGCCCTTCAATCCGACTGGAAGGAAGTGATCGATCATGAGGGGAAAGGCCCGTTCGGGATCTTCGATGCCCGGGAAGTAGATCAGCGACAGCAGGCCCACGATGATCCAAGGCCAGGGACGAAGCACATAGTGGCAGAATGCGTACCAGAGAAAGGCAAGGCGGGCATCGCGTTCGGTGCGTGTGGCGAGCAGCCGCTGGACGGCATATCCACTTCCGGGGGCGGATGCCCACCAGGACATGATGATGTAGACGACGAACGTAAACGCGGCGATATCGAATGTTTCGAACCGAGGCACGAAGTCCAGCAGCGTCTCCTTGAAGTCAGGGGCGGCGGCAAGCCGCGCCATCAGGCCCTCGCCGCTTGATGCGTCCAGATAGGCGATGACAGCTAGGCCGATGGATCCAATCATGGCAAGCGCAAATTGAATGATGTCGGTATAGACCACGCCGTACAGGCCGCTGAGGGCTGAGTACAGCAGAGCGATCAACCCGAGCACGCCCAACACGACCCAGGTCGCATCGATGCCGAGGAAGAGGTCGCCCGGCTCGATGCCCAGCAGCACCTGCACGACCTTGACCATTGCCAGCGTGACCGCGGCCATGATCATGCAATTGCGGCCAACCCCTTCGAGCAGCGATTTGAAGATGCGAAGGAATCGCGTCTTCGGTCCATCGCCGTACCGTAGTTGCACGAACTCCACATCGGTGATGACTTCGCTGCGCCTCCATAGCCGCGCAAACACAGTTGCGGTCGCGACCTGTCCGATCAGAATGCTCCACCAGAACCAGTTGCTGAATATGCCTTCATCGCGTGTCATGCCTGCGATGAACACGGGAGTGTCCGCGGCGAAGGTCGTGGCAACGATCGATGTACCGGCCACAAACCAACCCAATGAGCGGCCAGCGACGAAGAAGTCGCTCGTGCTCTTGCTCGCTCGCCGCGTGAACCACGCGCCGATAGCGATGGCCGAGGCGATGTAGAAACCTACGATGACCCAGTCGAATACGGCCATGCGAGGCGGCACGATAGCGGACACGATCGCCGTCAGTTGGAATCAGATGTGAGGAGTGACCCGTCTAGTTCAGAAGTCCTGGGAAGTCGCCGTCGCCCCCTGGGAGCAGGAGTTTTCGGATTCGCCCATAGTCATCCCGGCTGTTGTATCGATCGTTGACATTCTGCCCCAAAGATGACTCAACAGGGATGTCGTAGCCATCGATATCCTTGAGCCATTCCTTGCGAAGTCCTGCTCCACTATCGAATCTGATGCTGCGTGTCGAACCATCAAGGAGAGAAACATTGACGCGACCCGGTTCCCACCACGCTGCGGGAAGAGTTGCCCACTCTGGCGAATCTTCGTCTGGGTGGATGTAGAACCCGTCTTTGGCGGGGCCATCCTTTGCCTCCTCAGAAATACTGCACATGGTGGCAGATGGTTGTGGGACTTGTGAGGTGGTCAGGCAGGGCTGCCAATAGTCACTCCCTTCAATATCCAGGAGGGGGCGTAGAGCTTCATCGTCATCGTTGGCTCCACGGAAGACGCCGACATATGCACTGAGGGAGTAACTGCGTACCTGAGCACTATCATCAAGCGGGGACTTGTATGCCGTCAACAACCCAATGTATTCCCACGCCGGGCCATCCATGAGTGCATATTCGGTTCCTATTCTCAGCGTGCCGCTCTCCTCATGAACTCCGTAGTTCCATACCCAGTTCAGGGTTGCAGCACAGTTATTTAACTCCGTTGTTCTTGGACTGAGGAGTTGCCCTTCATGATCTGCCGCATAGGCGGCATCGGCCTTGGCAAGTCCGCGATGATTCATGAGATCCGCAGCAGACTTGCTTCTGGTCATCATCCCGCCCAAGGCCACGACCACAAGGCCTACCAGGACGGCGATAATCGCGATCACAACCAGCAGTTCGATGAGGGTGAATCCATCTCGACGATGGAATTGTGACGGTGCAGTCATGATGTGAGAGGTCTCCTCAGAGGGCTTGGCGGGAAATGATATGCCCCTTCCACCACAATGGCCGCAATATTGAAGGTAGCGGCCTGATTACATCGCGACTTTGGCGACATGGAGATTGAAGAAGTGGCCTAATATATCGTTTTCATTTGACCTTTGAGCCCCGCATGCCACTATGGGGGCGGTTCAGAGGGAGATTGATGCGGTACCTGGTGATGGCAGTCATCGTGGGGTTTGTGGTAGTGGATCGCTGTCCCGCAGATATCTGGACCGTGGACGATGACGGCAAGGCCGACTTCAACACCATTCAAGCGGCCATCGACGCCGCCTCCGACGGCGACGAGGTGCTTGTGCACCCCGGTGTCTACGCTGGTAGTGGCGATGAAGTCGTCGACATGCTGGGCAAAGCGATCTGGCTGCACGGCAGCGGTGAAGCCGAGGCGACCATTATCGATGGCGAAGGTATACGCCGCGGCATCCTCTGCAATGGGGGCGAAACGGACGAGGCAGTCATCGAAGGATTCACGGTACGAAACTGTGAAGCGACCTGGGTGGACTGGGACAGCGACGGCACGATCGACGACTGGGAAACCGCCGGCGGGGGCATGGGCGTCGGCGATAGCAGCCCGACAATCAGCGGCTGCACATTCTTCAACAACACTGCGGTCAATGGCGGCGGAGGCATGTTCGTATTTCGAGGCAGTCCAGCCCTCGCGGGTTGCACGTTCACCGGCAATACCGCATCGGGGGACAGTTCCGGCGGTGGCATGTTCAATCGTTCATTCAGTGCCCCCAGTCTCACCAACTGTTCTTTCCTCTTCAACAACTCGCAAGTGCTCGGTGGTGGGATGTACAACGATGATCACAGTGGCCCAACGCTTACGGACTGCCTGTTCGCCGAGAACACAGCCCAGAACCGTGGCGGCGGCATGTACAACCGGTACTTCAGTAGCCCGGAAATTAGCAACAGCTTGTTTAATAACAACATTGCTGTGTCCGGCGGCGGTGGCATGTACAACTCCACAGGCAGCGATCCGACACTGACGGGGGTGGGCTTCAACAACAACTCAGCAACCGCCGACGCCGGGTACGGCGGTGGCATGGTCAATTACAACAGCAGCCCATTCGTCAACGCATGCACATTCACCGGAAACACCTCTGCGCAGGATGGCGGAGGCATGTACTGCTTTGTTGGAAGTTATCCGGTCATCGTCGACACGAGTTTCATCAAGAACTCGGCCGCCAAGAGCGGAGGCGCCATCTATTGCAAGTACTACAGCGAACCTTCCCTCAACCAATGCGCGATGGACGGCAACTCGGCCGGTCGCAGCGGTGGTGGCATCTACATCCACAACAACTGCACGCTTTCACTTGATCGAAGCACGATCAATGCGAATACGGCGGTCGTGG